>NZ_QMEV01000040.1 GCF_003284935.1 Mycobacterium colombiense
CACGATCCCACTTCGCCCCGCCGATGCGGCGAGGATTGTGCTCGGCGAACCGACGCCAATGCTCATAGTCCTCGACATCATCACGGGTCGCTTCCCACCAACCCACCTTCTTTGCCCACAGAAAGGTCAAAAATAAGCGCAGGTCGGTCACATGGTTGCGCCGTGTCTCAGCGGTGTAACCGCGGAAGATTCTCGTCTGGGCATACGTGGACAGCCGCGCGTCGACTCGGCGGTCCGGCGCCAAAAAGATAGGGTCACCCGGCCGAATCCCTACCGATTCTTCGCGATTCGCGAGATCAGCCCAGCCGGCTAACAGTCGTGGTCGCACACCTTGGACCAACGATGCACCCGGAATCCAGAAAACTCGCCAGCTCGCCAAGCGAAACCCTCCCGCGACTGGTTTGCTGACCAGCCACCGCGCCATCCCCAGACTGCACTCAAGAAAACCCTGAACCTAGTCGACACGCCGACTCAGCAGGGAACATCATCGCGGCGATTCGCTTGCGCGGCTCGTCCATGTTCAGCAGCTCAGACATGGTGTCGCGCAACGCGTCGAGACGTTCGCCGGGGGCGATGAGCGCGGTTTGGGCCATGGTGTTGCGTAGCACACCAGCGGCGACCGGGTGCCGCTCGTCTTGGTAGGTGTCCAGCAGGCGTTCCGGCGAGGTCGTGTTGATGACCTGGGCCAGCTTCCAGCCCAGGTTCGCCGCGTCCTGGATACCGGTGTTGAGGCCTTGCCCGCCGACCGGGAAGTGCACGTGCGCGGCGTCGCCGGCTAAAAGCACGCGCCTGTCCCGGTAGTACGCCGCTTGTCGCGTCACATCGGTGAACCGGGAAACCCAGATGGCACTGCGTATTCCGTAATCGGTTCCGCGAACGGCGATAAGCGCATCCCTGAGTTCACGCAAGGTAGGCTCACCGGTTTGCTCGAGATGCGGTTCGGCGACCATGACCCGAACCGGCCCGCCATCCTCGAGTTTGAAGAATGAATGAAATCCGCCGTGTCGGTGCATGCCCCACGGCGGGTGATCGTCCATCTCGACATCAGCGAGCAGGCAACTCATCGATGGATCCCACCCCGGGAATTCGATGCCGGCGACTTTGCGGATGACGCTGCGTCCTCCGTCGCACCCGACAAGATATGCGGCCCGTAGCGGCGGGCCGTCGCAGATCTCGACGTCGACACGAGCGTCGTCTTGGGTGAAACCTTTCACCTCGCGGCCGCGATAGATCGGCACCCCCAACTCGCTCACCCAGTCGGCCAGGATGCCCTCGATGCGGTACTGCGGCAGCCCCAACCCATAGTTATGCCGGGTGGGCAAGTCGCTGATGTCGATCGAAATCCCTGAGTAGTGCCCGATCTGGCCCGTCCATCCTTGCGACAGGAATCGATCAGCAATCCCGCGCTGATCGAGAACCTCAATCGTGCGCGACGTCATCCCGCCCGCGCGCGAGCCGATCAACTCATCGCTGTTGCCGCGGCGCTCGACGATCGCAACGTCGATTCCTGCCAGCGCCAACTCACCGGCCAGCATCAGCCCGGTCGGGCCCGCGCCGGCAACAACTACCGCATGGTCTGCCACATGCAACCTTTCGTGTTCGCTGGTCCCCGGAAAGTCCAGTTACGTGCGGCGATCCAGGATCTGTTCGACGGCTTGAATGAGCGGCGCGCCGTCGCAGCAGCCGGCCGAGCTGCGCCAGGCGACATACCCGTCGGGACGCACGAGGACCGCCCCGTCGCAGCCGATTCCATAAAGGTCGAAGAACGTGTTGGTGTGGTCGGCCAATCCCGGATCGCCGATCGCGTAGCTGGCGATAGGCACGCCGAGCTCTCGAGCTGCAACCGCGGCTGCTTTTCGCCAGATCGTCCCGCCTGGACCGGTAAGCACCGTGAACCCGGCGCCAAAGAGATCGAGTGTGGAGACCGGTTCAGACTCGGCGCCGAGCCAGACATGTGGGGCCCGGCAGCCCGGTGTCGCGCAGGGCGCGTAGTCGCTGTAGTCGTCGTCGACCTCGGGAGCCGGTGTGCCATCGGAGATGACGGCGGTCGAGCGATACGCGGTGCCGAACTCGACGCCGAAATGATTACCGAAGCGTCGACTGGCCCGCTCGGCCTCCTGGGCACTTAGGTCACTGCTGGCCGGATAGTAGTAAGCCGCGGCAAGCCGCGCGAGATTGCCGTGATTCTGCAAACACTGTTCGATGGTGGTGATCGCAGGTTCTCGCCGCTCGTGCTCATAGGTCTCGAGCAACGACCACCCAGCCAGCCCGCGCACGCACAGGGCTAACTTCCACATGGCGTTGTGCATGCCTTGCAGGCCGGTGTTGACTCCCAGTCCCCCGGTGGGCGGAAACTGGTGGGCCGCATCGCCACACAACACCACGCGCCCTTGGACCCAACGATCGGCGACCGCGGCGTTCATCTGCCACAGCCCAACGCCTTTCACCTCAACCTCGAGATCGGGAACCCCGACCGCGCCGCGGACCCAGCTCCTCACCCGTTCGGCGTCCCAGAGCTCGCGCACCCACTGGTCAGGCGACACACCGATCTGACACAGCCAGCGCCCGCGCGCGTCCAGTGGTTGCAGCAGACCGGCGGCGTTGGGGTTGGCGACGAAAAACACGACTCCCCGGCGGTCTCCGACGTGGTGTTCGATATCGGCGCGGAAGTAGCAGTTGACGAAATGGTGGATGCCCTGCTCGCCGTTCAAGGCGATGCCCAGCTGGCGACGTACCGTGCTGTCGGCACCGTCGGCGGCCACCAGCGCATCCCCGGCCAGGGTGTAGGTGTCTCCCGTGGCGGTGACGCGCACCGCCACGGGCGCCTCGACGTCGTGCTCGCGTGACCCGGACAGAATGTCGGTGACCTGGTGACCGAACCGAAGGTCGACGATGCCCGTGGCCCGTGCCGCGTCGCGCAGGATGGCTTCGGTCAGATCCTGCGACGACATGATCGGCAGCACCGGGCTGATCGCCGGCCCGGGCCCTTCGAAACCTCCCGTCTCGATCTGACCCACCTGCTGGCCGACAATCGTGTCCATATACCTCATCGGGCTCTTCCAGCCCGGCGGGGTATCGATGCCGCGCAGCCGTTGATACACCACACTTCCCCACCCTCGGGCGATCTCCATCGTCCGCGCATTCAGATTGCGCGCCTTGGGATGCCACGACGTCGAATCATGGCGCTCGACAACAACGCTGGGAACCGAGAACCTGGCGAGTTCCAGGGCGGCGGCCAATCCGACGGGGCCGCCACCGACAATGATCACCGGGTTGTGCGACACGATTGGGCTCATCTCGTGGTGCGACGTCATCAACGGCTTAGGTGTTGGCCGGAGTGGTGGTGCCGGCACCGCGCTGGCGGGTGATGACAAGGTCGTGGCGCTCGACTGGCAGCGCGGGTTCCTCGAGGCCTTCGATCACGAAGCCTGCGTCGGTGATCATCGCCCGATCGTCCTGGCCGGGCTGTCCTTGGCTGGTGAGGTAATCGCCGAGGAACATCGAATTGGCCAGGTGCAAGGCCAGCGGTTGCAGTGTGCGCAGATGTATTTCGCGTCCACCGGCGATGCGCACTTCGACGTCAGGGAAGGCGAACCGGAACATCGCCAGGATGCGCAGACAGCGTTGCGGGGTCAATTCCCAATGTCCACCCATCGGGGTGCCCTCAAACGGGATCAGAAAGTTCACCGGCACCGAATCCGGCTGGAGCTCGCGCAATGCCAGTGCGACGTCGACGATGTCGTCGTCGGATTCGCCCATTCCAACGATGGCGCCCGAGCATGGCGACAGGCCAGCGGATTTGGCAGCGGCGACGGTGGCGGCCCGGTCGTTGAAGGTGTGGGTTGAGCAGATCCGCGCGTAGTTCTCTGCGCTGGTGTTCAGGTTGTGGTTGTACGCGTCGGCGCCGGCCTCACGCAGCCGGTCGGCTTGCCCCTGTTTCAGTAATCCCAGGCAGGCGCACACTTCCACTGCCGGGGCGAAGTTTTTGATCGCGGCGATCGTGTCGGCGACGCGCTCGATATCGCGGTCGGCGGGGCCGCGGCCGGCGGCGACCAGGCAGATGCGTTTGGCGCCGGCGTCCATCGCGCAGCGCGCGTGGCCGGCGGCCTCATCGGGGTTGATCCAGGAGTACTTGAGGATCTCAGCGCTTGAGCCGAGTCGTTGCGAGCAGTACCCGCAATCCTCCGGGCACATACCGGATTTCATGTTCACCAGGTAGTTGAGCTTGACCCGCCGGCCGAAAAACTTGCGCCGCACCCGTGCCGCCGCGGCGATCACATCGAGCAGGTCATCGTCACTGCTTGCTAGCACGGCGAGCAAGTCGTCACGAACCACGCATCGTCGCTGCAACGCTGCGGCGGTCATCACTGACAATCGCTGCTCAAAGTCCATATTCGTCCCGGCTGAGTCGTGCACGGGCTTCTCCTTTTCTGGTTGCCGATCAACGCGTTGGGCCCTCGGTCGTGCGGGATGTCGATCCCCAAACGGGTTGTTTGACCGCCCCGAACGCAAAGGCGTGCTGCTGGCCTCTCAAGCCCATGACGAGCGACCGTACACCAAACTTAAGAAAAGTAAGAGTATCGTAAGGTCACATTAAGGGGCGTGGACACGGCTAGGTGTCGTCGTAAGGCAGAAGCGTGAACGCTGGGCAGTGGCGAGGTTCCACGTTCCGAAAGTGCCTTAGGTCCACGGTCGCGACCTGGGTGATTTCGAGGCGTTCAGCAGTCGCAACGACCGATGCGTCCACCGTGCCGAGCGGAAATCCTCGGTACTGGGCGACCAATTCGCGGATCCGCGGCCAATCCTCATCGACGACGGGCTCCACCTGAAAGTCGTCCTCATCGAGGTCGTTGAGAAACTTCTGCTCGGCCACTACACCTAGGTCGCGACACAGAACATGAGTGACTTCCGCGATGACGAGCATGGGCACAATGAAAGGGCCCGAATAGGTTTCGAGAAAATCGAGGAACGTCTCGTGATGTTTATCGCCGGCGTTGCCGTAGGCGATCAACGGCCCGGCGTCGACGATGACCGCGGTTATTTCCACACCTCATTGGCCAGGATTTCGTCGACACGCTCGGAGCTATCACTGCGCGCGCTGCGCCCGGCGGCCGCGGCATGCAAACGCCGCCGGCGCCTCGTCGCGGGCCGCTCAGGATGTGGCGCTAACTGCGAGGCCGCCTGTTGACCGTTGGCGGTCAAGGTGAGCCAGGGACCCTCGGTCCACGCTGGCCGCCCGCCCTGTTCAACCTCCGCGGTGACTGTGTCCAAAACGGCGTTGAGGTGTTCCTGTTCGTCGGCCAACGGCGGCGCGTCGCCGGTGGTCTCGTCTGTGAGCGTGATCAGGCCGTCGGCGGCCAGCGACCGCACCGCCGCCGCGGCATCAGCCCACGCTTGCTGCCGTGTCGCGAACGGGCTTTCGTCGACGGCATGCCACAACGCCAGCCGCAGTGACACCGGTTCGGCCAGCGCATCGACCAAGACGCGTGTACGCAGCGCCGCATGCACCGCGACGCTGTCGCGCTCAGGCAACGTTTCAGGCTCCTCAGCTTCTGCCGACGCCGCGCTCGCTTCGGGGTGGTCGATGAAGCCGACCGGTCTGCCTTTCACGGGGCGATGAGAGCGCTTCGGTACCGGCTCCCCTGGCGCGAAGGTCCGCCGCATCGTGTCGTTGAGGAAGGGCTCGGCCCGCAGGCGTTCGTCGTCGACGCCGAACCGTACCGAAGGCAAGTGTGTGTGCATGGCGCCCAGCGTGTAGGTGTGTGTGCCGACGGGCACGATTAGCGGCTCAACGATGATCAGTTCGTAGTGCGCCCTGGGGTCGATGGCTGTTCCCGGCGCCAGAGTGAAGGCTTCCCATTCGCCCTCGACTGTGTCGCCTGCGACCAGGCGGGCAGCGTCTTTGACAGCTCGCGCGTCCCGGCGGCTCACCCTGCTCAAGTCGGGAATCACCACCGGCGTACCCGCGTATGGCTGCAGGCTCGCCAACGCGCGCAAGTACTCCATCAGCGATTCCGGGAACATTTCGTCCGAAGGCGGGAGCTCCTGGAAGTCGACGAACTCCCCCGACGCCCAGGACACCTGTAACACGTTCGGCGCCCGAAAGTCCTGAAGTAGCTCGATGCTCGGTAGTGCGTCAACAACTTTGGCCCCTACGATGCCGGCCCGTGTGAAAGTGAATGTTCCCGTCATCGTCGCGGTGTCGCTACGCAGCTCGAACGACAAGAAACCGGACTTATCAGATCCGCGCTGGGTGACAACGGTTTTCGTGCTTTCAACGGTCACTGAAAGCAGCACGCTCGGGCCTGCGGTGGTATCGGGCCGTCGGACACGGAATTGCGCCTGATGAGCGTTGCGATCATCAGGGTTGAGCCAGAACGCGTGGCGGGCGCCCGCCATCGTCGTTGTGGCCGCCGGCGTCGACACGGTCTGCTGTCGACGCACGCTGCTAGCTGGTGGTGCAACCCAACGCTCATCGACCGCAGGGACTACCGGAGTCGCCGGCAGTGCCGCGTCAAGCAATGAAGTGGGCGGCACTCAACGACTCCTCGGCGAATTCAACACTGCCGCAGCAGGATCGGCGTGGCATGCAAGGCGAGCGCCGCCTGACGTCAAGGCTGAGTGCGGGTCCAACATTCGGGAAGAACCTCCATCCAGCTGTTCGCGTTCGACGAGTTGGTCGCGCCATCAACCTCCAACGCGCCCCGCCGCGACCGATCGAGAATCGATTCCGCGCAGCTGCGGCGCCGTTCGACATAGGTGACGGTTGCCGCCTTCTGCCAACACTCGCTGCCGTACTCCACCCGCCACACGCCCCTGCTCAGGCGACGGCGGCCGCGGGACTCAACGGGGCGCCGGCCAACCGCGTCGCATACAACAAGTCCGCACACCCCTCCGCGGTGTCGTAGTGACGCAACGACTCAATTACTTCAGCGGCCCGCACCGTCGCCAAGGACAACGCTGGCTCTGATCCGCCATGGCCCTGGCCGCCTATGGCCTGTTCGTATTCGATCAGCGCCATGAACCGCTCTTGGCGAACCTGCGCCCATAGCTCCTCACCGATCGGTTTGCGTTCCTCGAACAGCCGCATAACCTTCTCGCTCGCAGCCCCGTGCAGGTGACCAGAAAGGGCCGCCATGTGCATGTGCCGGGCCGCGACCTGCAACCGCTGTTGCTCATCAAAAGCGTTGGCCTGCCGCCACTCCCACGGCATCGCGACTTGGCAGCGATGCACAAAATGCCCGCCTGGGTTGGTGGTCGGCGAGACGTCGCGAGGGTTGACCTCGACAGCCCGCGCATTGACTTGATGGGTCCAGTCGGTCATCTGCTGCATAGGCAGCGATGAGGCGATCGCCAACACGCGTGCACCTGGAGCGGCCATCTCACGGGCTTGGGCGTGACGCACCACCACATCAAGGGGATTGATCCCTCCGACGGCGGCGCTGGCCTCCCACAGCTCGCGACCCACGACCGGATCGGTGACCGCCAACCGCACATCCTGCGGCACCCGTACCCCCAGCGGAATGCTCGAGGGACCCTCGCTTGTCGCCAGCCACGCCGTCACTCCCCCGGTGCGTTCGTAAATCAGCGAGACCGCGTAATGAGTCTGGATATAGCCCTGGGCCAGGGTCTGGGCCAGCATGGCCCCGATGACGTCATGGCCGGCGTCCATGGCCTGCTGGAACAACACCTCACCGCTGGCACCGTCGGCACCGATGGCCTGAATACGGGCATGCTGCTGGGGCATCGCCAACGGCGCCACCTGCGCCCCATTCGGCGCGCCGCCCGCCGCCGGGGGCGGCCCACTACCCCCTGGCGGACCGCCCGCGGGCGTTGACGGCGTCACAGGACCGACCGGCCCCGTGCTACTCACCGGAGTCACCGGTGTCGCACCCGCGGCGGCCGACGGCATCATCGCCATCGGGGCACCACCAACGCCGGGTGCGGCAGCCGCAGGAGTTGTCACCGCGGACGAACTGACAGTGGTAGCAGCCGGCACCGCCGCCGCGGCCACATTCTGCGCGACCTGGTGACCCACATTGGCCGCCGCGCCAAGACCATTCGCGACACCGCTGACCGCTCCAGTCGCCATCCGCGCCGATGTCTCAGCAATACCGGACCCCAACCCCGCCAACCCCGGCGCACGACCGGCCCCCGCGCCCGCGCCGGTGCCGGTCCCGACGCCAGTGCCCGCGCCGGTAGCGTTGGGGAACTGCCCGGCTTGTGCCCCAGCAGGATTCATCCCACCCGGGTTACCCATACCGTTGCCAGCAGCTGCCGATCCCGGCGACATCATCGACCCCATCGACGCGGGCGACCCGCCTCCTCCGGCCCCCGACGAGATCGGTTTCATCATCTGCCCGATCACCGAACTCGGATTGCTACCGCCCGATCCCATCTGCGGAGCAGCCGGTGCCTGCTTCGGGTTAGTCCCGTTCTGATCAGTTCCATCCGGCTTGTGAAACGCGGTCTGCTGCACCTGATTCTGCTGCTGCGACTGCGGAGTGTCACCCTTGTTGAACTGGGTTGTATCCGGGCTATCTTTTAGCCCGGTGCCGTTATGAACGGACTCGACCTTAGGGCCACCGCCTTGAGGCGCAGGTAGAGCTGGTGCGGCAGGCGCAGGAGCGCCGACGCCGGGGACGCCGCCGGATTCGGGCAGTGTTGGGTTGCCGTACGGCACCGCCCACTTGCCGACATCGGCCGCCAATGTCGCTATCTTCCCTGCACCCTCGGCATCGCGCGCCTGGGCCAGACCCGCGGCGCCGGCAACGATTGAAGCGATGTCCGCCTTGAGCTGAGCGTCGATCGCTGCAGCAGCACCCGGGACGGCCGTGGCCGCCTGCTTGGCCTTTTCGGCGGCCTCGCGTGCGGCTTTGATGTCCTCTTCGGCCTTATTGACGATTTCGACCAAATCGGCCTTAGTGGCATGGATCTCGCCCGAGGCCCACAACGCTCTCTTGGCGAGGTAACGGTAGCCCTCAATACGATTCTCCAGCGTCGTCTGACGACCGTCGACGAGTCTGCGGGCCGCATCGATAAAGGCGCCCTCCATCGGCGCCACGATGCTGCGGATGTCGTGCTGCGTATGGAGTTCAGGGAATAACTTGTTTGCCGCGCCCGTGAAGCTCTCCGCATAAGCCGACCACGCGGAGGCCATCTGCAACGGCCAGGACGTCCCCAAGATCGCCTGCGAGTGCTCAGTAGTAGGTTTTGCGGGATCGCCAGCGCCAGAAGCCATTCCAGTCCTTTCGGCCTAAGGTGCCAAGCGATTGCACAGAGTGCCAACTTCCTTGGCGGCGGCGTCGGCGATGCCGAACGCGTTGCCATTGGCAGGCGAGCCGGTGGCGATAGCGGTTCCTAACGTCTGCAGTGCTTTGACTGCGGTGTTTGACGCTTCAAGCAGGACCGGCGTCGTGCCCGGCGCAATCTGTGAGCGCAAGGCATCGCTAGCCTGCTGGTAAAGGCTGCCAGACTTTTGCAAGGCGGCTGTCCAATCCGGATTGGACTGGATCGCGGGATCGCCGATCTTGACGTCCTTAGGCAATACCGGCAGTGCATCGTGCGCCATGTTGGCGTAGTGGTCGGCGGAGTCCCAGCCTTGGTAGCAGGTCTGGTGGTCTGCTTGCGCGGTCGGCAGAGGTGCCGGGGCCGCCGGCGCCGGCGGCTGAACGGTCTTGGTCACGGGCGCGGGCGTCGGCGCGGCGGCTGGCGTGGTGTCGCGGACCTGCATGGTGATCACTGCGGCGATGATCGCGGCTACGACCGCGCCCGCCGCGGCGGCGGTGGCGAGGGCGGGCCAGCTCCGCCGCGACCCGCCCCGAGGCGGTGGCGGCGGCCCGGGTGGGGGCGGCCACTTCCCTGGATCCGGCGGCGGAGGCAGCGGCGGTGGGAAAGCGATGTCGACGGTGTGGTGTTGAGTCATCGTCCGCACACCCAATCGAGGGAGTCGCGGCCGGCGGTGAACATGTCGACAACTTTTCCTGAGGTGGGGTCGGAGGTCTTGTAGGCCACCGCGAGGGTGCGTAGCGCGCTGACGGTGCTGTCAGCGAACCCAGCCAGCATTGGGCTGGTGCCGGGCGCGATCTGGCCTGCGAGGGTTTCGGCGGCTTGGCCGTAGAGCTGGCTGGCGCGGTCTACTGCTGCCTTCCAGGTGGGGTTGGCCTGTACGGCGGGGTCGGTGAACGGCATGTTCTGCGGGATGACGTTGAGGCCCGAGGCCGCGGTGGTGACCAGGTCGTCGGTGATTGCCCAGCCTTGGCAGGTCTTCTTGTCCGCCTCTGCGGCCGGCAGTGGGGCTGGTGGCGCTGGGGGTGAGGCGGTCACGATGACCGTCGGTACCGCGGCTGGCGCGCTGTTGTTGGCCGGGCCGGGTGTGGCGGCGATGGTGACCAGGGTGGTGATGACTCCGGCGATGATTGCGCCGGCGCCTGCGGCTGCGGCGATCGCCGGCCAGCGGCGCCGCCGCTGCAGCGGCGGGGGCGGCGGCCACGCGGGTTGGGCCGGTGGGGCGATCGACATGGTGCAAACTCCTGGCTAGATGGTTCGTGGCAGGTTGGATCCGCCGCCTGGTTTCATGACCGGCGTCGGGAACTGGACCTGGTTGTAGTCCTGCGCGGCGTGTTGGTCCTGTTGGGCCAGAACGGGTGGCGACTGGGTGAGTGCGGCTTGCTGCTTGGTGGCCCACAGCGAGTCTTGGGTGTCCACGTTCGTGCGTACAGCTTCGGTTTTCGCGATCACACCAACGAGCGCTGCGTCGAGTTTGGACGCGGCGGCAGGCGGTGGCGGGGCGAACGTCGGCGCGGCGCTACCGGTCAGCGTCTGCGTTGCTTTACCGCCCGCGGACGCCAACTCTTGGGTGTCGATCTGCAGCTTCGATTTAGTCCCCATAGGTGCATTGTCCCAGCATCTGCCGACAATGGAAACCGCTTTGAGTCGCGATGGTCGGCTCACGAGGGGCCTGGCGCGTGCTCGGCGACACTGCCTCTTGATGGACGGGGTGCGTCGGGTGGTCATGGCGCGGTGTAAATCGTGAGGTGTGGAAGGAGTTTGACGGCGTTGTCGATGATGTGGGCGGCGGCGTTCAATGCCTCGACGACCTCGCTGCTGCGGACTTCCACGCCCGGATACGACGGGTACTCAAGCTCGGCTCTACGCCGGCGCAGCGTCCCGAAATCAACGAATAAAGCCCCGAACTGGGCGCGCACGGCGCGCTCGACGGCCACGTGGCCGCCCCTCTGTGTGGCGCGTAGGCCCTGGTGGGCGAGTACTCCAACGAGGGCAAAGCGCGCTGCGTCGTAGGCCGTGACGTAGGCCGTGTGCGGGTCGATATCGGCGATGGCCTGGGCTGTCTCAACTTTGCGCTGAGCGTCAGCGATCCAGCCGTCACCGGCGGCCTGGCCCCCTGTCACCTGCTGTAAGTCGCCCGTGCGTAGCGCGGCGGCCACATCATCTTGACCCTGCTCCCAGGTCATGACCGACTCACCTCGACGCGTGGCGACGATCTGATCTCCGTCATCAAGGGGTCGTTGTCGTCATTCCAGCGTTCCTGGGAAGCGATCACGGGGTTGACTGGCATGCCGGTGAGTTCTTGGACCTTGTCGGCGGCCTGGTAGACCGCGGCGCGGTCAGGGTTGCCGACGGCCAGGATGTCCAGATCGTTGGGGGGCGGTCCGGGCTGGCCGTGGTAGCGGGCGGCCCATGACCCGAAGATGAGTAGCAGGTCGATGTTGGCGACGTCGGCGAAAGCGTTGCTCACGATGAGATGCGGACCCATTGTCGCTAAAGCGATTTCAGTGAGCGGGGCGACGAGGCGATTATGGGGGTTAGCCCGCACGAGTTTCGCGCGCCCGACGTGGCGGGAAACGAGGATCTGCGCGTCGATGAGGCGGGTGACTTCGTCAGAGACAGTCGCCAGCGGTATACCCAAGAGGCGGGACAGGTCGCTGATGGTCCGTTCACAGTCGGGATGGAGCAGCGTGGCAGCCAGGACCTGGGCTTGGGCCGGGGAGCGGAACACCGGGAACAGCGCCGGAGCAGAACTACGCATAACCCGATAATAACAACGGATAATGCGTAGATCAAGGTTTGTTTGCGCGGCCGGGCGCGACCTCAGTTGCCGCCGAATGTGAAGCCGAGCTGTCCGTCCACGTCCTCGGTCTGCTGGCCCTGGTCCGCCTCCGCGTAGTTGGGGCTGCGCTGTACGTCGTTGGCGTTCGGGCCAGGCCAGGTCACTCCGGCGGCGGCGAGGTCGGTGTAGCTCGCCACCGGCTTGGCGAGGATGGCATTTAGCAAGTCGGCCTGCGCAGGCTCCAGCTCAACGAGGCGACTGAGCACCGACAGTAGGTCGATGAGTTCGCCGTTCCACTCCGTCGGCCAGGTCGTGGCGTTGATGTCGTCCAGCGGGCTGGTGCGGCGCCCGGTCGGGTTGGCCTTGCGGTAGTTGAACCAGGATTTGACGACTTCTCGGCCGCCGACGGTGTAACCCCAAACCGCTTGCGGGACAGGGCCGAATGAGCCCCCGCCGATGTGGATGGTGGCGGTGTCGGGGTCGTAGGTCATTGCGGTGGGCATTGTCTTGACTGCGGTCAGGTTAATGATGCGCTGCGGGTCACCCGCGGGGTATCGGACGTCGCTGCAGTGGATAGCGGTGAACCGTTCGGCGTAGGTGTGTAGCCAGATCGTGTGGCGGCCGAGGTCGATGGCTTGTTGGAGGAGTTCGGGGTCAGTGGTGATCGGTACGCGGATTCCGGGGGTGCCCAGTTCTTCGGCGAACTGTTCGGTGAATCCGGGGTGGGCGGTGACGCCGGCGATGTATGCGATCAGGTCCTCGGCGGTGAGTACGCGGCCACTAATTGTCGACAGGGCCCCAAGGAGGCCTTTGGCGATGTTCGGGCGGCCGCCGGGGTGCAGCATCGGTAGTGCGCGGCCGCCTCGGTTGTTGAAGAGGTGGGCGTCGGGGATGAGGGCCGAGACCATGACGCCTGGTCCGTCGCTGACTGGTTGGGAATGCTGTTCGATGACGAACATCTGACCGGGGAGCCGCGCTGCCCACAGTTCCGGGCGTGAGCGGTCCAGCAGTCGTCGGTCGGCGATTATCCACTGGCGATCGAATGAGCGGTAGCCGTATCGGACGATGCGTGCGGTGTTGACGTAGCTGGCTGTTTCATTGTTGAACGGGCGGTCGGTGTGCGGTTCGGTATCCGAAGCGGCGAAGGGCTCTTTGCGCGCGGTCAATGACGATGTGTCAGTTTGCTTGAAAAGTTCGGCTTTGCGGGCGGTATCAGGTTCTGCGACAAGCCGTTTGAGGCGCTCTTTGAGGACGGCGACGGCGGGGGCGCTGGGCCAGTTGCGGTTAGCAGTGATTCCGGTGCTGCTCCAGGGCAGCAGATCGTTCAACGCGGGATAGTCGTCCCACTGGGACTGGGCCGCAGGCGTGAACGGGGCCTGCCAGCTGGTGCGCGTCGGGTGCCACTGCGTGTCGTGGAGGTTCAGCTTGGCCAGGGCGTCGTACTTTTCGGCACGGTGGCCGTGTACGGCGGTGTAGTGAATTTGGGCGGGGGTCTGCGGGTCGCAGTGCGGGGTTCGGGTGAAGATGGCGATCGCCAGGGGTTGTTGGACGCCCGAGAAGATGCGCGTGGCCACCTCGGGGCGTTGCCCTTCGGGCGAGACGTCGATGATCCAGCCTTCGGTGGTGTTGCGTCGCAGATATTCGCGCATCCCTTTGAAGCCGGGCCCGCGCAGGTAGCCCGATGTGGTGATGTAGCAGACGATGCCGACGTCGCCGTTGGGCTGATCCCTGTTGGCGTCGAAGACTTTCCATGTGCCCCAACGCCAGAAGTAGACGTACAGGTTTTTCAGGTTGAATTCGTGGCGGCCGTTGCCTTCGGCTCGGAAATCGTCGAGCGGCTTGTAGGGGTCGGCGCCGCTGCCCCGCTCGACCCAGCCGCCCATTCCTTCGGCACGTTCGCGGTACGGCGGATTGCCAATTACCACAGTCACTTTCGTCTTTGCTTTGACGCGGGCGGCGCGTTTGCGAGAGCGGCTGATCAGCTCCAGCCCGGAGCCCAGTTGGGTCTGCTCGGCGTAGGGATCGTCGAGGGTGTCGGTGACGAACAGGCCGAGCCCTCTGGGTGGAAGGGTGGCACCGATATCGGCCAGCAGGTCGGTGGCGCGCAGCTCGGCGACGGCGAACGGCCCCATCTGCAGTTCGAACCCGTAGAGCCGGGTGGCCAAGTCGGTCACCGCGCCGGCGACAGCGCCCTTGCCGTCGCGGGCCTCGACGCGGTCGGCGACGTGCTCGATGACCTGCTGGAGATACCCACCGGTGCCCATCGCAGGATCCGCGATCACCACCGATGGGTCGGCGAAGCCCTCGGGCCGGTCTAGTCGGTGGACGAGAACGTCTTCGGCCAGGCGCACCATCTGCTCGATGACCTGGTGCGGTGTGTAGTAGGAGCCGGAGAGCTTGCGGAGCTCGGGATCGTATTCGCCGAGGAACCGTTCGTAGAGGTGCAGATATGTATCGCGGTTGCCTGCACGGACTTTCGGCCAGTCGACGGCGCCGATCACGCGTACCAGCAAGTCCAGTGTTACCCGGAAGTCAGCGGCGACGTAGTCGGTGAGCAGCTGCAGGGCACGTGACATCAGGGAGTGCTGCCCGGCCAGCTTGGTGCCGACCTCGTGCAGACTGCCGGCGGCGACAAGGTCAATGTTCTCGGTGCGGGCCAGCAGCAGCGCGAAGGTGACGGTCTGGGCGTACCCGTCGGCGAAGACGTCGTCGGTGGCAGTGGGAAACAACAGGGCCCGCCAGTCGCGGGCCAGGCCGTGGAACGGCTGATCGGCTTCCTTAGCGCCGGCGGCGATCGCGCGGGTTTCTTCGGCGAGCTGGTCGAGGACTTCCCCGCGTAGAAGCCGGCACAGCGGTGCGACCTCGCGAACGAGTGCGACGACACCGGTGATGTCGACCGGGTCCCACCGCAGAAAGTCGGTCAGCAGGACCTCAAAGTCGTCCCCGCAGGTGAGTTTGGTTCCCGCGGTACGCAGTGTGCCGCCGGACAGGTGCACAGGGTCTCTGACCGGGTCGCCGTGGTGGTAGAGCCGCCACTCGGTTCCGTTGGTGTAGATCAAGTTGGGAAAGTCGCGTTGGCGTTCCCATTGGCGCTTGTTGTGGCCGGTGAACGATTCGGGGTCCAGGTTCGCCCCCGGCTTCTTGACCTCCAGGTAGCCAGTGATGGCCCCGTCGACGCGGATCGCGTAATCCGGGCGGACGCCGCGGTCTTTGTCGCTGACTTCGTCGTGAGGAACGACTGTTAGCGACAGGTTCTGGCCGGCGGCGGCGAGCAGTTCTTCTATGGGGGCTCGGATCGCGGCCTCGGCTTCTCCTGGCCCGGCCAGCTTTTTCTTGCAGACATCACCGAGTGCTGATGTCGCATCGACGATCCATTGCGCAGGCATACGTCCTCACAGGTCATTCCGAGCATCTGAGGACATCAAACACTGCTGACCGTGCAGGATCGGGTATTTCTGGGCCCTGGAGCGCCGGTAGATGCCGCCTTACACGGCATCACCTCGCGCCGTCTCACCAACGTGGTGACACACCACCGCCTACACTCCGCTGGCCAGCTCGCGCTGCTGACGTTCGGGCCACACACGGTACCGAAAGACCGAAAATGACGCCGGACCGCAGTACGCATAAACCGGCCATATGTCCGGATAAACCCGACAGTCCGCATAAACCGGACAGATAGCAAACGAAAAGACGACCCAGAGCCGTCGGGGACGCCGCGACGAGCGGCCCTCTGAGGGGCGCATTGAGTGCGCGGTAAGTCTCTCTGCGTCTCGTTCAGTCTCGTTGATAGGTAGGCTGATCAACGTGCGTGTGATAGCTCTCAAGTCCCTTCTCGAGGAACGCCACCTGCACGCCTATTCAGAGTTCGTCGCCGAATACAACCGGACCGCAAAGGAATTGGGCGTCTCACGCCAAGCAGCACCCCCCACGAAGGCGCAGTACTACCGCTGGCTCGGAGGCGAAATCCAGAACCTCCCACGCGGCTACCATTGCGCCGTGTTAGAGCGGATGTTCCCGGGCTGGTCCGCCAAAGAACTGTTTGGACACCCCGACACCCCGCACCGGGGCGATTTGCTGACCGGTGTCCATCCCGGCATTGAACCGACCGACCTCGCCGGCCTATGGGTGACGAGCTACATGGTCGACGGGCTGCATCACGCCGATCTATCACAGGTCGACGTCACCAAAGGCGGCATAACAGCGACCAACTACCCACCGAGCCCACGACTCGAAGACCACGAACGCGGCTATGCCAACGACATCGAAGCCGAAGTCTTCGGCCGCCACATCATCGGCAAGTGGCGCAACGTCAACGACCGCTACTTCTACGGCTCCATCCATCTCGCCGTCTTGCCCGGCGAAACGTCAATGGACGGCTACTACACCGCAGTCCTAACCGACACCGAGGTCACTTCGGAGCGATGGCGATGGGCGCGAGTGGATCCTGGATCCGGCGCGGGCGTGGATCTAACGACCGTGAAGCTGGCAGAACCCAAAACGATCTTCCAAAGCCTCAGCGACCGAACACGTTTCGACGGGCCAATCCCACTCGCCCAGGTAACGGAGCACCCGTGAACGCACCCACACCCCACCAGCACGTGCGCCAACTCATCGACACCTATCTGCGTGCATGGACAACGCAAGACCCCGACCTGATCGTCACGATCTTCACGCCCGAGGCGACGTATCACGAACGCGTCCTCGACGAGCCGATGCGCACCACCGCCGAGATTCGACGGTACTGGGAAACCAAAGTTGCGCGGGAGCAGGCCAACATCGACGCGCGGCTCATCACCTTGTACGTCGACGGATCCACCGTCATCGCGGAATGGGAAGCCCGATTCGACGACCTCGTCAAAGGCCACCGCAAACTGATGCGAGAAGTGGCCATCCTCGAGCTCGACGGCGATCGGATCGCCAGCTTGCGCGAATACTGGGCGTCGAAACCGATAGAGGCTTAGAGCGCCGCCTGCCCGTTCTCAGCCCGTTCCGCGGCAAGAAGGAGTTCGTTCCCGCGCTGCAGCAGGCCGTTCGCCGCCCTCATCAGCTCATCGAGCACCGCGCCGCGGTCGAGCTGGGCGAGCGCTTTGCGGATCAGGTTATCCCCAACCAGCACCAACTCGTCGGCGACAACTCGTGCTTCATCCGGGGTGAGTTGCATGTCGAGCCCGATTCCGTTGTGCCGCACTGTATTGGCAGCGGGCTCCTCTGTCGAGCCGTCAGTGATCGCAAGCATGCGGCGGATATCGACGCTTCGGAGTTGAACCTCCAACTCGCAGTCCTCGAGGGCATCCACGTCCGCCGCCGAGCGCTGTCGCGCATGGGCGATCAGGGCGACCGCGGTGTCCCGGTCCAGTGAGATGTTGAGCATTCAGATCCCCCTCCAGTTTCAACCCCCAGCGCTTACGGCAGTGCTATCCGCAGCGCTGCACTGATCTCCCGCATCGTCGGTAGCGAGAGGCTGCCGAACGGTTCGGTGAGTTCGTCGTGATAGAGCTGCACGATGTCGTCGACGAGCACGTATCCGGAAACTGGGTCGGCGGCGTTTAGGGGCACCACTGTCGGCGGTCGTGCATTCGTGGTCGTTGTGGTGATCCGCGCCGCCAACACGGTGTCGAGATTCCTATTGCGAGAGTCGTTGCTCAGGACCACCCAGGGCGTGGGTCCACGCCCGAAATCGACGCGGTATACGTTGCTCTGCATCGCGCGATTCACCGGTTTGCCTTACTTCTACGCGCGTGCCGACCACGCGCAGTTCGACGCTCGGCGTTGGCGGGTTCGCTGTTGAACTCGGACGCCAGTTCGGCGTACCCGACGTCGAGCACACGCTCCCCGACCGCTTGGGCGCCGGCGTGGAGCAACGCGCGAAGCGCGCCCGCTTCTGATTTGATGTCCCCTTCGCCACGCTGGCTGGCCAACTGGCGTAACGCCTCGAACGCGGCCGAGCCCTCGCTCAGGTACGGGGCGATCGCTGCTTCATCGGCGTCCTTGAGAATCAGGCTCACCCGCTTGGCCATGGTGCAGAAGATACACCGGTTGTGGGTGCATTAACCGGCGCAGAGTTGTACCGACAGCTAGCGCCACCTCTACTCGTCGCGGCTCGGTCCAACAAGGGCGACGCTGTGTGTGATGCAGCATGCATCACACCTGGTGATCACCTTTATCGTTGATAAACGGATCAACGCCGGCACCTGGGGCCACGCACTCCCCACGCGATCGACGGAGAGATCTACGGAGGCGCGCTTCGGGGTCATGCCCCCGGGAAATTCCTCCTGCCAGCCGGCTATCGATAGTCATTCATGCGGCTACTGCGCTACCGCGCCAATGGCAGAGCCGCTGAGCTCAACGAGGACTGGGAAGCCAGGGTCGCTGGGCTGCATCAATGATCTGAGGTAGCTCAGACGGTGGCGCCCATCGTGGAACCACATTGCTCGTCCGTTCCAAAAAAGGCGGGGCGGGTCCAAGATCCACCACGCGATTACAGGGCCGTGGGCTGCTATGAGCTCGTCGAGCGACGGGATGCCGCAGCGATATTGAGTAAACGCCTCGGCATAGGTGCCGGTGATATCTCGGTTGAAGGCGTGGCTGGCGTGTGCACCGTTGACGGCCCGCGTAGCGACCTCGACGATGTCGCCGCGTCGGTCGAAATACGGTTTGAGATGACTACGAATGAGATCCTGGTAGCGCGGTGTCCAGAACAATCGCTCGTTGGCGGCCGGGTCTTCCCAACGGTGGCCCAGGAGTCGCCTCATGCCAAATTCGAGCTCAGGGTGATCGCCTTTGCCCAGTCCCTGCGGGTAGGGAAGGTCGCCCACCGCAATGGTGGTGAACCGATAGGTTGTGACGTGATTGCTCATGCAAGTGACGGTATCGCTGGCCAGCGACAATTTGTGGCCGAATGCCACCGGACGGCAAAGGAATTGGGGGTCTCGCAGCCGTCACGCTTCGAGATGGCTACTCCACCTGCGTCGGCGTGCTAGTCCGGGTACGGCCAGACAGCGCGGCGAGACCGTCGAGCGCTGGCGCGTCGCTGCTAATCGGTTGGGGCTGGAGCTGATCGGCGAAATGTGATTATTCGTGATCGAATGTGTGTTTTAGTGAGTGTATGAAGCTGGCCGAGTGGGCGCGTGCCAATGGTGTGCACCCGCAGACTGCGTACCGGTGGTTCCGTGAGGACCGTATGCCGGTGCCTACTCGTCGGTTGGAGTCGGGCACGATCTGGGTCGATGCACCGGCGGCAGAGAACGCCGGTCGCGCAGTCGTGTACGCGCGGGTGTCCTCGCATGATCAGCGCCAGGATCTGCAGCGGCAGGTCGCACGACTGACCGCCTGGGCCACCTCGAACGGTCATGTGATCAGCGAAGTTGTCACCGAGGTCGGGTCAGGGTTGAACGGTAAACGGCCGAAGTTGCGAAGGATTCTGTCGGACCCGTCTGCTTCGGTAGTTGTCGTGGAACACCGTGATCGGTTGGCGCGCTTCGGGGTTGAGCACCTCGAGGCCGCGTTGTCCGCGCAAGGCCGCAAGGTCATCGTCACCGAGGGGGGCGAGACGGCCGACGATCTGGTTCGCGACATGATCGAGGTGCTGACTTCGATGTGCGCTCGCCTCTACGGCCGCCGCGGCGCGCGGAACCGCGCGATGCGGGCGGTGACCGCAACCAAGCAGGTAGAGGCCGGTGGGGATGGCTAGGTTCGAGATCCCCCACGGGTGGACCGCGCAGGCCTACCGGTTCGCCCTGGATCCGACCCCAACACAGTTGCAGGCGTTGGCATCCCATGCTGGCGCGGCGCGGTTCGCGCATAACCACATGCTGGCCTTGGTCAAAGCGGTGATGGATCAGCGGGCCGCCGAACGCAGTTACGGCATCGGCGAGGATCAGTTGACCCCGGTGTTGGGGTGGTCGTTGCCGGCGCTGCGCAAGGTCTGGAATCAACGCAAGCCGTCGTGTGCGCCCTGGTGGGGCGAGAACTCCAAAGAGGCCTACAACACCGGCCTGGATGGGTTGGCCCGCGCCCTGGAAGCCTGGTTATCGTCGCGACGTGGCCAGCGCGCTGGACGGGTGGTCGGGTTTCCCCGGTTCAAGTCCGCCCGTGCCCCGAAGTCGGTGCGGTTCACCACCGGGGCCATCCGGATCGAAGCTGACCGCCGGCACGTCACGTTGCCGCGGTTGGGGGCGATCCGCACCCATGAATCGACCCGCAAGCTGGCCCGCCGGATCGAGGCCGGCACTGCTCGGATCTTGTCGTCCACCGTGCGTCAGGACAGTGCTGGGCGCTGGTACTGCTCTCTACAGACCATCGTCGCAGCCAAGACACGGCCCGCGCACGCAGCGCGCTCAGTGCATGCGGTGGTCGGTGTCGATGTCGGGGTGAAGGCCGACAGGCTGCTGGTGATCGCAACCCCCGACGGGACCGAAGTCGATCGCATCCCCGCGCCGAAGTCGCTGAGCACGGCGCAATCGCGGTTGCGGGCTCTACAGCGCCAAGCCGCCCGCCGACGCGGCCCGCACGACGCCGCCACCCGGACCCGCCAGCAGCCCTCGAAGCGGTGGCGACGCACCCAGGCCCGCATTGGCCGCACGCATGCCCATGCCGCGGCGGTGCGCCGCGACGTCCTACACAAGGCCACCACCGCCTTGGCCCAACGACACGATGTTGTGGTGGTCGAGACGCTCAATGCTGCGGGCATGCGCGCCGCCGGCGGAGCTCGCAAGCGCGGGCTCAATCGCGCGTTGGCTGATGCCGCCCTGGCTGAGATCCGGCGCATGCTGAGTTACAAAAGTCGTTGGTACGGGAGCCAATTGGTGCAAGCCGACCGGTTCTACCCGTCATCGAAGACCTGCACAGGCTGTGGGAGGCGAAAGTCAAACCTCACCCTGGCCGATCAAGTCTTCGAGTGTGACGAATGCGGTATCCGGATCGACCGTGATCTGGGTGCTGCGATCAACCTCGCCCGACTCGGCGTACCCACACCCGTGGGTGAACAGAGTCCCGCCGGGAGTGGCCCGGTGGCAGGACGTGGAGCCACGCGTGAGACCGAACCCGCGCCAGCGGGTGACGCAGCAGGCGACGAAGCGTCAACCCCGCACCACCAACAAGTGGATCAGACGGGGACCGCCTCACCGCAAGGCGAGGCTGCCTGATGAGAGAGCCGAACTCACATTCGCTCAACAAAAGGCAACGGCCGCGCCGGTAGCTGGCCTTGGCTTCGCTGCGGTCAAGGTTCGCTTCGATCGCGTCGCCGTGGAGCCACCAGCCGAGTAGGTCCGGCCATGGGGTCTCGGTGAGGAAGGAGCGGGCCGCCGCGGAGGCGGCCAGGGCCGCGGTCTGAGCAGTCTTTTCGGCGGCTTGCACCTCGCCGAAGAGGTCGTATTGAATCACGTTGGCCGGCAGCCTGTTACGGCAGGCGGGCCTCATTGCAGATCGCTCATGGCCTGGATGATCGTGAAGGCGCGCACCTGGGTGATCTGCTCCCAGGTCGACCCGGTGCTCGGATCGTAGAGAACATGGGCGGAGTTGTTGGCTTCGCCGTAGACAGTGAGAGATTCGCCGCCATAGCGCTGGTTGGGCTTGTGAATCGTCCAGCAGCGCTGCGTGCTCGCCGTCGCGTACACGTCCAGGCCGTGGCGAAGCGCGGACTGCAACAACCGTCGCGCGCGTGAACTGTCGACGAGGGCGATGTCGTCGAGTGTCATCGAAGTGTCGAGGTCAGCGGTGGACATCGGCTCTGCCTTTCGAGGGTGTTTCAGTGTGAATGTGCTTGGCGCCGGTGCTGATTCCAGGCGGAGATGTCGTCGAAGGGTGCGCCGCAGTGTGGGCAGCCTTCAGCGCGTAGGAGGTCCTCGGCAAGCGCGCGCATTGCCGCGGCCTCGGTGCGGTCACTTGCGATGGCGCGGCGGCAGCCTGGGCATGTTGTGTCGTCGCGGCTGACCAGCTCAGTGGTGCGAATCCGTTTGCCGCACGCGGATTTTGTGGTCTTTCCGTAGACGAGCACGAAATCGCCGAGCAGGGCATAGGGCGCGTGACGCACTTTCGGCTTCGGTGTCATCGCTTGATGGTGCGCCGCGAGTGCGACAGTAAAGCTGTTTGGCTGAGTCATGGGCGCTCGATCGCTGGGGTTGTGGAGGTAGTTGTTTGGCCAGTGGCTCGGTGTAGTGCGGCTTGGCCGGCGTCGGTGAGTTCGACTTTGGCGCGCCACCCGTCATCGGCGGGGGCGGAGTGCTCCGGGAGCTCGATGACCTTTTCGCTGCCAGTGATGGTGTGGGAGATGCGAGTTCGGGCGGGAACGGTTTTCAGTGGGAGCAGGTCGGTGCGTTCGACGATCCAGCCCAGCTCGGCGAGCCGCGAGTAGGTCGCGTGTTGGCCACCGTAGACGCTGTGTCCGTCGATCAGGAACACCAGCGGGCCGGTGTGCCCTCTGCGCGCCATGTCCGGGTAGGCGTTGCCCCATTGCACGCGGCCGGCGGCGACCGCGCTCAACGCTTCGATCTGGCGGGCTGTGGGCTTACGCATCGCCGAGGAACGCGATCGTGTCGGTCGTGATGGTGACGGGCTGGCCGCCGTTGTCGATGACGAGGGTGTAGTCAACGCCCCTGCCTGCCGGCCGGTTCTTGGTGTGCCAGTCGACTACTTCGAGGACGTCGAACCAGTTCGTTGCTGTGTAGGCGCGCAGGCGCAGCGGGCCGAGGTCGTTGAGGTCGGTGGGCCAACCATTGGTGCCGGCGAGGGCGGTGAGGAGGCCGTGCGCGGCGCAGATGGCGTCGTCTGGTGTCTTCGGGCCGTGTTCGCAGGGTTCGCGGTAGCTGGTGTGCCAGTAGGCGACCGTGGTCCGGCCGGCGGCGGGTTGGGCGGACATCAGAGGACCTGCCGGTAGGTGTTGCCTTGGAGGGCGTTGGTGATGGCGCTGGCGATGACCGCGACCTGGTGGCAGTTGATGGTGCCGTTTTGGAGGTTGATGAGTTCGACGACGGCGTTTCTGGCCACGATCTTTGCGACGTCGTCGAAGGCATCGAGCCGGCTGACGGCGTCCTGGCATGCTTCGCCGGCGCTGAGATAGTCGCCGGCCTTGAAAGGCACTGTGGGGGTGGGCATAACACGGACCTTACAGCGAGAACGCTGTAAGGTCAATTGTGTTGTAAAGTCGTGCGTGTGATCGAGCTGCTGTCCCTGCGCGGCTTCGCCAACCGCCGCGGCCTCGCACACGGGACCGTGCGCCGCTACCACGTCGAAGGCCGACTACCGCAGCCCGACGGAGAACTAACCGACGGCGCCGACATCCGCCACCCAGGCTGGCTCCCAGAAACCGTCGACAACTGGCAGCGGCCAGGACAAGGCGCTCGCACCGACCTTCAGTCGGTCAAAGGTTGCGGCGACGCAGCCAACGCGCCCCGATGAAAATCACCACCGCGACCACCGTGAGGATGACGAGTCCTGGCGCTAGGCGGAAGAGAGCGCCGGCCGCGTCACTGCCAGTGCGCCAAGCGAATCCGTGTACCAGCGTGTTGAGAAATCCCTGACCGGTGTGGTGTGCGCTCGCGAGGTGAGTCATGTGCCTTCCGCCTTCTCTGATGCGTTGGTGGGACTGTAAGTCCGCGAAGCGACAGCAGCGGATAAACCGGTGGCCCGGTCGGCTGGCGACCCCCGTGAAGCGGCAGGATTTGATTGCATCGTGGTCAACGAGCAGCCCTCCCCCACCGTCGAACGGATCAGCATCCGTGCCCGGCAACCTGCCGGGAAGAGATTGAGGCGCATATCCTCGCCCCGGCCCAGCGGAAGTAATTCGCAAGAGGCTCGCTGAAGGCACGAGCCAGATAGGTGGACTTGTTCCCTCAACCGTCACATGATGCAGGCTGCATCACTTGTCAGCGCTGGACCGCATAATCCAGGGATGCGGCAGGATGGGAACGCTGGGCGGCCGCGCAACGCGGTTGAGGCATATCTCGAACAGCTTCGACAGGCTGAGCTGGTCGCCGAAGCAGAGGATGCGGCGCACGGCAAGCACTATTTGTCGGTTGCCACAGGAGATTTGGAGACCAGTGATGACGTGGCGCGGGTCGAGCAGCTCACCGCTACGGCCTGGGCCGGGCGTGAAGGCGCACACATGACCTCCTCTCGAGGAGGAAGCGACTACGTGACGCTGGTGATCGAAGGTCCGTCTGCCGCACAGTTCGTCGACGAGCTGGCAGACCTGGCCGAAGAACTCGATCCGGGATTCTGGCGCATCTCCCGCTCGTCGAGCCAATTCTGATGTACGGCTCGGTTGCGCGGGCCAGACAAGGACCAAGGATGACCGCCACCCATCGCGCGTTGCCCAGGTTCGCCGCAGTCTCGACCATCATCGCGATCCTTTGTGCCACCGCGAGCTGCGATTCAACGCGTCACGCTCAAGGAAATCCAACGCCGACGGCCCGCGCCTCCGGCTGGCCGACAACCCTGAACGACTTCACGGTGGTCTGGACCGCTGAACCCGGCATCGACGTCACGACCGGGCCCGTGGTAGCGGTACGCGCCTACGCCGAGTCCTACCTGCTCGCCTCCATCACAGGAGACAATCGCTACCTGTATCCCGGCTTCCAGCAGTCCGTCGATCCCAACCAATCCATCGACCATCCCACCGGCACGCAATACCTCTGGCCGAAGCACTACGAACGCGAACACCCGTGGGTGGGCACCGACCAGGTGCACATCTCCTCTGTAACGACGTCCGGCCGCGACGTGACGGTGCTGGCTTGCGAATACACGTTTGGCACAGCTCAACTAGCCCGAGACGGGTACGAACCCAACATCGCTCTGCCGCCACCGCATTCAGGCATTACATCCATGCGGATCACCATGACGGCTCCCGCAAAGCCGGCACCCCAATTCCCCCAGCAGGGACCGGCTCGCGCACCGTCGGCCGACGTCTTCAACGGCTGGCGGATCACCAGCCATCAAGGCGGCTACTTCGCGCAGACCGGGATCGGCGACGAATGGCCAAATGTCATCGAAGACGAAAACACCTGTATCGCCAAGGCGCCTCAACACCCCGATCTCAAACGCGGCGGCCGATATCCTCGCGGCGACTTTCCTACCCAACCGGCATCCCCGGGATGGCCGGCCCCCAGCGCGGTATAGCCGATTGCTATACGCGCCTATACGTGGCTATAAATCGTGGGCCTCGCGAGCGTAAGGGTCGCTGACCAACCACCGCGTGATGGTGGGGTCACCACCATCCGAACGTCCGGCTTGTAGCAGCTTCGTTGCGCTTCAACGTGATTGAGGGCAGTTCGGTTTAGCGGGCGGGGAAAAGAGCCGCGGTCGTAGCCGGCGCTGGATCCGCTGTCAGCTAATCGCGGACATGGCCAGATTCCCCAGTTTCGATGAGAATGCTGCCCAAGGTTCACTGAGATCGGACAAGTATCGCACCGGCGTCTGAAGGTTATGGCGTCGATTTCACGCGTCCTCTGACCCTCTCCGCGTTTCGTCACGTGACGGGCTGTCGTTGTGCCCGTAACTGGTCAAGGGCGCTCTAGTCGACGGTCCCAGCAGGCACCACCCACTGGCAAGGTTGGCCAGTCACTGCCGAAATCAGGTCGAAGTCTGCGTCGTAGTGAAGAACAGTGAGTCCGTGTTCTTCTCCGGCGGCGGCGATGAGTAGGTCAGGAATCTTGCGGCCGCGCTGGCTTCGCTGAGCCAGGAGTCGCTGGACCTGAAGCGCGCGACGATGATGCGATTCGGTCGATTCCACAAGCTCGAATGCATCCAACGCCGCTATTAAGTCGTCCCACTCGGCTTCATTCCTCGCCGAATAGCCGACCTCGAGATCGGTGATACGGGCCCGCGCGAGTTCGCCCGAAGCCGCGAGCGGTTCCACCACCTCCCGGACGCTGGGCTGGCTGAGTCGCTTTATCACACTGGTGTCGATAAGAAACGTCAGCGCCATGCCTCGGCGCGATCTTCGGACGGCGCGGCGGCCAGTGCATCCAGCGCGGAGGCCACGTGTTCTGCGCGGTGCGACGTCGCGCGGCGCAGAGCCGCGTTCACCGTCTCTTTGATCGTGGTTGTTCCCAGTTCTGCGCGAGCCATCTCCAATGCCTGTTCGTCAATGTCGATCAGATGCTTGCCCACATGCCCAGTATATACAGGGAGGCGCGCGATATATACCCGCTGGTACGGCCCGGTCGCGAGTCACCAGAAGGCGGTTCGCCCCGGGTTCGATGAGAAAGCGTGAGGTCCCCCAACCGGGTCCGGGTTTGTCCCCGCCTGAGGCAACCGCGTCGTAGCTGCTTCAGCGGTCGCTCGGGATACGGATGTGGGCGGGGTCGGTGTCCCGTAATCCTTTGAAGCTGGCGTGGCGAAGCCAGCGGTGGGCCACATATTCGCGGTAAGCGACTTCGCAGACCAGTTCGGGTTCGACCCACGACACCCCGTGTGCCTCAACGGGATTGGCGGCGGGTGTGGCGGTGCGCGTGATGGGGTGGAGCATGGCATAGAGGTACCGGCGGGTGGTGTCGCTGAATCCGGTTCCGACTTGTCCGACGACGATCAGGTCGCCGTCGTCGTTGTGGCCGGCTAGCAGCAGTGAGCCGATACTGGTGCGTCCCCCGGGACCGGCGGCGTGGCAGTAGCCCACGATGATCAGTTCGCAAGTTGGGCGGACGAGGGACTTGATCCACTGGGTGGTGCGGCCGGGCCGGTAGGGCGCGTCAAGGCGCTTGGCGACGATTCCCTCCATCTGGTGGTAGACGGCGACGTCGAGCATGTCTGCCGGGACCACCGCGGTCAGGGCACGCGGAATGGTCAGGGTGGGCGACTTGTCGACGACCATGAGTGCGTCGAGCAGTTCGCGGCGTTGGATATACGCCTGAGTGGTGAGGCTGCGGTTGTCGAGCGCTAGGAGGTCGAAAGCCAGCAAACGGACGGGCACTTCGCGCAGCAGCTCGGGGTGTGGTCGACGTTGCTGTGGCCAGCGGCGCTGCAGGCGGGTGAACGATGGCCGGCCGGTGTGATCGACGGCGACGATCTCCCCGTCGAGAACCGCTTGGCGATCGCCGATGGCGGCGGCCACGCCGGCGAGTTCGGGGAAGGTCCGCGACACGTCTGCACCATGGCGGGTGAAGACCGTGACCGCGCCGTGCTGGACGTGGACGGTTGCTCTCTGGCCGTCAAACTTCCACTCGACGGCCCAGCCATCCGCGCGTCGTGGCGGGGTGCCGAGCGTCGCCAGCATCGGTGCCCATGCCGGATTTCGCACAGGCGTCTGGGTGGCCACCGGATCGACGGTACCCGCCCGCTCGGCGGTGGGATCTATCTGCGTGGTGATGGTCCGGTGATGCAGCCTGCATCACGGCTTAGTGGGCGTGGACGATATTCCGCGGCGCTTCGCCGGCGCGACGGATCTGCACGTCATACCTCACGTCGGGTGGGTGCCTTCGGTGCCGATGAATTGAATCTCGCTGATAGCTACGGTGGTCACCTCATCGGGAGTCCCCGACGCGGTTGGGCTTGGGGACGTTGCGGATTGAGGCGGATCAGAGGTTGCTTTGACGCGGATGAGTAGTTTGCTGACAGTGGCTGGTGGATTGAAGGTGATGAAGCGCCAATCCCTGGCCCCTGCGGTGTCGATGACGACGGGGTCGCGTTTGAGGTCCTTCGGGAACCACACCTCGAGTTGGGTGACAATGCGGTGCTTGGACCATTGGTCGGAGCCGTCGGGCGCGGTGGCGTCGAAGCCGCCGATGGCCCGGAGTTGGGTCAGGGTGACTTGGCGGCCGAAGTCGACTTGCAGGGTTTGTCCGTCCTGGTTCTTGACCCGGGTGCAGACCCATGCGGTGTTGAAGTCGCCGTCGAAGGCCCGGTTGGCGTCGGAGTAGTTGGCGTCGCGCGGGCACACGTCGCTGGCGGTGACCCCTTTGAGGATGGTGTCTTGCCGTAGCGGCGCCTGTGAGGGTGGTGGCGGTGCGGTCGCGGCCGGTGTGGTGATGTGGGGTTGCGGGTTGATGTCAGAGGTGAGGTAGTTGACGGCGGCCAGGGCCACCAGCAGGATCACCACGGCGGCCGCGGTGATGAATGCGGTGTGCATTCGGCGATCGGGCGGCACTCGCTTGTTGAACGCGCGGCCGCCGGCGCGGGCCGCGCGTCCGGACGCGCGTAGGGCGCGGGTGAGCAGGCCCGGCTTGTCAGGCGGTTGACTGTCGTTGGGGGTGTCGTCGTCGGGGGGTGGGGGTAGGCCGCGGCGGGCGGGCCGGGTGGTTGTGCGGGGGGCCAGCGAGGCCAAGATGAGGCGGCCGTTTTCCCAGCCGTGGTCGGTGTGGAGGACTTGGTCTGTGCTGCTCATGGGCTACAGGGTGTCGCTGTCGATGGTGTTGTAGATGGCGTCATGGGCGAGCTGCTGGCTGCTGCGCTCAGGTAGTGCCGGGCGGCTGTAGTCCGGGCGTAGCGTGACCGGCGGTGTCGCCATAGGCGGACCGCTGTAGTAGTGGTGATGGTGGTTGATCTGCGTCAGGTGGGGGCCGGGAGCGGCGGCCTTGGCGGGAGCGCGGCGGGGATGGCGCCGGCGGCGCACACGGCGGATCTGGCGGGCGGCCACGCGGGCGGCGGGCCAGGTGAACCAGAGCGCTCCGCACAGCAGAAGGCTGTAACCGAGCGCGGCGTCTTCGGGGGCGCCGAAGAAGTGGACGGCGGCGCCGGTGAGCAGCACCGCGGCGATCAGGGCGCGTATCACGGTGAACCTCCGGGCGAAGTTGTGGTGATGTGGTGGGCTGCGGCGTCGCGGGTCAGCTCGGGGTTGTAGGTGATCAAGGTGTGGAGTCGGGGGCCGGCGGACAGGGCGGCGGCGATGTGGAGCGCGTTGGTGGTGTGCCCCGGGGCGGGGGCGAGCTCGATCGCGACGTCGAGGAGCCGGTCGGTGACTGCGACGAGGTCCAGGCCGGCCAGGACGTGGTGGGCGTGCTCGGCGGCGTCGGGGTGAAGAGTGGCCACGGTGCGCATGACGTCGGCGCGGCTGAGGGCGCACGTGAACCAGGTGGTGTCGGTGCGCGAGCGCAGGTAGTCGGCGAGGGCCGGGGACTCAGGCGTCGTGGTGATGAGTTTCATGATGGCGGTGGGATCCAGGTAGATCACGGCGGCGGGGACTGGGGGCTGTAGCGGCGGTGCGGGTGGTCAAGGATCTGGGCCGGGGTGAGGCGGGCGGGCGTGACTTCCTTGCTGGCGATCAGGGCCGACCAGGCGTCGTTGGTAGCGGGAATCAATTGCGCGACCGGGTGCCCGTGGTGGGTGATCTCGATGGTGTGGCCGTCGGCCACCGCGCGCAGAAGCACACTCGCATTCTGGCGCAATTCACGGACACCAACCCGTTTCATGTAGCACATCGTAACTCAGCGTGCTACATGAGGTACACAATCTGGACCGTTGTTTCAAGTTGCCTTCCCTTGGCTGCCCACACCTCGAACGATTCTCCGACGGCTAGGTGCCCAACTCGCCTCAAAGTGCCTGGTCTCCGACCAACGATTCGTACGCCTTGGGTGGCTGCTGAGTAGCCTTGACAAAGATCAGGCGCGGCCAGTCGCGTGCGGCCTGCGGCGGAGGAGACGACGACGATGAGGGTCTCTCTCGACGACTTCGTCAACACCCTCGACCCGGCCCGCGCGACTGTTGAGATGTTCAGCCCGTCCCTGCACCTAGAAACCATCGACGCCGTCTACGACTCCGGAACGGTGCTGTGGCGCGCCGACATCACGATGACCCACGTCGCCTCCCACGTGGGGGATCCGGACGTGGTCGTCCAACGGGTTGATCCTGATGCATCCGCATTGGGATTCCGAGGCTGATCCGGCACCGTCCGTCGAGCAGTTGGAGACGGTCGAACGCCTGAACAAGTACTGGATGACCGCGGGTATGGTGCCGCTTACGGCGGGCCCGCAGTTCCTCGGCCAGCACGCCAACCGTCCCGCGCTGAAATTCGCGCTGCACGCCTATCGGCAGCGCTTCTTCGACGACGACTACCTGATCGAGGTGCCGCTGGACCCGCTTCGGCAGCGGATCCGCGACGGCGACGACTTCCTCTGACGGAAACTAGTCGACGCCAACCGTTAGTCGAACGAGCGAGGGCGGCGGCGGAAGGTCGCAGGGTGAAGCACGGGTCGGCGTACTCAGCCTGACGCATGAGAATCGACTCGGATCGGAGACACGGTGAACCACAACGCGAAACTGCGGTGGCCGATTGTGGCCATCGTCTTGGCGCTTTTAGGTCTATGGATCACATGGGATCACCCGCATCTCATCGATAAGGTGATGGGCGTTACCGTCCTCAGCCTCGGTGCAGCGGGAACGGTTTGGGGACTCGTCGAGAAATGGCCGCTTTGACGTCCCTCTGGAGGGGCAGGGACAGGTGGGGCTCCCCTGGCTCCGACCAGAGGAGGACGTCAACGTGCCCACGACTATGCCCCGGCGGCGGCGAGTTTGTTCGTTGCACTTGAGGGCCCAACGTCCCGTTTGGTGAGGTCGAATCGTTGTCCCTGCGGCGACGTTATCCGCGGTCACCACCACGACGCGCAGACGACAACCCAACTGCCGCATCTGCCACACCCACGGACTGTGTTCTGCCACTCCCTGGCCCCGGAGGCTGACGCAGTGACCCGTGCGGAAGGGTCCGGTCGCGCGGTACCGGCGCGGGCGGCTCGGCACGCCGTGGCGCACGTTGGCGCGGGCTGGCGCGCATCCGGTGATCGAGGGTGTTTGAGGGCGGTGAAGCGTCGGGATGAACCGCGGTCTGCCGGTGCTTGCGGGGCTGTGGCCGGCGGCTTGGTGCGGGGGTCGGTCGGGGCGCCTGCAGAGCCTTGGCGGAAGGTCTGGGCGCGGGCTCGGAGGGCGGGTCGAGTGACCAATTACGGGGACTGTGCGACCCGTGATTGGTGCGTGGTGGCGCGCTGTGGAGCGGCATCCCAGCACCGGCCGGGGCAGGGCGTTTTGGTGGCGGTGGGGCTGCTGGTTGATCGCGAGCGGCGGGGCCCGCCGGTGGGTGTTTGGAGGTGGGTTGGCGCGGCCTGGAGCGGTCGGTCGGTTACCGGCGGTCGCGTGCTCGGTCGGTGTCGAGTGCGGCGCGTAGCGCGGCAATGTCGGGGTGGCGAACGTAGACATCCCAGTTCTTGTCTAGGTCGCTGAGGTCGTGGCCGGCGGCCAGGTCGAGGCCGAGCTCGGTGAGGCGCGCGGCGAGCTGGCTGGGTTCGCGGCACAGCGTATAGACGGGCCAGTGTTCGGTCTTGCTCGCGGCGACGGCGCTGGTGGCGCCGGGGGTTTCCGACCAGCCGGTGAGGGTGATTGCGCCGGTCGGTTCGCGCAGCAGCCAAAGCCCGTAGTCCATGTGGGTGGTCTCCTGGTAGACGGTCATTTACGAGCTCTGGGCGGGGGTGTCTGGGGTCATGGGTGTCCGGGGTGCCTTTCAGACGATTCTGTTGAGTTGGTTGACGAAATAGCGTTGGACGAGCTGGGTGCCGGTGTGGCCGGCGGGGTCGAGGCGGGCGGTGTCGTAGTCGTTGTGGTAGTCGCCCTTGATGAATTCGGCGAAGTGTTTGAGTGCGGTGGCGACGGTGGCGGCGCTGAACTGGGCGAAGGTGGGGCCGAAGATGCCGGTCGCCTGCGTTCCGACGCCGCCGGTGGCCACGCTGATGGCGTTGATGACTGCGGTGACCAGATCGCCGAGGCCGGGGCCTGGGTGGGCGAGGCCGGCCCCGACAGGGCCGAAGGCGCTGACGTTGATGGCGTTGGTCTGCTCCTGCATTTTCGACAGCGCGGTGGCGACGTTGGCGGCTTTGGTTGCGATGGCCGTGATGAGCGCGGGCAGTGCGGTCCACGCGCGTGCCTGGATGAGGTTGATGATTTGGCCGGCGGCGTTGAACAGCTCGGATGCGGTGGCCGCGACCTGTGGTCCGGCGAGCCAGAACAGCTGCTGGGCCAGTGCGACGCCGAAAGCGACGCCGCGGTGGACGAGGTCGGGGATGAGGTTGGGGTCTTTGACGAGCTGCAGGATTTGGTTGACGGCGGCGGTGGCGGGGGCGACAAGGCCGGCCATGAACATGGTGGCGAGCTTTTGGGCGGAGCCGGCTGGATCCGAGGCGTCGAGGTGAGATCCGAGGTGGCCGATGAAGCGCATGACGAGGTCGGCTTGGGGCAGGTTGCAGAAGTAGTCCAGCGGTGCGCAGATCGACAGGATGCCGTTGCGTTGAGTGAGCGCGCCGAAGCCGCCGGCGCGTACGCCGGCGAAGCCGACGCCGGGCTTGTTGAGCCCGATGGTGGGCTGGCCCACCGGGGACTGTGAGGGGTCGGCGACGAGGGCGACGCCGAGGAGCCGGTTGGCGGGGATGGCGCCTCTGTTGTGGCCGATTGCGGCTGCGATGTCGCCGGCGGCGTCGGCTCCTTGGCTGTAGCCGGTCAGCAGGAAGTTGGTGTGTGGGCAGCGGTTGGCGACCGTTCTCATGTGGGCGTCGGCGCTGTCGATGCCGGCTTGTTTGGAGGCCAGGTAGCCGCCGCCGTCGGTGCCGCCGAAGATGGTGGCCGGGTAGGGCGTGTAGAAGGTGTCGACGGTGAGGTGAACGATCCGTTTGATCGGTTCGAGGATGTTGCCGAGGATGCCGACAGGTTTGGTGGGATCGGCCTGCGGGGTGGTCTGCGTGGTGCCCGGGATCGCGATCGCTTCGACGGCTGGGCAGGTGGGCGGTGCGGCATGGGCAGGCGCAGCGGTAGACAGCAGCAGGGTGGCGGTGAGGGGTAGCGACACCGCCAGTGAGGTGCAGCGGTGGCGGATGGTCATGCTGCTGCTGCCGCGCTCTCGAAGTGGCTGCTGATTTTGCGGATGGCGCGTTGGGCGCGGCGTTCGATGGCACCGACGTTGGCGCCGAGGCTGCGCGCTGCGCTTCTGGGGCTGTAGATGTCGGTGTTGAGGTAGAGCGCTTTGAGGGTCTCGTATTCCAGGGCGGTGATGATGCGGTGGGAGCGGGCCTGGGAGAGCAGGTGCGCGGTGTGGTCTTCGTCGGTGCCGGTGTCGCTGCGGTCGAGGATCGCGGAGTGGGGGTCGACGCGCACCGCCGCGGTGGGGGTGCCGGCGCGTGGCCGGGCGGCCATGACTTTGCGCAGGGTTGCGTTGTAGAGGTAGCGCGACGTCAAGATCTGTGGTTCTGCGGCGGTGCGGATGAGGGTGAAAAAGATGGTCAGGGTGTCGTTGTCGCGGGCGTCGCGGTCGGTGGACAGGTAGCCGTCGGGGTCGGCGAGCTCAGCGATGCGGCGCAGGGCGTGGCGCATCAGGACGGCTGCCATGAGCAGGGCGTGGCGGTCGCCGTTGCGGGCGTAGCGCGCGAGGGTGGGCAGCACGGTTGATGCGGTGGGCAGGTGCGCGCAGATGGCGTTGGGGGTGTGCGGGGCGCGCGGGTGCAGGGATTGGATGAGGGTTACTGCGGGCGTGAGGTCGCCGCGGCGGGGCTGGGTGAGCAGGCGGTGGGCCTGGTCGGCGAGTTGGTCCCAGATGGTCATTGGATTCCTTGGCGTCGCGGGGAGGTGACGCGCTTATGGAATCCGTGGACGTTGTTGCGGGGGTTTGCGAAGCGGTGTTTAGAGCGGTTGACAACCCGTCCTCATGGAGGTGACGTGTATCACATCCAGGAGTGGTGACCTTGGGTGATGTGGTTGTCAGCTCGGTTGACGGGAAATGGGTGGGCGCCGCTGTCGGAGGTTGCTGAGCGCGGCGTACCCGGAGGCCGGCGCGTCGGTTCGCGGGGCGGCACCTGGGCATAGCGATGCGTGGGGGCCTTCGGCAGGGGTGCGGCGGGGATTCGTCCGGGCTGTCGTCACCGCATATGCGGTGATGCCCGTGGCGCATACGTTGACGAGCTAATGCAGGAGGGGGAGGCGCTCGTCCGTGGCTTCCGCCTCGCGGCTACAGCCGAGCCGAGCGTAATCCCCCTGTCAAGCATCGAGCGAACATCGCGATGTCATACGCGCGTATGCGTTACCAATTCGTTATGTATGCGGTTGTCGCCAAATCGGTGTTTTGGCCCGCATTAGAGGGCGTCCGAGCATCTACCCCTCTTGGAGGCCTTACCGATGGCGCAGCCGATTCGCCGCACCCACGCTGCGGTCCGCTCCTACTGCGACCAGCTGCGCGAGCTCATGGACCAGCTGCGGTCCGACCCCCTCAACGAGGCCAAGTCCGTGGCCCTGGTCGCGCACATCATCAACAACCGCAGCACCGCCCTGCAGCTGCTTGACGTGCTGGAAAACCAGGCGGTGGGGTCCGTATGTTGACGCGCCCCATCGCCGGTGCGCTGGACTCGCTCTTTCTGCGCGTCAGTGGCGGGGACACCATCCGCGCCGATGAGCTTCGCGCCCGAGCGAGCGCGTCGTTTCTGGCGTTCATCATGATCAGTTACATCCCGCTTCTAGCCGGGGTTGTGCTGCTCGTCATGAACCGGCCGCATGCAACCGATACAGCGGCCGAACAAGACCAATTCACGGCGGTGAAGTCCTACGCAACCCGCTACGTGGATGCCTATCTGAAAGACCCGTCGAACACGGCGGCGATCAAGCAGTTCTACGACGGCGATATCCCCCCGTCTGCGCTGCCGGCCGGCGGGCGGGCGCTGCGCGCCGCGTCATGTCTTCCGGGTGTTTTCAACGACGGTTTTCAGACCTATTCGGTCGTCGTTGACGCCGAGATCCCGAAGGCCGCCAACGCCGCGTCCATGGTGCCGGTCAAGCTCCAAGTCGATATCTCAGCAGACACCCACAACTTGTACCGCGCGTTCACGCTTCCGCACGCACGACCGGATCGCCAACCGGGGCTGCCGGTGCAGCTGGCCACGCAAACATTGGTCTCCGAAGACCGGCCGGTGTACAAGACCGTCGCCGGGTTCCTCGCCGCGATGCTCACCGGGCAGGGAGACCTGACGCCCTACATCTCTGCGGCGGCCAAAATCACGGCCGAACAACCACCGCGCTTCACCACGATGGCCATCGAGCGCGTGCAAACCAATTCCGAGGCTGCCACCGCCCAGGACGTTCCTCCCGCAGCCGACGGCATTGAGGTCACGGTGCGGGCCGTGATGCAAACCGCCAGCGGCGTGCTGATGCCGATGGATTTCCCCCTCGTGATGTCGGTGGCAGCAGGCCACTGGCAAGTCGACCGGATCAACGATGCCCCCAGCATCATCCCGCCCAACCAAGCAGGGCCGTCTGGACCGTCATTGACCCCAACGACCACCACCACAACGTCCACCAAATCACCGCGCGGCTACGCCACCAACAGCCCCGAAGGGAGCTAACAAATGATCACCACCGTCGCCTCGTTCATCGCGGACGGATCCGCCTCAGCAGCAGCCACCCATGTCCGAACCGTGGCAGCCCCGATTTGGGATATCGGCGCCAACATCAAAAACCAGGGCATCAGCTTCGCGGTGTTCTTGGCGATGGGCGGCACGGCGGTCTTGGCGGTGTTCGAATACTTCGTCGTCAAGAACAAGACCGCCGCGCTGAAAACCGTCGCTGTCGGTGTCATTCTCATCGGCATTATCGGGGCACTGCCCTCGCTGGGTGTGGTGTCCAAAGACACCGTCCACAGCCTGACCAACAGCGGAACCCGCTGAGCCGGGACAGCGCCGATGTTTGTCGCCAAGTGGTACACCCGAGCCTCGCGGGTCCGCATCGTCATCGCCAAGTTCGACGGGCGATGGAAGCTCCCCGGCGGACCCTTCCCGATCCCCGAGCTGATCGCGCTCGTCGGCGGGTTGTTGATCACCCTGTTCGCGCTGCCCCGGTTCGGCGATCCCTTACTGACCGGCGCGGTGGGAGTGAGCGTCACAGTCGCCGCGGTCGGGGTGATGCGGCGCATGCCGTACTCCCCCGTCAAATTCAGCACTCGGCTGCACCGAATCTTCCTCCTCTACACCAGTCCCCGAAGCAGCAGCGTCAACGAACAGCGCCGCGTCGAGGCCGTGTCGACGGTGCGGCCAACCATCACCATTCTCGACGCAATCGACGCGGCGCCGGTATCGCACCGCGGCGCCGAATCGCGCCCACATGCGCCGACCGCACCAGTCACCGATTCCGGGTGGGACGACCTGTTCGACCGGCCGCACAGCACTGCAGCAGAACTGTTCACCTGATCACCGCCTCAAACACCCTCGAAGAAGGACGCTCTGATGGCTCACCAGCTCGACCAGAACCTGCAACCCACCATGTCGGTGATGGGCAACCTGCGCCGCATGCGCGATGGCGCAATCTGGGCCGACTACCGGCTCACCGGACTGGCGTATGGATACACCAGCGACGAACGCAAATACGACACCTTGATCCACCACAAAAACCTGATCCGAGCGCTGCCGAACAACGCGGTCATCGCAGGCGTCATCGCGGCGATGAATCCGGACGAAATCCTTGCGCGCGCGATCGCCGGAACAGACCTCAGCGCCCGTCCGATGTGGCGCGAGGAATGCGAGGGCAAGCACGAGTACTTTTCGTCCACGGTGCACGCCGCCGAGCGGATTTTCGTGCTGTCATTTCCGGTCACCGACGCCGACGTCGTATCCGATCTCACCGGCTGGGGCGGCGTGGCGCGCCGCTCGGCGGAGCGTGACCGCGTCGAGATGGCAAGGGCGGCAGCGCTAGCGGCCGCGATCGTCGCGCGTCTTCCGTCGGTGTTTGCGTTCGAGCCATTGACGGCAGCGCAGATGGTGTGGCTGTGGAACCATGCTTTGTCACGCGGGACGCGCCGCGAGGTGTTTCCGCCCTCGATTTCGTCGAACGTGTCCTCCCCCGCCGGAGCGTTCGCCGCAGCGGAATTCGACGAAGGTGAACGGCGTGGCGACCGCAAGCGGTGGCGGCCGGACAGCTTTGCGCCGCTGGTGAAGATCAGCCAGCCCGGCCGGATCGGCGCGGCCACCTCATGGCAGACGCTGCTGGCGATCGAATCGCTTCCCCTCGAGGGGTTGCAGTTTCCGGGGTCGGAGTTTTTCACCATCGCCGACCGCGTCGATGGATTCGACGTCGACTGGGCAGCGCGGATCAGCAAGACCAGCCGCGAGCAGGCGATCGCGCGCAACACCAAGAACCTGCGGCGGCTCAATGAGCAAGTCGGTGAGCGCGACTCCGAGGTGTCCTTCGCCCAAGACATGCTGTCGCAGCAGGCGCTCGATCTCGGCGAATACAACGCGCTGTTGGAAACCAACGACGACGAGATCGAGGTGTCGATGTGCCCGATCTTCGCCATCGCCGGCGCCTCGCGGGCCCAGTGTGAGGACGGGGCGCTCAAACTGGTGCAGGCCTTCGAACGTAACCGCATCAAAGTGGTCGCCCCGCTGGGCGGGCAACGCGAGCTGTGGTCGGCGATGAATCCCGGCGGTGCCGGCCTGCGTGTGGTTGCCGACTTCTCCCACGTCACCATCAGTGAGTACCAAGCCGCCAGCGTGCCGTTCGCGACCAATGCCGTCGGTGATGCGCAGGGGCCGATCATCGCGCTGAATTTGTCGGGTCGGCGCAATCAGCCGGTGCACCTGGAGTGGTGGCGTGAGCCGCTCAAAGACGCGTCCTCGGCGATCGCGATCGCCGGTGAATTGGGTGCGGGCAAGACCTGGCTGATCATGTACATGCTGTTCCATTTGGTCGACATCGGTGGTCAGTTCTTGGCGATCGACCGCACCGATTCCGGGGAGTACGCGCGCCCGGCGGCCACCCTGGGTAGTCACGCGATCATCGACCTGATGCGGCCGCAGTGGTCGATGGATCCGCTGCGCACCTTCCAGGCCGATATTGGGGTCGACTCCGCCGTCGAACTGCTCACGCCGCTGTTCGAGTGCGAAGCGAACTCCCCGATGGGAATGACACTGGGTGAGGTGCTGCGCCCGGAATGGGGGGTGCGCTCGATCCCGGACCTGCTTGCCGTGCTGCAGCGCGGGGCTGACATGGGCAAGTTGGCCGACGGCAAGCCGCTGCCTTCGGGATGGGATGAGCTGCACCGCCACCTGGCCTACTGGTCAGGCCGCCGCTATGCCGCGGCGCTGTTCGACCCGAATCTGCCGTCGCTGGATCTCAACACCGAAGGCATCGTGATCCGCACCAACAGGGTCGAGGTGCCCACCGGTGAGGAAGTGGCGGGCCGCGAGGCACTGAGTCCGAGCAAGGTGTTCGGTCGGGCGATCTATGGGCTGTCGATGGAGTTGGGTCGCCAAGCATTCCAGCTCAACAAAGCGCGACCGGCCGCGGTGGCCCTCGATGAGGCCTACCACGTGACCTCCACCTCCACCGGTTTGGCCCGTACGGCGCGGCTGGCGCGCGACGGCCGTAAAGACAACATTTCGTTGATCCTGGGCAGCCACGACCCGGTCAACGACTATCCCGCGGGCACCGCATTGGACCTGATACCGATGCGGATCGTCATGCGCCACCGTGACGAGACGCTGGCCAGGCGGTCACTGAAATGGCTGGGGATCGACCCCGACAAGAACCCGCACATCGTGCGTGACTTGACGACCAACACCTCACCCAAAGGCGCCGACGGCAAGGTGGTGCGCGGCCGCGAGGGCGAGGGCTACATGCGCGACGCCCGCGGCGCGATCGGCCGCATCAAGGTGCTCGGCCCCTCCTCGCCGCTGCGGCGCGAAGCGATGAGCACCACTCCCCCCGACCACAGCCAAGTCGCCTAGCCCACGGAGGTTCATGTGAGGGACCATCGGCCCAACAGCGGCGGCCGGGTGCTCGTCGACGCCGATCGGCTGGCGCGTTGGGATCAAGGGATTCGGGCCTGGACTCCCGCGGCCGTGCTGCGGTGGTGTGCACGTCACCGCGCGGTGACCACGGCGGTGCTGATTGGATTTCTGCTGCTCGTGGTCGGCGCGGCCCAGGCGAGCGCGGATCCAGGTACCGGCGCCGACACCGGGGCCGGGGACGTGCTGATTTCCTGGATGGGAATCAAAGACTCCGACAATGTGCCGGTCGCCAAATACACCTTGACCCTCAATCAGGGCGGCTGGGACGATCCCACGGCGAAGATCTTTTCCTACGTCGATTCTGTCGTCTACGAGGTGTATCTGTGCGTCACGACGACCGCGCTGTGGCTGATCAAATTCGTGCTCGACTTTTCGTGGTTGAAATTATTCACCGGCCCGTTTCAGACCATCGGTCACGGCGTGGATACCGCGATGGACCGGTTCGGGTTGGCCGCGACCGCCCTGGCGGTCTTGGCGATCATCGCGGTCTGCACGGTGCTGGCCGGCCGCACCGCCAAAGCGGTGTCCAACATCGCCATGGCGATGGTAATGATCGGTATTGCCGCAACGATTTTCGCTAACCCGCTGGCCGAACTCGTCGGCCCCGATGGGCTGCTGGCCAAAGGGCGTGACACCGGTCTGCAGATCGCGTCGTCGGTGTCGGACGGACACATGAGCGACAACGGCGGCAAGGCCAACATCGACGACATGGTGTCACGTCTGGCCGATAGGTTTTTGCGTTCGCCCACCCAGATGATCAATTTCGGGCAAGTCAGCGACTCGATTTCGCGTAAATGCAAAGAAGCATGGTCGAAAGGAATCAAAGACCAGCACGGCGACAAACTCAAAGACGACATTCAGGGGTGCGACTCCAAAAAGGGCGACCAAATGCACGACAAGTCCATGGGTAACCCCGCCGCCTTCCTGGTGCCGCTGTCCATCTGCGGTTTCCTGGCCAGCATCCTTGTCGCCTTCGCCTGCTACTTCGTGTGGCATGTGGTACGCGCGGCGGTACAAGCCATGCTGTATGCCGCGCTGGCCCCGCCGGCGTTCGCCATCGGCGTGATACCGGGCGGGCCGCAGATGTTCGCGTGGAAAACCCTGCTGGACTGCGCGATGGCGTTCGCGGCGATGGTCATCTACACCGCGGCGTTCGGCGGTTACAACGTGATCCTCGACCAAGTCTTCAAGGAGTCGACCAACGCCATCCAGTCGATCTTTCTGACCACGCTGGTCCTGGCGTTCGGGTTCGCGTTCTTCGGGCCGCTGCGCCGCATGTTCGACCGCAGCCGCGACACCATGGCCGCCAAACTCGGCGGCGGAAACAGCGGCGGGTCCGGCCGAGGCTGGCTTTCCAAGTCCGCTGACCTGGCTGCACTGAAGGGCAACCTGGCGCCCGGCGGGCGCGGCGCCTCGAGCAACAAACGCGAGCCGGGCCGCATCCAACCAGAATCGGACTCCTCCAGCAGCGCCGGCGGGGGCGGTGGCGGCGCCGGTCCAGACGGCGGCGACGGACCTGGATCCGGGCCGGCATCCATCAGCGACCCCGCAGCAGGTGGCGCAGGCGCATCGGGGGCAGGCCGCGCCGGCGGCGACGCCGACACCTCCTCGGATGCCGGCGGCCACCAGCGTGCGCCGCAGCCAGCCGAACCGGCGGTCGTGGTCAGCGATGCCAGCCGAGTTCACGACCGGCTGGCCGAAGCGGTCCGGATCTACCGCGCCAGCCGCGGCGGGGGCGGGGGCGGCCGCGAGGGCCGCCACGCGTTGTCTGAGGCTGCCTGACTAGGGCCGGGCACTGATGGAACCGATGGAATGGGTGGCGATCGCCCGCACGGTATGGGCGCATCGCCGCAAGCTCTACGCCGCGCTGGCGTTGCTGGCGCCGTTCGCGTTGACCGCGCTGCTGGTGATCTTCGTGGTGTTCCTCGGTGGCGGGGCGCCGCCGGCCACGGCGGGGCTGACCCCGCAGTGCCAGCACCAGCTGCAGTCCCAGGGAATCAGCCCCGACACCGGGGTGTCGTTTGGGCCGGGCCCGATCAACAACGGCAAAGCTGTCATCGCCGCCGGCCTGCAGATGAAGGTGCCCGAGAAGGGCATCATCATCGGCTTGGCGGTGGGCATGGAGGAATCCGGGCTGCGGAACCTGGCCAACTCCAATGTGCCCGAATCGATGGGCATTCCCCATGAGGGCGTGGGACACGACCACAAGTCGGTCGGCATCATGCAGCAACAACCATGGTGGGGCAGCCTGCGTGACCTGATGACCCCCGGCGTTGCGGCTCAAAAGTTCTTCGCCAAGCTGCTCAAAGTCGGCGGCTGGCAGAACATGGCCCCCACGGTGGCCGCCCAAGCAGTCCAAGGATCGGCCTTTCCCGACGCCTACGCCGCATTCGTGACACAGGCAACCGCGTTCTACCGCCAGCACTTACACGAAGTGATGGCCAGCTCTGGTCATCCCACCCCGCCGGAGTCCACCAAAGACGACAGCGGCCGCGACATCTGCGGTGTGGTACGCGATCCGCACGCCGGCGCGCCGAGCAACCTGGGGCCCGGCACCGCGGCCGGGGTGGCCGCCGCGCGAGCCGCAGAAGCCCAGATCGGGCTGCCCTATGTGTGGGGCGGCGGAAACACCAACGGCCCCACCGGGGGCGGATTCGACTGCTCAGGTCTGGTGCTCTACGCCATCTACCAAGCCTCAGGACACCGAATTGTGTTGCCCCACTTGACCTACGACATGGTCCACTACGGCAGCATCGTCCCGCGTACCGCCGTGCAGCCAGGCGATCTGGTGTTTTTGAACCCCGACTCCCGCGGGCCCGGACACGTGGCCATGGTGGTCAACCCCACCACGATCGTGGAAGCCCAAGACTTCGGGATCCCGGTGAAGCTCTCACCGTTTCCCTCCCGCTTCGTCGTCATCAAACGCGTCCTGTGACCGAGAAAAGAGGCAGGCTGACATGAACATGAGCACACAGCAGCGATCACTGCGAGCCCGATGGTGGCGCCTGCGGTGGTGGATGCGGCGGGTCCCGCTGCGTCTGCGCCTGGGAGTGATCGCCGGCATCGTCGCCGTGGCGGGATTGTGCTGGCAGTACAGCACCCACCACGGTGAGACCGCCGCCAGCGAGCGCCACCAGCAGCGGCCAGCCGCCAGCGCCACCCCCGCGCCGGCGCCGGCGGCCCCGCCTGCTGACTACGGCGACAACCCTGCGGTGGACCAGCTGCCGGCACCCACCGTGGCGCCGCAGCTGGCCTCGATCGACGCCGCTCGGGCCCTCGCCGCGCGGTTCGCCACCAATTTCGCCTCCCCGAACGACAATCACGACGACTGGTTGGCCCGCATCAGCCCCGATGTGTCGCAGCAGCTGATCGAGCAATACCGGCTCACCGATATCCGCAACGTCCCCCAGGCCGCGGTGAGCTCGCTGGACGGGCCGCTCGACGAGCTGCCCGGCGCCGTGGCGTTTCGCGCCACCTACAACGACGGGTCCCAGATCGAAATCCGTCTGGCGCTGGCAGCAGACGGCTGGAAGGTCGCCAACGTGGTGCCGGTCAACTCCGACACCACGCCGGCGCCGGCCTCCTCCTCCCCGGGCCCGGGGGTGCGGTGATGGCAGCGAACAAGACAGCTCCCGGCGCCAAGGCTGACACCAGGACGGCGCCGCCGCCGCGGCCCTACGCGATCAACAACGCCGAGCTCAAACGCCCCCACATCGCCGGCGAATCCGCGGCCGAGCAGAAGCAGGCCGCCCAAGGGTGGCGGTGGATCATCCTGTCCGCGCTGGCTGTGGTCGCGCTACTGACCTACACCAAGATCTGGCCAGCGGCCCAGCACCTGCTCTATTCGCCCTCACCGGTGCGCGACTACCTGCTGCCCCCCTCAGCCAACCCGATCTACGTCGTCGCCGGCGTGGGCGTGGGCTGGTTTTGGATCTTGTTCATCGCCGCCCCGGCGATCGCCGCGGCGGCGGCCGCACTGCGGTGGGCCATGCTGGCGTGGTCCAACCACCGCGCCCGCACCGGCCATCTGGGCCAGCTGCGTGCCGGACAGGCCTGGACCGGTGAGCAGTACCCCACGGTGCCGCTGATTGTGGGAGGCGCTGGTGTGACGCTGGCCCTGGCCGGGGCCCTGTTGCGCTGGGCCGGGCCCGCGGCGAGCACCCTGCCTGGTCGGCTGGTGGTCGTTGCGCTATTGGTCGCGGCCGGCTACGGGTTCACCCAATTCGCCTGGTGGGCGTACCTGCGCGGCACCATCACCCGCCAGATCAACAAGGTCACCTACCTGGCGTCGTTCACGCTGGGATGGACCGATGACCTGCGAGCTGGCCGCGTCAAGGTCATACGCTGCGCCTACCCGCGCCGGCAAAAAGCATTCCCCAAGGTGGTCAAGCTGCTCTACAGCCAGCATCCCCGAGCGGTCGGCGACGACCTCATCGCCGAAGTCGGCGCGGTGCTGCGCGAGGTCACCGGCCACACCTACACCCTTGAACATGAGGCGTTGACCCGCACACTGACCGCCACCCACACCGTGACCGTCGATGAGCACGACGCCGTCGACGACGCCGAAACGGTGCTCGCTCCGCTGGTCGCCTCCTGGTTTGATGCGGCAGCCCACATCGCCTCGGTGACCGTGGACACCCCAGCCCCGGTGACCGACGAGGCTGACGGGCAGGCCGCCAGCAGCCCGCCCGCCGATGTCGATGAGGAGCTGGCGCAACGAGCGGCCGCCACCGGCAACGACGCCATCGCCTCGCGGATCCGCGAATTCACCGTCGGCTTCGCCTACAACCTGAAGGTCAGCTCGGCCTATCGCCGCGGAGTCATCGAAGGCATGGTCTCTGATGCGCTCGGAGGATCCTGGGAAGCCGAATGGAGCATGGCCTCGCGGCGGGTGCGGTTCGTGCGCAGCCCCGGCCTTCCCGTCCTGGTCGACCCGCCGCTGCAATTCCCCACGGTCACCCGGGCGACCATCCGTTCCCTGTACAAGCACACGGTCATCCCGTTCGGCGTCGACGCCTACGGCAACACCATCAGCTGGGACTTCAAACAGTCCCCGCACATGCTCATCGCCGGCCAGACCTCCTCGGGCAAGACGTCGGCGCTGATGACAGTGGCCACGCAGTGCGCCCGAAGGGGTTTCAACGTGGTCGAAATCGACCCGAAGGGCTTCGACTCCCCAGGGATGCGGGATTGGCCGAACGTGTCGCTGGTGACCGCCGGTACCGACGAAGACGGCTTGGTCGGGCACACCGCCGCGCTGCGGTTCATCGCCGACACCATGCGCGATCGGCTCTCGCAGGTCAAGATCAATCCCAACCGCGCCGACGACTTCGACCCCATCATCGTGATCACCGACGAGTTCTCCAACCTGGTGGTGGCGTTGGCCGAGTTCTACGCGACGTACAAGACCAGCAAGGAAAAAGGAGCGCCGCCCACCACCAAAGACGTCGGGATCCTGCTGCGGACCGCGCGAGCAGTGGCCATCCATATGGCGATCGGCATCCAGCGTCCCGACACGATGTTCATCTCTGGTGAGGCGCGCGACAACACCGCGTTGCGGGTGGCGATGGGCCGCCTGCGATCCAAGGACGCGGCAATCATGATGTTCAACGACGCGGTCGCGGGCACCCGCATCCAACCGGGCATCAAGGGCCGCGGCACCGTGCAGCTGCCCGACGGCCGGTTCCGGGAGATGCAGGCGTTCTACACGCCGAAAATCCCGGCCACCGAGGAGCAGTGGGCGGCGTTGACAGACCACGAACGCGCCATCCTCACCGAGCTGCGCAACGTCGACAGCTTCTGGCCGCGCCGGGTGGTCGACAGTGCGCTGCGCGGCTACGACCCCGAGGACGAAGACCAGTCGCTGTCGTTCGCCGACATCCGCCAATCACCGATCGTGCTCGCCTCCGAACGTCCCGACCTGGACCCCCTGAGCGAGCAGTACGTGCGACCGTTGAGCGCGGTCCGCCAGGCCACCATGGACGACGAGCATGCCGACCTCGCGGGGATACCACACGGCCACGATGGGCAGGGCGCCACAGCGCCGGCGGCCGCGTCATTCGGGGCGCCCGTTGACGGCTTCGACGACGACTATTTACCGACCATCGAAGACGAATACGCTGCCGCGATCCCGGTCGCGGCCAACGAGATCGCCCACGGTGATCTGGTGGACCTTTCCGTTGACGGTGTCGCAGACTGGAAGTACGTTCACGCCGAGCCTTACCTCACCGAAGATGCTGACGGTCTTGACCGGCTGGTGATCCCCTATCGGGACCTCGATGACGGTCACGACGCCGCCGACATCGAGGTCGATCCCTACGAGGTGATGCAGGCTCGCAAACTGCATATGCACTAGCGACAACGGAGGTGGGTATGGCGCCCAGGAAAAGGAAAAACGGCAGGGCTGCCGCGGAGGCCGCGTATGCCAACCTACTCAAAGACAACACCGCCCTCGTCGGTGATGTCGGAGAAACCTGGGACGCCTACGTGGCCCAGCTCCACGACGCGGCGGCGGCACGGGAGCGCTACGAAGAGGCGCGCGCCGCGGCGGTCAAAGGTGGTGCGGTCACCAACGATCAACTCGACCAAATGGGCTACAAGAAAACCGCCAAGTTGCCCACACCGCCGCCCAGAACCCCGGCCGGCCACACCTCGCAGAGCTCGCCGGGGTCCAAGCCGGATGCCCCCGCGGGGCGGCCCGAGCCATCTTCTGATTCACACACCAACGGTGTATCAGCCGAGCCGGCGTTGGCCTCGGTGGGCGCCGCCAACCGAGGGGAGTACTGATGAGTGCGATCGACGCGCTGGTCCAAGAGTCTCAGGAGCAGCACCGCCGCTACTACGACCTGTTCGGCCATAACCCGGTGCGTGGTGACGGGCTGCGTGAGGTCGGCGAACTGAGCCGGCAATGCGCCGAGCAGGCCCGCGAAATCCGTCAACAGGTCTTGGATTCGAACTTCTCCACGGCGGTGCTCGGCTAATGGGCGGTCACGGCGGCCCTTTCGCCCAGTCAACCGGTCATGATCACGTACCGCTGGACGGGTTCAACGGAAACGCCACCGGTGCCGGTGGTGCCGCGGACGGCAGTGCTGATGTCAACATCAACGGCGGCAACGCCATCGCGGGTAACTCCGCAGCCGAGGCCGCCGAGATCGCCGCAGTCCCCAATCCGCAATCACCCGAAGGCCAACGTCAGATCCTGGCGATCATCGAGAAATACCAGTCCAAAAGCGCTGGCACAGTTGAAGAATCGGCGGCCACCCAGCAGGCCAACGGCGAGGACGCCGCCAACGGCGGTCACCACCACCATGGAGACGACGACGGTAAAGACGACTCCAAAGGCGGTAGCGGCCTGATGGACATCTTGAGCCAATTGCTCGGCTCAGGGAGCTCAGGGCTGCAAGGCATGAACCCGTTGGGTCAGGGCATGAGCCCGTTCGGGCAAGGAATGGGCGGTGCTGGCGCCAACCCGTTCGGCGACCCCTACGGTGCGCAGCAGGCCGGTGCGACCAGCCCGGCCGCCAACCCCTTCGCCGACCCGCTGGCCTCGCCGAGCGCGCCGGCGGCCACCACCGTGGGAGCCACCTCAGACCCGTTCTCCAGCTCCCCCACCGGCGCCACCAACGCGACCCCGGCGGGCAGCAACCCCAACGCGGCCACCAACCCCTTCACCACCGCAGACAACCCCGGCGGACAAGGCGGTGGCGGCGGTGCGGGGGCTGTTCCGGCGACCGGCGGCGGCACCAAGCCAGGCGCGAGCGCGACGAACACCTCGGGTGTGGACCTGGATGCGTTTTCCGGCGGTGATGGCGGCGCTGTTCCCGCGGACCCGGCCACCAGCGCTACGGGCAGCAAGTAGTCCGGGCACAGCGCGCAGGTCATGGTGTCCACCGCCGTCAGTAGCGTCCCGGTCACCTCATGGTGGTACGGGCAAAGCCGAGCGCGCGACGTTGCGCGGCGCCTGGAATCGCTGTCGGGGCTCTCACCGGCACCGGGGCCCGCCGGGGTGATCACCGCCCGCCGCGACGAACTGACGGTGACCTTCGTCGAAGGGCTCAAAGCTCCCCTGCCCCAGCCGTGGCAGCCCGCCGGCCGCGAAGCCCGCATCGGTTGGGAAGCCGTCGACCCCGGGTACCCACCGGACCCCAACCATCCGGTTTACCTGGTGGTGTTCGGGACCACCGATGACGGTGGACTGGTGGGGTTGAACCTGGCCGCATTTCCCCGGCTGCGCGTCGAAGGAGATCCCGACACCGCTGCCGCATTGATCCGCCGCTGGGTGCTGGAACTGGTGGCTACCCATCCCGCCATCAGCATTGGGATCACCGACGACGTGTGGACGGGGCCATGGACCACCCGGGTGCAACCAGTGGCGCCGGGGTCTGTTCCCGGCGTCGACGTGCTGGTGTGTGGTCCCGGGCTGACCTATGCCGAACGCGCCCAGATCGTGGCCGCGGCGACCAGCCCGATCCTGATTGACCTCGGTCAAGACGCGGCGATGTCGAGCACCTGGGTGATCAACTGTGGTCCCGATCGGCTCGGGCAGATCAGTCGCGGCTCCTCGTCGCGGCCGATGACGGCCACACTGATCGTTCCCAGCGCCGAGGTCGTCGAGCGCTGCGCCGAACTGCTGACCGACCAGCCTGAGCATCCGGTCGCCACCCCTGAAGCGGTGCCGGCCGAACGCGGCGCCGCCGCCGGCGCAGTGCACTGGGATGACTCGGCCCTCGATACGACCGGCCTCGACGAGGACAGCCCGACCACTGGGACTGCAGGCCTTGCCGACAGCGAGCCCCGGCCTGAACCCGCGCCTGGCGAGCAGGGCCCGATCGACTTCTTCGCCCCCGGGAACGCAACCTCGACGCCCGCGGCGCCGACGTTCCTGGTCGCCGACCACCCCGATGACAGCCAAGCCGCCCAACGCGCCCCCGTTGCGGCACCCGCAGACGAGCACCACGCTCCGGGCCCGGCCCCGCACGCTGCACAAGCCGACCTGCCGGCAGCTGCACTGCCTGTTGCCGCGGCGACCGAAAGCCGGCAACAGACCGATGGGCCAGCGCCGGTGATCGCGCCGATGTGGAACCGCATCCTTGGCCAGGTAGTACTGCAACCACCGCACAGCACCCAAGAGCCCGGGCCCCGGGAAAAGCGGCTCAACGAACTCACCGTGTTCCTTCAGCACCGCCCCTGGGCCAGGGCCGATGACATCATCGCCTGTGTCTACGGCGGGGCGGCCTCAGAAAAAACGGTGACCCAGCAGCTCTCCTTGCTGCGCGCACGGCTCGGAGTCGTGCGCCCCGGTGGGCCAAAAGCGTTGCCGCCCATGAGCGATGGTGGCTATCACCTCGACAACGCGGTGCGCTCAGACTGGATGGAATTCGAGCGGCTGGTGGAAATCCTCGTCGAGACCACCCCCACCCCGAACCTGATCGCAGCGATGGATCTGGTCACCGGGCCGCCGCTGAGCAGAATCCCGCCGAAAGAATGGGCCTGGACCAAAGACTTGCGCGAAGAGTTACGTGACCGAGTTCCCGCAGCTGCGGTGGCCCTGGCGCGCCGGCACCACGACGCCAAGCGGTTCGGGGCCGCGGTCGAAGTCGCGCGCAAAGGCTTGTGGTATGACAGCGTTCGACAGGACCTGTGGCAGGTCGCGCTGGCGGCGGCTCTCGAGGGCCACGACAAGGACGCGTTCCGCGCATTGCGCGGACAGTTCCTCGCGACCGTCGCCGGACCCGATCGGGATCCGGTGGTCTTCGATCTCACGCGACAGGCAGGATAAAGGGGCCGCCATGCATTCCATCACTGTGACGCAATTCAAGGACGACGACGACGAGGTCATCACCACTGCCGAGACCGACCCGGCTGCCTTGTCGGTGTCGGTGTGCACCACCGGCGCGATCGTCGATGTCGACGCTGCCGTCAAGACGCTGCGTCCGCTGGGTGTCGAGGGATTCACCGAGTTGTTCCTGGCCTGCGCGCAGGCGGCGTTCGCCCACCGCTACGACCCACTGTTGTCCGAGTAGCGGCAGGGTCGTCATGGGCTTGGATATCGACACCAGTGGACTGCGCCGCGCCGGCGAACTGGTTCACGCCGCCGGTGAGGTCTTACACCAGCAGTTAGACGCCGACGCGCCGCCCTGCGGGGACGATGAAGTGTCCAAGGCCCTGATGGACAACCTCAACGCCTGGCAACGCTGGCTGGTCGCGCACCTCAAAGCCGGTGCCCAGCAAGCATTTAGCGCCGCGGCCGGTATCCACAACGCGGCCGGC
>NZ_QMEV01000041.1 GCF_003284935.1 Mycobacterium colombiense
TTGCCCACAGAAAGGTCAAAAATAAGCGCAGGTCGGTCACATGGTTGCGCCGTGTCTCAGCGGTGTAACCGCGAAAGACTCTCGTCTGGGCATACGCGGACAGCCGCGCGTCGACTCGGCGCTCCGGTGACAAAAAGATAGGGTCACCCGGCCGAACCCCAACCGATTCTTCGCGATTCGCGAGATTAACCCAGCCGGCTAACAGCCGCGGTCGCACACCCTGAGCTGAGGATGCACCCGGAACCCAGAAAACTCGCCAGCCCACCAAGCGAAACCCTCCCGCGACTGGTTTGCTGACCAGCCACCGCGCCATCCCCAGACTGCACTCAAAAAAACCCTGAACCTAGTCGACACGCCGACTCGGCAGGGAACGGTAACGCCGGCATCCGCTCAGGCAGCCCGACCGTATCGGCGAGGAATTCCTCTGGGGTAGTCGACATGACCTTTGACCTCGCTTACTCGTTGGGCACGGGAACAAGGCGCGTGCTAAGCCACTGACGGCCATGCGCGGTGGTGATGTAGAACAGGTCCGGGTGCCGGCCGTCCTGGGTGATGACGATCGTCGTGGCGGGAGCCTGAGCAGACTGCGGGCGGCGCAGTGTCACCGTGATCGCACCGGTGGGTGCATCGCTGCTGGCGTCGCTGACGACAATCGCGTCAGGCGGCGGTGTGGTAGGGCGTATCGAGAATTGTTGCGGCGCCGCGTGATTGGCCAGAGCGGTCCACTGGCGTGGATCGGCGGTGTAGAGGGCAACCGGCTGGCCTGATAAGGCGAGGCGGGCGATGATGCCGATGTGGAACTGTCGGGTGCCGGTCACCGTGATCCGCACCGGCTCCGGTGAGGCCAGCCCCAGATATACCGGCTGGCGTGCGCGGTTATAGCCGATCGGAACACCGATCGCCGCCGTCGGCCACCGCAGCGCCGCCAGTGTTGACGGCGCCACCTCGGTCGCCGGCAGCTCGACGTCGGCGCCCGCATCGATGCCGGTGGCGGCCAGCACCGGCGCGATGTGTCGATGCAATCCGTGAAACCCAGCAAGGCCCGGCAGTTGCCGGGGCGGCCGGCTGGCAGTCAGCGTGCCGACCACGGCTTCGACGGTGGCTGGTTGGCGGCCGCGTGAGCGTATGGTGACCGCCACCCAGGTGGCCTTGGTGTGCAGGGTGGTGAGGGTTTCCAGGACATCGGGCAGCGCTGCGGGATCCACGGCGTACACGGCGCGGAAGCCATCGGAATACTCTGTGCCAGTCCAGGTTTCCTTGCGCACCGTTGCCGACGACGGTACGAACCGAGGAAGTTCTTCCTCGTCGCTGAGGGTGGCCAGCCATCCCCGTTCCCGCAGTTCGGCGATAAGCCGGCGCGCCACGGTGTCGGCTAGCGCCGCGCGATGCGGTTGTGATTGCGAGGTGTCGTCGTCGGAGGGTACGCCGGGAGGAGTTCTCAGTGTGGTCCGGCGGGCGGTCAAGGCCCCCACGTTGTTTTCTGCGCGCAATGTGTAGCTCAGCCACGTGTCGCGGTGCTGGCTGTTGCGGCCGCTGAGCAGTGGCGCTGAGTCGCTGCGCAATCCGCTGGCCGGTGGGGTGCGGGTCACCGAGCAGATGGTCAGCGCGTCGGCGCGCACCCCATAACGATCCAGCCAAGCGGTGATGAACTCCCACGGAAGCTGGTCGCTGTGGTCGCCGGGGGCGCTCAGTGCATGCGGATGGGTGCGCAGGTGGATGACGATGCGGGCTTGCAGCGCGCTCTCCCGGGGCGTCGGCGGCGGCTGCGCCGGGGTTGCGCTGCGCCTGCGGTGATCGGTGCGTTGGGAGCGTTGACGGCGGTTATGCCACGCCATGGGAGTCCAGCGGGCCACCGTCGTCGACACGTGCTGGCCGTGCCAGGACCCCACGAATGCGGCGACCGCCGCGACCGCCGCGGCGTAGTGCCACCACTGGGGTGTTCGCCCTGGCGGCAGCAGCGTCGCCCACCCGAGCAGCAGCAGCGAGGCCAGTGTTGTCAGGCGCCGCCAGCTGGGCCACGCTGGGGAGAAACGAGACGACTCGCGGCTAGCGGGTGGTGCGACCACGGCGCATTCCAATCACGGTGACAGCGATGACGGCGGCGGCGATCGCCGCGATGCCTGCACCGAAGGCGATCAGGCGCGGCAGCCGATTATCCGGTGGCGGTGGTGCCGGCGGGGCGACTCGCACGATCGGCATTTGCGCCGGCAGGGCGTCACCTTGAGGGATGTCCCAGGTGAGCGCGGCTACCGGGTCGATGACGCCGGCCCCGACGAGGTTGGACGGTGCACGAGCGGCGTTGTGCGCCGAGGCGACCAGGCGGTTGACCACCTGACGGGAGGTCAAGTTGGGGAACTTGGAGCGGACCAGGGCGGCGGCGCCGGAGACGTAGGCTGCCGCGAAACTGGTCCCGTTGATGGCAACCAACGGCTCTTTGTTGGATGGCAGACCGTTGATGATGCCCGAGTTTGGGCCGTTGCCGAGGGAGACGACCTGTTCACCGGGTGCAGCGACGCCCACCCATGGGCCAGCCATAGTGAAGTTCGACGGCTGCCCTTCGGGGGTCAGGGAGCCCACTGACAAGACGTAGGGCTGCCAAAACGATGGGGTGGAGACGGTGGTGGCGCCGGCCCAGTTTCGGGAATCGTCAGGACGATTGGGATCGGTGAGCGGATTGCTGGTGCAGTTGCTCTCACCGGTGTTTCCAGCTGCGGCCACCACGACGATGTCCTTGTCGATCGCGGCGTAGCGCACGGCCGCGCCCAGCGCTGCTTGGTCGACCTGCTTGTAGACAGGGAAGCAGTCGATCAGCGAGAGATTGATGACGCGGACGCCGGGGATGTCGGCGGCGTGGCGGACCGCCCGCGCCAACGTGGCGACATCGCCGGCGGTCTTTGCTTGCTGGGCATCTTGTCCTGAGGGTGTCTTGGGTGCCCACTGCGCTGAGGTTTGTCGGATGGAGACGATCGCGGCCTCGGGGGCCACGCCGGCGAATCCGTCAGGGCCTTGCTGGGCTGCGATCAGCCCGGCGACCGCGGTGCCGTGTCCATCGCAGTCGAACAAACCCCCGGCGGGTGGATCGATGTAATCCCCGCCCGGGGCGAGGTTGGGCAGGCGCGGCTGTGGTGTGACACCGGAATCGATCACCGCGACCACCACTCCCCTGCCGCGTGAGGTTTTCCACGCTTCGGGCAGGTTGAGCATGGCCTGGCTGGGAGGCACCGCGGCCGGGTCGAACCCGGGCATTGCGCCGTAGACCTGGCATTGGCCGTTCTGGCGCATTTCTTGCCCTGGAGCGGGCGGACCGTCAGGGGGCAGCGCAGCTGGGTCGACGACGGGATATGCCAGCGCGGCGGCCTCAGGCACGGGGCTACACACCACCAGCACAGCGATGGTCGCGGCGAGTGAGGCCAGTCGGCGGATCATCACAGTATTCCTCGGTTGCGGATGAGGCTAATCAGGCCGATGAGCCACAACATGGCCGGCGGAATCGTGATCAGCAGGGCGTTTTCGAACAGGTCCAGCCAGCGGCGCTGCGGGATAGAAAGCTCGCGCGGTTTGATGGCTGCAGCGCCGAGCAGGACGAGCGTCAAAGCCACCACGGCGGCCGCCGCGTACAGGCCCGAGACCAGGTGGCCGGCGGCGGTGAACGACACCGTCAACGCGATCGCGGTCAGAAAAGGGGTCGCCAGAAACCACAGTGCGGGGATCGCTGAGTCCCAGATCCGCATCCGCAGCACGGTGACGGTGGTGGTGACCACCACCAGCCACCACGCCAACAGTGGCGGTGCGTCAGGCAACCACACCACCAACACCGAACCGATCACCGACAAGATCACCGAGGCCGCGATCAGACCGCTCTGGTAGGAGTTGCAGGTCGCGGTTTTACGGGGCAGATCTTCCAGTTCGGCCAGCGACGACGCGGCGGGTGTGGGCTCGCCTGGTGCAGGCACATTCGGTAGCGGGAAGCGCGCCCACATCGCTGACACCGTGGGGGCGTTGGAGGCCAACAGCAAGGACACCGCAAGGACTCCGCACCCCAGGGACAAGTACGGCAAGTGCCACAGGATGCGGGCGCCGGCCGCGGCCGCGACGGTGGCCGTCACGGCGACGACCGCGGTGTGGGTGGCCACCCAACTATTGGTGACGGCCAGCAGCAGCAACGACCAGGCGACCAGGAAAGCCGCCGCCAGGAAAACCCGCGGCGCCGCGGCATCACCCGGCACTATCGCGGCGCCGGCCAACGCCAGCGGCGCCGCGGCCGCGAGACCCAGGCGGCCGGCGGTGGCAAGCAGGCTGCGCCGATACAGCCAGATGGTGACGGCGACGAAGACGACCGCGAGCGCACCCAAAGCTGCAGCCGACCACACGCGGTAGCCGCGGTGCCAGCCATAGATCGCCAGGCCGCACGTTAAGGTCGCCGCGGTGACCACCACCGCTTGGGCGGCGGTGCGCAACATGGCGTGCTCGAAGGGCTTGAACTGGCTGGCCGAATGAATCGCCGAGGCGTCAGCGATGTCTTCGACCACTGGCGGCGCCGTGGGGCCCGGCGGCAGCTTGCACAAGATGAGCTGTTCACCGTCATCGATGTTCAGCGTGGCCAGGGTGGCGTCCAAGCTAAACGGTGTTCCTCCGAGAGGCGCTAGCGAGTAAGGGCGCAACCCGTCGTCGTTGACGGCATCGGCTGGCACGTCGTCGTCGTCGCGACCCGTGGCCAGTGTTGCGCGGATCCGCGGAATCAGTTCCCGAATGGCGAGTGTGGTCGGCAGGGCCAAGTCCACCGCGGCGTCTTCACCGATGATGGCGACGCGGACTTGGCCGGTAGCGGCGGCCGGATCCATCGGTCAGAAACCCCCAGTTTCAGTCGTTCGGTGCTGATGCGGCCCCCGGGCGGGATAGTGCTGGGCGATCGAGCCGGCCAACGCCATCAGGGCCTTTCGGGCTCGCGATTTGAGTTCCACGAAGGTGACATCGCGTCCCTCGGCGAGGTGGACGTCGTAGGGGATCCTGATCACGCTCACACCCGGGATCTTGGCGGTGAACTCCTGTTCGGCGTCATCGAGGTCCACCAACGGCTTGTTCTTGAACGTCGAATTCAACGCGATCACCGTGCGGGGCAACAGCCGCGCGAAACCGTGCGCCTGCAGCCACTGGATGGTGGTCCAGGCGCCGTTGAGTCCATCCGGGGCTTGAGAGGCCACCACGACCAGGCTGTCGACGTGATTGGCGATGGTGGAAAACAGCGGTGATGTGATCGCCGTGCCGCAATCGAGCAGGATGACGTTGTAGTGCTTCTTGAGAATCTTCATCGTCGCTTCGAAGTCTTGCGTGTTCAACGTGTACGAGGAGCGTGGATTGTTCTGAGCGCCAAGCATTTCGAGGCGGTCTTTGTTCTGCACGGTGAAGGTCGCGACTGTTGGATAACTGCTGGCGTCCTGCAGCGACGACAACGCCTCGATGTTGGCGTCGGCGCCGCCTTTTTGCTCGAACCGCGACGAGAGGTTGCCGAGATCGGTGTCGACGTCCACGGCGATCACCCGATCCCCACGCTCGCGGGCGATCGCGCTGCCCGCGGCGACGGTCATGGTCGTCTTGCCCACGCCACCCTTGGCGCTGACAAACGCCACCACGTAGACGTCGAGCAGCGGTGCGGTGATACTGCGGATGAGCTTGTCGTGCTCTTCTTGCTTGGCGCTGGGCCCGGGCGTGATGAGCCCGAAGGTCATTTGCGACACCAGCTTTCGCCAGCCCTTGCCTACAGGTCGGCGCCGCGAGGTGACGAACTGTTGGCTTTCGTCAAGCGCGCCGTAGCCGCTGGGCGCGAAGGCTGCCGGTGAGCTTGGCTGGTCTCCGAACAGCGGCTGGTGCGGGTCAGCGGCCGGCGGCTGCGAGGGCCCGGTCGAAGGCCAGCCCGCCGGCAGGTGCTGCTCATGCGGCAGCGGCGTGTCAGTGAAAAAGCCGTCAAGGCCTTGCTCGTGCTGCGGGGGCTGGCCGCGGTGCGCGGCGATCTGGTCGAGTGAGATCTCGGCGGTCTTGTCGTTAGACGTCTCCTCGACAGCCTGCCAAGCGGGATCCGGCTGGCGCGGTTCGGCATTGGGCCGCGCCGGTTCAGGCAGCTTGAACGTTGGCGCTCCGTGCGCTGCCGCATGTTGTGGCCGCGACGGCGGCGGCACTGGCGCGCGGGTCGGCGGAGGAGGCAGCGGCTGATGCGGCGCCTCGCCGCCGGGAGTAGACCCCTGCTGCGGAGGCGGTGCCGCCGGCCACCGCACACGCTGCCCTGGCCCGGTGTCTGGCCCGTTGCTGGGCTGCCTGCCGTCCTCCTGGGGGGCGGCCCCAGAAGGATAGGGGTAGCGCTGGTCTGAGGTGGGCTGTTCGTGGTGGGGGGTGTCGTCTTGGGGGAAGGAATCAGAAGGTGTGCTCATCGCTTCGGTTTCTACTTTCGGGTTGGTAGAGGGTCAGATACTGAAGTTTTCGTCGGGGAACCACGAGCCCGAGGGGAGGCGTTCGGTGAGGTCGCGCACCGCCATGGCGATCGAAAACGGTTCAGCGGGAGCGAAAATGGACACCCCGCCGGCACGAGGCTGCCCCGGTGTGGGGCTGACGAGGATCTGCCCGACCTCGGTGCTGATGATGTTGACACTGACATCGGTGTGATGGTGAGCGCCGTTGGTGGCCTCATGGGCGGTCAGTTCGACGGTGATGCGATCGCCAGCACGGGCCACTTCCATGATCTCAGCTTCTCGTTCGGGGATGCCCAGCTCGACGAGGGCTTCCATCAAGTCAGCGCCACGAGCGACACGGTCGTCGATGGCTTTGCCGGTGTCCATCGGCAGTGAGAACTCCTCGAAGCGAGCCGGCGGCTGATCGGGGGGCAATCCCGCGGTGATGATCGGCACGATCGCTTCGCTGTGGGTCAGCTGCAGCGGCGTGAGCGTCACCATCTGCGCATAGCGCAACGCGACCACGGCATCTGGCGGTGAGGTGCGCGCCAGCACCCCCCGCAAAATCTGCTCGGGATCGATCATCGTGCGCCATTCCAGCCACTGGCGCGGCTGGCATACGGTCTTAACCGCCTGCGCGACAGACGGTTTGATGTCCCCCTCTGCGTCAATGACGCCGGCCTCAGCCAGCTCCGCGAGGCAGCGCTGGTTGAATGGTTCCCGCTCCGCTGGATCGACATAAGGGGCGGTGATCGCCAGCATCCACGGATAGGCCCCCACGCGCAGGTGGTCGGCGAGAAACCAGGCCTGGTGCGCATCGACCTCGACCGCGTCGTACCTATTCGTCATCGGCACCGGCTCCATCGGTGGGCAGCTTGGCTTCCTCCAATTGGGTCAGCACCGGTTCCAGGGCGCGCTCGACGATGAACGACATCGATGTCGACCAGCGTTTCTCTTGAGTGCGAAGCCGTTTGAGGGTCCGCCGGTTGAGACGGAAGGTAGTCGGGACCTTGTCGTCCTGGGCGAGAACGCGGGCACTCAACTCCCGTACCAGGTCTGATTCAGCCATCGGTCACCCCTTTCGCAATGGGTCTTTTGCCCGCGCGCTCGCAGTAGAGCACATAAAGCGGACACGGCAAATAGATTGCCTATCCCGTTCGCCAATCATGCCCTCGCGCAGCCATCGCGAAGGTTCACACCCCGCAGAATTCGGGAAGCGAAGAAGTCAGCGCGACAACCGCGCGCACGAAAGCACAATGCGCGAGCCGCCGATGCCTGTATGCAGTCTGCGAGTATGCGCGAGGCGCATCGCCCGGTATGCGCTCGGTATGCGCTGTGCGTTTTCCCCGATGGCCGTAGGGCGCGCGGCCCATGTCTCGCCAGTGTCGCGAAGAGCTGCCATGATGGGGACCACGCGAGTGAACCCGTCAGAGTCTTCCAGGCCCGTACCGCGTGCTATCCACTCCCCCGCTCTCCAAATCGTCACGTGACACGAAGGATCTGTTTGCGGTGGCCTTCGAGGGTTGGTGATGCACGCTGCATCACGGCCGCAGCACCTTGGTCAAGCGTGCAAAGGCGCCAAAAGGCTTGCTGAGGCGCCGCGTGATTTATTACTCTAATACCGGTATTTAGAAAGGAGTGCTCGTGGCCCAGACGACAGCCCGCCCCGCCCGCCGAGCCAAGCCAGCCGGACGCAAAACCGCCAACCGATTCGCGGCCCTGGCCGGCGGAGACACCGCACCAAGCACAGACCCCTCCCCCGCTACCGACTCCGCGGCGTCGGAGGAAGAAACCGGCCTTATCGCGGGCATGTCAGCCATGGTCGCCAACGAAGCGCACCGGGTCGTCCAGATCCACGTGGCCGAGATCGCACCGCACCCGTTCAACGATCCCCGGCGATCACAGCCGCAGCCTGGCGATCCCAAATGGGAAGAACTCCTCAACGGGGTACGCGCCAGCGGCGTACGGCTGCCCGTGCTGGTGGTCACCCGCGAGGCGTTCATGGCGGCGCGGCCATCGGCCGCCGACATCGCAGCCAATGCGCGCTACGTACTGGTCTACGGTCACCGCCGGCGCGTCGCGGCGATCGAAGCCGGCAGAGACACCGTCCCAGCCGTCGTCGACGACGCCATCATGGTCGACGACGGCGATCTGGACGCGATGGCTACCGAAAACCTTGGCCGCCAAGACCTCTCCGACCTTGCCGAGGGCGAGTTGTATGCGCGCTACTCCGAGATTGGACTTTCCCAACGCGCCATTGCCGAGCGACTGGGCGTCGACCAAGCCACAGTGTCGCGCAAGCTCGCGCTCAAGCTACTGGCTCCCGAAGTCCGCGACGCCGTCGACGACGGCCGCCTACCCAGCGCCGAGGCCGCGGCCTTGGCCGGCAAGCTGCCCTATGGCCCGCCTCGGCGCTGGCAGAAGACCAAGGACCCCGACCAGCTCAGCGACCTGCGCCACGAAGAACAAACGCAGGCCCTGCACCTGATCCTCACGCGTGGGATGATCGCCACCCGCGCCGCCGAGCGAGTCATCGCCGAGCGCACTGCCCGCGCCAAGGCCGACGAGTTAGGGATCCCCCTCGTCGAGGACCCCCGCGCCGAGCTCGGCGAGAACTACCACCTCCACCGCGTCCCCGACTACGAGCCCGGCGCCGAGATCATCGGCGCCATCAACCCCGCCTCAGGGGCCCTAGATCTCTACGCACGGCCCCTGGCCGGCGAAGGGTTGACGTCGACGACGTCCAGCATCGGCGACGCGGCCGCCGCGGACCCGGCCGCTCAGCCGGGCGCGGCTGAAATTCTCGACCCGCCAGCCGAATCGAACGCACCCCCGCCTCGAGAAGAAACAGAGCAGGATCCAGGTCACAGTGACGAACCGTCTCCGGAAGCCGCCCAGCGACAGGCAGACGCCCAAGCCGCGGCCCAGGCCCAACGCGCAAGGCGGGAATTCTGCGCGGTACTGATCAATCAGCAGCCCTCCAACGCCGAGCTCCTCAAGATACTGGTGGCGCAATACCTGTCCGGCGTGGCCGCACGCAGCGCAACATCAGCGGTAAGCGCGCTGCTACGGGACTGGGACGCCACCGCTGACGGCCCAGCGGAGAAGGCGCGAAACGCACGGGCCTGGCACCGTGCGGTGGCCGCGGCTGAACTACACACCGCGGAACTCAAAGACAAGGCCTGGGACGACGACGCCGTCGCCCACGTCAACCTCCTCATCAACCGAGCCGGCTACCAACCGACTCCATGGGAACACCGCCAGCTCGAGACCGCCGGCGCTTAAACCATCCGCATCGACCGTCACAACCGCCTCTGGTGATGCAGGCTGCATCACCCGCCCCACGCTCAAAGGAGATTATCGATGTCCACCTACACCGTCGCCAACATGTCTGGCAGCGTCGGGAAAACGACGACCGTCGTGACCACCGCCATCCAGCTCGCAGGCTCTGGCCTGCGGGTGCGCGTCATCGATCTCGACCCCCAAGCAAACGCCAGCACCTGGCTGGGCTACCCCGACATCAGCGGTGTCACCATCGCCGATGTACTACGCCAGCAAGCCACAATCGACGACATCGAACGGCCCGCTCGCATCATCCAGGGTTTCACCGACGCCGGCGAACCCGAATACACCACCGACGAGGCCACCGAAATGCACATCGGCAACCTGACGATCGTGCCCGCCGCCCGCTCGACCCTGGACAAACTGATGGTCGAACTACCGGCCGTGACCGGAGGCGTACTGCGCCTGCGGGATGCCCTCGAAGCGGCCACTCCTGTTGACGTCACCCTCATCGACTCCCCCGGCTCCAACAGCGCACTAGTCACCACGGCACTGATCGCGTCCTCAGTCGACGAGGACGGCCCTTCCGGCGGATGGGGATTGATCACGTGCACCAAACCAGCAGGCAAGGAATCAGAAGGCATCCAGGCGCTCTTGCAAGAACTCGCGATCATCAAAAAGACCTTCAGGATCGACATCCCGCTTTTGGCCATCGTGCCGTGCGCCGTGCCAGGCACCGGCGGCGTGTACCGCGAACAGATGGAGTACTTACAGGAAGGCTTCGGTGACAAGGTCACACCGGCGGTCCGACGTAGCTCGATCGTGGATGAGGCCTACACCAACTACCTTCCCGTTCCGCTGTATGGATACCGAGCCAAAGACGTCAGCAAAGACTACGAGAACGTCATTGACCATATGAAGCGCCAAGGAATGTTCCGCCCAGCAGCCATCAAAGCCTAGCTCCGTGGACGGCCCCGCCAAATCCAGCGACCTCAGCAAGGTCAATGTCCCCACCGAGCTGCACCACAGGGCCCGCGCGGCTGTGCGCATCGTCGAGCGCGTCACAGGCCGCCGCTACACCATCACCCAATTCATCGAGGAAGCTATCGTCGCCCAGCTGCGCGTAATCGAGCACGACTACAACGAGGGCCGCGAGATCCTCCCCGACCCACAACCCCTCGAACCGGGGCGACGCTAAGGCGCGTTGACAGCCCCGCCGCTCCACGATGAGCCGTCGGGCTCATGCGGCGACGCCGCGTGCACACGATACTGAGGTCACGTTGCTGACCCGAGTGCGCACGCCGCCGCATTCAAGAATCCGGGCTGATCTCGCGTTACGTCATGAGACTCCGAAGCCGCGACTCAGTGCCCTGGCGCCGCATCGGACAGGAGGGGCGGTGAAAGGGTCCTCCCGCTCCACGACCAGGCTCCCCCACTGCCGCACCCATATAGCCCGTGTGACCTGCGATATCCGGGCGATGACCGTATAACGAGACGTGTGACTCGCGGGTATCGCACCGGATGACATGAGGGTCATCAACGGGTGACTGCCCGCCCTATGTGCGAATCTGCGTACGTGGCAGTGACGCCTGTGGTGCCGGGTCTAGCGCCGCATCGTTGTCGGCTGACCGACGCGTTGCCACACGCACGGACAACGCACGTATGCCCGTGTGGCGCAACGTCCAACGCCTCAGCCAACTACCCGTACGGCCCACCGCGTGGACACACGGCGGTCGCAACGCTCTAGCGACCACCCGTGCACCCACAACATGTCCCGGACGCGCAGACGTACGAATTGACGGCAGCACAGTGCCGCGACCACACGGGCCGATCGCCGCCCGGGCCCACGGGCGAAGGACCGTCGGTCGCAACGTCCAAATAGTGGGCTAGGTAACGGTTCGACTTCACGTCCGTGCGCCTACATGACATCTCGCGGGTGGGTACGTACGTTGCGACGCATGACAATGACTGGGCCCGATGCGCGGGCCATCCTCGTAGCGAATCAGAAAGGCGGAGTTGGAAAGTCAACGACCGTCGCCGCAGTGGCGGAAATGATCGCCGCCGCGGGAAAAAGGGGCCGTCGCGTGCTCGTGGTCGACGGCGACCCACAGGCCAACGTCACCGTCGAAGATCTCGGCGTCGACGGAGACCGCGGACAATCACTGGCCCAGACCCTGCAATTCGGTGCGCCCCTTGTCCCGGTGCGCAACGTACGGGCCAACCTCGACGTAGTCGCCGGCGGTCCACAACTTGCCGTCGTCGGCGCCGGCGCTCACCTGATGGCCGAGAACGGCATTGACATGGCCGCCAACCTGGAAAACCAGCTCGCCAAACTATGCGAAGACGAAGGCTATGACCTGGTCCTCATCGACTCAGGTCCAGGTGACGTACCGCTGCTCGATACCTATCTCACCGTCGCCAACTATCTGTTGATCCCCACCCGCGACGACCAAGCCAGCCTGGGCGGTGTCGAACGGTTGGCGCGACGCTTCTGGCGAGCACGCAAACTCGGTGCCTCCATCCAACTTCTCGGTGTGCTGCTGTTCGATGTCAACCCACGAGCGAAAAAGCGCAACCAGGACGTGTTCGATCAAGTCAGCGAAATGCTCGAAGGCAGCGGGACAACGCCGTTCGACATCACGATCCGCTCCGCACCCGCGGCCGCCGTCGACATGCGAACGCTCCACAAAACCGCCGGCGAACTCGTTGCGCTAGCCAACGACGACCGCCGAGCTCGACTGTCGAAGCTGCGCGACAACCAAAGTCCCGAGCGCGCCATGTGGACGAGTGACCCCACCGGCCTTGCCGCCGACTACCAAGAGCTCGTCCGCCAAATCGTCACACGGCTCGGCCGATACGAATCAGTGACGGCGGGGGAGCGGGTCGGATGAGCCCTTCACGCACCCGCGGCAAGCCGCTGTTCGACCCCGAGGCGCTCAATCAGGACCTGGACGAACTGTGGCCGGCCCGTCCACGCGCCGCTGCCGCGCCGACTCCACCGCCGGTTTCGCCACAACCGGCAGACACCGCTGTCAGTGCGGAACCGGCCCACTCTGACCCGCGGCTGGCAAGTGCCTCGGTTATCGAACCGGTACTCGCAAGCGCCCCCGCGACTGAATCGGCCAGCGCAACCACGCCAGCAACGACCAGCCCGGAACAGCCCACAAAACCGCGACAGACAACTACCGGACGGCCGAGCACAAGAACCCGTCCACCCGAGGTCTTGCTGTCAGCGGAAGTCTACGACGAGCTCTACCGAACCCAGATCGCCGAAAAGAAGGTACGCCGTGGACTCGCCCGAACGATGGGCGCCATCGTCTTGGACGCCATCGAAACCCACGCGACGAAACTGGCGACAACCTGGACTACCCAGCGATACGCCGTAGGGGAGGGCCAACTATTCGAACGCCCGTCCTCGCACGCAGTCCCGCGGCGGCGTCGCCACGCAACCGCTCCACGCACCGTCGTTCTGTCAGGAGTGACAGCCGCGAACGGTCAACGGCTTGACAACCTCGTCGAGGCCTGGGCCGCCGGCACGCGAAGCGCGCTCGTGGAACAAGCACTCAGATACGAATTTGGGCTCATCCCGGACTGATTCGCGCGGATTCGCCTGGCTGCGCGTCGCAGCGGGAACATATTGCTGATCGCGTCCTGATAAGTCACAGCCGTCCGTCGCGAGGAGCGGGAGCAGCTGTTGACCCGCGAAAGTCCGCTACGGTCAAGTACTTTGCGCGAGGGTGACTGTGATTATCCAGCGTGGCGTTAGTCCCGCGGGATCTGTTCACGTCCAGTCGGTTCGGGGAAATCTGGCGCTATTCACCGATTCCCATCGGCGGTCAGATCGCGTTGCGCCCGGGTGGAGTGGCGTCCTCTGTGGGGCCGACGCGCCGCACGCGGGTCCTCAGATCGGGGTCGCTCAAGAAGCCGTCGATGAGCGGAACCGGCCCGCCGACACAGGTCCAGTCGTCGTCCCACAGCGTGGACACCAGCCAGGACCGATCCACCGGGAACATCAGGTCCGGCAGGCGAGTTGACCGCGACGACCATAAGTCGTCGGACCGCCAGCAGGCGGCCTGTTCTGGTCCGGCCTGTACGAGTACATAAGGCCAGTTCGCATACAAGGTCACTCTTGGCGCGTCAGGGAAAACGACGTCCGCGGACCCAGTGTCGAGGTAACCAATCCACCACTGTTGATCCGGCGACTGTCTAGTGAGTAGTGCGACGATAGCCCGGTCGTGGCTCTGCTTTTCAGCTTGGGGCTTTGGCAGTAAGACGGTGGCGTAGTCATCGAATATCGGCGGGATCGCCGACGTGATTCTGACGCCGATCGAGGTAGCCGTGGTGATCCATGCGGCATCCGCGTGCGTACCAATCGGCCAACTCTTGCCGTCTCGGATGACCGGACTCACCGCGTCGACCAACGCCGATAGTGTGTGTGCACCAAAGCATTATCTGTCGGGACAGTGGAGGTTTGCACCCGAGCCGGCTGCGGGACTGATCTGATCGGTCGGTTTCGGGGGGAGATGTCACTCGGAGCACCGATAGTTAAGAGCAGAACCGAGAGGATCCGCAATTGGCCAATGAACAGTCCGCTGAGCCCACATCAGGACGCCATGCATGTTTCGACGCCGGTGTGCGCGCGCCCTACCGCGGGCTCGTGTGCGACCGACGTCACGGGCACTGATCCGGCGAACCGAGGAGCCCCCAAATGGTCGCCACGACCATCACGTTCAGCACCTCCCGCGGGGTCGTCTCGTGGAGTGCGCTCGAGCGGCGCGCAGTTGGGCCGCCCGGCGGGATTGCTGGCGGCTTACTTGGTGGTGAACCAGCCTTGGTCGCTATTGTGCGTGAGATCCTTGCCGGCAGCTTGCCGAAAACAGTGCGCGTGGCAGAGCCCAACCTCGACTATATGTTCACCAGGAACCGCGACACCGCCGCCGACGTGGCCGCCGCGATGCTCGTGGCCGGCAACGGTAGAGGACGGCTCTCCGATACAGGGTGGGAGGTACTGGACGCCGCGATGGAAAGCGACCGCGCTGACGAGGATTTCCGTGGTCTGACGACCTAATTGTCGAACCGGGGATTGATCAGCGACGGGGGAGGGGCATCGCCGGACCTACATGGCGGATAGATCGCGGGTGTGCGGGCTGTGGCGCGTTCTACGCATCATCATCGTGTGCGGCATGACGGCCATCGAAATTGGTGAAGGCGCACTGCGGGCCAGGGGTCGGCATGTAGACCGTGGCCGCGCATTGGCGGCAGTGAAAGCTGCGATGAACGGATCCGCAGGAACATTGTTGGCTGCCGACCAGAACGCGTCCGCCACCTCGCAGCCTGTGGCCGTTGGGGCACAGCGGTGGGGGCGGCGGTTCTTCCCAACCTCGGCGAGTACGGCGCAGACCACCCACGAAGGTCCATGGTATGCCTAGTTTCCCGCCGGAGGTGGTGCGACAAGGACTGCTCGCCGCGCTGACTAACGCGGCCGGGCCAATGACGACCGCTGAACTAAGGCGCGGTCTTTCAACTAGTTTCGGCGCGGACGTGGTTCACGAACGCATCTATCACAACTTGGAGATCCTCGAGAAACGCGGCGAGGTAATCCGCGCAGGCACGGTGGGTCGCCACACGACGTGGCGGCTCAGTATGGCGAACACAGTGATCGCACGTGGACTGACTAGCTGAAAGCGTTGAGTGTGACAAATAAGCAGTTTTGCGTCGTGCCTTTATGCAGGCCAGACCTGGACCAGGTCATAAGGGGCACAAGAAGCACTTGGGTCTGCTGCACGGATAGGTGACAGTTTCCTTCACGCGGCCTGGCTGGCCGGTGCGGTCATGATTGCTTCGAATTCGACAGGGGTCAACCGTCCAAGGGCACTCTGGCGTCGGCGGCGGTGGTAGGTGCGTTCGATCCAGGTGACAACGGCGATGCGCAGTTGCTCGCGGGTGTGCCAGCGGCGGCGGTCCAAGACGTTGTTCTGCAGCAGGGCAAAGAAGCTCTCCATGGCGGCGTTGTCGCCGGCGGCACCGACGCGGCCCATGGACCCGACCATGTCGTGGCGACCCAGTGCGTGGACGAATTTCCGGCTTCGAAATTGACTGCCCCTGTCGGTGTGAAGAATGCAGCCGGCGACGTCACCGCGGCGAGCGACAGCGCTGGCCAACGCCGTGGTGGCGAGGCGGGATTTCATCCTGGAGTCGATCGAGTAGCCGACGATGCGGTTGGAGAACACGTCCTTGATCGCACACAGGTAGAGCTTGCCTTCGGCGGTGCGGTGCTCGGTGATATCGGCCAGCCACAACTGATTTGGGGCATCCGCGGTGAAGTCGCGGCCGACCAGATCATCGTGGACCGGCGGCCCGGGCTTGCCGTTCTTGCCCCGCTTGCGCTTGCCGAACGCACTCCACCAGCCGTTGTCGGCGCAGATCCGCCACGCGGTGCGCTCGGCCATGGCTTGGCCGGCGTCTCGGGCCTCTTCGACCAGGAAACGGTAGCCGAACTCCGGATCATCACGGTGGGCGTCGAACAACGCGTTGGCCCGATGAGCCTCAAGGTATTCGGCGTCGGTGACAGGGGTGGCCAGCCACCGGTAGTAGGGCTGGCGGGCGAGCTTGAGGACCCGACACGTCACCGCCACGTGAATCCCGTTGGCGGCGAGCTCCTTCACGAGCGGGTAAAACCTTTTCCCGGCAGATTCGACTGCGACAAATACGCCGCAGCCCGGCGCAGCACCTCGTTCTCCTGCTCGAGCAGCTTGATCCGTCGGCGGGCCTCCCGCAGCTCCGCGGACTCACTCGTTGCGGTGCCAGGCCGCGAACCGTCATCGACCGCGGCTTGGCGCAGCCACTTCGACAACGTGATCGGATGCACCCCGAAATCGGCGGCGATCTGCTCGAGCGTCACGCCTTCATCGCGGTTACGGGCGACCCGCACAACATCGTCACGAAACTCCTTGGGATACGGCCGTGCCATGGTGACATCCTTCCAGCCCGCCCACGCTGGGCAAGCCATCTCAGTTGTCACCTATTCGTGCAGCAGACCCCTTGTAGACAAGCACAACGAATGCTTGTTGGTGTCACAGTTCGTGGATAGCATCACACCCGTGCTGAACGTAGCTGCAGAACGCAGGCGGCCATGACGACGACGGATCCTAGCGTCGCGTCGATTCAGGCTGCCGCGCAACGGGAATCGGCAAGCTTTGCCTCGAAGATGGCTGATTCATCTCTGGCGGCCGCAGTGGATGTCTGGCTGCGGCGCGTGGCCCGTCGCAAAGCTACACCTGCGCAACGTGCTCGACTGGTTAAAGCTGTGGAACGAGCTAGTGCCGCTGAAACCAAAGCGGTGCAGCTGACGCGCGCCGCGCTCTTACGCGCCGCCGGCCTCGATGAGCGACCCGCCGCCGCGGCGGCGATCGCGGCCGGTGCGACCTACACCGAAGTCGGTGCCGTACTCGGGATGACCCAGCAGGGGGCCAGCGCGCGCATCCGTCCGTACCTGGCCGCCCGCACGCCTGAAGGCCGCCTATGACGGACGCAAACACAGCGTCGCTAGTCGTTGAGCGTCACGTCGTGATTGTCACCGGCGCGGGTGCGTTCACGGTCGGCGGTGATGTCCTTACCGGGCCGGTGGACTCCGTCGACAAGCTTGAGAAGCTAATCGAGTGGGCGCACGGCAGTCGTGGCCTACTGCAGCCGATACCTGCCGGGGATGCCGATGCGGACCCTGCCCGGATATGGGTGGTAGGTGCGGGGTGTCGCCAGTTGATTACTCCCGACGCCGGCGCGGGGGATTCCGGACTGGTCGAGCAGCTGGGGCGGTCGTTGGCGCCGCTGGTGGGGCGCGGTTGGGAGCTGCGGCACGGAAAGGGACGTGCGGTCGTTCTGGCTCGGGGAGTTGGCGCGCAACGTGTTTCGGTCGAGATCGTGGCCGAGCTGCATCCCTGGTTAGTCGGTGAGCGCGACGATCTTGTCGAGGACGCGGCTGAATTGGGGCGCCGCCTGCACCGGTGGTCGGTCGTGCTGGGAGCGCTGCCCGCAGGCAGCGGAGCGGCCTCGGCGGCGGTGATCAATGACCGCATCATGCGGGCCCGCGCCGGGCGGCGGGGGGCCGTCGTGTCCGGGCCCGGGGTGCTGCCGGCGCACGTTATGGCCGAGATCCGCGTTCAGCCACCTTGGTGTGCGCCTGCTACGGAGGTCGAAGAGGAATTCGAGCACAGCGACCAGCTGGTGTGGCTGGCCCAGGAATGCCCTGAGCTGGCGGCCGCGGGAACACTGACGTTCGGATACGGCCAACCGCAGGTGCTGGACGCCACAACAGCAGCTGCAGCCAGCACCGGCCAGAAGCGGCCATTCGGACTGTGGAGGGTCACGCTCCCGCCGGCTGGTGACTTGCGGTTGCCTCAGATGCTGCCGCCGCCTCACCCACAGATGCGCCTTGATACGCCAACCCTGGCCTGGGTGACCACCGAGGATCTTGACGGGCTGGCCAAAGACGTCCGCGACGGCGGCGCCGGCCTGCCCGCAGCTCGGCTCGGCATCGAGCAGGCGATCGTGTGGCCCCAGCAGACCCGCCTCTTGGAAGCCTGGTCGACGCGGCTGCGCGAAGCCCGGGAAGAGTTCGCCAACGATGCGCCACTACGTGCGCTCGTCGATTCGGCTGCCGCGGAATATCTGCAGGCGCTGGCCGACCCCGAACCGTGGGCTGATCCAGCGTGGCGACAGCACTTCCAGCCAGCCTGGGCCGCGGCGATCGCCGCGCGTGTGCGATTCCGTGGCCGGCGGGCAGCGATGCGGATCTCGCGCGAATACCGGCTGTGGCCGGTGTATGCGCGCGATACCGCGATGATCTATGCGACTGGCCTCGACGAAGCGACGGGTGAGCCAGTTGATCTGTCCGACACCCATTCCCGACTGGGACGCATGACGGTGACCCACCAAGCGGCGGTGACTGACGAGCTCATCCTCGAGGTCCTGACCGCTGAGAACACCGCCGAGGTCGCCGTTGCGCTGAGCGCTGCACTCGAGGGACCCGGCCAACGAACGCCCATCGCCGTCGCGCCCAAGCTGGAAGCCAGCAATCCAAGAGGTGTGGAGAGCCCGGCATCGGAAACCGCTGCTGTGGATGCTGACCAGGGGCCCCTCAACGGGGCGTCGGTACCGGCTAAGGGATCGGCAGCCAAGGACGATGTGACACCGTCGCCGACGACGGCCGGGACCCAATCTGGCCGCGCCTCGAACAGGGCCGTATCTGGCGGCGCACCGGCCGCGGTGTTGCACACCGATGGGCTCTGGCTGGCCGATGGCACCCGGGTCGAACTGGGCCCACCGATCGTGCACGTGGGTCAGGTCGCCGAGCTTGCCTATACGCACCATCTCGGGTACCGCCTCACCGCGAAATACAATGAGCCAGGACAAATTTGGATCACCGAAGCGGCGTGCCAGGAATTCGGTATCGACGTCGCTGCCATCAGTCGCCGCGATCGCGCCAAGTCGCTGCGCCAACTCACCGAAAACATCGACTTCGTCACCGGCGCGGTCAACGAAGGATGGAGCCTGGGCGGGGCGGGGGAGGACCCTAACGCTCACCGGCTGGGCACCTGGACCCGCGTCTATCGAGACGACAAGCGCGGTGTGATGATCGCGCTCATCCCCGGCATGGGTACCGGCGCGGATGAGATGCCGATCTTGTCCGATGAACCGGCGCCAGCTCAGATCGCCAAGCGGCTGCAGCTATTGGCTGACGCGTTGCGGTTCCCGTGGAAAATCAACGCCGGTGTTACCGCGGTGGACTTGATGTTGCAGACCAGAACCAAGACGTGGTCCCCACAGGAGTGGCGCGACGTCGTCTTCGCGCCGTCGACAACCGCGCCGCCATTCGGTATCGGAGATGTGGAATCGGACTTCGATTGGTCACGCCGACCCACCAGCGACGAACGCCAACGCCGCTACATCCACGCCTATGACCGTGGCGGCTCCTATGTGGCCGGCATCGCCGGTCTGGAGTTGCCCATCGGCGACCCAGTCCACCACCCCGATGGGGCACCATTTAACGCCAAGACACCGGGCTACTGGCTAGTCGACATCCCCGAAACCCCCGACTGGCGGCTGCCCTTTGTCCTCAACCCGAGAGGACTGCAGTTCACCGGCCCCAAGTGGGTATGCACCCCGACGTTGGAGCGCGCTATCGAGCTCGGCTACCAACCACAAATCCTGCAAGCATGGCTGTGGTCGCGCCACGGCCGAGTGCTACTGGGCTGGTACGAACGGTTCCGCGACGCCAGTGCGATGCTGGACCTCGACGATCCCGACGCTCAAGCCGCGCGTGATCAAGCCAAAATCATCCGCACCCACGGGATCGGCATCATCGGCTCCGATGAGCACCTCAAAGGCAAACCCGCCTACAGCCCCGAACGGCGGCTGCACGTACTCGCCAAAGCAAAGGCCAACATCGTCTACCGGCTACACCAAATCGGTGAGAAGACGGGGCAGTGGCCCTTGGCGGTGGCCACCGACACGGTCCTCTACGCCTCCGATGACCCGGATCCGGTGACAGCCTGGCCTGGTGGGCCAGAGTCGTTTGGCCGCGGCTTCGGGCAGTACAAGCCGGAAGGCTCTGGGCTGCTCGACGAGCACCTCGAGCACCTCAACGGACGTGACTACCGCGGCAAACGAGACTTGATCCCCGCCCGTGAGTGGCGCGCCAATCTGTGCACTGACGCTGAGGGCTGCTGATGGCGCGCCGAGGCAGACGACGCAGCCGAATCAGTGCCAGCGATCTGGCGGGGTACGGCTCGGTCGCTAACGGAACGGTCGACGTCGACCGCGCCGCACGGGGCTTGGGTGCATCCAAACGCGATGTCCGCCAAGCGATCCGGCAAGCACAAGCAGCGCAAAGCAACACGTTCTTGCGGCGGATCTCAGGCCGGCGTGAGGCCGACTCCGCAGAGGGCAGCAGCATGCGAGGCATGTTGCAGGCAGTGTTCGGCCGGGGCCCGCGTGGTGGGGCAGTCAACGCCAGAGCCGCCGCGCAATCACTCGGAGTTTCCCAGGGCACCGTACGGCGCTGGGCCGCTGGCACCCAACAACCGTCGAAGGGCCGACTGGCGTCGATCCGGGCAGCGGCGCGGCGCGTCACGACGACCAAACGGGGTCGACGGGGGGCCACGGCGGACTTCCGCAGCAGCTCACAAGGCAGGCAGGCGCTTCGCACTGGCAGCAAAATCTGGGTCAGCGGTGAGCAAGGCGTGGGCGGCTACGACCAGGGGTATGCGCGCGATCGCCGCGTGGCCAACGACATCAGTCCCGAGGAGATCGAGGCCCTGTTGCGGGCTTATGAGGACGGCGGCGATGAGGGCCTTCGAAAGTGGATGAAAGAGTTCTTCGACGACAAGTACGTCGCTGGCTGGGACTTCGTAACTATAGACGATTTCGGTATCGGTACCCCCGAATGAGCCTGCAAGCCAAAGCAATACGGCCCAACGCTGGGCCCCGGTGGAGCCGCAAAAGACTCATCGACATGCTGCTCGACTGTTACGGCGCCACCCCCCGGAACACCGTCGACGCGGCGGCGGTCGCCGCGTATGCCGGTGTCACACCCTCCACCGTTCGCCGCTGGATCTCCAAGCGGCACCCGCCATCTCGGCGCATGGCCATCCCGAAACATCGGATCGCCCAACTGCAACGCGGTCCCGCCGATGTCGAGCGGCGCAACGACCAGCAGTATCGATACGCGCTCAATGCGCTCGCATCGATCGAGGACGAGAGCGCAATCCTGCCGGCCTGGCGCGAACAAGGCTGGCTCGACCCGCACACCGTGGCCATCATCGCCATTCACGCCAAGCCCTGGCTGCAAGTCGCCGTCACCAACGCCAGCACACGGGCATTAGGGGAACTGCGACGCCGGGGAACGCTAGTGGCCAGCCGGACGGTGCCGACACGATTCCACGCCCAAGTCCTGGCCCACGCCGTGATGGTCCGTCAACAAGCATGGCGAGTCCACCCCGCACCGCGCTATCTTGCTGCCGGCCGTACACAAGCCTGGATGGCAGACGCGCCCCCGATCGACCTCGCCACGCTGGCTGCTGACCTGGGAATAGTGCACCCGGCCTCCGACCAGAGCGCCGGTTAGGCTTAGCAAGTGGTCCTGTTCAGGCGCTTCGCCGCGCGGACTCGAATCAAACGCGCCTCCGCCGAAGCCTTGAGTCAGCCGCTCTTTGGCATGCGGCGCCAGAGCTCGATCGACTCATCGGCGATCGACTTGCCATCAGGGACGGCGCCCCCCGTCGCAGCGAACCAGGCCGGGGCCCCCGCGCCGCGCTCAACGGCGGTGGCGGTGGCCGCTGAGCCAGTCAGTGAACGCCAGCATCACGCCGGTGCTGTCGTCACGCTCGAGGCATACGGGCTGGCAGATCCCTATCGACCTGAGGCCTATGCGCAGTGGCTTCCTGACTGCCCGAACTGGCGTTTGACCCGCCGTGCGTACAGGCGACAACGACGCCGTCGACGACGAGTGGGCGCGGCCTGAACCAGTGTCTTGCTCGCCGGAAGGTCAGCGCGAAGCGGACTGCGTAGCTTTGGGCGCCAACGTGGGCAACGTGATTGTTGTCAAAGGATTCTGAGTGGGCGTGGTGGGGCTGTGGTGGCTTTCTTTGCTGGTTGCTATGGCCACAATCAGTGCGACAATCAGTGGAATCATAATGAGCGGCAGCCACATCCACCATTTGGTGTATGCCGGACGGGTGGGTGGAGGCGCCCATACATGGATGTGGCGGCCGCCCGCTTGGTAAGTCGCCCACCATAGCGCGTAGTCGTGCGCTTGACCGGCTTGGCGGCGCAGCACTGTGCGGGCGCGCGCGTTTCGCGCCAACGAGATCGGATTCCACACCAGCGAGCCCATGCTCCACCAACCGGCCAGCATGCAGTGCTGTTGAGCAGCATCGATCGCGGCCTCGCACTGCGCATAGCTACCGGTGGTGATGCACGGCTGATTCAGCCACAACATCACAGCGCCAGTGTGTTTGAACGTGCGCACCTGAAACGTCGGCTCCACTGGCGGCGGTGGATATGCCGCCGGAGCCGAGCTTGAGGGCGCTGGATAACCCGGCGACGCTGGCGGCAGATAACCGGGTCTCGCGCCCCCGGCGCTAGGAGGATAACCGCCCGGTAGTGGCTGCGGGTTCGGCTGCGACACCCTTCGACCTCGATCTCTCAAGACGCGTGAATCTTGCAGCAATCAAAGTAGCCGAGTTTCATGACGACACGAAGCTCTTGGTGGTGCTGGTGCCGTCGCTGTGGTTGCTGGTGTAGCGCGTGCTGGCGGTATCGACTGCGCAGGTGCTGGACCACGTTGTTGGCGTAGGTCAGACTGTCGCCCGTGGGCAGCGGGATGCATCCGGCCGCACCGGTGGATTCGCGGGTGACGCCGTCGGATCCCACGCGCTGCGCGCTGAGGAATTTTTTCGCGTGTGGTCTTCGAAAAGCCACTTGGGCTCGTGGTCGTGATCCGCATGGTTGGCTCCCTGAGCGGGCAAGCGTCTCAGGGTTCGACCCGATCTGGATGATGCATGACCCTTCCGACCCAACAGCTGTGCGATAGGCTCGGCTCGTCGGTCAAACTCCCTGCCCGGAAAGAGCTTTCGATGCGCATTGCCAGCGGGCCACGGTGGGGGTGGGCCGCATTCGCCGCGGTCTGCTTGACCGCATGTTCGTCCCAGCCTTCGTCGTCGGCGCCGACCCTGGCGCCATCCACCAAGGAGCCCATACCAGCGCTGAACGGAAGCTACACGTTCACCACTGACGGCGCGCGACTCACCGTTGACGGTCAGCCACGCGCGGGAGGCGTCGTGTCCAAGACGGTCTGGGAGATCAATGCATGCGGGCCTGGTTGCGCTCATGTGCAGTCCTCACTGGGCTGGACGGCTGAGTTACACCTTGTCGAACACACATGGCAGGCAACGCGGAAACTGCCCGCCGACTGCGCCGCGGAGCCCTCCATCATCAGCTACTCGCTTGACGCCCAAACATTGACGGGGACCGCCACCAACTCCTTACCGTGCGCGCAGCCTCCGGGTGTCGCCGTGGTCCCAGCAACCCTCACTAAGAACTGAGGCCACGGCAGGCCCAATCCTGTTCGCGGGCACGACATGCCACGAGCGGCTGGCGTGTTCTGCGCCTCGACGAGAGTGTTTCGCGAGACACTGGTGGCGGCCTACCGCGAGGTGTATGCCCCATGCCCACCCTCATCGTCCCGGATCTGCACGTGGTGATGTGCTGTGTGCCGTGCCCTGTCACCTGTGCGCGATGCTGGGCTGCGATGTGAAAAGGGGAAATCGAATCCCCCGCACTGCCCTTCGTGCGCCAGCAGAGACCGGGCTTGGCCCGCCGGTCAAGGCTTGTGCACGCCTCCGCGACAACTACCTGCTACACCTCGGGGTCCTGTCACTCCTGTAGGTCGACCTCCCAGTTCGATCGTTGAATCCGCACGTCGAGCTCACGAAGCTCGCGGGCAACCTGATCGGCCCGGGCCCGCAAATCAGCGACCGCCACCGCAGACAGCATCTTGAGCTCTGAGCGCAATTGCCGCGTGTAGCCCTGCTGATTCTTCCCGGCGGCCGCGTCCGCTGCGCTGGTCAGAACATGGTGACGCCACCGCAGCGCGTCCCGGCGGCCCAACGCGTCGGTCAGCGTGCCGTCCGAGCTGATCGTCGTGGCGGCGTTCGTACGGTTGATCCGCTGGATGAGGATTTGGAACTCGTCGATGACGCCGTCGACTTCGGCGAGCAGGGCCGCAGCATCCTCGGCTGGTTCTTCGCCCTCCTGGTAGCGGGCGTTGCTCACGATGCGCGTGCGCAACTGTTCGATCTTGCGGACCGCATCCGCCCGCAGCGACAACGCCTCTGCCAATTTCACAGCTACTCCTTCACAGCTTGCCCAACCATGATGGTCCAGCACCGGTTAGCCGGCAACGCCTTTTCGGCTTCGCGCGGTGCCCTCAACCGCATTGGTCGATTCGAGATCCCGCCGCGCGGTCAGGTAGCTCTTCGACAAGGCGAGCGCCACGCTAGCCGCGGCGACGAGAACGTAGACCGGCAGCAGGTGCATGAAATCGGTGTAGCCGATGGCGAAGTGGACGATAAGGACCGGCGCGGTCGCGCACGCACATCCCAACAGCAGAGTCCACCACACCGCGCGCTGGCCCCGACGCCAACCCCACATGCTGATCAACAGGACCGCCAGCCCCGCCCCGATCAGGGCGCCGCCGAAGCCCGCCCGATCATGGGCGATGAACGGCAGCAGATGCGCGTCAGCCGCCTGCAGATGATGGGCGCAGGTGCCCATGAAGCCGAGGTCGGTGGGCACAAACACCGAGGTGAATCCGACGACGGAGATGACCACGCCGGCCACCGTTAGGCCTGCGCCGACGCCGACCATCAACAGCTGCCCGAATAGCGCCCGGCGGCGCTGCGCCTCAGGCCCTTCGACCACCGGCGCCCAATGCGCCCCGGTCGCCCGCCGGCACACCGCCATCACCAGCGTCGGGAACAACACGACGACGACCACCGTGTGCAACGGTTCCACGAACCCGCCGGTGCCAAGGAAATAGAAGTAGCTGCCGAAGACAACCACACCCGAAATCAGCAGAACACGACGCGCCCACCGGTAGCCTTGGCGCATCGCCGCAGCCACGCCGAGATAGAGGATCCCGATGCCGATCATGTTGCCGGCCATCGTGATTCGATCATGCTGCCAAAAAGCCGACCAGATGTGGGTTGAGCCGATGCAGATCGGCCACCGTTGCACCCAGATAGGCGCGGTCATAGCCCAGTAGCACCGGGCCCAACGCGATCACGCCCGCACCCAAGCCGGCCACGATCAACCCCAGCCCGGTCAGCGAGGCCCAGAACCAATCGGGCCAGCGGCGCGGACCCGCGGCGAGGCTGCAGCGCGACGACGGCACCGGCGAGGTGGGGGTAGCCGCTTCAATTACCCGGTTGAACCAGCCCGGCCCCGCCTCGAGTAGCACTGAGGGCCGGGCCAGCACCGTCGTCGACGCATCGGTGAGCGCAGACACCGCCGGCGCCAAATCCGCGCCGCTCAACCGCACAACGGGGCCGTCCGGATCGCCGACGCTGACGGCGTCGACGTCGCCGGCGATCGCTGCACATGTTTGCGCGTTGTCGGCCACCACGGTGACCCGGCACCGGCGGCCGGCCGCCGCGCGACGCGCGGTCGCGACATCATCGACACCGACCGGGTTGATCTCGATTACCGAGGCGCCTTGCACAGGAAGAACCGCGATGGCCTCCCACGCGATCCGGGGTGGGACCGAGGCGCCGAACCGGCCGGCCCACTGCGCCGGCACAGCCGGGTGATCGAACACCAGAGGAATCCAGCGTCGCCCGCCGGTGTAGCGAATCAATGCAGCGAGCAACCGCAGTGCCCAAACCTGGCTGAGGCGCTCACCGAGCAACAACGCCGCAGGCCGACGAAGCGGCACATAAGTCCAATCCGGCACAGCCCGGATTCTGACACGCCTCGGTGTCATTGGCGCAAGGCTCAAGGCGCGCTGAAATGGCACACAACTGTGTTAGATGTGGACGAATGCAGACCAGAACCCAAGCCACGGCTACCTGGGCATGACCCGCGTACTGATCTGGTTGATGCCGCTCTACGTGCTCGCGTTCACGGCCCTCGATGCCATCTTCGGCCCCCATCGCCAGCACGGCCCTGTACCGACAGCAGCGGTAATCGCAGCCGGCGCCGGGGCCCTGCTGTTTTTCGCCGCCGGCATACACCTGGCCGCCTCCTGGGAACGGCAACGACGAACCGCAGTCCAAAACGGGCGCAGAACTGGTGCGGCCCAAGCCTTCCTAGACCGCCACCCCCACCTGTCGGAACTGCTGGTGGTGGCAGTCGGATCCCCCTCAAATCAGGCACTGGGCTGGCTGACCGGCCTGGCGCTATCCGGCGGCACCAGCTACGGCCTTACTCTCGCGCTGACGGCGGCGTTCCACGGAGCCCCTATTGCGTTGCTGGTTTCGGTGAACATCGCCAGCTACACCGTGCTGGTGGCCACCGCGACTTACCTCAACAGCCGCACGACCGCCCCTGACATCTGAGCGCCGGCGTGAACCGTTTTTCGCAGCGGTCGGACCTCGGCCGCCGACAGCCGCGAGCTGAGCCCCGGGGTCCCCGAGTACTCAGTTCTTAAATTCTCCCGTCGGGACCGACGGCGGCTCATTACTCTCAGGAGCCGTGAAACCACAGCTGGCCGGCCCGCAATGACTGCGGGGAGGACGTCAACGCTATGCCATTGACGACCGGCCAGACGTTCGCCGGGTACACCATCATTCGCTTGCTTGGGTCGGGCGGAATGGGCGAGGTGTATCTCGCCCAACACCCACGGTTACCGCGCCGAGATGCCCTCAAGCTGCTACCTCGCGAGTGGTCGGCCGACGACGAATTCCGGGCCCGCTTCAACCGCGAAGCCGATCTCGCGTCGACGCTGTGGCACCCCCACATCGTCGGTGTCCACGACCGCGGGGAAGAAGATGGTCAACTCTGGATCTCGATGGACTTCGTCGACGGACTTGACGCTGCCCGGCTCCTGGCCGATCGATACCCCGCTGGAATGCCCCCCGAAGACGTCGTCCGCATCGTCAGCGGCGTCGCCAGCGCGCTAGACCACGCCCACAAGCAAGCTTTGCTCCACCGAGACGTCAAGCCAGCCAACATCATGCTCACCCATCTCGACGACAAGGGTGAGCAACGAATCCTGCTGACCGACTTCGGGATAGCTCGTAACGTCGACGACATCAGCGGGCTGACGAAGACCAACATGACGGTGGGCACGGTGGCCTACTGTGCACCGGAGCAGTTACTCGGCGAAGACCTCGATGGTCGTGCGGACCAATACGCACTGGCTGCCACGGCTTACCATCTGTTCTGCGGCTCGCAGCTCTTCCACAATTCAAACCCCGCGGTTGTCATCAGCCGTCACCTCAATGTGCCTCCACCAGCTTTGGCTGACCTGCGACCGGCACTTGCCAAATTCGACCCCGTGCTGGCCGCCGGTCTCGCCAAACGTCCCGAAGACCGCTTCGAACGTTGCTCCGATTTCGTGCACGCCCTGGCCGAACAACTCGATTCTGCCAGTGCCTCAACACCGTCGGCTCCTACCGTGTCAGCGCCGCGGGCTACCCCTTCGGTCGATGCCGAGGCCGGGCCATCGCGGCGACGGCGGGTAGCCGTAGCCGTCACCGTCGCTGTTCTTGTGGGCGCTTCAATCAGCGCGGCCGCGTTGCTGATGCGGCAGTCCTCGCACGACCAATCCGCGCCGAGCACCGCAACTACCGCGGCGCCGGCTGCGTCACCGGTCACGTTCGAGAACATGCGGGATTTCGTCACCAGCTATTACGGGGAGCTCCCAGCTCATCCCACAGACGCGTGGACAAAACTCGATAGCAATGACCAAAACCAAACAGGGCAACGTGAATTCGTTGATTTCTGGGCGACAATACAGTCGGTGACCGTTCTTTCGGTCAGCCCCCGCGACGCCAGCAGCGTGGTTGCCGAACTCAAGTACGTCCGACCAGACGGAACATCAAGTACCGAAACCCGTTGGCTCAAAGTGGTGTTGGTGAACGGCGTGATGCTCCTCGATGGATCTGATCGCGTCGGATCAGTCAGTGGATCGCCGACGTCACCAACGCAGCCGTTATTCTCGCCAAAGGCGATCGATCAAGTCTTGCTGACTGCTGACCAGCTAAGCAAGGTGCTCGGAGTGACCGTCGCCAGCACTCCCGCCGGTGATGGGGGCGGCGGCCTTGCCATTGAAGCGTCGTCGTACGGGATGTCGGATCATTCAAGCCAAGTCACGCCACGATCATGTGTTGGCGTGGTGTTCACCGGTGAGCATGACGTCTATGCCCCCTCCCAGCCCACCGAAATCAAAACTCAAACCATTGGTCACGTGTACCTCGGTTCGCCGGGCCCGCACCTCATCGAACAAACCGCAGCGGTGTATCGCTCCGCGAAAGACGCTCAGGATTTCTTGAATGCGTCGCAGGCTCAATGGAATACCTGTGCGAAAAGTGAAGTCGATGCCTCCCTGGGCTTCGAGAACGGCGCCGGTTATGTCTTGGGCCTAGTGCAGCGGCAAGGAGACCTCATCACCGTTTCCATGGCCACAAATAGTGGGGAGAACGGGCCAGATGCATGCCAGCAGGCAATGGGAGCCCACGGGAACGTCATCGTCGAAACGCGCAGCTGCCAGGTCCCGAAGATCGCTTCAAACTACGACCCCGCTCAGGGATGGCCGCGGGATCCTGCATGGGCTGTCCCCGATGCCAAACGGGTGGCCACTGCAATGCTGGGAAACGTCAAGCCGTAACTGCTGCAGCCGTACTAGTGCAACTTCATCCGGGAACCGGCCGGTGCGCGGGCCCAGATCGGCAACCAGCCGAAAGCCCGCCCTGACGCCCGAGCGGATAGGTCAATCCATCCGGCGCTCACGAAGCCGGAAGATGAGTCTTTGCCGCCGGTTCGCGCCCGGCCCGGATTTCAGGAGCTGGAATTGAGAGCCTGAAAGCCCGCTCGGGCTGCCTTCCGGATCAGCCCCCGTGATCAACACTGGACCCCGCAGCAAGGGCAGGGTGAATGCCGACATCGTCGCAGCGGCAAGGAGATTGAGTGTCGCCATGCGATTAACCGGCGCATTTCGGCCGGTATGGCCGAGCCAAAACACCACGCCGCCACGAGCGGTGAGCGTTTCGACTTGCTTGCCGATGCAATCGGTTACGACGTGATCGCTGATCGCGACCAGGTGCATCCGTTCCTCAGCAGTGACGACGATGCCCAGCTGGGCCTGCGTCCAAAGTAGCGCCTGCTCGTAGGGATCCATGGAGTCGCCCTTGCTCAGCGGAATCGTCCCCACATACCCGTATTTGAGCACACCAGGGGCAGCCATTTGTCGGGGTGGCCGCGGCCCGACGCGGGTCGCGAGCGCGATCGCCGCATGCGGCGACGACCGGCGAGAGGACGGCAGCCGCGGATCCCGGCACCTCCCGCTTCTCCTCGACCTTGCCCGGCAAAGGAGCTGCGCGACGCACCTTTGCGTAACATCATGAGCCAGGCGAGGGAGTGATGATGAACAGTCCGGAGGACGGAAAGACCACCAGCGCCGCGGGGTCATTGGCGCGAGAAGGCGGCGAAGAATCCCGCCTGGTCGCACCGCATGATGATCCGGAGCGCACGGTGGTCGCGCCCCGCGGGCACTCGCACGACGACGAAGAACGCACCGTCGTGGTGCCCAACCCTCAGCAGTTGGTTGACGACCCTGAGCGCACCATGGTGGCGCCCCCGTCGCTCGAGCCGCGACGCAGTGAAGACGCCGACGTCGCAGATGACAGTCGACGAGGTAGGCCTTTCCAGGCCGCTTCCGATGGACAGTACGGACAACGTGGGAACTGGCAGCCGATCCCGAACCAGGAAGCCAGCCCGCCATCTGGGCCTCCGCCAATGGCGCCGCCGCCGCAGCATCCGAGGCCTGCCCCTGCACCGGGCTATCCGCCTGCTGCGCCCCAGAACGCATCAGCGCCGGTGGTTCCCCAGCCGGGTTTCGTTCCCCAACCACTGCACTATGGGCCGGCCAGCCAGTACAGCTTCCCGCCGCCCGGGCCTTACGCCGCCGCGCCCTACGGCCCGGTTGCACCCGCACGCCCCAGGCGCCGTCAGCGGTCCAAGGCCCTGTTGTGGGGTGGCCTGGGACTGGCTGGCGCGCTCCTGGCGACAGCTGTGGCTATCGGTTTGTCCAAGCCCAGCTTCCTAACCACCAAGAAACTCGACATCGGGGCTGCCGAAGCCGAGGTCCAACGCGTACTGACCGACGAGGTCACCGGCTACGGCGACAAGAACGTTTCCGACGTCAAATGCAATGACGGCGCGAATGTTCCTGTGACGCAGGGCGCCAGTTTCACCTGCCGCGTTAGCGTCGACGGCACGCCTCGCCAGGTCACCGTGACGTTCTTGGACAACAACGGCAACTACGAAGTGGGCCGACCCGACTAACCCGTCGGCTCCCGGGGCCCGACCGTATGTGTCTGTAGTCTGCGCGGCATGGCCGATGAGACTGCGGTTGCGCACCACGAGGCGGGTTACCTCTCGTAGCCGAGCGCCGCGACGATCAGCGGTACCGACAGCAGCAATGAGAGCCGTCGCTATCCGGCACGAATCTGACTGCGGGACAGCAGGAATCCTCCGCGCCTCTCAGCGCGTCGCTTGAGGATATCCGTTGCAGGTTGCCTGCCAACCGGAGAAGGAGTCGATCCTTTGGGCCCGGATCGCTGGGCGAGGCTTATGTTGCAGTGGGTCCGTGCCTCTTAGAATGACCCGTCGATCCTACGAGCCCGGATCGCTGGGCGAACTCATCTCAGATTGTACCCGGCGCCGCGTTGCGCCGCCGGGTCAAGGCTGCACCGGTGGTTGCGCCGCTCGAGCGAGCATCAGCGCCGTCGCTGAAAGATCGGGGTCATAGGTGCGACCGCACCCGGCGCAAATGATTTTGCGGCGCCGCCGTCGGCTCTCTACCCGGTTCTCATATCCACAGCCGGCGTGGATTCGGCTCAACCCCGCAGCGGGCACCACTATCACCGGGACGCCGTCGCGGGTGGCTGCGGCGACCATGCTCGACCGCAGAGCGCCTGGCGCTGCATGATCGCGGCGGCGATCGATTTGGCGCTGTAGATCGGCGGGAATCCTAGTGTGCTCCATGGTGTTTCGGATCACGGCGGAGATATTGGTGTCATCCACGACCAGGCGCCCGCACTGGCTGACCAGCGCGCTTGCAACCCGCCGCCACAAGTCCGTGCGGTGGCCGAGGGCTCGTGCACGGCCGTGCGCTTGCTGTTGCCATAACAGTTTGTCGGCCCGCCGCCACGCTTCAAGCGGTTGGGCGATCTCGAGGTCGGAGCCGCGCAAGGCGAGCGCGAGGGCGGCGAATCGAGCGGGGGAGCGCCACCGCGCAGCATCGGCGGCGGTGATCTGTTCGTCGGGCCGGATCGGATGAGGCCGCGGTCCGTGGTCGGCAAGCCACGTGCTCAGCCGGTCGCGGATGTCGTTCAATGCCGCATCGCGAGCCGAGGCGATCTCGGCGTAGCGCTCTAGCCGGGTCCCGATGGAGCCGGGCGCGATGATGCGGCCCGAGATTCCCTCGACGATGGGCACGATCACGTCGGCCAGTTCGGGTGGGATCGCCACTGGTCGGTCTGTGCGCCAATGCGCGACCACGACGCCCTCATCGATGGCATGCCAGCCCAAATGTATGGCCAGGGTGGGGAGATCGCCGCGGCGGGGGACAGTCGGATGGGGGAGCCGCGCGGTGATCGAAAGCCGCGCCCGCAGATCGGCGCCGAGTCGGGTGACGGTGAGTTTGGCGCGGGTGATATCGGCGTCTTGGGGCAGCCAGCGGTGGGCTTGGACCGGCAAGTCAATCCACTGTGGTTGGCCCCCAAGGGATCCGCATCGCATCCGCACCGTAATGCGTCCTGCGTGGCGCTGCTCGGCGCGGGTCATGGATGCCCATTGGTCGGGGTCAACCCACGGCAGGTGCAGGACGTTGTGGTAGCGCCCGGCGGGATCGGCGAGCAGCATCGGAGTCCGTGGCGGCGCGCCGGCGGTTCGCTGCAGTTGGACCGCGAGGGTGCCGGTGCCGTCAAAGCGGTGGTGGCGCAGCGCAGCTGGGCGGCCTTGGGCGCGCTGTTGCTGGATTCGGCGTACCGCCGCTTTATGTTCGTCCATGACGCTGTTGAACGTCGCCCAGAACAGCGTCGGGTCGCCGTGTTGGCAGTAGGTGCGGTAGAGGGCTTTCTGCTCGGCCGCCAGTTGTGCGCCGCGGTCGCGGCGGCGCTGCGCGGCGTCTTGCCTCACGTCGGCGATCGCTTCGCGGCGGGCGTGGCGTGCGGCTTTGAGTGCGGTCCTGGCGTCGTGTAGTCGCTCGGTGATCGCGGTGTTCACGCGTTTGCCTCTGGCTGCGGAGCGGGCAGCCTTCAGTGCCTCGTTGGCCGCGATGGCCTCCGCTTCGGTCGCCGCGACGTGAGCTTCAGCGGCCGCTACCGTCGGATACGACGACCAGATCGCCTTGATGTCTTCGTCGTAGGCCAGTTGCAAGGTGACTAGATCCTCGCGCAGGCTATGTGCGAGCCGCAGTTGCTGGCGGACCACCTCAGGAATTTGCCACCGGTAGTGGACGCCCATCGTGTGAACGGTGATAGCGCCCTCGGGTGTCATTGGCCCCGGCTGGATGGGCTCATCATCGGGGGCCATGGTCATAGGATCGTGTAGCCAATCTCGCCAGCTGCTGCTTGCGTGATCGACCAGACGAGCGGGTGCGCGAGCGGGCGTGAGAACGCCGGCATCATCGGGATAGAGTCGGCGGCCGCGGTCCACAGCACAATGTTGGGCCGCCCGGTCATCGTCGACGGGACGTAGAGCCCGTCCAGGTCAGGCCAGGTCGTGTAGATAGCGCGGGCCCAGCGCCGGCATACCGAGCGTGGCGCGGCCAGTAGTGCGGTCGAGGCGCTGTTGCGCAGCAGCCAAGTTGTGGACAAGTCGAGCAGGTGCAGTGGCCGCTGGGGGTGCCAGGCGGTCAGGGTCGGAGTGCCTGCGCGGGTGTCGATCACGCGCGTTGTTTGGTAGACCTCGGCCAGGCTGGTTGCGAGATCGGCTGCGGCATACAGCACACCGTCGCTGCGTGCGCCAGGTGCAGGGCCCGGGTGGGGGTCCCACCGCATCGATGGCAGCGGCCCGTAGGTGCGCAGTTGGTTCCACGGCAGTACGTGCTCGCCGGCGGTGCGGTGGACCCGCCATAGCGTGCCGGTGTAGTCGATGGTGTCTTGCGGTTCTTGGACGAGCTGCGCGGGGGGTGTTCGGGGCGCTTTCGGTTTGAGCTGGGGGCTCACCAGCGTCCGAGATCCTGGAGGAAGCCGGCGACCAACTCGGGGTCACCGCCGGCGGCCAGATGCTCGATCGGCGTGCGGTTGTCAAAGTCGGGCTGCGCGGTGTGCATGAACGCATCCAGGACCGCGGGGGTGGCGTCGCGTGGTATCGCAGGCACGATTACGTCCAAGCCCGGAAGCAGCTCCTTCCCGAGGAACTGCCAGCGGGGGATGCGTCGGCTTCCCTGAAGATCGAAGGCCCATAGCGCTTTTCCGGTGATCCGCCGTGACACGCGCGACCGATCGACACCCAAGATCGCGGCGGCTTCTTTGATGCTGACCGATCCAGAAAGCGCGCCGGTGAGTTGCCGCAACGCAACACGGGCGCGGGCTTGGCGCTCATCGTCGGCCGACCATGTCTCGATGACTGCCTCGGCGCTGGGTTCGGCGTGGGTGCGAAGAAAGTCCACCTCCGTCTTCGACAGCGTGGTTGCTCCCGGGATCGCCGCAAACGCGGAATCTAGCTCGTTGAGAACCTCCTCCACCGAGAGGTCAATCCGGTGCTTGGCCAATAGGGCTCCCAACGCGGGCGCCGCCGAACCGTTCATACGCACATACTAGCACGCATGTGCTGCTCTGTGCGGACCACGCGTGGGCCGCACAGAACGGGGGGCGCGCGGATCTTGCGACGATAAGGTTGCCTCGTGAATAGCCGACTGCGCGGTGCGGTCGCTGCGGCGACGGCGGTCAGCGTCGTCGCGATGATCGCCGTTGCCGCCGCGGGGTGCACCACCGTCATCAAAGGACACGGCGCCTCGATGCTCTACGACCCTTTCCACGTCGGGGGCCTGCTGGCGGTCGACGGCCCAAGCGGACCTCGCAGCGACGCACCCCAACCCACCGGCACAGTGGAAAACACCGATCATGGTGACGACGACACTTTGGTGCTGTTGTCGGTCAACGACATTCAAAGTTTCTGGCGCTCCAACTACAGCAAATTTTTCAGAGGCGAATTCAAGCCCGTCGACGAACTCGTCTCCTACGACTCCGAGGATCCGGCTAGCCCTGCCGTATGCCATCACCGAACCTACAAACTGATCAACGCGTTGTTCTCGCCGCGCTGCAACCTGATCGCCTGGGACCGCGGGGTGCTAATCCCCACCGGCAAAACATATTTCGGATCGATGCCGGTCACAGGCATCTTCGCTCACGAGTATGGTCACGCCATTCAGGACATGGCCAACATCGCCCCCCGCGGCACCTCGACGATCGTGCTAGAACAGCAGGCGGACTGCTTTGGCGGTGTCTACATGCGCTGGGTTGCCGAAGGCAAGTCGACGCGCTTCACCCTCAGTACCGGTGACGGGCTCGACCATGTACTGGCCGGCCTGATCACCCTGCGTGATCCGATCCTTACCCCCGACGATCGGGAGCTGATCGAAGAAGGCCACGGCACCGCGCTCGACCGTGTCAGTGCTTTCCAGATGGGTTTTGTCTCAGGCGCCTCGGCGTGCGCCGCGATCGACGACAACGAGGTCAAGCAGCGTCGCGGGGATTTGCCGATCGCGTTGACCTACGACCAATCCGGTCGCTTAGAGACCGGGGAAGTGCCGATCACCGAGCAAACCCTGTCGTCGCTGATGGACACCCTCGGGGCGATCTTCGCCCTGAAAAGCCCCCCGCAGCTGTCCTATACCGCCGCCGGCTGCGCTGACGCCCAAGCCAGCCCGCCCGCCTCATACTGCCCGGCCACCAACACCATCGCTGTCGATCTCGCCCAGCTCCAAAAGATGGGTGCGCCCGGTAATGAGCAGTCCGGTCATGTGCTTGTCCAGGGTGATGACACCGCGATGTCGGTGGTGATGTCGCGGTATGTCCTTGCGGTGCAACACGAACGCGGCCTCAAGCTCGATTCACCGGTAAGCGCATTGCGGACCGCCTGCCTTACCGGCCTGGCGCACCGCAAAATGGCTGGCCCGGTGTCGGTGCCGTCGGGCAATGCGCTGACCCTGACTGCCGGGGACCTCGACAAAGCTGTTGCCGGACTGTTGACCAACCACCTGGTGGCCAGCGACGTCAACGGGCAGACCGTGCCGGCGGGGTTTACCCGGATCACCGCATTTCGCTCCGGGGTCGTCAACAGCAACGACGACCTGTGCTACCAACGTTTCACCGACGCCTGAACAGAGCCGCACGCAGGTGCTGGATCAGTGCGGGCGCGGTAAGCGAGCAGCAACACGGTGCGACGACAGCCGCTCGCCGGCGAGGCATTGGATCCGCAATCCCACTGAGGATTTCACCGTATTGAGGCAGGGTTAGAGCAATGAGCACCGATTGGGGGCCCGGGCAGGGCGATGAGCCGACGATGAACCTCCCGCAGCGCCCGCCAGCGCCGCCACCGACGCCGGGGGGAGGATCCTTCCCGCAACCCGGCCCGGCCTGGCAGTCGCCTCAAGCCCCACCACACTGGCAGGGGCCACCGGGTGGGCCGCCGTATCCCTACCCCGTGGGCGGTCCGGGCATGCCGCCCATCGGATACCCGCCGCCGCGGCGGCGCCGGCGTTGGCCCTGGTGGGTTGCCGGTGCGATCACCGCCGTGATCACGGTAGTGGTGATCACGCTGGTGGTGGTGGGCGGCAACGATTCGACGACGACGTCGAACTCGGCGGCGCCGTCATCGACGCGGGCACCTGCCTCGAGCTCGAGTAGGCCGGCGCCGCCGACACCGTCACCGAGCGCTTCGCCGGCGGCGCCGGCGCTAGACATCGCAGCGCTGCCGAGCCTGCTGGCATCTGCCGACCAGGTCGGCAATGTACTCCACGACGTGCAGATGCGACCGCGTGAGGTGGCGACGTCGCTTGCCTCAGACGTGTCGATAGACCCGGCCAAGTGCGCCAGCGCCGTGGCCCCGGCGTTGGCAAGCACCTACACCGGGTCGGGGTATACCGGCGTGGCGGTCCAAGGACTGATGGAGGCCAGTCCGGGACGCCACAAGGTGATTCAGGCGGTGGCGGCGTTCTCCGATGAGGCTGCCGCGCAACAGTTTTACACCCAACAGCTCTCGGCGTGGCGAGGGTGCCGACTGACCGGCGTCACCGTTTCCTTCACCAACGGCCAACCCGATGACCACGCCACGATCACGATCATCAGCGAGACCGACGGCATCGCCAGCACGGTGTTGCTGCCCGCCGGGGCGAGCGAACACCAAGGCAGTGAGTGCGAGCGCGCGATGGGTGTGCGGCGCAACGTCGTGGTGGATGTGCGCGCGTGCGGGCAAAACACCATCACCACGGGCGCATCACTTGCTCGCGTGATCAATGACAACATCACCCGCCACTCATAACCGGCCAGCAATGCCCCCCTGCGGCGGTGGGAGTTTCACGGGGAAGTCAGCGCATGCTACGAAACCTTCTGCAGCACAGCGGCAGTGGGAATGATGACACGGGTGATGGCTCGGGGTGCAGACCCGCAGGGCACGATGAAGGTTTGGGGATGAGTGCGCGGGAGTTTCGCGACGATGATGCGGGCTATCAAGCCTGGCTGACTGACCACCCGGATGGCTTCGTGATCAACATTGCGCGCAGCCACACTGCCACCGGCGCCCGTGTGCACCGTGCCAGGTGCCGAACGATCAACGGGACGAACCCACGCGCCGGCAGCTGGACCGGACCGTACGTGAAGGTCTGTGCGCAGCATTCGGCCGAACTCGAGCGGTGGGCGATCAAAGAGGTGGGGGAGCCGCTTGCGGTGTGCGCGATCTGCCACTCGGGCCCGCGAAACCTGGAATCCACCACGACGGGGCGGAGCCGGCGAACAGGCCCACGCCGTGAGTATGAGGGTCGCAGCGTGGTCCACGGGCCATTGCCGGGGCGTGCGGTCGTCGAGGCCTGGGCAGATGCCTACATCCAGTCTGGGGACCGGCGTGTCCGCCAGAAGAACCTAAGCAGCGAGATTCAGGCTCGCTGCAGGCAGCTCAAACCCTCGGATGGCCAGGTGCTGCACGCCACGTTTTTCGGAGCAAAGCCCGACGGTGCTGACGTGGAAAACCTGTTGCTCTACAACATTGGCTCGTTTGCGATCGCTGGGTGTAACGGGATTCGCTTCGAGCACGGTGCTGTCGTGCCAGCCCCTCCGGATGGTGGCGAGTATCCGTTCTGCTACCGCTATGCGCTGGCACCGCGGTCGGCCTCCTTCACCGACTGGCGGCAGGGCCGACTGCTGGCGTCGTTCGACTGGACGGACCTAGGCGCGTTCTCTGGCGAGAAGAAGCTGGAACAAGTGTGGCTAGCGCTCGCGCGCGGGCCGGTGAAGGTATTCGAGCCAGAATGCACGCCCCATACACCTTTTGGTGTCAGAGTCCGGGTCCGGCCGCCGCGCGGGGGTCGACCACCGGTGTGGGGTGCTGGTTTGGTAAAAGGCATTTTCGATGGCGTCATCTCGGTGTTCGCCACCCATGCAGACGCGACCGTGCTTGCTGAAGTTGTGGCGCGGCTTGCGACAAAGCTGGCGGCCGATGCCGCCGAAATCGAGGCGCACCTGCTTGATCAACGCCGCGGCGTGCTCGGCGCTGTGCCGCGGCTTGTCAAGCCTTTCGGTGCCGGGGGTGTCCAGTGGAGCCCTGGAGACGATTGGTGTGTGGCCGGTGAGCTGCTGGCCGTTGAACCCATCGGCTCGCGGTGGGAAATCAGCGGAGAACTCGTCGAGCTCTCCCGCTGACACCGCGCGGATGGCAGCCCGCCAGGAGGGACAATGGATCCCGGTGGGACGATCTGATCCCATCTGCAATCGCACGAAACTTCGCGGCGCTTCGGGACGGAGAATTCCCGTCCTCCCGAGGAGGTTTAGAAGGCAAGGGCGTAGCAGAACAAGAGCAGCAGTAGCAGCGGGATCAGGGACACCAGGGTCAGCACGGCGACCACCTGGAGAAATGGGTGCGGGCGTACGGCCACGGCGCTCGCGGCCAGGCCAGTCGCGACGACGATCAACCCGGTCGAAGTGAGGACCCCGATTCGTGCGGAATGCACGATCGTCGCGGAATTGTCGGGGAAATAGCCCTCTTCGAGTTTGACCCCGAACACCGGGCTGCTCAACTCGTTGAACAACAGCAGGATCACCAGCGCCAGCACCACCATCGCCAGCAGCGCTAGGCACGCCCCTAACAGGTTGCGGTTAGGCGGCTTTGGCGCCGGGCCGCAGTGGATTCGTGCCGGCTGGCCCATGTCGTCCAAGCGCATGGTCAGATTTTTGTTCCCTTCGGGGCGCTGACCTCGTAGCCACCCGCGTCGTCGGTGAAGGTGACCGTGAACTGGTGTTTGATGTGGTCAATGGTGGCCTGGCAGGTGAAGGTGGCTCCCTTGAGAACGGTGGGGTTGTGGCCGTCGTTGCAGGTGACGTCGCTGACGTTCTTGGCGGCGTAACCGTTCGGATCGGACAAGACGTGCGTGACGCCGGCTGCGACAGCGCGGACGTCGAGTTGTTTGGTGACGAGAAAACCGGGTGCTACGAGCCCCGCGAAGAGCACCGCCGCGGTGATCGCGGTGAGCGCGCCGCCCAGGTAGAGCGGAAGGTGTTTGCCGCGCAGGCCAACTCGGGGACCACGGGCCGTGAAGGCGGTTGGTGCCCAGGGGTTCGCGCCTGGTGGTAGGTGAGGATGCGGGTAGGGGAAGGGTCCGGCCTGGGGCGTCATCGGGAAGGCTTGTGGGCGGGGCAGTGGCTGGATAGGCGGTTCGTAGAAGCCCTGGGGAGCGACCGGCGGCATGCCCGGCGCGTACGGGTGGCGCGGTGGCGCCAGGGGCGGCTGCTGTGCGTGTTGCATCGGCGACCTTTCTCTGTGCGTGGCCGAGGGAAGCAATGGCATCGTGCCCGAACAGTAACCCAAGCAGTCCCCATAGCGCAATGGTTTTGAAACCACAGCACGCTTGTGAGGCCGTCCCACTTGCGCGTCATGGGCCCGGTGAAGCAACCGCGTCAGCAGCTCACTATAGGGTGTCTACCTGGATTAATGTGGTGAGTCGCCCATCGGTACGCACGACGCGAGAATCGCAGAACGCCGCAAGCCCTCGACAGCGGCGCTGTGCTTTCCAGCCCATCTTTACGATTCGGATGAGGTAACATTTAGCCGAGCGCTTTGTTTAACAGCAGAGCGTCAGTGCTTCAACCGGGAAAGGGAGCGACGATTGATTGCCAGCCCAGTGACGACGCCCGCGCTAATTGTGCGGGTCGGTCGCGCGACGCACACTCTTCACGCCGCCGCGGGCGCCGTATTCATCGGCAGAGATCCTGAGGCGGCGGTCGACATCGATGATGAGCGGGTCTCACGGCGCCATGTTGTCCTCGAACCCCACCCCGATGGTTGGTACGCCGTCGATGTCAGCACCAACGGAATGTTCGTCGACGGAGAACGCCGCACCCCGGTACCCATTACCGCTACCACGACCCTGCACCTCGGGGCCCCAGATGGGGTGGCCGTGACCCTTACCACCGACGTGACTCAGGATGAGTCGACCCAGGCACTGGGGTCAGCTCAGACCGAGCACCCGTCGCGAGCCGAGAAAATCGCCGCGGCGGGGCGTCTGCGCGCTGGCCAAGCGGTCCGTGCGCGTCGTGAGCAGTTGGGGATCTCCCAGCGGGGCCTGGACAACGACGGGATCTATAACCAGTCCGCTCTCATCAATTTCGAGCTGGGTCGCAGCTGGCCGCATCCCAGCACGCTGGCAAAACTGGAAAAGAAATTGGACTTGCCCGCCGGGTACATCGAGGCGCAGCGACGCGAGGGCGAGCTAGCAGCAGCGGCCGTCCCTGAGGCTGGTAGCGACGAGGCGACCGAGGTGTTGACCGACTCCATTCACGCGCCGACTATTTCGCGCACGGTCGAGCTCGCTCTGCAAGCCGTCAGCGTGACCATCGCGGACTTGCCTGAACCGAACGCCCCGGACTTCACCGCCAAAGCCACTGCGATCCTGGCTGATCTGCGCAGGCTCGAGGGCCTGGCGTTGACTGCTGCGCGCCAGCCCACTGGGGGCGCTGCGGCCATGAAGGCATTGAGCCGTGTGCGGCGCACCTACAACGATGTGATGATGCGCGCCGCCGCCTCCACGTCGGCGACGTTGGGGCAGCGGCTTTACGGGGCCCGCCACCGGGCGGAGCTGAGCCTGGAAGAGGCGGCCATCGGCTCCGGGCTGCCCGCCTCAGCCCTTGAAGACGCCGAAGCCGAACGCCCCGTAACGCCCGATGTCGCCGACGCAATCGAGCTCCTGATCGCCGACCTGATAGACAAATAACCGATCACGATGTGAGCGAACGATGCTGTCGGGGCGCTGCGCGCGTCTTGGCTGTCGTCAGAAGACGTGACTGTGGGGAGTCGCGATCACGAAGCCATGGGTTTGTGGACCGCTGTTGTCGGCACCGATGGCCTTCGGCGCGTTGAGCCTGCACACCAGATCCACCGATCGCGGCACCCCGCAGACCAGCGATTGGGTGTTCGAGAACGCCCAGAACACGATTTTGTGCCCCGCTGGCAGCAGGACCGGCGCCTGGCCCGTGGTGTCGCCGAAGAATCGTTCGTGCGGGGTGGGCAGAAACCGCGCCGGCCCGTTGGCCTGGGCGTAGACCGTGGGCAGTGTCACCACCCGGGTCCCCGCCGACGCCCCGGGCAGATCACCCGCGCACGTCACGTCATGCATCACCTTGACCACGGTCTTTTTGCACAGCAGGCCACTAGGGGTGGTGAACAGCAGAACAGGTAGTGCCGTGAGGTCGCGGGTCTGTTTGGGCAGTGGCCCGCCGTCGTCGATCAGTGCATCAATGTCATCGGGCGCTGCGGTCGCATGCAGGGGCAGACCGACCAACGCCGGCCAGGCAAGTGCCAGCGCGATCAATATGAGCGATCGTTTCGCAGCAATATCCTTGAGCCGGGCTCTCGGCGCGTGAAAGATGTTGGCGTTCTTCATTTTTCAATGGGTGATTTCGGCCAGCGAGACCCACAGGTATGGGCCGGCCGGGTTGATGACGATCCCGCTGTGGCCTTGCGCGCGAGCCATGTTCACCACTTGTTCGACCGTGAGGGGCCCGGCCGCATCAGCGGGGCTCCAAGCTAGAACTTCTGGGCCGCTGGTGAAGCCGAAGATGCTGGAGCTGCCGTCGGGATGTGTGGTGTTGCGAACGGCGATCTGCGCGTCGCCTTGGGAATCGTCGGCGGCGATCGCCAACGGTCCGTTCTGGCGCACCACGTCGACGACGGTGTGCCTGTCGATCTTGCCGGCAGCGTGATCGGCCAGCGCCCGTTTGAGCGGCTCGTTATTCGGATTGCGCAAGGCGAAATCGATTTCGGCGGCCGACAATGCACAGGTGGGGCCGGCGGGGTCGATATAGAGCCAGTCGTTGCCTTGGCTTTGGGCCAGCTCCAGGGCCCCGGTAGCCGACTGCACCAATGACTGCGTGCGCGTACCCGGCGGGTGCAGGCGGGCGATCTCCTCATGACGGGTATAAGCGAACAGCGCCGACCCTTTGCCATGGGGGCCTGTGCCGCCGCGGATTTGGAGGCGAGACCCGGCCGCGAACGGTGTTTGGCCGGTAAATGCATCGGATCCGGTGATGTCGAAAAGCACCTCACCGAACATGCACAAACGGAGTACCTCGAGCGCCCCGCGCTGGTTGGGTTGTGCGGCGAAGGCGGCGACGGCTTGTCGCAGCGCCACATTGTCGACCAGGGTGGCGCGGTTTCCGTTGTCCTCGGTTGGCATTGCCATACGGATTCCCCTGACTGCACAGATAGCGTGATTCAACGATGGCCTGGTTCTTAACGCGCGTGCGCTGCAGCCTGAACGCGGCGCGCGGTGTCTCGTTGGCGGTTTAGTGGATTTGGTTGCCAAGTTTGGTGACCAGCGCGGTGTTGAGGTAGGTAGTGGCTGCTGGGCCGCCGGCGTTGAGGGCGGCGATTGTGGCGGGATCATCGACGATGACGAGCGTGCCGCCGAAACTGCTGTATTTGGCGGGCAGGCCGCCGTATCCGCCGCCGCCGGCGCCCGGGTCGGTGCGCAGCAGCAGCATGACGTCGCTGCGTTGAGCGATGTAGTCGACGTCGTCGATGTTGAACGGGACGGTTGGTGGGCCGCCGGGGGCGCGTTTGTAGTGGGTGTTGTAGGTAAACCCGATGCTTTCCAGGTAGCTGCTCGGCGGTGATGGGACCGCCGCCGCGGTGGTGTTGGTCCCGGTGTAGTTGACCGCGACGATGGATTTGCCGCCGAAACTTCGATGCTCGGAGCGGATCTGGTTCTGCTCGGACTGCGCCTTGTCGACCAAGGTTTTGGCGGTGTCGGTGCGGCCCAGCGCGGTGGCGATCCAGTTCAGCTGGGCCTGCCAGTTCCAGTCTTGGGTGTTGTCGGCGGGTTGGGTCAGCGTGGGGGCGATCGCGGCCAGCGAGTTGTAGGTGGTCTGGTCGATGTTGTCGGTGTCGATGATGAGGTCGGGTTTGGCAGCGGTGATGGCGGCGGTGTCAGCGGCGGCGAAAACCGGTGGGGTGGAATGGATGAGCGGCTGCAGCCAGCTCGGTGTGGTCGCCCCGGGCGCGTTCATCACCACTACAGGGGCGCCGAGTGAGAGCACGGCATCGGGGTCGCCAGCTCCGAGCGCCGCGATGGCCATCGGGCGGTGCTCGAGTTTGAGGGTGCCGAATTTGGTGTTCAGGGTCTGCGGTTGGTATGGGCCCAATCCGGTACTGGTGGTGCCGAACAGGTGAATGCCCACCACTGTCGCTGCGACCAACGCGGCAACCACGATGGTTGCTCCCACGATCAGCCGGGTGCGGTTGCGGCGCTTGGGTTTAGGACCGGACTCGGTTGGGCGACCGGTCGGGGTTGAGGGGGTCGGTGCGCCCGTGAACGGCTGCGGCGCCGCTCCATTCGCGGATGCTGCGCGGGGATCATAGGCCGGCCACACCGGTGCGGAGCCCGCCGGTAGGGAAGGCCCGGTAGGTGGGTAGGTCAGGGTGGGATTGGTCGGCTGGGAGGGACGAGGCCCGGTAATGGTTGGCGGTGCCGGATTGTTAGTCAGCGCCGCGGTAGTCGCCGCAGCCAGTTCGCCAGCGGTCTGGAAACGATCAGCTGGATTTTTGGCCAGCGCGCGAGCCATCACCTCGTCGATCTGCGGTGGCAGCGTGGGGTTGATGTCGCTGGGGTGCGGGACAGGCCGCATCAGGTGTCCGACCAATATGGCCTCAAGGGACTTGTTGGAGGGGTCCTCATACGGGGTGCGGCTGGTCAGCAGCCGAAACAGGGCACACCCCAGCGAGTAAATGTCGGTGCGGTGATCGGCGGGTCGGCCTTCGATGGTCTCCGGCGCGGCGTAGGCCGCGGTGCCGACCATCGAGCCCGTCGCGGTCAGGGCGGTGGCATCGTCGAGAGCGCGTGCAATGCCGAAGTCCGCCAATAACACTCGTTCACGCTCACTGCCGGGCGCTGCGACGAGGAAGTTGCCGGGTTTGATATCGCGGTGTAAGACGTGCTGTGAGTGGGCGTAGTCGAGTGCGGCGGCGACGTCGGTGATGATGCGCACGATACGGGCCGGGGTGAGGTTGGCGCGGTCCAAATCATTGGCCGCGGTTCCTTTGACGTATTCCATGGCGATCCACAGGTGCCCGTCGGTTTCGCCTCGGTTGTAGACCCGCACGATGTTCGGGTGGTCCAGGCTCGCGGCCAGGTTGGCTTCGCGGATGAAGCGCTCCCTGAATTGGCGGTCTCCGGACAGTTCGCCGGACAGGATTTTCAGCGCCTCGCTGCGGGGCAGCGTCGGGTGGCGGGCCAGATACACCGTGCCCATCCCGCCCTGGCCCAGCACGCCTTCGATGCGGTAGCCGGCGATGATAGTTCCTACATCAAGGGGCATTCAGCGGCTCATTTCCCTGTCAGCATGCGGTATTGGGCGGCCATCATCTGGTGCAGAGCGTGTTCTTGTTCGTTTTGCATCTCGAAGGCGTAGCGGTCGGCGGGCGCCACGCACCAGTAGCCCAGGGTTTCGTTGAAGCATTTCGCCTTGGGCATGCCGCTGATCCCGCCGACCTGGTTGGGCCCGGTCTCATCGGCGACGAGGCGCGCCGCGGAGGCCGTGTCGGGGGTTTGGTAGACCCGGGTTTCAAGGACGTAGGAGACCTGTTGCACGCCAGCGGATTTGAACATCGCCGCCAAGTGGACGGGGTCGCCGGTGGCCAGGTGCAGCGCCCCATGGGCGTCATAGATCCCGTCGCTGATCGATTCGTTTTCTTGGCGGGGGGCCACCGTGTGGGCCATCAATCCATCGGGGTCCAGCGGCAGTTGAGCCATCTGATCCGGCGGGGTCGGCTTGAATTTGTCGACCAGGGGCTGCTGCAAATCCAGTGTGGTGGCGATCAACCCGGCAGCCGTATCGGGTTTGTCAGCCGACGTCGCTGTTTGTGCCAGCACGTATTGTCCGTGTGCGGTCAAGGCGGTCACCGAGAACCGCGGGCCGGGGTCGGGGTATTGCGCTGTCCACTGGTAGGTCAGTGCCGTCGTAGCTGGGTATCGGGGAATCGAGAACGGTTGCGTCGGGATGGGTTTGGTGTCAAAGGGCATCGTCAGGGCAGCGCCTTTGGCTGCCATCGCGGTGATCGCGGCGCTCGCATCAGCCGGGCTGGCCAGTTCCAACACCGTGGTCAGCAGGTCCTTGTAGGGGCCCTTGTCGGTGTGACGGGCGCTGGAAAACCCGGCCAGCAAGTTGTGGCCGTTAAGCGCCTCCCCTAGGGGGGCCCCGAGCAGCGCGTTGACCGCATCGACGTCTTTGACCACGCCGGATTCGATTTGCGCATAGTCGATCAGGTCGGCGTCGACCTCCCACGGGCCCACCACCACGCTGGCCAGGCGGCGCCCTTCGGCCCAGCCGCCGCGCAGCGCGTCGCCGGCCACCCCCAATGGGGCGCGGGGGGTGGTGGGGAAGTTCCCAGCATCGAGCAACGCCAGATTCACACCGTCGGGCCTGGCCTCTCCGGGGGCTTTGACCGCGCTGCCGGCGATCGTGGTACTGCAGGCCACCGTCAGCGCCGCGACTCCGACGGCCGCGGCGCGCAACCAGGAACGGATGCGCCCGGTCATGGCGCGGTCAGCATCAGGTATTGGGCAGCCATGATCTGATGGGCCTCAACCTCTTGGGCCGCAGTGGCTTTGAACGCGTAGCGCGCCGCGGTGGCGATGCACAAAAACCGCACCGCCCCCAGGTCGGTGATGTCGGGCCCGCGGTCAAAGCAGCGCGCTGAGGGTAGACCGTTGATGCCGGGGGCGGAGTGATAGCCCAGGAACGGCACGTCGATGCGGGCAAGCCCATCAGCGGCGCGCTGGGCGCCGGTGGTATCGACGGCCTCGTAGATGGTGGTGCGGTCGACGGCGACGTGGGTGATGCCGGCGTCGTTGTACATCGCCTGGGTGGCAACCGGGTCGGATCGGAAATGTAGTGAGCCGTGCGCGGAGTAGACCCCACCCTGGTTGACGTTGGGGTCGGTGGCCGGCACGGTGCGGGCCAGCAGACCGGTCGGGTCGGCCGGCAAGCTGGCCAGCTGATCGACCGGGGTGGCTTGAAAGTGGTCAGCGGCCGGGCCTTGCAAATCCAGGGTTTTGGCGATCATGTCGGCGACCGCCGCGGAGCTTTCCTTGGATCCGGCGAACTGGAAAAACACGTACGGGCCGTGCGCGCTGAACGCTGAGGCTTCAAAACCTCCTGACAGCGGGGCCACGTAGGCCCGCGTGTTGGGATAGTTGGGGATCGCCAGCCGGGTCGCTGGGATGTTGCCCGGGCGGATGGTGCCCGCATCAGCGGCGGCCATCGCCGCAGCCGCATCCGTCGCGTCTTGGGGGCTGGGGAACCGAAACACCCCGTTGTCCAGGATCTTGGGCTTGTCAGCGCCGGCCTGTCCCTGTGGCGGTGGCGGGGTGGCGCGCCCACTGACGAAACCGGCCACGAAATGATGCGCGGCGGCGATCGCGGCGATCGAATCCCCACGCACCAGCGCCGACAGCCGTGTGGGCTCGGGAAACGCTGTCGTGGGCGCGATTTCGGCGTTCGTCGGGCTGATCAACGTGGCGTCGATCTGCCACGGTCCGGCCACCATGTCGGCCATCCGCTGGGCCTCGACGCGGCGCCCGGCGGCGTCATCGGCAACGCTGCCCAAGGGGGGCCGGGGCCGGCGCGGATAGTTACCGGGGTCGAGCAGGGCCGCGTTGGCCGCCGCGGGCGCCGGGCCGCCGGACTTGACGGCTACCCCCGTCACCTGGTTCGAGCAGCCGCTGCCCACGAAGACCACTACGGCGAGGCCTAGCAGCAGCGGCGATAAGCCCCGGCGCGCGGCGACGATGCTTGTGTGTCGGATCTTCACCGGGCGGCTTTCGCTGATCCGCTCCGGCGCCTGTTGGGCCGTTTGCCCGACCAGCGCCGCAACGCCATGCGGTCGATGAAGATGGCGCTGGCCGCCCGCCGTTCCGAGACAGCCTTGTCGGCCACCGCCATCACCGCGAGTTGGCGCACTCGGGCACCGAGTCGCTTCTCCTGGTCGCGAATGCGGTGCCATTCGGCACCGTCAGCGTCCAGGTCAGCATTGTCGTTGAGATAGTCGATCGCCGCGTCGACCGCGCACTGCTGTAAGTCGGGATTGTCCGGATACAACAGTGCGGCCTCGCGCGCGACGCGGTGCAGGCGGTTCCGCGCCGCAGCATCCAGCTGGCGGGCGCGCGCGCTGTTGAGCAGCGTCGCCATCGGCCCAGCCGCCGATTCGTCGCGCACGTCCGATCCCTCCTTTTCTCAGCTCCCGCGGCCGGCCTGTGTGCGCCGGCAACGATGGGGAGAATGGTAGCCGCTACTACCAGGGCGTCAGCTTCGATCGCTGATTTTGCCCATCATCGCCCTGGCCACATCGCTGGCGTCCTTGCCCGGCGCGGGCGCCACGTCGCGGAAATAGACCGCCTCGACCTCCACCAGGCAATTGCCCCGCACACCGAGCGCGCGCACCCGCCGCAGTTTCGTGTGCAGGTCTACCTCTTCCACGGTGGCTTCCACGACTGAAGCACCGGCGTGCACCTCGGTGATCTCATTCTGAAATCCCAGGCCGCTGTCGAGATGCTGACCGGCGCACCGCGACCACTGCGAACCGAATTTCTCAAACAACGCATTGGCCGCCCCCGCGTTCGGTAACGCGACCACACCCTCGACGAGATCGATCACCGTGGGAAATTCGCCGACATCGGCGGCCCACCACTGTTCGTGAGCAACGTTGACCACCTGCGCATTACGGTAGGCCTCGCCCATCAGGATGTGCGCCAGCGAGGCGCAATCGCTGCGTGAAGCGCCCGGCCAGTCCCAGTACATCTCTGCCGGGCCGCCGAACTTCGGCGGCATACTGTCATCGAGTTTGAACGATTGACCGAACACGTGGGACAACTCAGCATCGGTCAGCATCGCCTGCTTGATGACTTCGCCGACCAGCGGGCGCGGTTTGAGGTCCGGCGCCGCGCGCACCGTGCCGCTGACGACATCAGCGCAACCGGCCACCAGCGTGATCAATGCCGAGGACACCAGCACCAGGATCAGCCGAACGACATTGGGCGTCAAGCGCATCCAAACCATGGCCGCTCCACTCTTCTCACGCGAGTAGCAACGGTGGGTCTGGTCAGCGGGGGTTGACACGATCGGCCATCCGGGTCGCGATCTTGAGGCCCTGATCGGTGCGGTTATTACCGCAGCTGCGCACATCGATGACGATGTTGTTGCGGGCGGTCATGGCCCGTTGGCACTGCCAGCCCCCCGCACCTTCCTGGGTGTTGATGATGCTGAGCATGCCGTCACGGTTGGCGACCGTGCTGGCCATCCAGATGCTGTCTGGTTGACCCCGCTCGAGCAGGCGCAAGGTGGCGCCGTTGCATTTCGGCCAGGCCGCAGCCTGCTTGGCCACGAAGTCGCTGGCCGCCGTGGCGGTCGTGAAGTAGATCGCGGCGCTGTTGTCCAGGTGCTCAACGACTTTCGGGTCCTGCAGCGACTGGGTGCGTATCCCTACCCAACCGGTGCCCTCAAGTTCGGACTCGAGCGCGGGGATTTGGATCTCGCCGCATTCGGGCCGGTCGGTATTCACGCCGCTGTAGGCCACGTCGTCGCTACCGGCGTCCGGTGTTGGCGCGATGTTCGTCGCGCCCTCGATGCTGCTGATGGTCGCCACATCCAGCAGCAGCCCGGGCAGCGCCGACAACGGCACCGTTGCCGCCGCTTGCGGCGTTGGGCTCGGGCTGGCCTGCGTCGAGGACGGGCGGGGGGAGCGAGTCACTGCCACGCTGCCCATGTCATCGGGGCTGCTGGCGACGTTGATCACGATTCCGGCGGCCACTATGGCGACTATGACCGCGGCGGCGGCGCCGATCCG
>NZ_QMEV01000042.1 GCF_003284935.1 Mycobacterium colombiense
CTCGGGGTCGACCCCGTCGGAGTAGGCGCGCAGCCGGTCGACGGTCGACGCGACGGCGAACTGCGCCCCGCCCAGCGACTCGATGAAGTAACCGCGCTGGCACCGGCCCGCGTCCTCGAAGGTGCTCAGCACCTTGTACAGCGTGGCGAATCCGCCGGGCACGCCCTCGGCGGACACCGCGCCGCGGGTCAGCACGCCGTGGCGGCCCAGCAGGAGTTCGGCTTGATAGTGGGCGCGCAGCGTGGAATCCAGTTCCGGGGCGGGCAGGATCGACCACCGGCCGGCCACGGTCGGGTCGGCGGGCCGGGAGTGTGGATGCGCGACGCTGTAGCGGCTCAGCCGCGGCGACCGGTGCGCGGGCGCCGAGCGCTTGCGGGTTCCGGCGCCACCGAGCAGGGCGCGCACCGGGGCGAAGGTGTCGCCGGTGATCCAGCCGGCCCAGATCAGTTCCCACAGCGCGGCTTTGAGCTCGGACTCGCCGAACCCGCTCTGCGTGAGCTGGCGGAAGAAGTAGGCGCCGCCGGGGGCCAGCGTGTCCAGCACGGCGCGGTGGGCGTCGCCCAACTCGATGTCGGCGGGCCCGGCCAGCGTCAGCGGCGCGGATTCGCTGGGGTGCAACGCGATCCAGCCGTCACCGCTCGAAATCGACCCGGCCCCCGACCAGGTGACCTCACCGGAGGCGAGCAGCTCGTCGAGCAGCGCGGGGGAGTAGTCGCGGACCCGGGGGGCCAGCACCAGCGGCTCGATCGCCGAGGCGGGCATCCGCGCGCCGGCCAGCTGATCGATCACCGACATCAGGCCGTCCAGCCCGGAATGGCCTGGGGAGCGCGATGATTCGGCCGCACCCACGCGATGCCAGGCCGGCAGGAACCGGCCGTAGGCGGCGGTGCTGACGGGCTCGACCTGGGCCCGCAACGCCGCCAGCGACCGCCGCCGCAGGATGCGCAGCACGTCGGCGTCACACCACTGCTCGCCGCCCGCCACGGGCGCCCCCGGCGCCTCGGCCGCGGCGACGAAGTCGCCGCGCATCAGCCGGCCGTCCCCGGCCAGCCGGCCGAGGATATCGGCGGTCACCCGCAGCCCCAGCCCGAACCGGGCGGCGGCCTCGGCCGTGGTGAACGGGGTGTGGGTGCGCGCGTAGCGGCCCAGCAGTTCGCCCAGCGGGTCGGCCACCTCCTCGGTGAAGGCGGCCGGCACGCCGAGCGGAACCGCGATCCCGATGCCGTCGCGCAGTCGGCCGATGTCCTCGACGGCCACCCACCAGCTGCGGCCGGCGAACGAGACCGTCAGCGCGCGCCGGGCCGCGCGCAGCCCCTCCAGCCAGCCGCCCACGTCGGCTCCGCCCGCGCGGGCGGCCACCTCGTCCTCGGTCAGCGGGCCCAGCAGCCGCAGCAGGTCGGCCACGGCCTCGGCGTCGCGGGCGGCGCGGTCCGGCGCGAGGTGCTGGAGCTGGCGGCCGGTGGCGGCGATGACCTCGGGATCGAGCAGGTCACGCAGCTCCACCCGGCCCAGCAGCTCGGCCAGCAGCGTGCTGTCCAGCGAGAGCGCGGCGGCCCGCCGCTCGGCCAGCGGGCTGTCGCCCTCGTACATGAACGCGCCGACGTAGCCGAACAGCAGCGACGCCGCGAACGGCGACGGCCGCTGCGTCTCGACCTCGAGCACCCGCACCCGCCGCTGCGCGATGCCGGTCATCAGCAGGGTCAGCGCCGGGACGTCGTAGACGTCCTGCAGGCATTCGCGGATGGTCTCCAGCACCACCGGGAAGTCGGGGTATTTGCGGGCCACTTCCAGCAACTGGGCGGCGCGCTGGCGCTGCTGCCACAGCGGCGAGCGGCGGCCGGGGTGGCGCCGCGGCAACAGCAGGGCGCGGGCCGCGCACTCGCGAAACCGCGACGCGAACAGCGCCGAGCCGCCCACCTCGGCGGTCACGATCGGGTCGATTTCCTCGGCGTCGAAGACGAAAAGGTCTGCCCCGGGCGGGGTTTCACCGGTATCCGAAAGGGTGTCGGGCAGCCGCACCACGACACCGTCGTCGGAGGCGGTGGGCTTCTCGTCGATGCCGTAACGCTCGCGCAGCCGGCGGGCCACCGCCAGCGCCAGCGGACCGTTCACCGGCAGTCCGTACGGCGAGTGCAGGATCACCCGCCAATCGCCCAGCTCGTCACGGAACCGCTCGACCAGCAGCGTGGTGTCGGTGGGCACCACCCCGGCGGCCTCGCGCTGCTCCTCGAGCAGGCCCCACAAGTTGTCGGTCGCGTACGCGTCGAAACCCAGTTCGGCGCAGCGGGTGTCGAAGGCCGCGCGCTTGAGGCCGGCCAGCTCGCCGGTGAAGGCGCCGAGCGCGGCGCCCAGCTCGGCCGGGCGGCCCAGGCCGTCGCCGCGCCAGAAGGGCAGCCGGGCGGGCTGCCCGGGGGCCGGGATCACCAGCACCCGGTCGTGGGTGATCTCGGTGATCCGCCAGCTGGTGGCGCCCAGCGAGATGACGTCGCCCGGACGCGACTCGTAGACCATCTCCTCTTCGAGTTCGCCTACCCGCGAAGGCTTGTCGGCTTCGGAGGCCAAATAGACCGTGAACAGCCCGCGATCGGGGATGGCGCCGCCGGACGTCACGGCCAGCCGCTGCGCCCCGGGCCGGGCGGTCAGCGTGCCGGTGTCGCGGTCGTAGACCAATCGCGGTCGCAGCTCGGCGAATTCGGTGGACGGGTACTTGCCGCTCAACAGGTCCAGGGTGGCCTCGTACACGCTGCGCGGCAGCGTCGCGAACGGGGCGGCCCGCCGGACGGTGTCGAACCACCGATCGGCGTCCAGCGGTTCCAGCGCGGCCGCCGCCACGGTCTGCTGCGCCAGGATGTCGAGCGGATTGGCGGGCACCCGCATGGTTTCGATCTGGCCGGTCAGCATGCGCTGCACGCTGACCGCGCAGCCGATCAGGTCGGTGCGGTGCTTGGGAAACAGCACGCCCTGCGAGACTTCGCCGACCTGGTGGCCGGCCCGGCCGATGCGCTGCAGGCCGCTGGCCACCGACGGCGGCGCCTCCACCTGGATCACCAGATCGACCGCGCCCATGTCGATGCCCAGCTCCAGGCTCGACGTGGCCACCACCGCCTTGAGCAGCCCGCGCTTGAGGTCCTCTTCGACCAGGGCGCGCTGTTCCTTGCTGACCGAGCCGTGGTGGGCGCGCGCCAGGATCGGGTCGGCGCCGTAGGTCTGCCCGCTGCCCATGATGTGCGCCGGGGCGCCGCCGGCCACCTTCGGGTTGGCGTCGCTGGACAATTCCACGCCGCTGCGCTCGGCGTGAATCTCGTTGAGCCGAGCGGTAAGTCGCTCGGCCAGCCGCCGCGAGTTGGCGAAGACGATGGTCGAGTTGTGCGATTCGATCAGGTCGACCAGGCGGTTCTCCACGTCGGGCCAGATGGTGTTGTTCGCCAGGTTGGCCATGTCCGGCACCGGCACAGCCACGGTGAGCTCGACCGTCTTGGCCGACGGCGGGGCCACGATGGTCGTCGGCGCCTGCCCGGACAGGAACCGCGCGAGCTCCTCGGGCGGGCGCACCGTGGCCGACAACCCGATGCGCTGCGCGGGTGCGCCCTCCCGCAGGGCGTCGAGGCGCTCCAGCGACACCGCCAGGTGCGCACCGCGCTTGCCTGCGGCGATGGCGTGGATCTCGTCGACGATCACCGTCTGCACGCCGGCCAGCGTCTCGCGGGCGGCCGAGGTGAGCATCAAAAACAGCGACTCGGGCGTGGTGATCAGCACGTCGGGCGGGCGGGTGATCAGTTGGCGGCGGGTGGCGGGCGGGGTGTCGCCGGAACGGACCCCCACGCTGATGTCGGGGGCGGGCAGGCCGCGGCGGTCGGCGATGCGGGTCAGCCCGGCCAGGGGAGTGCGCAGGTTGCGTTCGACGTCGACGGCCAGCGCCTTGAGCGGGGACACGTAGAGCACCCGGGTGCCGGGCGGACGCTCGGCCGAGGCGGCGAGGCTGTCCAGCGCCCACAGGAACGCCGCCAGCGTCTTACCCGAACCGGTGGGGGCGATCACCAGGGTGTTGTGGCCGTCGGCGATGGCGTTCCAGGCCTCGGCCTGCGCGGTGGTGGGTGCGTCGAAGGTGCTGGTGAACCACTCACGGGTGATCGCGCTGAACCGGCCCAGCGGGTCGGCGCGGCCGGGCGGCCCGGAATCGGCGCGAGTGCTCACCTGACCATCGTGCCAACGGGCACCGACAAGGCGTCGGGGTTAGCGCTGCTCGATCCGTGCGGTCGCCATCGCGTGGGACAGTTCCTCGGGGATCTCGGGGACGCGGGCGATGGCGTCGAACAGCGAGTGCGCGCAGGCGTCGGCGAGGCGATCGGCGTTGATGGTGGGGTCGATGATGCGCTGCCGGCACAGCTCGAAGGTGAACGCCAGCCAGCCATGGCAGATCACCCGGAGGTCCCGCTCGACGTCGGGTTCGAGCTTCCCCGCAGGGGTCTTGGCCACGAGGTCACTGATCCGGCTCATGATGTGCTCGAGCTGGCGGTTCTTGGCTTCGTCGTCGACGCCCAGCAGAACCGGATCCGAACGGCCCAGGCCGACGTAGGCGGCCCACGCCGCCTCGGGGTTCTGCTCGTGGTAGGCCATGTAGGCCATCACGCCGGTCCGGACCTCTTCGTACATGGTCAGGCCGGTGGCGTCGTCCATGTTGGTGTTCTCGTACAAGCGGTCGGCCTCGTCCTTGACCACCGCCGCGAAGAATGCCCGCTTGTCGGGGAAGTAGTGGTACATCAGGGCCCGCGACACCCCGGCGCGTTCCGCGATCTCGTCGATGCGGACCTCGTCGTAGGGCCGCTTCCCAAAGACCTCTGCCCCTAAAGCGAGCAGCTCAGCGCGTCGATCCTCGGGGGATAACCGCCTGCGGGCTGTCGGCATGTGACAGATAGTACTCATACGACATCAGACCCCGGCCACTTTGGATTCATCCGGACTTCACGCCCTGGGCCAGCGCTAACTCGCCGGAATAATTGACGGTATCGGCACTTTGGCGCATGAAGGCCTTCCACGAGTCGGTGCCGGATTCCCGTCCGCCGCCGGTCTGTCTCGCGCGCGGAGATCGACGCCGCGATCCGCGCCGTCCGCGGTGCGCTGAGGGTCCTGATCTAGGCGCTGACCTCGCGTCGAGCGGTTTACCCCGGTTTGCCGCGGGGTATCTGATCCCGTGCGCCTTCCGCTGGTACCAGCGCGGGACTGCGGCCCACAAGCTAGCGCGGTAACCAATGCGACGCGGCGAACGATAAAAAATGAGCGTGAAGCCCGAAGGGGAGGTGACGACGATGCAGAAAGCGGATGCGCGATCAGGTGGCGATCGCTTGGGGCAGGAGGACGGTGAGGTGCTGGCCGCCGTCCGGTTCACCGTTCTGGCCACGCTCGCTGCCGTCGGCTTCCTGTTGGTCGCGGCGGTCTGGGTGAGTACGTGCCCGGGAGTGAGTGTGGACACCGTGGCATGCGGTCCTCCCCAGCGCACCCTGTTGGCGTTCGGGGGCCCGCTGATCGCCTTGGTGGGCGGAATCTGGGCGTTTGTGCGCACCTATCTGGTGTGGAAGGCCGAGGGGACCTGGTGGGGTTGGCACGGCGCGGGGTGGTTCCTGCTGACCGCGATGGCGTTGATGGTCGCCATGGGTGTTGCTCCGATCGCGGGGCCTGTGCTGGCTCTTTAGGTTTGCTCTCCCGCGATCTAACGTTGATGGTGCGGTGAGGAGCAGCTATGGGAGACACCTACCATGACCCCGTCGACCATCTGAGGACGACGCGGCCGCTCGCCGGCGAGTCGCTGATCGACGTCCTGCACTGGCCCGGGTACCTCTTGGTCGTCGCGAGCGTGATCGGGGCCTGCGGCAGCATCGCGGCCTTCGGCAGCGGACATCACCACGAGGGCATGACCGCCGGCATCATCGCGGTCATCGCCGCGGTGCTGGGGCTGGCGTGGCTGGCGGTGGAGCACCGCAGGATTCGCCGGATCGCCGACCGCTGGTACACCGAACACCCCGAGGTGCACCGGCAGTGGCCGGCCAGCTAGGGCCGGCCGGCTGACGACCATCCGGCGCGTTTTCCCCCCGGTGACCTGCCCCGACGCCGAGCCGTGTGAAATACCGCATGAAAGCCGAATCCGCGGTTACGGCCGCGAACTTGTGGGTATCAGGTCTGCACCATGATGAGTGCCGGAACGGTTGCGTTTGCGTGGTCACCCCATCATGGGGGACAACATCACGAACACACCGACATCAATGCCTACTGCGACCAGGATCAAGACGACCAGCGTGACCCCGGCGATCACCGCGACGCGCCCCTACCGGCGCGTCGCGTCTGTCGTGTCAGGCCCGTGCACATCGGGCCGAATACCCGGCGGCGGTCATGACTAACCGGCTCGAGCGCGACGTCCACGGCGGGCTGCGAAGCAGTAGTAGTGTCAGTCAAACATTGCCGGGAGACCATATGAACGATGCTGGATTGCACGCTAACAAGCGTCCGCGCGGCCACCGCGCCGTCGAACTTCATGTCGCTGCGCGACTGGAGAACCTCGCGATGCTGCGCACCCTCGTCGGTGCGATCGGCACCTTCGAGGACTTGGACTTCGACGCGGTGGCAGACCTGCGGCTCGCGGTCGACGAAGTGTGCACCCGGTTGATTCGTTCGGCCACCCCCGACGCGACCCTGATCGTCGTGGTCGACCCGCAAGACGACCAATTGGTGGTGGAAGCGTCCGCGGCCTGCGACACCCACGACGTGGTGGCCCCCGGCAGCTTCAGTTGGCACGTGCTGACGTCGTTGGCCGACGACGTCCAGACCTTCCATGACGGTCGCGAACCCAATGAAACCGGCAGCGTTTTCGGCATCACGCTGACGGCGCGACGGGCGGCCTCCAGCAGGTGACAGCGCGAGCTGCCGGCGGTTCGGTTTCGCGTCCGAACGAATACGCCGATGTTCCGGACATGTTCCGTGAGTTGGCCAACGTCACGCCCGACTCCATGGAATTCCAACGTCAACGGGACAAGATCGTCGAGCGCTGCCTGCCGCTAGCCGACCACATCGCGCGCCGCTTCGAGGGCCGCGGCGAACCGCGCGACGACCTCGTGCAGGTGGCGCGCGTCGGATTGGTCAATGCCGTGGTTCGCTTCGACGTCGACGCCGGCTCGGACTTCGTGTCCTTCGCCGTGCCGACCATCATGGGCGAGGTTCGCCGGCACTTCCGCGACAACAGCTGGTCGGTCAAGGTTCCGCGGCGGCTCAAGGAACTGCACCTGCGGCTGGGCACCGCCACCGCCGATTTGTCGCAGCGGCTGGGCCGGGCGCCGACGGCGACCGAACTCGCCGCCGAGCTCGAAATGGATCGCGAAGAGGTGGTCGAGGGCCTGGTCGCCGGCAGCTCCTACAACACCTTGTCCATCGACAGCGGCGGCGGCAGCGAGGAAGAGGAAGCCCGCGCCATCGCGGACACGCTGGGTGACGTCGACACCGGCCTGGACCGCATCGAGGATCAGGAGTCGCTACGTCCGTTGCTCGAGGCGCTGCCCGAGCGGGAACGAACGGTGTTGGTGCTGCGGTTCTTCGAGTCGATGACCCAGACCCAGATCGCCGAGCGGGTCGGCATCTCCCAGATGCACGTGTCGCGACTGCTGGCGAAGTCGCTAACGCGGCTCCGGGACCAGTTGCAGTAGCGGCCGCGGCTCGTCGCCGTCGTCCACCCGCAGCGGCTCCAGCAGCGGCTCGGCCCGCGCCGTGGTCACCGGAAGCGTGGCGTCGGGGTCGCAGACCCGCAACAACCTCGCCACCGCCGGACTGGGGGCCATGGCCCAGGACACCTGGGCGGCCGAGCACGCCACGTTGATCCGGTGCAATGCTGAAAAGCCCGCAGTACCAATGAATTTCAGGCCGCGCAGGTCCAGGATCACCCGCCGCGACCGGTTGGTGCTCTGCCGCACGTAGGCGGCGAGCTGATCGGCGTTGGCCGCGTCGAGCTCCCCGTCCACGGTGATCAGGGTGCCCGTCGGGCCCCAACGGGCGGTGAATTGTGCTGTGCGGCTTTGTTGCCACGATTGCGCCACAGACATCGCTGACTCCATCCCTTGAGGGGATTCGTGCTGTCGATACGCCAGCCGTGCGACGAGGGGTCGGAGAAGGAACGAGCGCCGCCTACTCCCACGTCATGGACGTATCCGGGGCGGCTGTGAACTCAACCTTGCCGCAACCCTACTCGCGGTGGCCAGGCCCTACAACGTTGTCTGGGAAAACTCTCAGCAACCGTTACTTGATCTCGGCGAGCACCGTGCCCTGGGTGATGGCGGCGCCGGCCTCGACGGCCAGTCCGGTGATGACGCCGTCCTTATGGGCGGTCACCGGGTTCTCCATCTTCATCGCCTCGAGCACGACGACCAGGTCGCCCGCGGCGACCTCCTGGCCCTCCTCGACCGCGACCTTGACCACGGTGCCCTGCATGGGCGCGGTGACGGCGTCGCCGGAGGCGGCCGCACCGGCGTGCGCCCCGCGCTTGCGCGCCTTGGGCTTCTTGCGGATGACCCCCGCCGGGTCGGCGGCGCCGCCGTTGGACAGCGCCAGGTCGCCGGGCAGCGACACCTCGAGCCGGCGGCCGCCGACCTCCACGACCACCTTCTGGCGCGGCCGGGCGTCCTCGTCGTCCAGGGGCTCGCCGCCGGTGAACGGTTCGATGGTGTTGTTCCACTCGGTCTCGATCCACCGGGTGTGCACCGAGAAACTCTCGCCGTCACCGATAAACGCCGGGTCGGACACCACGGCGCGGTGGAACGGGATGACGGTGGCCAGGCCCTCGACGTGGAATTCGTCCAGCGCCCGCCGCGAGCGGGCCAGCGCCTCCTCGCGGGTGGCGCCGTACACGATCAGCTTGGACAGCATCGAGTCGAACTGGCCGCCGATGACCGAACCGGCCTCCACACCCGAGTCCAGCCGGACGCCGGGCCCGGTCGGGATGTCGTAGCGGGTGACGGGACCGGGGGCGGGCAGGAAACCGCGCCCGGCGTCCTCGCCGTTGATCCGGAACTCGATGGCGTGCCCGCGCGGCGTGGGATCCTCGGTGAGGTCCAGCTTCTCGCCGTTGGCGATCTTGAACTGCTGCAGCACCAGGTCGATGCCGGCGGTCTCCTCGGTGACCGGGTGCTCGACCTGCAGCCGGGTGTTGACCTCCAGGAAGGAGATCAGGCCGTCCTGGCCGACCAGGTACTCGACGGTCCCGGCGCCGTAGTAGTGCGCCTCCTTGCAGATCCGCTTGGCGGACTCGTGGATCTCCTTGCGCTGCGCGTCGGTCAGGAACGGCGCGGGAGCCTCCTCCACCAGCTTCTGGAACCGGCGCTGCAGCGAGCAGTCCCGGGTGCCGGCGACGATGACGTTGCCGTGCTGGTCGGCGATCACCTGCGCCTCGACGTGGCGCGGCTTGTCCAGGTAGCGCTCGACGAAGCACTCGCCGCGGCCGAACGCGGCGACGGCCTCACGGGTGGCCGACTCGAACAGCTCGGGGATCTCCTCGATGGTGCGGGCCACCTTCATGCCGCGGCCACCGCCGCCGAACGCCGCCTTGATGGCGATCGGCACGCCGTACTCCTTGGCGAAGGCCACCACCTCGTCGGCGTCCTTGACCGGGTCGGGGGTGCCGGGGACCAGCGGGGCCTGCGCGCGGGCGGCGATGTGGCGGGCGGTGACCTTGTCGCCGAGGTCGCGGATGGACTGCGGGCTGGGGCCGATCCAGATCAGGTTCGCGTCCAGGACTGCCTGGGCGAAATCGGCGTTCTCCGAGAGGAATCCGTAGCCGGGGTGCACGGCGTTGGCGCCGGACTTGGCGGCCGCGTCGAGGAGCTTGTCGAAGTCCAGGTAGGACTCGGCCGACGTCTGACCACCCAACGCGAACGCCTCGTCGGCCAGACGCACGTGCGGCGCGTCGGCGTCGGGCTCGGCGTACACCGCCACGCTGGACAGGCCCGCATCGCGGGCCGCGCGAATCACCCGGACAGCGATCTCGCCGCGGTTGGCGACGAGCACTTTGGAGATCCTCGAGCTGGCGTGACTAGCCACAGCGCCTCCTGTTTGGCATAACCGCAGACGTATTTCTGCGGGCTTCTCTAAGAGAATTTCTTACAACGAGTTCTCGGGAAGTCTAAGCGCCGCGCCGTTGGGCCCGACGAGGCGGCCCACCTTTTTTCAGGACGACTCGCGCAGCCTGCACTTGATCCGGGCCAGCATCGCCGACAGGCCGCGCAACCGCAGCGGGCTGATCAGGGCGGCCAGCCCGAGGTCGGCGTAGAAATCCTCGGGCACCGCCAGAATGGCGGCCGCGGGCTGTTCGTCCAGGCCGGTCGCCAGAATCGACGCGAACCCGCGCGTGGTGGGCGATTCGGCGGGCGCGCTGAAGTGCAGCCGCACCCGGTCGGGGTCGCTGGCGTCCACATGCAAAAACAGGGGCGTCTGACACTCGGGCACCGGCTCCATGGCCGCCTCTTGCAGGTCGGGAGGCAGCGCTGGCAGGTCGTTGGCGAATTCCAGCAGCAGCGCCAGCTTGTCCTGGCCCTGCACTTCGGCGAAGTCGGACACCACTTCGGCTAAGGGGGCAGGCAGGCTCATCGGACAGTCAATCGCGTCGCCGCCATTCAGACCGGGACGGCGCCCGGCTCTTCACCCGCCACGATCGGCGTGCGCACGGTGTTGCCCCACTCGGTCCACGATCCGTCGTAGTTGCGCACCCCGGGCTTGCCCAGCAGATGCGTCAGCACGAACCAGGTGTGGCTGGACCGCTCGCCGATGCGGCAGTACACCACGGTCTTGTCGTCCGGCTCGATGAAGCCGTACAGCTCCTCGAGCTCCTCGCGGCTGCGGAACCGCCCGCTCTCGTCGACGGCCCTGGCCCACGGGATCGACCGCGCGGTGGGGATGTGGCCGCCGCGCAGCACGCCCTCCTCCGGGTATTCGGGCATGTGGGTGCGCTTGCCGGTGTACTCGTCCGGCGAGCGCACGTCGATCAGCGGCTGGCTGCCGAGAATGGCCAGCACGTCGTCCTTGAAGGCGCGGATGGGTGCGTCGTTGCGGGTGACTACGGGATAGCCGCTGGAGGTCTTGGTGGGGACGTCCAGCGTGGTCTCCCGGCGTTCGGCCAGCCACAGGTCGCGCCCGCCGTTGAGCAGCCGCACGTCGGGGTGGCCGAACAGCGTGAACACCCACAGCGCGTAGGCGGCCCACCAGTTGCTCTTGTCGCCGTAGATCACCACGGTGTCGTCGCGGGCGATGCCCTTGCGATCCATCAGCTCCGCGAACTGCGCGCCGTCGATGTAGTCGCGGACGTGGGGGTCGTTGAGGTCGGTGTGCCAGTCGACCTTCACCGCGCCGGGGATATGGCCGACGTCGTAGAGCAGCACGTCCTCGTCGGATTCGACGATCGCCAGGCCGGGGGTGCCTTGGTTGGCGGACAGCCAGTCGGCGGTCACCAGGCGCTCCGGGTGGGCGTAGGCCGACAGTGTCGGGCTTGGATCGGGGGGAAGCGGCACAGGTAAAAGTTTACCCAGTGCCCAGTGTCACCGGTGTCTCAGTGCTTCTGCACCGTCCGTTCGGGCCCACCCGGCTTCCAGACGGTGATCTCGAGGTGGTCGCCGCGCAGCTCGATCGCTGATGCGCCAGTGATCTCGGTGCCGAAAAACGCGAAGTCCTCGCCGCGCAGATCCAGTCCGGTGTCCTGCATCAAGTCGTCGACGAATCGCCGGCGTCGCGCCGCGTCGGAGCACTCATGCGCGAGTCCCCACAGCTTGGCGTCGCCGTCGGTCAGCTGGGTGTCGACGGTCGCGGTGTGTAGGCAAAACCGTGGATCACGCTCCAGATCCCGGAATTTGGTGGTGCCCGGCATTCCCGGCAGCCACAATCGGCTCTCGAAGATTCGCGGCTCCAACGGGCAAATCCGCGGGAACCCGTCGGATCGGGTGGTCGCAAGCATGCACAGATTCCCGGTGGCGCGGTGTCGGCGGGTGAAGACGGCCGCGATGCCGGGCGCTCCGGCGGCGAACTCCGTCCAGGAGGCCGTCATGGCCCGACCTGGGAGCCGGGGCCTGCTACGGCGTTGTCCGCCCACAGCGCGGATACCGACAGCCCGACCCGCTCCAGCATCGACCGCAGCAGCGGCAGGCTGACGCCGATCACGTTCGACGGGTCGCCGTCGATGCCGTCGACGAACCAGCCGCCCAGGCCGTCCAGGGTGAAGCCGCCCGCCACGTGCCGCGGTTCCCCGTGGGCCACGTAGGCGTCCAGATCCGCTGCCGATGGACTGGCGAAATGCACTGTGGTGCAACGTGATTCGACTTCACGGTGGGTGATGTCCCCGTCGCGCAGCCGCAGCAGGCAGTGCCCGGTGTGCAACTCGCCGGAGCGGCCGGCCATCAGGCGCCACTGGCCCGCGGCGGCCTCGACCGTACCGGGCTTGCCGCACAGCCGGCCGTCGATCGACAGCATCGAATCACAGCCGATGACAACGCAATTGGCCGCGACGTCACCGTCCAGTGTGCCGGCCACCTGGTCGGCCTTGGCCTCGGCCAGGGCGCACACCACCTCGTCCGCCGACGCGTCCGGGCCCAGCGCGGCGGCGACGGCGTCCTCGTCGACGCCGGAGACCACCACCAGCGGATCGACGCCGGCCTGGCGCAGCACCTTGAGGCGGCCGGTCGACGCCGACGCCAGCACCAGGCGGGTCAATGCCGCATGTGGGTCATCTGCTGGAACGTGAGCCGCTGATAGTTGGTCATCGCGAACCGCAGCCGGTCCACCGGCAGGCCCCAGCGGGTCCGCTCGGGCTGTTCGGGCTCCGGGGCGCCGCCGGCGCAACCGAGCACCGCGACCAGGGCGGCCAGCTCCTCGGCGGTGGGCTCGCCCCGCAGGATCTGGATGTGCGGCTCGTGCGTGTGCGCCGCGTCTTCGGTTGGCGCAGAACCGTTTTCGTCGGCCACAGGGCCCGAACCGTTCGTCTCGGTCATAGCGGGATGTTCCCGTGCTTCTTGGGGGGCAGGTGGGAGATCTTGCGTTCCAGCAGGCGCAGCGCGGTGCCGATGTAGCCGCGGGTGTGCGACGGCGGGATCACCGCGTCGACGTAGCCCCGCTCGGCGGCGACGTAGGGGTTGACCAGCGTGTCCTCATACTCCTGCTGCAATTCCAGGCGCAGCGCGTCGACGTCGCGGCCCTCCTTGGCCGCCTCGCTCAGCTGCTTGCGGTAGACGAACCCGACGGCGCCCGACGCTCCCATCACGGCGATCTGCGCCGACGGCCACGCCAGGTTGACGTCGCAGCCCATGTCCTTGGAGCCCATCACGCAGTACGCGCCGCCGTAGGCCTTGCGGGTGATCACCGTGATCTTGGGGACCGTGGCCTCGCCGTAGGCGAACAGCAGCTTGGCGCCGCGGCGGATGATGCCGTTGTACTCCTGGCCGGTGCCCGGCAGGAAGCCCGGGACGTCCACCAGCATGATGATCGGGATGTTGAAGCAGTCGCAGGTCCGCACGAACCGGGCCGCCTTCTCCGAGGCGTTGATGTCCAGGCAGCCGGCGAACTGGGTGGGCTGATTGGCCACGATCCCGACCGGGCGGCCCTCGATGCGGCCGAACCCGACGACGATGTTCTGCGCGTAGCCGCCCTGGACCTCCAGGAACTCGTCGTCGTCGAGGATTCGGGTGATCACCTCGTGCATGTCGTAGGGCTGGTTGGGCGAGTCCGGGATCAGCGTGTCCAGCTCGAGGTCCTCCTCGGTGAGGTTGTCCTCGATGGCGCCGGGGGGATGCGGCTCGGCGTAGCGCGGCGCGTCGGTGGCGTTGTTGGGCGGCAGGTAGCTCAGCAGGTCGCGCACCCAGTCGAAGGCGTCCTGCTCGCCGGAGGCCACGTAGTGCAGGGTGCCCGACTTGGCCATGTGGGTGTGGGCGCCGCCCAGCTCCTCCATGGTGACGTCCTCACCCGTGACGGTCTTGATGACGTCGGGCCCGGTGATGAACATCTGGCTGGTCTGGTCGACCATCACCACGAAGTCGGTCAGGGCGGGGGAGTAGACGTGCCCGCCCGCGGCGGCGCCCATGATCAGCGAGATCTGCGGGATGACGCCGGAGGCCAGGATGTTGTTGCGGAAGATCTTGCTGTACAGGCCCAGCGAGACGACGCCCTCCTGGATCCGCGCGCCGGCGCCGTCGTTGATGCCGATCAAGGGGCGGCCGGTCTTGATCGCCAGCTCCTGGACCTTGACGATCTTCTCGCCGTACACCTCGCCGAGGCTGCCGCCGAACACCGTGGCGTCCTGGCTGAAGATGCACACGTCGCGGCCGTCGATGGTGCCGTAGCCGGTGATCACACCGTCGCCCAGCGGGCGGTTGTTCTCCAGGCCGAAGTTCTTGCTGCGGTGCCGGGCCAGGGCGTCGAGCTCGACGAACGAGTCCTCGTCGAGCAGGGCGAGAATGCGCTCGCGGGCGGTCAGCTTGCCCTTGGCGTGCACCTTCTCGACAGCCTCTTCGCCCACCGGGTGCAGCGACTCTTCCCGGCGCTTGTGCAGCTCGGCCAGCTTGCCCGCGGTGGTGTGGATGTCGATGGTGTGCTCGGCAGCGGGTTCCGCAGTGTGGTCGGTAACGCTCGTCATGGGTGCGATGGTATCGGCAGCCCCACCGGTCTCCCTTAAGCAGCCCTTAAGTAATCGTCGCGTCGCCGATGTCGCTCGGTATCGTCGTCGGACAACCGGGTGGCACCGGCGGTTTTGAGAACCTAATCACGGCAGCGCAGGAGTGGCGATGGTCGACTGGGCGCAGGAATGCGACGTACTGGTTGCCGGCTCGGGCGGCGGCGGCATGACCGGTGCCTACACCGCGGCGCGCGAGGGCCTCGACGTGCTGCTCGTCGAGGCGACGTCGAAATTCGGTGGCACCACCGCCTACTCCGGCGGCGGCGGCGTCTGGTTCCCGTGCAATCCGGTGCTGCTGCGCGCCGGAACCGACGACACCATCGAGGACGCGCTGACCTATTACCGCGCCGTGGTCGGTGACCGCACGCCGCGCGACCTGCAGGAAACCTTCGTCCGCGGCGGCGCGCCGCTGATCGAATACCTGGAAACCGACCCGAACCTGAAGTTCGTGCCGTTGCCCTGGCCCGACTACTACGGCAAGGCGCCCAAGGCGCGCCTGGACGGTCAGCGCCATATCGCGGCCAAGCCGCTGGCGGTGGCCGCCGCCCCGGAATTCCGCGAGGCGATCCGCGGGCCGCTGGACACCGACCGGCTCGGCGCCGAACCCCCGTCGGACTACTACCTCGGGGGCCGCGCCCTGATCGCGCGGTTCCTCAAGGCCATCGGGCAATACCCGAGCGCGTCGCTGCGCCGCGACGCCGCGCTGGTGGAGCTGGTGGTGACCGACGGCCGCGTCACGGGCGCCATCGTCGAGACCGGCGGCGAGCGCCGCGCCATCCGCGCCCGCCGGGGCGTGCTGCTGGCCGCCGGCGGCTTCGAGGCCAACGAGGAGCTGCGTCGCCGGTACGGAGTGCCGGGAACGTCGCGAGACACCATGGGGGGCCCCGGAAGTCGCGGCCTGGCGCTGCAGGCCGGCATCGCCGCGGGCGCCGACACCGACCTGCTCGACCAGGCCTGGTGGTCGCCGGGCATGACGCATCCCGACGGCCGGTCCGCGTTCGCGCTGTGGTTCACCGGCGGCATCTTCGTCAACCAGGACGGCAACCGCTTCGTCAACGAGTCCCGGGCCTACGACCGCGCCGGCCGCGAGATCATCGCGCAGGTGGCCGACGGGTCAATGACGTTGCCGTACTGGATGATCTACGACGACAAGGAGGGCGAGGTGCCGCCGGTCAAGGCGGCCAACGTCGCCATCGTCGAGACCGAAAAATACGTCGCCGCGGGCCTGTGGCACACCGCGGACACCCTCACCGAACTCGCCGCGAAAATCGGCGTGCCGGGTGAGCGGCTGGCGGCGACGGTCGCGCGGTTCAACGCCTTCGCCGCCGCCGGCGTCGACGAGGACTTCGGCCGCGGCGACGAGGCCTTCGACCGCGCCTTCTCGGCGGGCGCCTCGCCGCTGGTCCCCATCGACTCCCCGCCGTATCACGCCGCCGCGTTCGGCCTCTCCGATCTGGGCACCAAGGGCGGTCTGCGCACCGACACCGCGGCGCGGGTGCTCGACCGCGCCGGTCACCCGATCCCCGGCCTGTACGCGGCGGGAAACACGATGGCCGCGCCCAGCGGCACGGCGTATCCCGGCGGCGGCAATCCGATCGGAACCAGCATGCTGTTCAGCCATTTGGCCGTGCTGGACATGCGCGACCGTCAGCCCTGAGTTCTAGGCTGGGTGCGGTGACGGAACGAGATCGGCTTCGAGCACCGCTGGACGAGGGCGCCTTGCGCGCCGAGTTGATCGGCACCGGGCTGGGTTGGCGCAAGCTCGAGGTCGTCGAGCAGACCGGCTCCACCAACGCCGACCTGCTGGCCCGCGCGGCGGCGGGCGACGACGTCGCCGGCGCCGTGCTGATCGCCGAGCACCAGACCGCCGGGCGCGGCCGGCACGGCCGCGGCTGGTCGGCCACGCCGCGGGCCCAGATCACCATGTCGGTGGGGGTCAGCGTGGTCGACGTCCCCACCACCGGATGGGGCTGGCTGCCGCTGGCCACCGGGGTGGCGGTGGTCGACACCGTGACGCCACTGCTGGCGGGCACCGGGGCCCAGGCGGGTCTCAAGTGGCCCAACGACGTGCTGGCCGGGCCGCCGGATTCACCGGGCAAGCTGGCCGGGATCCTGGCCGAGGTGGCGAAGCCCGTCGTGGTAATCGGCTTGGGGCTCAACGTGACTCAATCCGCCGAGGAGATCGACGGCCCCGGCGCGACGTCGCTGCTGGACCTGGGCGTCGCCGCGCCCGACCGTACCCAGCTGGTGTCGGCCCTGCTGCGCGAGCTGGGGCGCCGGATCGTGGGCTGGCGCGCCGCGCGGGGGGCCGACTGGGCCCTGGCCGCCGACTACCGGGCCCGCAGCCTGACCATCGGCAACCGGGTGCGCGCGCACCTGCCCGGCGGCAAACAGGTCGACGGGACCGCCACCGCGATCGACGACCAGGGCAGGCTGTGCCTGGAAAGCGGCGGGCAGACCGTCGTCGTCGCGGCCGGTGACGTGGTGCATTTGCGCTAGTGGCGATCGCAAGCGCGGTGAAGCCGGGCGCAGCGGGTCGCCACCATTTGCGCTAGTGGCTTGCGCTAGTGGCTTGCGCTAGTGGCGATCGCAAGCGCGGCGCACAGCTAATGTCGGCGTCATGGGCTACCCGGATAACGTCTTGGCCGCCGGCGAACACGTCATCGTGCACCGCCACCCGCACTGGAAGCGGCTGATCTGGCCGGTGCTGGTGCTGATCGGAGTGACCGGCCTGGCCGCGTTCGGCTCCGGCTACCTCAACTCGACGCACTGGGAGCAGCTCGCCAAGAACATCATCTACGGCGTCATCTGGGGCGTCTGGCTGGTGATCGTCGGCTGGCTGACGCTGTGGCCGTTTCTGAGCTGGCTGACCACCCACTTCGTGGTGACCAACCGCCGGGTGATGTTTCGGCACGGGGTGCTCACCCGCACCGGAATCGACATCCCGCTGGCCCGAATCAACAGCGTGGAATTCCGCGACCGCATCACCGAGCGGATGTTCCGCACCGGGACGCTGATCATCGAATCGGCGTCACAAGATCCGTTGGAGTTCTACGACATTCCGCGGCTGCGCGAGGTGCACGCGCTGCTGTATCACGAAGTCTTCGACACCCTGGGCTCGGAGGAATCGCCCAGCTGACCCAGCCGGCCGGCCCGGTTGCGCCAGGCGCGCAGCAGGGTGACGTTGTCGTTTTCGATCTCGTCCTCGAAGACCTCGGCGATGCCGCCGGCGGTAAGGGCGGACTCCAGCGCCTTCTCCGGGTCGCGGGCGAACTGGTCGGGAAACACCCAGCGCCGAAACGCCCAGAACCGGAACGCCATCTGCAGCAGGTTGCCGATGATGTAGGCCGAGATGAAGTCGGCGACGTTTTCGACGGCCAGCGACACCGTGGGCTCGCGCAGCTGCAGCACGTAGCTGGAGAACCACAGCGGCGCCATGGACAGCAACACCCCCACGCCGCTGAACGCGAAGAACAGCAGCGCCTCGTGGTGGCGCTCGCGCCCGCCGCGATTGCGGAAGCTCCATTCCCGGTTCAGCACATAGGACGCGATCACCGCGACAATCCCGGCGATCACCTTTGCCGTCACCGGTTTGGACTCGAGAATTGTCAGCTTCAGCGTGTAGAAAATCGCCGAGTCGATGACGAATGTGGTTCCGCCGACGATGGCGAATTTGATCAGTTCGTGGTGGCGTAGCAAATAGGGCTGCATAACCCTAGGCAGACGCGAAATCGTGACTTCGGCGAAGGACACAACACGTCAGTGTACGGACGGACACAAATTCGACGCAAAATTGTACGTAACAATTCGGTGTCGGCGCCGGTCAACACGCCTTTAGCGCCGGGGAGTTTCGCCGTGACACCATGATGGCCGTGCCGAGTACACGCCCGCCGGGCGCCGCCCCCTCCGCAGCGTCCCGGACCGCCCCCCGCGCGGTCCCCGTCGTCGCGATGGTCGGCGGCGGCCAGCTTGCCCGAATGACCCACCAAGCGGCGATCGCCCTGGGGCAGACGCTGCGGGTGCTGGCCACCGCCGCCGACGAGCCGGCCGCGCTGGTCGCGCCCGACGTCGTCCTCGGATCGCACACCGACATCGACGACCTGCGCCGGGTGGCGGCGGGTGCCGACGTGCTGACGTTCGACCACGAGCACGTGCCGAACGAACTGCTGGACAAGCTGGTCGCCGAGGGCGTCAATGTGGCCCCGCCGCCGCAGGCCCTGGTGCACGCGCAGGACAAGCTCGTCATGCGCCGCCGGCTGGAGGCCCTGGGCGTCCCGGTGCCCCGCTACGCCGAGATCGGCAGCGTCGACGAACTCGACGCCTTCGCGCGGCGCATCGCCGGCCCGGTGGTCGTCAAGGCGGTCCGCGGCGGCTACGACGGGCGCGGGGTGCGGATGGCGCGCGACCCGCTGCACGCCCGCGAGATCGCGACCGCGTTCCTGGCCGATGGGGTGCCGGTGATGGCCGAGGAGCAGGTGAACCTGCGCCGCGAACTCTCCGCCCTGGTGGCCCGGTCGCCGTTCGGCCAGGGTGCCGCGTGGCCGGTCGTCGAGACCGTGCAGCGGGACGGGATCTGCGTGCAGGTGATCGCTCCCGCGCCGGAGCTGTCCGGCGAACGGGCCGCCGCCGCGCAACAGCTGGCGCTGCGGCTGGCGGCCGAGCTGGGCGTGGTCGGGGTGCTCGCCGTCGAGCTCTTCGAGACGGTGGACGGCGACCTGCTGGTCAACGAGCTGGCGATGCGGCCGCACAACTCCGGGCACTGGACCATGGACGGCTCGCGCACCAGCCAGTTCGAGCAGCATCTGCGCGCGGTGCTGGACTACCCGCTGGGCGACACCGACGCCCTGGGGGCGGTGACGGTTATGGCCAACGTGCTGGGCGCCCCCGAGATCCCGCGGATGAGCGTCGACGAGCGGCTGCACCACCTGTTCGCGCGGATGCCCGACGCCCGCGTGCACCTGTACGGCAAACAGGAACGACCCGGCCGCAAGGTCGGCCACATCAACTTCGTCCGCTCGGGGCCGGCGGATCGTGACACCGTCGCCAAGCTGCGGGAACGCGCCGAGCTGGCGGCACACTGGTTGTCACACGGGCAGTGGGCGGACGGATGGGATCCACATGCCGGCGACGATGAACAGGGCAGTGCGATCGACAATGGCGGGAGAAGCGGCATAAATGACCATGAGTAAGCAGCCGAGGGTCGGCGTGATCATGGGCAGCGACAGCGACTGGTCGGTGATGGCCGACGCCGCGGCGGCGCTGGCCGAGTTCGACGTGCCGGCCGAGGTCCGGGTCGTCTCCGCGCACCGCACCCCGCAGGTGATGTTCGACTACGCGCGCGACGCGGCCGGGCGCGGCATCGAGGTGATCATCGCGGGGGCCGGGGGAGCCGCGCACCTGCCGGGCATGGTCGCCTCCGCGACGCCGCTGCCGGTGATCGGCGTCCCGGTGCCGCTGGCGCGCCTGGACGGCCTGGACTCGCTGCTGTCGATCGTGCAGATGCCCGCCGGTGTGCCGGTGGCCACGGTCTCCATCGGGGGAGCCCGCAACGCGGGCCTGCTGGCCGTGCGCATCCTCGGTTCCTCGGACCCGGCGCTGCGGGCGCGGATCGTGGAGTTCCAGGAGCAGCTGGCCGCGAGCGTGCGGGCCAAGGATGAGGCGCTCCAGCAGCGTCAGGGTAAAGTTACCGGCGAGTAGCAATAGGAGGCCGAGATGGCTGGATGGGCCGGAAACCCCACCTTTGATTTGTTCCAATTGCCCGAGGAGCACACCGAATTGCGGGCGGCGATCCGCGCGCTGGCGGAGAAGGAGATCGCCCCGCACGCCGCCGACGTGGACGAGAACTCCCGGTTCCCCGAGGAGGCGCTGGCGGCGCTGAACGCGTCCGGTTTCAACGCCGTACACGTGCCCGAGGAATACGGCGGGCAGGGCGCGGACTCGGTGGCGGCCTGCATCGTGATCGAGGAAGTCGCCCGCGTCGACGCGTCGGCGTCGCTGATTCCGGCGGTCAACAAGCTGGGCACCATGGGGCTGATCCTGCGCGGCTCCGACGAGCTGAAGAAGCAGGTGCTGCCCTCGATCGCCGACGGCACCGCGATGGCGTCCTACGCGCTGTCCGAGCGCGAGGCCGGCAGCGACGCGGCCTCGATGCGGACCCGCGCCAAGGCCGACGGGGACGACTGGATCCTCAACGGCGCCAAGTGCTGGATCACCAACGGCGGCAAGTCGAGCTGGTACACGGTGATGGCCGTGACCGACCCGGACAAGGGCGCCAACGGCATCTCGTCGTTCATGGTGCACGCCGACGACGAGGGCTTCTCGGTGGGGCCCAAGGAGCGCAAGCTCGGCATCAAGGGCTCACCGACCACCGAGCTCTACTTCGAGAACTGCCGCGTCCCGGGCGACCGGATCATCGGCGAGCCCGGTACCGGCTTCAAGACCGCGCTGGCGACGCTGGACCACACCCGGCCCACCATCGGTGCCCAGGCGGTCGGCATCGCCCAGGGCGCGCTGGACGCCGCCATCGCCTACACCAAGGACCGCAAGCAGTTCGGCCATCCGGTCAGCGACAACCAGGGCGTGCAGTTCATGCTCGCCGACATGGCCATGAAGGTGGAATCCGCGCGGCTGATGGTCTACCACGCCGCCGCCCGCGCCGAGCGTGGCGAATCCCACCTGGGCTTCATCTCCGCCGCCTCGAAGTGCCTGGCCTCCGACGTCGCGATGGAGGTCACCACCGACGCGGTGCAGCTGTTCGGCGGGGCCGGCTACACCGTGGACTTCCCCGTCGAGCGGATGATGCGCGACGCCAAGATCACCCAGATCTACGAGGGCACCAACCAGATTCAGCGCGTCGTGATGTCGCGGGCGCTGCTGCGCTGATCGCCTTCGGCGATGCTGCTGGGAAAAGCCGAACCGCACCGCTTAGGATCTCCACTCGGTGCGTGAAGTCCACACCGACAGTCGGTAAACAGCCACCGACTCACGTCCGACCACCTCACGGAGCAAAGGGTCGTATCGCGGCAAGGGGGTCTGCTGTGCAGAACGTGACTACCCGAGCCCGTTCACAGATGGCCGGGAATTGATACCGACGCGCGCTGTCGCCACGCCGACGGCGAGTTGGCAGTCGTTGTCGTTGCTGTTGGTCGAGGACGACCGCGCCGACGCGGTGCTGGTGGAAGAGCTGATCACCGACGCGGCCACCGACATCCGGGTGGTGTGGGCGAAGTCCATGGAGCACGCCGAACGCGAGCTGGCGTCCTCGCGGCCCGACTGCGTGCTGCTGGATCTGCACCTGCCCGACGCCAGCGGGTTCGACGCGTTGAACCGCATCGCCACCCTCGACGCGACCGTTCCGATCGTGGTGCTGACCGGGCTGAACGACGAGTACTTCGGGGCGTCGGCCGTCGCCGCCGGTGCCCAGGACTACCTGGTGAAGGGCCGGGTCGAGCCGGAGATGCTGCGCCGCGCGCTGCTGTACGCGATCGAGCGCAAGCGTGCCGAGCTCATCGCCGCCGATCTGCACGCGACGCAGCTGCGGGCCCGGGAGAACGCGCTGCTGGAACGCGGACTGCTGCCGTCGCCGCTGCTGCTGGACAACCCGGGCATCGCCATCGTCGCCCGATACCGGCCGAGCCGCGAGGACGCGCTGCTGTGCGGGGATTTCTACGACGTGGTCCAGACGCCCGACCGGGTCGTGCACGTGCTGATCGGCGACGTCGCCGGGCACGGCCCACACGAGGCGGCGCTGGGCGCGGCCCTGCGGATCGCGTTTCGCGCGCTCACCTTCGCCGGGGTGCACGGCGTCGAACGGATGCGCCAGCTCGAGCGGGTCTTGTATTCGGAACGCACCGGCACCGGGATTTTCGCGACCGTGCTCAGCCTGGAGATCTCGCCCGACAGTCCGGGGATGAGCGTCGTCCGCGCCGGGCATCCCGGGATGCTGCTGCAGGCCGGCGGAACGGTGGAGTGGTTGGAGCCGCCGGGCGGCCCGGCGCTGGGTCTGCTCGCCGGTGACTGGCCGCGAGAAGAGCTGGAGCTGCGCGCGGGTGAGGGCCTGCTGTTGCTGACCGACGGGCTCTACGAGGGATATTCGGGCGAAGGCACGCAACGGCTCGGCGAGGACGGCCTGCTTGCCCTGGCCCGCACGCACGCCGACCGGCCGGGTCCCGCGTTCGTCGACGCGCTGATCAACGGGGCGCAGGAACTCGCGCAGCCCCGCGGCGGCCTCACCGACGACATCGCCGTGCTGCGGCTGGAGAGGACGACCCCGTGACGGAATCGCGTCCGCTTCGGTTGAGGGAACTCACCGTGCGGGGGTGGCTGGCGCTCGTGTTGTGGATCATGGGCGCTACGGTCCTCGTCGGGGCGCTGGTCGGCGCGGCGTTGCTGCACCGCACCGACGAGGTGTCGCACGAGGTGGCCGCCCAGATCCAGCCGGCGCGGGTCGCGGCGGCCCGGCTGCAGGCGGCCCTGCGGGACCAGGAGACCGGGATGCGTGGCTACCTGATCGCCGCCGACCGGCAATTCCTGGCTCCCTATTACGACGGGCAACGCGCCGAACAGGCCGCCGCCGACGAGATCCGCCAATTGGTGGGCGGGCGTGCGGAGTTGATGGCCGATCTGGGCGCCGTCGAGGCCGCCGCCGCCGACTGGCGGAACAGCTACGCCGAGCCGCTTATCGCCAACGTCGCCCCCAAGACACCGAGCGTCATCAGCCCCCGCACGGCCGACGTGGGGAAGATGAAATTCGACCGTCTCCGTGAGCTTTTCGATACCCAGAACTCCCATCTGACGGTGGCCGCCGCGGCCGCCACCGACGAACTCAACGAGATCAACGGCTGGCGCGACTGGGTGCTGGGCACCACGGTGCTGATCGTCATCGGGGCGGCCCTGGTGCTGGGGTTGCTCAGCCGTGCCGCGATCACCCGTCCGATCGCGGCGCTGGCCGCGGCCTGCCGGCGGATCGCCGAGGGCAGCTTCGACGAAACCATCTCGGCTCCCAAGCGGCCCAGGGACATTCGCAACATGGCGATCAGCGTGGAGAACATGCGCAAGCGCATCGTCGAGGAACTCGAGGTGTCGCACGGTGCCCAGGCGCAGCTGGACGAGCAGGCCGCCGAGTTGCGCCGGTCCAACACCGAACTCGAGCAGTTCGCCTACGTCGCCTCCCACGACCTGCAGGAGCCGCTGCGCAAGGTCGCGTCGTTCTGTCAGCTGCTGGAAAAGCGCTACGGCGACCAGCTCGACGAGCGCGGCATCGAATACATCGGCTTCGCGGTCGACGGCGCCAAGCGCATGCAGGCGCTGATCAACGACCTGCTCACCTTCTCCCGGGTGGGCCGGCTGGGCACCACCGAGACCGAGGTGGCGCTCGACGCGACGCTGGACGCCGGGCTGGCCAACCTGGTCGTCGCGATCGAGGAATCCGACGCCGAGATCGTGCGCCCGGCCGAGCCGCTGCCGCAGATCGTCGGGGATCCGATGCTGCTGACGATGCTGTGGCAGAACCTGATCGGCAACGCGATCAAGTTCCGGCACAAGGATCGCCGGCCCCGCATCGTCATCGACTGCGCACCGGGCACCGGCACTCACGACGGGCAGTGGTTGCTGAGCGTGGCGGACAACGGCATCGGCATCCCGGAGGAGTTCTCCGACAAGGTCTTCGTGATCTTCCAGCGGCTGCACGGCCGGGATGTGTACGCCGGCACCGGGGTTGGCCTGGCGCTGGTGAAGAAGATCATCGAGCACCACGGCGGCACCGTGCGGATCGACACGTCCTACACCGACGGGACCCGATTCGAATTCACCCTGCCCATGCCCGAATCCGTCGACGACGAAGCAGACCCGGTCGCTTTGGAAGGAGCGCATCAATGACGACACCCGAAGGCAGAGCCATCGACATCCTGCTGGTCGAGGACGATCCGGGTGACGAGCTCATCACGCGAGAAGCCTTCGAGCACAACAAGCTCAAGAACCGGCTGCACGTCGCCCACGACGGGGAGGAAGGCCTCAACTACCTTTACCGGCGCGGTGAATACGCCGACGCGCCGCGGCCCGACCTCATCCTGCTCGATCTGAATCTGCCCAAATACGACGGCCGCCAGCTGCTGGAGAAGATCAAGTCCGACCCCGACCTGGCTCGCATCCCGGTCGTCGTGCTCACCACCTCCTCGGCGGAGGAAGACATCCTCAAGAGCTACAAGCTGCACGCGAACGCCTACGTCACCAAACCCGTCGACCTCGATCAGTTCATGAAGGCCGTCCGCCAGATCGACGAGTTCTTCGTTCAGGTCGTGCGGCTACCCGGCAACGGGAGCTGATCGCGCGGCGCCCGCCGCGATAGCCAGCCGATCAACCACCCGAGCACGATCAGCAAGACAAACACGGCCGGTCAGCCGGCCGTGCCGAAAACGGACCGTGGAATCGCTCGGTGTCCTGGGCTTCTCATCAGCCATCGATGCTACGTGCTAGGGCTGCAAACAGCGGGCACACAGTGACCTCTTATCGAATGTCAAGGGTTTGTATATTCACGGTTGGTTAACTTTTGTTGTTCCCTGGGCAGTAGCCGGCGGTGAGGCCTGCGCGTTCGCCGCCGCGACGTGCGAAGGAGTTGCGTGAGGTTCGCTCGATACGGCGCCCCGCTGATCCTGGCGACCGCGACCGCCCTGGCGCTGACGGGCTGCGGCCACTCGAACTCGTCGGGCTCCGGGGCCAAGCCGGCATCAGTGGACTGCGGCGGCAAAAAGGTGCTCAAGGACGCCGGCTCCACCGCGCAGCAGAACGCGATCGAGCAATTCGTCTACGCCTACGTCCGCGCCTGCCCGGGCTACACGCTGGACTACAACGCCAACGGCTCGGGCGCCGGTGTCACGCAGTTCGTCAACAATCAGACCGACCTTGCCGGTTCGGATGTGCCGCTGGATCCCACCACCGGCCAGAACGACCGGGCCGCGGCGCGGTGCAATTCGCCGGCCTGGGACCTGCCGACGGTCTTCGGGCCGATCGCGGTGACCTACCACCTCGCCGGGGTCAACGGGCTGAAACTGGACGGGCCCACCGTCGCGAAGATCTTCAACGGCGCCATCACCAAGTGGGACGACCCGGCGCTCAAGGCCATCAACCCGAGCCTGAACCTGCCCTCGACGCCCATCGCGGTCATCTTCCGCAGCGACAAGTCCGGTACCACCGCCAACTTCCAGAAGTACCTCGACGGCGCGTCCAACGGCGCCTGGGGCAAGGGCACCAGCGAGACGTTCACCGGCGGCGTCGGTCAGGGCGCCAGCGGGAACAACGGCACGTCGGCGCTGCTGCAGAACACCGACGGGTCGATCACCTACAACGAGTGGTCGTTCGCGGTCGGCAAGCAGCTGAGCATGGCGTCGATCATCACGTCGGCCGGACCGGACGCGGTGCCCATCACCAAGGACTCCGTCGAGAAGACGATCGCCGGGGCCACCTTCCAGGGGCAGGGCAACGACCTGGTGCTGGACACCTCGTCGTTCTACAAGCCCACCCAGCAGGGCGCCTACCCGATCGTGCTGGCGACCTACGAAATCGTGTGCTCGAAATATCCGGACGCGGCGACGGGCTCCGCGGTGAAGGCGTTCATGCAGGCCGCGATCGGGCCGGGCCAGGACGGACTGGACCAGTACGGTTCCATCCCGCTGCCCAGCTCGTTCACGGCGAAGTTGTCGAGCGCGGTCAATGCGATTTCCTGACCGACGCCTCGGACCAGCGAAGGAGGCTCGACGGTGAGCGATAGCGGGCCGGCCACCAGGGGTGGGTCGTGGTTCGGCCCCTACCGGCTGGTGCGGCTTCTGCGTCAGGGCGGCATGGGTGAGGTGTACGAGGCCGAGGACGCCCGCAAACGCCGCTTGGTGGCCCTCAAGCTGATCTCGCAGCAGTTCTCCGGCAACGCGGAGTTCAGTGCCCGGCTGCAGCGCGAGGCCGACATCGCGGGACGGCTGACCGAACCGCACGTGGTGCCGATCCACGACTACGGCGAGATCGACGGGCGATTCTACGTGGAGATGCGCCTCGTCGACGGCATCGATCTGGCCACGCTGTTGCACCGGGAGGGGCCGCTGGCCGCGCCGCGGGCGATCGCGATCATCAGCCAGGTCGCCGCCGCGCTGGACGCGGCGCACGCCGCCGGGGTGACGCACCGCGACGTCACCCCGGGCAACATCCTGGTCACCCCCAGCGACTTCGCCTACCTGGCGGACTTCGGCATCGCGCGCGCCGCGTCCGATCCCGGGCTGACCCAGGTGGGGACCGCGATCGGAACGTATTACTACATGGCCCCGGAACGATTCACCGAGGACGAGGTCACCAACAGCGTCGACATCTATTCGCTCGCATGCGTGTTGAGCGAGTGTTTGACCGGCTCGCCGCCGTACCGGGCCGACACCGTCGAACGCCTGGTCGCCGCGCATCTGACCAAGACGGCCCCGCCGCCCAGCCAGCTGCGCCCCGGCGCGTTTCCGCCCGCCCTGGATCAGGTGATCGCCAAGGGCATGGCCAAACGCCCCGAGGACCGCTATCGCACCGCGGGCGAGTTCGCAGCCGCCGCCCATGACGCGCTGACCACCTCCGAGCAGCGCAAGGCCAGCACGATCCTGCGCGACGGCCACGATTCGTACGCCTCGTCGCCGAGCGCCGATACCGTGGCCGGACCGCTGCCCCCGGCGGCCGGCGGCGCGAACCGGGGCGAGCGGTCCGGCCCTCGGCCGTCGCTGATCCGCGCCGCCCCAACGGCTTCCGGCCGCGCGTACGTTCCCGCCCCGGACTTCGGGCGCCCGGCCGCGCCGACCGACAACAAGCGAAAGCAGTGGCTCATCGTCGGCGCCATCGCGCTGGTCGCGCTGGTCGCGTTCGTCGTGGCGGTCGTCGGCTACCTGTCCACCGGATCCTCGGGACCGTCGAAGCAGGCCAGCGGCCAAAGTGTGTTGCCGTTCAAAGGGATTGACTTCCGCCTCTCCCCGGGCGGGGTGACGCTGGACGGCGCGGGCAACGTCTACGTCACCAGCGAAGGCATGTACGGCCGGGTGGTGAAGCTGACGGCCGGTTCCGACGCCACCACGGTGCTGCCGTTCAACGGGCTCTACCAGCCTCAGGGCCTGGCGGTCGACGGCGCGGGCACGGTGTATGTCGCCGACTTCAACAACCGGGTGCTCAGCATGGCGGCGGGCTCCAACGATCAGAAGCCGCTGCCGTTCACCGGTTTGAACTATCCCGAGGGTGTGGCGGTCGACGGCCAGGGCGGGGTGTACGTCGCCGACCGCGGCAACAGCAGGGTGGTGAAGCTGGCCGCGGGGTCGCAGAACCAGACCGTGCTGCCGTTCAACGGGCTGAACAATCCGGACGGCGTGGCCGTCGACCCGGCGGGCAACGTCTACGTCGCCGACACCGACAACAACAGGGTGGTCAAGCTGGACGTGGCGTCAAACACCCAGTCGGAGTTGCCATTTCATGACCTGTCCGTGCCGTGGGGCATCGCGGTGGACAACAGCGGAACCGTCTACGTCACCGAGCACGACAAGAGCGACGTGGTGAAGTACCCGCCGGGGGCGACGACCGCGACCGTCCTCGGCTTCACCGGACTCAACACCCCGCTGGCGGTGACGGTCGACAAGGATCAGAGCGTCTACGTCGCCGACCGCGGCAACGACCGGGTGGTCAAGCTGACGCCGTGAAAGCCTACGGCGCGGGCTGCGGCGCGCCCAGGTACTCCTCGGTGTGCTGGCCGAGGGCCGGGGGAGGCTCGGCGGCCCAGCCGGCCGATGCGGCCTCGAAGCTGGAATAGCGCGCCGGGGTGCGGATTACCCTGACTTCGTCGGCGCCCTCGCCGACCGGCAGGGCCAGCTCGTTCTCGGCGAACAGCGCGGTGCTCACCACCTGCTTCCAGGTGTAGGCGTGGCAGGCCATCAGGCCGCCCTCCTGGAGCAGGCGCACCCATTCGTCGGCGGTCTTGGCGGCCAGCGCCTTTTCGAGTTCCTCGGTCAGTTCGGGATAGTTGAGCGCCCGCGCGCGCTGGTCGATGAACCGCTCGTCGTCGCGCATGTCGGGGCGGCCGATGATCTCGCACAGCTTGTCCCAGTGCTTGGGCACGTACGCGCTGATCACCAGGTAGCCGTCGGCGGCCTTGAACGCGTCCGACGGTTGGGTGGCGAAGCCAACTCCCTTGCGCCGCTTCGGTTTCGGTGCAGCATCCGGCGTGGGGGCCTCGGTCGGCTTGTTCAGGTGGATGGTCAGCTGGCTGGCCTGCAGGCTGACCGCGACGTCGTACATGGCGACCCGCACGACGTCGGCGACGCCGTGGCGCTCGCGGTTGAGCAGCGCGGCCAGCACGGCCTGGGCCAGCACGTGACCGCTGGCGGCGTCGACGAGCTGGAACGGGATGATCTGCGGTTTGCCGGTGGGCGTGGGCATCCCGGTGGTCATGCCCGACTCGGCGGCCACCATCAGGTCCACGCCCGGCCTGCTGCCCTCCGGGCCGTTGCCGCCGTACGCCGAGAGGCGCGCGTAGATGAGCTTGCGGTTGCGCGCCTGCAGCTCGTCGGGGCCCAGGCCCATGCGTTCCATCACCCCGGGCCGAAACCCTTCCAGCACAACGTCGGCCGTATCGACCAGCCGCAGGATCCGTTGCTTGGCCTCGTCGCTGCGCAGGTCGGCCATCACCGACTTCTTGCCCCGGTTGTGGGGGAGGAACAGGGTGGCCAGCGGGGGACGCCCGGGCAGGACCGCCGTGATGTGCCGGGCGGCCTCGCCGGCGGGCGCCTCGATCTTGATGACTTCGGCGCCCAGGTCGGCCAGCACCTGTCCGGCCATCGGGCCGGCGATGTTCTGGGTGAAGTCGAGTACCCGGAATCCGTCAAGTGGCTTGGCGGGCTTGCTGTTCGGCATCGTCTACCCCGTCTTGTTCAGCACCGCGGTGCAGTAGTGATTCTGGGCGAAGGGCGCATTGGGGTCGGTCGACTGCAGCGGCAGGCCGGTGTTGGCCAGCAGCTGGTTGAGCGGGGTGCGGACCGGCTGCCAGCCCCGGTGCTGCAGATAGGTCGCCACGTCGTTGCGCTCGCCGGGGAACCCGAGGTCGCCCAGGGCGATGTCCAGCCCGTTGCGCCGCCACTTCTCGCTCGCGGCGTTCAGCGCGTCCCCGTTGATTCCCGTGTTCGCGAAGACCTCGACCACCAGTTGGCTGCCGTCGGCGGACAGGGCGGTGATGTTGTCCAGCAGGCGATCCTGGGCCTCGGGCGGCAGGAACCCGACCAGTCCCTCGGCCGCCCAGGCGGCGGGACGCCCGGTGTCGAAGCCGGCCTGGCGCAGCGCCGCCGGCCAGTCGTGGCGCAGGTCGATGGGAACGGCGCGCACCTCGGCGGTGGGTTCGGCGCCGAGTTCGGCGATGGTGGCGGCCTTGAACTCGAGAACCTGCGGCTGGTCGATCTCGAACACCGTGGTGCCCGGCGCCCACGCGAGCCGATAGGCGCGGGCGTCCAGCCCGGAGGCCAGAATGACCACCTGGTCGATGCCCGCCGCGCCTGCCTCGGCGAAGAAGGCGTCGATGTAACGGGTCCGCGCGGCGAGCATGTCGGTCATGCGTTGCATGCCCCACGGGGCGCCGGGCTCGTCGACGTCGGCGGAGTCCAGTTCGCCGGCGGCCCAGCGGGTCATGAAGTCGACCCCGACCGCGCGCACCAGCGGCTCGGCGAACCGGTCGTCGATCAGCCCGTCCAGGGTGGCGCGGGCCCGCCCGGCGGCCACCATGGTGGCGGTCGCTCCCACGCTGGTCGCCAGGTCCCAGGTGTCGTCGTCGGTGCGCGCCATCGAGGAAATCCCTTCCGATCTACTGGTTAGCCACAATAACTACCGGCGCCGCGGACCGGGTCGCGAGGTGCGACACAGATCGATCACGGCCGGGCGTTGCGGGCCGAGGGGGCGGCCGCGCCGCCGCTAACCTCGCGCCATGACCACTTCGGTTGCCCTCACGGCAGAATGCGGCAGCGTCGCGGCGCGCGACGCCGACTGGCGGCGCGGCGCCGCGTGGGCCCGGCGGTTGGCCTGGATCAGCCTGGCGGTGGTGCTCGTCGAGGGTGTCGTCGGGCTGTGGCAGGGGCTGTCGGTGTCCTCGGTCGCCCTGACCGGGTGGGCCCTGGGCGGCGCGTCGGAAGCGCTGGCCAGCGCCATGGTGGTGTGGCGATTCACCGGGACGCGCGCTATGTCCCAGAACGCCGAACGGCGCGCGCAACGCGGTGTGGCGGTATCGTTCTGGCTGACCGCCCCGTACATCGCCGCCGAGTCGATCCGCGAGCTGGCCGGCGCACAGCACGCCGAGACGTCGGTGATCGGCATCGCGCTGGCCGCCCTCGCGCTGGTGCTCATGCCGGTGCTGGGACGGGCCAACCACCGGCTGGGCGCCCGGCTGGGCTCGGGGGCCACCGAGGCCGAAGGCATCCAGAACTACCTGTGCGCCGCGCAGGCCGCCGGGGTGCTGATCGGCCTCGCGATGACGGCGCTAACCTCCGGCGCGTGGTGGATCGACCCGGCCGTCGGGCTGGCGATCGCCGGGGTCGCGCTGTGGCAGGGCCTGCGCGCCTGGCGCGGCGAGCAGTGCGGCTGCTGAACCCCTAGCCGGCGCGTTCGCCGTTCGTGGCGCCGCGCGGCGCATCCAGCCGGTAGCGGATCAGCCGGGAACTGTTGGCCACCACCGCCACCGACGAGGCGTTGTGCAGGATCGCGGCCAGCACCGGGGACAGCGCCCCGCCCGCGCCGATGATCAGCCCGGCGGCGTTGACGGCGATGGACATGCCGTAGTTCTCCCGGATGACGTCGACCGCGCGGGCGCCCAGGTCACCCACGTCGAGCAGCCGGTGCAGGTCGTCGTTGGCCAGCGCGACGTCGGCGGTCTCCACGGCAACGTCGGTGCCGGCCAGCCCCATCGCGATCCCGATGTCGGCGGCGGCCAGCGCGGGGGCGTCGTTGATGCCGTCGCCGACCATGCCGACGGTGTAGCCCTCGTCCTGCAGATCGCGCACCGCCGCGAGCTTGTCCTCCGGCATCACCTCGGCGCGCCACTCGTCGATTCCGAGCTCGCCCGCGACCACCTCGGCGATGTCCGGGTGATCCCCGGTGAGCATGACGATGCGGCGAATACCGTTGGCGCGCAACTTCTTCAGCACCTCGGAGGCCTCGGGACGCACCTCGTCGCGCAGGCTGATCAGCCCCACCAGCTTGCCGTCGACGGCCAGCAGCAGCGGGGTCTCGGCCTGACGGCGCAGCCTGTCCACCCACTCCGAGGCCTTCTTGGACACCCGCACGTTCTCGGCCCGCAGCAGCCCGGGGCTGCCCAGTAGCAGGGTGCGGCCGTCGGCCCAGGTCCGCATGCCCAGGCCCACCAGGACCTCGCACTCCTCGTGCGGCGGGATGGTGATGTGGCGTTCCTCGGTGGATCGGATCACCGCCTCGGCCAGCGGATGCCGGGAGTGGATCTCCGAGCTCGCCGCATACGCCAGCACCTGCTCGGGCTGCCAATCTTTGTGCAGCGCAATGATATTGGTCACCACCGGGCGACCGACCGTCAGCGTGCCGGTCTTGTCGAACACGATCGCGTCCACCCGGCCGGCCTGCTCGAGGTGCGAGCCGCCCTTGATCAGGATGCCGCGCCGCGCGCCGTTGCCGATCGCCGCGCTGATCGCGGTCGGCGTGGCCAGGCCCACCGCGCACGGGCAGGCGATCAGCAGCATGGTCATCGCGCGCCGGACGTCACCGGTGACCGCCAGCGTGAGGGCCGAGACGATGAACGACGTGGGAACGAAACGGCGCGAGAAGTTTTCGCCGACCGTCTGGATCGGCGCGCGGTCGTGCTGGGCCTCCTCGACCCGGGTGATGATGCGGCCGATGGTGGTCTGGTTGCCGACCGCGCTGGCGCGCACCACCAGGCGTCCGCGCACCACCACCGAACCCGCGTGCACGTGCGCGCCCACCACCACACTGACCGGCAGGTTCTCCCCGGTGATCGCCGACTGGTTGACGATCGCCTCGCCGTCGACCACCTCGCCGTCGACCGGGATGGCCACGTGGTCGTGGACCACCACCTCGTCGCCGATCTGCACGGTGTCGATCGGCACCTGCACTTCGTTGTCGTCGTCGAGGCGGATCCACGCCGTGTCCTGGCTGCCGCGCAGCAGTTCGGAGATGGCCCGGCGGGTCCGCCGCAACGTCAGATCCTGAAGGTACTCACCGATATTGAGCAGCCACAGCACGGTCAGCGCGACGACGTTCTCCCGCAACACCAGGCTCGCCACGGTCGCCGCCGAGACCAGCGCGTCGGTTCCGGCCCTGCCGGAGCGCAACGAGCGCAGCGCGCCGCGCAGGAAGGGATACCCGGTGAAGACGGTGACGCCGGTGGCGAACAGCCGCCCGCTGGGGCCCAGCAGCGGCGGGCGCGCGAAGACGTAGCGGCGCACCCCGAGCAACGCCAGCGCGGCGCCGCCGATCACCATGCGCAGCACGTCGGCGTTGCGGATCTCCTCCGAGTGCGGCGCGCGGGCCGGGATCAGTTCGGCGGCGACGTGCGCCGCCTCGTCGATGGCGGCGAGCACCGCGGAACGGTCGCAGCGCCGGGGCGAATACCAGACGACCACCGATCCGGTGCGCGGGTAGGCGTGCACCACGCGCACGCCCGCGCACTTGGCGACGGCCTCTTCGACCGCGACGGCGCGCCGGGTGTCGGCCCGCACCCATCCGGCAGCCACCCGCATGCGTCCGGCCGCATCCGAAATAACATGCAGCGCAGGGTCTTTCGACCGCGTCAAGGGATCAGTGCTCGTGGTCGTGGGGGGCGGCGACCGACGGGGTGGGGGCCTCTTCGCCGATGCGCTCGCGGGCCTCGGCCATGACATCGGCGAGCCGCAGCCGCGCCGACTCGGCGGCCTCCTCGGCCTTGCGGGTGCCCCGCAGCCCGAGCTCGGCGCTCTTCACCGCGGTCTCGTGCAGCGGCGCCTTGGCCACGGCCTTGCGCACCACCTCGTAGGCCGTCACGCCGACCAAACCGGTGACCACCGTGCCTGCCGCCTTCGCCAAGAGCCCGTACACCGCCATCGCCGCAACCCTCCTGTTTCGTCTCAGCGTTTAGCCCATGCTTGCACGACGTTAACATCGAAATATAGCGATATCAATATGTATCGGCCGTGGCTCGCCGCGCCGCGGGACCGCTACAGCACCCGGGTGACTTTTTCGGTCTCGATGCGGCGCTGTTGTCCGGCCGGGTCGGCGTTGGCCACCTGCACCAGCGAGGCGCCGACGGCCAGGATCGCCAGCAGGTGATCCACCAGCTCGGCGGGCCCGGGCCACGACGCGCCGGAGAGCACCCGGTCGCCGGACGTCAAACCCCTTGCCGCGGCTGATCTTTGGCAATCGGCCAGTACCTCGTCCACCGATCGCCCGCCCAGCGCCGGGCCGGGCCGCGGTTCGGGCACGATCTGATCGCCGTGCACCCGCACCGCGGTGGCGTAGTCCGTCACCCCGATCGGCAGGTCGGGTGCCGGGCGGCCGAACGGGTCCAGCGACAGCACCGCCACCTCGCCGCCGGCCACCGCCTCATCCGCCTCGTCGAGTCGCTCGGCCGTGCACAGGGCGAGGTCGGCGGCCAGGTCGCCCGGGCCCGCCAGCACCGCCTCGGCGCCGATCCACCACACCCCGAACAGCACCGCCGCCGTCTGCCAGTGCGCGGGCAGCAGGATCGCCACCCGGCTGGCCGGCCCGGCGCCCAGCTCGTCGCGCAGCAGGTTGGCGGTCTTGGCGGCCCAGTTGGCCAGCGTCACCCCGGACAATTCGATGCGCTCGCCGGTGGCGTCGTCGTAGTAGGTGATGCGCGGTCCCACCGGATCGGCCCGCAGCATCGGATCGAGGATGGCCCCGCTCAGCGTGATCGGTTGCGGCACAGGTCGTCAGTTTATGCACTCGGGCTTGTCGGAGCCCGCGGTCAGGATCGGCGACGGCGCCGGAACCTTGGGATCGGCCGCCACCGCGCCGGCGGTGGACACCTTCGCGGGCATGATCGTCGCGTCGCCCGACAGGCCCGAACCCGGACCGCTGTAGTCGTTGGCCAGCACCACCCGCACCGAGCCCGGCGCCAGCGAGGTGTCGGCGACCACCGGCAGCCCGCCCAGTTCCTTGGAGACCTCCTTGGCCCCCAGGTCGTCGCTCTTGGCGGCGCGCACCTGGCTGGCCTTGACGTGACCGCCGTCGTTGTTACCCACCGTGCCGGCGGCAAAACCCTTGGCGCTCAACACATCCGACACCGCGGCGGCCAATCCGTTGATGTCGGTGTCATTGACGACGCTGGCTGTGGTCTTGGCCGGGGTGTACGCGATCTCCTCGGTCTTGCCCTGTTCCTGCTCGTGTAGCAGCCCACCGACCCAGTCGGCGACCTGATGCGGGTCCAGCCGCACCACGCTCTGCAGCCCGTCATCGCTCCAGCCGGCGCCGTCGAGCACCGGGATGGTGGCGAAGGCGACGTTGCCGCCGGCCAGCTTCTGCATCTGCTGCACGAAATCCATCACGTCCCAGCCGGCCGAGATCACCACCGAGCGCTGGACGGCGGCCTCGAGCCGCTTGACCGTGCTGGGGCTGGACAGCGTCTTGCCGGAGATGACCCGGTGGGCCAGCGAGGCCATCACCACCTGCTGGCGCACCACCCGGTCCAAGTCGCCGCGCGGCAGCTCGTGGCGCTGACGCACGAAGCTGAGCGCTTCGGGGCCGCTGAGTCGTTGCGGGCCCGCCGGGAAGTCGGCGCCCGAAAGCGGTTCGAAGACCGGCTCTTTGAGGCAGACGTCGACGCCGCCGAGGGCGTCGGTGATCAGTGAGAAGCCCAGCAGGCCGATCTCGGCGTAGTGGTCGACGGTGACGCCGGTGAGGTCGGCGACGGTCTTGATCAGCGCCTCGCGGCCGGCCTCGGTGCCCTGCGCGGCGGCCTCGGTGGCGGAGGCCCCGGCCCGGACCAGCGCGGTGCGCTTGGCCTCCCGGGTCTGGCCGTAGACGCCGTTGATCTTGGTCTTGCCCAGGCCCGGAGCGGCGACGTAGGAGTCGCGCGGGATCGAGATCGCGGTGGCCGAGCGCCCGTTGTTGGGGATGCGGATCAGGATGATCGTGTCGGTGTTGGTGGCTTCCTCGTCGCCGGCCTTGAGCGTGTCCAGTTCCTCTTGGGACAACGGGTTGCCGTGCGCGTCGGTGCGGCTGTCGAGGCCGACCAGCAGGATGTCGATGGCGCCGTCGTCGCCGCCCTTGCCCAGCGAGGGCGCGGACATGTGGAAGATGCCGTCTTCGAAGGACCGCACGTTGGTCCACGCGATCCCGGTGCCGAGGACGACCGCGAGCGTCAGCGCGGTGGCAATCACACGAACCACACGTTGCACAGGCATCCCACTACATTACTTGCGACACAGGGGCTTCACGGGTAGCCGGCGCCCCGCGTGCCCCGGGCTGCGTCCCGGCCTTCCGGGCCATGCCAGACTCGAACCATGTCAGCCAGACTCGTGATCGCCGGCGCCGGTGGGCAGCTGGGCGGCTATTTGACCTCGTTGGCGGCGAGCCAGGGCCGCGACACGCTGGCGCTGACGTCGTCGCAGTGGGACATCACCGATCCCGACGCCGCCGAGCGGATCGTGCAGCGCGGCGACGTCGTCATCAACTGCGCGGCCTACACCAACGTCGACGCCGCCGAGACCGACGAGGCCGGCGCGTTCGCGGTCAACGAAGCCGGCCCCGGCCACATCGCGGTGGCCTGCGCGAAGGCCGGCGCCCAGCTGATCCATGTCTCCACCGACTACGTGTTCAACGGGGATTTCGGCGGCGCCGCGCCCCGGCCGTACGAGCCCACCGACCAGACCGCGCCGCAGGGCGTCTATGCCCGCAGCAAGGTCGCGGGGGAGCGCGCCGTACTCGCGGCCCTGCCCGAGGCGGTCGTCGTCCGCACCGCCTGGGTCTACACCGGCGGCACCGGCAAGGACTTCGTAGCGGTCATGCGCCGGCTGGCCGCCGGGGACGGACCGATCGACGTGGTCGACGACCAGACCGGTTCGCCGACCTACGTGGGTGACCTGGCCGCCGCGCTGTTGCAGATCGTCGACGACCGCGTGCCGGGGCCGATCCTGCACGCCGCCAACGAGGGCGCGTGCTCGCGGTTCGACCAGGCCCGCGCGGTCTTCGAGGAATGCGGCGCCGACCCGCAGCGGGTGCGACCGGTCTCCACCGACCGCTTCCCCCGGCCGGCCCCCCGGCCGGTCTATTCGGCGCTGGGCAGCGGTCAGTCCGTCGCGGCGGGCCTGCGGCCGCTGCGGCCCTGGCGCCCCGCGCTTGTCGCGGCGCTGGCCGCCTCGCAAACCGACGCAGCCGGCGCTGTCGCGGCCGATCGACCGTTACCCTCTACGCGTGACTGACGTCCTGCCGGTCGTGACGGTGACCTACTCACCGGGCCCGCACCTGGAGCGCTTCCTGGCCTCGCTGTCGCTGGCCACGGAGCGCGAGGTGTGCGTGCTGCTGGCCGACAACGGCTCCACCGACGGCACCCCGCAGGCGGCCGTCGAGCGCTACCCCAACGTCCGGCTGTTCCACACCGGCGCCAACCTGGGCTACGGGACGGCGGTGAATCGCGCCGTCGCGCAATTGGACCGCGACGCCGACTGGGTGATCGTCGCCAACCCCGACGTGCAGTGGGGCCCGGGCAGCATCGACGCGTTGCTCGACGCCGCGTCGCGCTGGCCCCGCGCCGGGGCGCTGGGCCCGCTGGTCCGCGATCCCGACGGGTCGGTGTACCCGTCGGCCCGCCACCTGCCCAGCCTGATCCGCGGCGGCATGCACGCGGTCGTCGGGCCGTTCTGGAAGGGCAATCCGTGGTCGGCGGCATACCGCCAGGAGCGCCTGGAGCCCAGCGAGCGGCCGGTGGGCTGGCTGTCGGGGTCGTGCCTGCTGGTGCGCCGGTCGGCGTTCGGCCAGATCGGCGGGTTCGACGAGCGCTACTTCATGTACATGGAGGACGTCGACCTGGGCGACCGGCTCGGTAAGGCCGGCTGGCTGTCCGTCTACGTGCCGTCGGCGGAGGTGCTGCACCACAAGGGCCACTCGACCGGCGGGGACCCCGCCAACCACCTGGCCGCGCACCACAAGAGCACGTATATGTTCCTGGCCGACCGGCATTCCGGTTGGTTGCGCGCTCCGCTGCGCTGGACGCTGCGCGCCTCGCTGGCGGTGCGGTCCCGCCTGATGGTGCGCAGTGCGGTGCGCGCGGCCGGGCGGCAGAAACTCCTAGAAGGGCGACACTGAGGTGGCAGATCCCGCGGGCGGTCCGCAAGTCGATGTGGTGATCCTGGTCGGGGGCAAGGGCACCCGGCTGCGGCCGCTGACGTTGTCGGCGCCCAAGCCGATGCTGCCCACCGCGGGGCTGCCGTTCCTCACGCATCTGCTGTCGCGGGTCGCGGCGGCGGGCATCGAGCACGTCATCCTCAGCACGTCGTATCAGGCCGCGGTGTTCGAGGCGGAGTTCGGCGACGGCTCCAAGCTGGGCCTGCAGATCGAATACGTCACCGAGGAGCACCCGCTGGGCACCGGCGGCGGCATCGCCAACGTCGCCGGGCACCTGCGCCACGACACGGTGATGGTGTTCAACGGCGACGTGCTGTCCGGGGCCGACCTGGGCCAGATGCTCGACTTCCACTCCGCCCAGGAATCCGACGTCACCCTGCACCTGGTCCGGGTCGGTGACCCGCGGGCGTTCGGCTGCGTGACCACCGACGACGCCGGCCGGGTCACCGCCTTCGTGGAGAAGACGCAGGACCCGCCGACCGACCAGATCAACGCCGGCACCTACGTGTTCTCGCGCGCGGTGATCGACCGGATCCCGCGCGGCCGGGAGGTGTCGGTGGAACGCGAGGTGTTTCCCGCGCTGCTCGCCGATCCCGGCGTCAAGGTCTGCGGCTACGTCGACGCCAGCTACTGGCGCGACATGGGCACCCCGGAGGACTTCGTGCGCGGTTCGGCGGATCTGGTGCGCGGCATCGCGCCGTCGCCGGCCCTGCACGGCCACCGCGGCGAGCAGTTGGTGCACGACGGCGCGGCCGTGTCGCCGGGCGCGGTGCTGGTCGGGGGGACGGTCGTCGGGCGCGGCGCCGAGATCGGCCCGGGGGTGCGGCTGGACGGCGCGGTGATCTTCGACGGCGTCAAGGTCGAGGCGGGCAGCGTGATCGAGCGCTCGATCATCGGGTTCGGCGCGCGCATCGGCCCGCGGGCGCTGATCCGCGACGGGGTGATCGGCGACGGCGCCGACATCGGGGCGCGCTGCGAGCTGTTGCGCGGGGCCCGGGTGTGGCCCGGTGTGTCGATTCCCGACGGCGGGATCCGCTACTCGTCCGACGTGTGAGGGAGCGGGATGTGCCGAGCGTGAAACTAATTTCACGCTCGGCTGCCAGCGTGAAACTAACTTCACACTCGGTGGGTGGCTACGGGCGCGTGGCCTGGGCGACCAAATACTCGAGCGCGTAATCGGTCCCGTCCGGCAGGGCGCCGGCCGGCCACCACCGCAGGTCCTCGGACTCGTCGCTGATCGCGATCCGCGCCCCGGCCGGCGCATGCGCGACGAACTGCAGATCCAGGTGGCGGGTGGGCACGCCCAGCGAGCAGACCACCGGATGCACGTGCACCGCGGCCAGTCGGGGTCCTATGCGCAGCCCCTCGATCCCGGACTCCTCGGTGGCCTCGCGCAGCGCCGCGGCGACGATGTCGCTGTCGTCGTCATCGCAGTGACCGCCCAGCTGCACCCACCGGCCCAGCCGGCGATGCAGGGTCAGCAGCACCTGGTCCCCGGAGTGGTCGAGCACCAGCGCCGACGCGGTGACGTGGCCGGGCACGCACTCGCGCTGGCAGGCGTCGCCGCGGGCGTGCACGAAGGCCAGCACGGCGTGCCGCAACGAATCCTGGGCCGCGTCGGGCGGTTCCCAGCCGGACAGCAGCGCGATCGCCGACTCCCGAACGCTCATCGCGACCCCCGCCGGTTGCGCCGGTCCCGCAACGACGCCCACGCCGCGCGGCAGCCGGCCACCACCTCGGCCGGCAGTCCCAGCCCGTCGATCAGCACGCGCCGGTCGACGACGTCGAGCGCCTTGTCGGTCTCGTTGGCCTTCAGCAACAGGTCCACGTCGCAGGCGAGCTCCGCATCGGCGAGCGCCGGCGGGGGGATGGGCAGCTCCTCGGCCTCGCGGGGCTCGAGCTCTAGAACGCCCCCGCCGTAGCTGCGGCCCAGGATCTCGGCGAAGGCGAACGTCACGCTGTTGTGGAAGGCCGCGGCCAGCGCGGCCGGGGCGACGTCGGTTCTCAGGCGCACCCGGTGCACGGTGTCGGTGCTCGTGGCCGCGGCGGCGTTGACGGTCAGCCGCGGCGCCCGGTGGATCTGGCGCAGCAGGAACAGGTCGGGCTGCCACAGCGACGGCGTGCGCCACCAGGGCTTGCGGATCGAGCACTTGTAGCCGCGGTGCACCCCGGCGGCTTCGCCGGCGCGGATGTGGGCGCTCAGCGCGGCGTCGGCCGGCTCGCGCGGCGCGTTGAGCAGCCAGCTGCGGTGCCCGGCGGCGACATCGCTTGTCCGGCAATCGTTGTCGTAGATCAGTCCGGACAGCTGGGCGCTGCGCGAGACGAGCGGGACGCAGTGCGGCCGCAACCCCAGCTCGCCGGCGCGGGCGTCGGTGAAGGTGAAGAAGGCGTTGCGCCCGGTCACGATGCCGACGTCCACCTCGGCGACGGAGCCGAGCCTGGGCAAGGCGCCGGATCCCTTGAGGGCGCGCAGCAGCCCGATCGCGGCGGGGTCCAAGAAGTACTTGGTCCACTTCTCGTTTTCGTGCAGCAGCGCCGGTGCCCATTCGCCGTCCAGGTCCGCGCGCGCCAGCGCGTCGGCGTCCGGCAGGTGCACGGTGCGGATGCGCGCGGGCCCGGGGCCCACCACACCGCAGAACAACACGACCTCCTGCAGGATGCCGTCGAACACCAGGCGCTCGAAGGTCAGCAGGGTGATCTCGCGGAATCGGCTCAGCAGGAACTCGCGCAGCTGGGCGGCGTAGCTGACCTGGAGCAGTTCGGCCGGAAGCACCAGTCCCACCCGTCCGCCGTCGCGCGCCAGCACGGCGCTCGCGACCACGAACGGCACCCAGGCGTTGGTCAGCCGGGTGGGGCGCAGCCCCTCGCGCCGCATCAGCTCCAGCGCCGGATCGCGCTGGTGCGCGGGCCAGTTGCCGAATCGGATGTAGGGCGGGTTGCCGGCGACGCCGTCCCAGCCGCCGGGCTCGGCGGTGGCCAGCCAGGCGAACAGGCTCGCGTGGTCGACGGGCGCGAACCGGCGCGACTTGGCCGCCTCGCTCTCGATCAGCTCGACGCCGCGGACCTGGTCGCTGCGGCGGGCCAGCTCGCGCAGGATGGCGCCGTCGCCGCAGGAGGGTTCGACGATCCTGGGCCCGGCCGCGCGGACCCAGCCGGCCAGGAAGCGGGCCACCGGCGCGGGGGTGTAGTAGCCGCCGCGGACCTTGTCGGCCGTGGCCGCCGCCTTGCCCGCGAACGTCATGGGCTCAGTATCACTTGCGGATCAGCAGATCACCGATCTGCGCCGGATCGCGCGGCCCGGCCGGTTCGGCGGCGTAGCCGATGGCGATGGCGCCCAAGGGCTCCCAGTCGGCGGGCAGGTCGAGTTCGGCGCGCACCAGGTCGGCGGCGAAGATCGTCGACCCGATCCAGCAGCTGCCCACCCCGCGCACCGCCAGGGCGACCAGCAGGGCCTGCACGGCCGCACCGACCGCCACGGTGAACATGGTGTGCTCGGCGCCGGTGCGCTCGGCGTCGGGATAGGAGTGGGCGCCGTCGGGCACCAGGAACGGGATGACGACTTCGGGCGCGTCGTAGAGGATCTGGCCGCGCGCCACCCGGCGATCGATCGAGTCCGCGGGCCGGCCGTCACCGGCGAGGTCGGCGCGCCACTTGTCCTTCATGCGGTCCAGCAGCCGGGTCCGGGTGGCCGGGGTCCGCAGCCAGACGAACCGCACCGGGCGGGTGTGGTGGGGAGCCGGCGCGGTCAGGGCCTCGGCGACGGCGGCCTCCAGCAGGTCCGCCGGCACCGGCTCGGCGCTGAACCGGCGCACCGAGCGGCGCAGCAGCTGCGCCTCGCGCCGGCCCATGTCGAGGGCCTCGGCGGTGCCGAGCCAGAACAGGTCCTCGGTGCCCGGCCGCAACAACCGCCGCGCCGTCGACCCGTCGTCGGTCACCGCCAGGCCGCGCACCACCGCCACGGGCATCGCGGTCAGTTTGCCCTTGACCAGATCGGCGGCCGCGGCGATCTCGTCGGCGATCGCCACCTCGGTGACCAGCAGCTCGTTGCCGTGCTGGTCGACGGCCCCCGAATAGCCGTGCAGCACAGCCAGTCCCGCCGCGCCCACGGCCGCGTCCGTCTGGCCGTTGCGCCAGGCGCGGCCCATCGTGTCGGTGATGACGACGGCGACCTCGACCCCGAGCCGCTCGCGCAGCGCGGTCCGCAGCGCCGCGGCGCTGCCGTCGGGGTCGACCGGCAGCAGCGCGAGTTCGTCGCGCCCGACGTTGGATCCGTCCACGCCGGCGGCGGCCTGCACCAGGCCGATCCGGTTCTCGGTGATCAGGGTCCGGCCCTTGCGGGCCAGCACCCGGACGGCTTCGTCGTCGACCAGCTTGCGTCGCAGTCGGTCGCGCTCCTCGGGGTCGCGCGGCGCCGGCACCAGCCGGCCCTCGCATTTGGACACTGCCTTGCTGGTGACCACCACGACGTCGCCGTCGCGCAGCCACGGCGCGGCCGCGGCGAGGGCCGCACCTAGATCGTCGCCGGGCCGGAATTCGGGCAGCCCGGCCACGGGCAGGATTTCGATCGCGGCGGCGGCGCCGTGCTCGCCCGGCGGTGTCGTCACGGGCTCACCCCCGCCAGGTCCAGCCCGGCGCGGACCATCTCGGCGGTCGCCTTCGGGTCGGTCATCACCAGCGGCACCGAGCGCACGGCCACGCCGTCGATGTCGGCGCGGTCGTCCTCGCTCACCAGCCAGCCGTCCAGGATGCCGGTGTCGCGGCGCGCGCCGTAATGGCGGCCGACCGCTTCGGCGGTGGATTCGACCCCGATCACCGACAGGCAGGCATCGGCCATGCCGCGCAAGGGCTTTCCGCCGATGATCGGGGAGTAGCCGACGATCGGGGCGCGCGCGGCGCGCAACGCGCCGCGGATGCCGGGGACGGCCAGGATGGCGCCGACGCTCACGACCGGGTTCGACGGCGCCAGCAGGATGACGTCGGCGTCCGCGATGGCCGCCGTGGCATCGGTTGTGGCGGCCGCCTTTTCGGCGCCGACGAACGCGAAGCTGTGGGTGGGCACCTGGGCGCGGTAGCGCACCCACCACTCCTGAAAGTGGATGGCCCGCCGGCTGCCGTCGTCGGGATCGGTTATCACCACGTGGGTCTCGCAGCGGTCGTCGCTGGCGGGCAGCAGCCGCGCGCCGGGCTGCCAGCGGTCGCACAGCGCGGTGGTGATCTGTGAGAGGGGATAGCCGGCGTTAAGCATCTGGGTGCGGACCAGGTGGGTGCCCAGGTCCCGGTCGCCGAGTCCGAACCAGTCCGGCTGCACCCCGTAGCGCGCCAATTCCTCTTTGGCGTGCCAGGTTTCGTTGCGGTGCCCCCACCCTCGCTCCGGATCTACACCTCCACCTAAGGTGTACATGCAGGTGTCCAAATCGGGGCAGACTCGCAGTCCGTGGATCCAGGCGTCATCGCCAATGTTGACGATGGCCGTCAGTTCGTGGCTGCCGGGTTCCGGGTCCGGATGCCGTTGCGTTTGAAACTGACCGAGCCCGAACAGCTGTTGAACACCCAGCAGGAAGCGGGCGCCGCCAACCCCACCGACCAGAACGGTGACCTTCACATTGCACGACAGTACTGCCCGGCGAGCGCGCCGTGGCGGGCCCGTCGGGGGTGCCTCAAAGTTGCGGTTCCCCACCGCTTGTGGGCAACTCGTGGGAAAGTTGAGGGCTGTGTGATCAACACGCCGAAGGCCCAAAACAACAGAAACGCCGAAATTCGATCACGAGATGGTATGGAAATGCGCCGAAGTGCTTGACCCGGCAGATCAACCCGTGTCTAATCACAACAGTGTCATTTCCCGGTTGGCCGGCCGACTCCGGTGTCGCAGACCGAGATTCGATCACTTGTTCGAATTGGCTGTTACATCAGAACAGTGGGAAACCAATGAATCTCTCTCTCAATCCAGCTGAGGAGGCGGACGACCGTATGTCTTACGAAACGTTTCGAAGCGCTATGGCGAGCACGCCGCACACCGACATCGACCCGGCACTGGACCGCCCCGCTCGGCCCCATTTGACCGTGGTCCCTGACGCCCCAATCGCTTTCGAGCCCGAGCCCATGCCCGAGCCGGCCGCCGATCAGTGGCAGGACCGCGCGCTGTGCGCCCAGACCGACCCCGAGGCCTTCTTCCCGGAAAAGGGTGGTTCCACCCGCGAGGCAAAGAAAATCTGCCTGGGTTGCGAGGTCCGTCATGAATGCCTCGAGTACGCCCTCGAGCACGACGAGCGCTTCGGAATCTGGGGCGGTTTGTCCGAACGCGAGCGCCGCCGCCTCAAGCGCGGCATAATCTGACGCACGCTGCTCGCACCGCGCGCGCAGCGCTCGAACGCTCGGCGCGCCAGGAAAGTTATTCGTCGTCGATCGTCGGATCGATGACCGACGGCTCAACGTCGAGGTAGATGGCGACCTGAGCCACTAGGATTTCGTGCAGCAGGTCGCCGAGCTCGATGGTGTCCTTCGCTCGTCGTTCAATCGGCTTGCGGAACAACACAATTCGCGCCCGCGTGGAGTTACCGCGGGTGTCGACGCCGGCCGGGATCAAGCGCGCCAGCGGGATCGGCCCGTCGGCGATCACCTCGGGTGGCCACTGCACGCTGTCGGGGTCCTTGGCCGAGATGCGCGGAATCTCGTCGACCGCCACGTCCAATTCGCTCAGCCGGTCCTGCCAGCTCCGCTCGATGGGTTCGTAGGCTTCCAGCACCGCCATGTCGAACCGCTCGGCGCGGCTGCGCCAGCCCGGCACGGTCGGCGGCAATAGCGGGCCGCGCATATCGCGGCCGCGGCGGAAGAGTCGATGGCCGGCGGCTCGGCGCGGGGCCGATCCGTCGTGAAACCGATCTCTTCGCGGGGAGCTGCGCGAATCGCCCACGCGCCGATGGTAACGGTTGCACATCGAGGGCCGGCCAGTTGCGCGTGTCCGGCGCTTCCGGGGCGTTTGCGCACGATAGCCTTTCGCTCGTGAACGTTCCCCGTCGCTGTTGCCGGCCCGGGTGCCCGCACTACGCCGTGGCGACCCTGACGTTCGTCTATTCGGACTCGACGGCAGTCGTCGGTCCGTTGGCGACCGCGCGGGAACCGCATTCCTGGGACTTGTGCGTCAATCATGCCGGCCGGATCACCGCGCCCCGCGGATGGGAGCTGGTGCGCCACGCCGGACCCCTCCTTTCCGAGCCCGCCCATCCCGACGAGGACGACCTGGTCGCTCTCGCGGACGCGGTGCGCGAGGGCGGCAATCGCGGCGTGCCGTGCGCCGTGACACCGGTGAATGGCTTCGCCGATGCGCACCTCCATCACGGCGGCGCCCAGGCGACCGCGCCCAGCAGCAGCGTGCTGGCACCGCCCGAGCATCGGTCCGGACGGCGCCGCGGGCATCTGCGCGTGTTGCCCGATCCGAGCGACTAGCCCCGATGGTGGCGATCCGCCGCGCCCGGCTCCGCCGCGCTTGCGATCGCCACTAGCCTCGATGGTGGCGACCCGCTGCGCCCGGCTCCGCCGCGCTTGCGATCGCCACTAGCCCCGCTCCAGCTCTTCGCGGCCCGATAGGCTGACGGCCAAGAGTTCACGTCGTCAGGAGTCCCGCATGTCTCGGCCCGCCGCGACTGTCCACCGTGTCGTCAAGGCGTACGACGTGCGTGGGCTGGTCGGCGAAGAGCTCGACCAGCCGCTGGTCACCGACCTCGGCGCAGCCTTCGCCAAACTGATGCGCGCCGAGGGCGCCGGGCAGGTCGTGATCGGCCACGACATGCGCGACAGCTCGCCCACGCTGGCCGCAGCGTTCGCCACCGGCGTGACGAGCCAGGGGCTGGACGTGGTGCGCATCGGCCTGGCGTCCACCGATCAGCTCTACTTCGCCTCCGGGCAGCTGGACTGCCCCGGCGCCATGTTCACCGCGAGCCACAACCCGGCGGCCTACAACGGCATCAAGCTGTGCCGGGCGGGGGCCAAACCGGTCGGCGCCGACACCGGGCTGCGGCTGGTCGCCGACGACGTGATCGCCGGCGTCGACGCCTACGACGGACAGCCCGGCACCGTCAGCGATCGCGACGTGCTAGCCGACTACGGGCAGTTTCTCCGGTCGCTGGTGGACACCGCCGGGCTGCGCCCGCTGCGGGTGGCCGTGGACGCGGGCAACGGCATGGCCGGTCTGACCACGCCCGCGGTGCTCGGCCCGATCGGCTCGATCACGTTGCAGCCGTTGTACTTCGAGTTGGACGGGTCCTTCCCCAATCACGAGGCCAACCCGCTCGACCCCGCCAACCTGGTGGACCTGCAGGCCTTCGTGCGCGAGACCGGCGCCGACATCGGGCTGGCCTTCGACGGGGACGCCGACCGCTGTTTCGTGGTCGACGAGCAGGGCAACCCCGTGTCGCCGTCGACGGTCACCAGCCTGGTGGCCGCCCGCGAGCTGGGCCGCGAGATCGGCGCGACGATCATCCACAACGTGATCACCTCGCGGGCGGTGCCCGAACTGGTCGCCGAGCGCGGCGGCACGCCGCTGCGGTCCCGGGTGGGGCACTCCTATATCAAGGCGCTGATGGCCGACACCGGCGCGATCTTCGGCGGCGAGCATTCGGCGCACTATTACTTCCGCGACTTCTGGGGCGCCGACTCCGGCATGCTGGCGGCGCTGTACGTGCTGGCCGCGCTCGGCGAGCAGGACCGCCCGCTGTCGGAGCTGACCGCGGACTACCAGCGCTACGAGTCGTCCGGCGAGATCAACTTCACGGTCGCCGACGCCGCGCGCTGCACCGAAGCGGTGCTCAAATCGTTCGGCACCCGGATCCACTCCCTCGATCACGTGGACGGGGTGACGGCCGACCTGGGCGGCGGCAGCTGGTTCAACCTGCGCAGCTCCAACACCGAGCCGCTGCTGCGGCTCAACGTCGAGGCCCGCACGGCCGAGGACGTGGCCGCGGTGGTCGCCCAGATCAGCGCCGAGATCAGCGCGGCCTCGGCCAACGGGGCGGGCGCGAAGGCCGCGCCGTGAACGCCACCCGGGCGGTCGACCTCGAGGACACCGACGGCCTGCTGACGGCGGACCGCGACGGCCTGCTGCGGGCCGCGTCGTCGG
>NZ_QMEV01000043.1 GCF_003284935.1 Mycobacterium colombiense
GGGCCCAACGCTTCTCGCGCCGACTCGACCAGCCGGGCGATGTGCTCGCGGTCGGTCAGATCCGCCCGGACCGGCACGGCGCGCCCGCCGGCCGCCCCGATGTCGGCGACGGTCTCTCCGATGGTTCCGGGCAACCGGTCGTCCCACACTTCTTCGGTACGCCCGGCCACCGCCACCGCCGCCCCCTCGGCAGCCAGTGCCAACGCGATGGCCCGGCCCAGACCGCGGCTGGCGCCGGTGACGATCGCGGCGCGGCCGGCGAGCCGCCCCGTCACCGCCGCACCCCGTGCACGACGATGGCGGTGGTCTGCTCCACCCACGCGTCGCCGAGTTCCTCTTCCGGACGCAGCAGCATCCGCAGCATCGTCGCTCCCCCGATCAACTCGATCAGACGGTCGGGATCCACATCGGGATGGGCTTCGCCCCGGTCAACCGCCTCCCGCAGCCGCACCCGCACCGCGGTGAACAGGTCCACGAACCGCGCCATCACCCGCGCGTTGAGCGCGGGATCGGCCGTCATGTCGGCAACCAGACCGGGCAGCGCGGCACGCACCACCGGGGTGGTGAACACGTCGCGGGTGGCCTCGATCATCATCCGCATGTCGGCGGCGATGTCCCCGGCCGGCGACTCCAGCGCGGTCGGGGCCGTCGGGAAGGCGGCCTCGTGCACCAGCTCGGCCTTGCTCGACCACCGCCGATACAGCGCGGATTTCGTGGTGCCGGCGCGCTCGGCGACCGCGGCCAGGCTGATGTTGGAATAGCCCGTTTGGACAAGCAGTTCCGCGGTCGCCGACAGGATCGCGGAGTCGATACGCGGATCGCGCGGGCGGCCGGCGCCGGAGGCCTTGTCAAGGCCGGACGGGTCTGCTTTCATAACGCTACCTACCGTATCGTAATTGCCTCAACGAAGGAGGCACCTTATGGCCACAGAACCGGCGGTCGACAACGTCGACCGGCTCCAGCGCTCCAGCCGCGACGTCACCACCTTGCCGACGGTCATGTCACGCTGGCTCTCCACCGTACTGCCGGAGGCCGCAAATCCCGAGGTGACCGTGGAAAGCGGCGTGGACTCGACGGGCATGTCGTCGGAGACGATCATCCTGACCACCCGCTGGCAGCAGGACGGGCAGCCGACCGAGCAGAAGCTGGTGGCCCGGGTGGCGCCCACCGCCGAGGATGTGCAGGTCTTCCCGACCTACCGGCTCGACCACCAATTCGACGTCATCCGCAAAGTGGGCGAGCTGACCGACGTGCCCGTGCCCCGGGTGCGCTGGCTGGAGAACACCGGCGACGTCCTGGGCACACCGTTTTTCGTGATGGACTACGTCGAGGGTGAGGTGCCGCCCGACGTCATGCCGTACACCTTCGGGGGCAACTGGTTTGCCGACGCGCCCGCCGAGCGGCAGCGCGAGCTGCAGGACGCCACCGTCGGCGTCCTGGCCACGTTGCACTCGATCGCGAACGCGCAGAGTACATTTGGCTTCCTCACCGAGGGCCAGTCCGGCGACACCGCGATGCGCAAGCACTTCAACTGGGTGCGGTCCTGGTATGACTTCGCGGTACCCGACATCGGGCGATCGCCGCTGCTGGAGCGGACCTTCGAGTGGCTGGAGGCCAACTGGCCGGCCGAGGCGGCCGCCGCCGAGCCGGTGCTGCTGTGGGGCGACGCCCGGGTCGGCAACGTGCTGTACAACGACTTCCGGCCGGTCGCGGTGCTGGACTGGGAGATGGTGACGTTGGGACCGCGCGAGCTGGATGTGGCGTGGATGATATTCGCGCACATGGTCTTTCAGGAGCTCGCCGGCCTGGCCGGCCTGCCGGGGCTACCCGGGGTGATGCGCGAGGAGGACGTGCGCGCCACCTACGCGCGGCTGGCCGGCGTCGAAGTCGGTGACCTGCATTGGTTCTACGTGTACTCCGGCGTGATGTGGGCGTGTGTGTTCATGCGCACCGGCGCCCGGCGGGTCCACTTCGGCGAGACCGAAAAGCCCGACGATGTCGAATCGCTGTTCTACCACGCCGGATTGATGCGGAGGCTAATCGGTGAGGATTTGATCGGAGAGGACCAGTAATGCTCGGACCGCTCGACGAGTTCCCCGTACACCAGATCCCCCAGCCCATCGCCTGGCCGGGCTCCTCGGACCGCAACTTCTACGACCGCTCCTACTTCAACGCCCACGATCGCACCGGCAACATCTTCGTGATCAGCGGCATCGGCTACTACCCCAACCTCGGCGTCAAGGATGCGTTCCTGCTCATCCGGCGCGGCGATACCCAGACCGCCGTTCACCTTTCGGACGCCATCGATCAAGACCGGCTCAACCAGCACGTCAACGGCTATCGCGTCGAGGTCATCGAACCGCTGCGCAGGCTGCGCATCGTGCTCGACGAAACCGAAGGCATCGCAGCCGATCTCACCTGGAAGGGCCTGTTCGACGTCGTCCAGGAGCAGCCGCACATCCTGCGCTCGGGCACCCGCGTCACCCTGGACGCGCAGCGCTTCGCGCAGCTGGGCAGCTGGAGCGGGCACATCGTCATCGACGGCGAGGAGATCGCCGTCGACCCCAACACCTGGCTGGGCAGCCGCGACCGGTCCTGGGGCATCCGTCCGATCGGCGAGGCCGAGCCCGCGGGCCGGCCGGCCGATCCGCCCTTCGAGGGCATGTGGTGGCTCTATATACCCATGGCGTTCGACGATTTCGCCATCGTGCTGATCATCCAGGAGGAGCCCAACGGGTTCCGTTCGCTCAACGACTGCACCCGCATCTGGCGCGACGGACGCGTCGAGCAGCTGGGCTGGCCGCGGGTCAAGATCCACTACCGCTCCGGCACCCGCATCCCCACCGGCGCGACCATCGACGCCACCGCTCCGGACGGGACCCCCGTCCACTTCGACGTGGAGTCCAAGCTGCCGGTGCCCATTCACGTCGGCGGCGGGTACGGCGGCGACTCCGACTGGATTCACGGCACGTGGAAGGGCGAAAAGTTCACCGAGCGGCTGACTTACGACATGACCGACCCGGCCATCGTCGGCCGCGCGGGCTTCGGCGTGATCGACCATGTCGGCCGCGCGGTCTGCCGCGACGGCGACGGCGAGCCGGTCGAGGGCTGGGGCCTGTACGAGCACGGCGCGCTGGGGCGCCACGACCCGTCCGGGTTCAAGGATTGGCTGACGGTCGCGCCGTAGTCCGGCGCCGTAGTCCGGCGGCGTAGTTCGGCGCTCTAGTCCGGCGGCGTAGTTCGGCGCTGTAGTCCAGCGCCGGTAGCCGCGCCGGGACGGCGGGGCGGAGGACATGACTTGCGGAAAGCACGTGGTGGCAGCGCAATTAACATAGCGAGCTCGGCATATGTTCGCCATCGCCACGAGGCGAACGTCGCGCAATCAGCTTGCAGAAAGTGCCGTAAAAAGCGCGGAAATGCGGTTCACTGGACCGCGTGCCAAATCCGCCGCGCATCGTCGACGTCGTCGTCGTCGGTGCGGGCTTCGCCGGACTCGCCGCGGCGCGCGAGCTGGCACAGCAGGGCCATGATGTCGTGGTGTTCGAGGGCCGCGACCGGGTCGGCGGACGGTCCCTGACCGGCAGCGTCGCCGGATTGCCGGCCGATCTGGGCGGCACGTTCGTGGGGCCGACCCAGGACGCCGTGTTGGCGATGGCCGCCGAACTCGACGTCCCGACCACCCCGACGCATCACGACGGCAAAAACCTGATCCATTGGCGCGGGTGGACGCACGCGTATCGCGGCACCATCCCCAAGCTTTCGCTGACCGGCCTGCTGGACATCGGTCGGCTGCGCTGGCAATTCGACAGGATCGCCCGCAGCATCCCGCTGGCCGCACCGTGGGACGCCCGGCGCGCGGGTGAACTCGACGGCCTGTCGCTCGGCGGCTGGTTGCGCTCGGTGCGTGCGACCGCATCCTCGCACGACCTGCTGGCGATCGTGGCGCGGGTGACCTGGGGATGCGAACCCGACGACGTGTCGATGCTGCACGCCGCCCGTTACGCGCACGCGGCCGGCGGCCTGGACCGGTTGCTCGACGTCGAGGACGGCGCCCAACAGGACCGCTTCCCCGGTGGCACCCAACAGATCGCCGAGGCGGCGGCCGCCGAACTGGGCACCCGGGTGATGCTCAACGCCCCGGTGCGGCGGATCGAGCGCCACGGCGCGGGCGTCACCGTCGCGACCGACCTCGGTGCGACCGAGGCCGGGTTCGTCATCGTCGCCATCCCGCCGGCCCACCGCGCCTCCATCGAGTTCACTCCCCCGCTGCCCGCCGAGTACGAGCAGCTCGCCCGGCACTGGCCGCAGGGCCGGCTCAGCAAGGCGTATGCGGCCTACTCGACGCCGTTCTGGCGGACCAATGGGTTCTCCGGGCAGGCCCTGTCCGACGAGGGCCCGGTTTTCATCACGTTCGACGTCAGTCCGCACCCGGACGGGCCCGGCATCCTGATGGGTTTCGTCGACGCCCGCGCGTTCGACTCGCTACCCAGCGACCAGCGTCGCCGCGACGCGTTGCGCTGCTTCGCAACGCTGTTCGGCGACGACGCGCTCAAGCCCCTGGACTATGTCGATCACCGTTGGGGCGCAGAGGAATTCGCGCCCGGCGGCCCCACCGCCGCGGTGCCGCCGGGGTCGTGGACGCGGTTCGGGCCGTGGCTGCGGGAACCGGTCGGGCCGATCCATTGGGCCGGAACCGAGACCGCCGACGAGTGGACCGGATTCCTCGACGGAGCGATCCGCTCCGGGCAGCGCGCGGCCGCCGAGATCACCGCCCTGCTATGAGCTGATCCGGCGGGTGGCCGCGTTGTGGATCGCCATTTCGGCGAGCCCGCGCAGCTGGCGGTTCACCTCGCGCGGGTGTTCCAGCATCGAGCAGTGCCCGCCGGGCAGTTCGACCAGTTCGATCAGGTGGGGAACGGCGCGGGCGATCCTGCGGGACTGGCTGATCGGGGTCAGCCGGTCGCGCTCGCTGCCGATCACCAAGGTGGGCACGGTCAACCCGTCGAGGTTGAGGTGGCGTGACCCCAGCGACGCGACCAGCGCCCTCGCGCAACCGGCCCGTCCCGCCGGTGACGTGCTCTCGAAGAGCTCGTAGACCAAGCTGGCGATGCCGGGATCGGCGTCCCGTCCGGTGGCCAGCATCGCGACCACATAGCGGCTCGGGATGCGGGCGGCACCGGGCACCGCGAATCCTCCGAACGCGTTGATCAGGGCGCGCCCGGCCAGGACTCGGGCCGGCGCGAGCCCGTAGGGCACCGGCAACAGCTGCACCTTGCGGATCAGATCGCCGGTGGTGGTGTTGATCAGCGCGACCGCGTCCGCGCGCCGCGGGACCTTGTGGCGGTAGCGCTCCGACCATGCGGCGATGGTGATGCCGCCCATCGAGTGCCCGGCCACGACGGCGCGGTCGTGCGGCGCCAAGGTCGCGTCCAGCACCGAATCCAGGTCGGACGCAAGGTGTTTGAGGCTGTAGTTCTTGGCTCGCGGCAAGCCGCTGCGGCCGTGGCCGCGATGATCGAAGGCGATCACCCGGTAGTCGCGGGATAGGTCGGCGATCTGATATGCCCACGCCCGGATGGCGCAGGTGATGCCGTGCGCCAAGACGATCGGGTAGCCGTCGGGCGGCCCGAACACCTCCGCGTGCAACCGGGTTCCGTCGGCCGCCCTGACCGTCACGATCTCACTCGGCGGCAGCTGCTCGGGGAAGGGGTCAACCGGGCGGGCCGTTCGTCGCGCACTCATCACCGCTCCCCCCTCCAACGCGGCGCCGTTGCCGCAGCTAAGGATGGGACGATCTTATCCCTAAGTTCGGTTCGCTTTTGGCAAATCCGGCAAACGATTCTTATGAGACGCTGAGACTCGTGTCGGGGTTGTCGCGCCGGGCATTTTTCGCGGCCGCGACCGGCGTGGCCGGTGGCGCGCTGGCCGCCGCGTGCGCTTCGAACCAACCGACACGGGCTACGGTGCGCCCGTCCGACCCACCGGCACCGGACACCACCTCGATCCTCGTCGTCGGCGCGGGAATGGCGGGTCTGTCCGCCGCCCGCAGCCTTGCCGAGGCCGGCCGGCCGGTGCGGGTCATCGAGGCCCGCGACCGCATCGGTGGCCGAGTCTGCACCGACCGCGGCTGGGGCACGCCCCTGGAGCTGGGCGCCTCGTGGATCCACGGCACCACGGACAACCCCCTGACCGAGCTCGCCAGGCGGGCGCGGTCGCAGTTGGTCAGCACCGACTATTACGGGTGGGTCAAGCTCGCGGTCGATCCCGCGTTACTGCCGCTGGATTACCGCAGTGCGACCTGGCGATCGTTCGTCGAACGGGCGCGAACTCAAGGCGGGGCGGCAAACCTGGGCGCCGCGGTGCAGGCCGCCGCCGACGGCGCACGGCTGTCCGCGTCCGACCGCGCGCAGCTGGCCTTCTACCTGGCCACCGAGATCGAGGACGAATACGCCGCCGATGCGAACCAGCTTTCGGCGAGCACGTTCGACAAGGGCGAGTACACCGGCGGCGACCAGGACGTCATCACCAACGGCTATGACGCCCTGCCCAAATCGCTCGCCGACGGGCTGGCCATCGAGCTCAACACGCCGGTCACCGCGATCGTGCAACGCGACGACGCCGTCATCGTGCGGGCGGGTGAGAAGTCGTTTCGGGGTCCGGCCGCGATCGTCACCGTTCCGCTGGGCGTGCTGAAATCCGGCGCGATCACCTTCGATCCGCCGCTGCCCGATGAGCACGCCCGGGCCGTGACGGCCCTGGGCTTCGGGGCGTTGTCCAAGAGCTTCTTTCGCGCCGATCAGCGAACGTGGAAGGTGGACAACGCTTTCTACCAATACCTCGGGCCCGAAGGCGGGTTGTGGTCGCAATGGTTCACCCTGCCCGGCGATGCGGGCCCAATCGTGGTCGCCTTCAACGGCGGCGAGCGCGGGCGATTCGTGGAGTCGCGCCAGCCCAAGGATCAGCTGACCAGCGCGCTGCCTGTCGCACGGCGGCTCTTCGGTGACACCATTTCGCTGACGGATGTGCGGACCTCGAATTGGACCGTCGACCCGTACGCGCTCGGCGCCTATTCCTTCCATGCGCCCGGCTCCGGCCTCGACGACCGGCGCCGGCTGCAACAGCCGATCGGCGACCGGCTCTATCTGGCGGGTGAGGCTGTCGGCGTTGACAATCCGGCCACCGCGACGGGCGCCCTGGCCAGCGGCCGCTACGCCGCGAACCAGCTGCTGCATCGGCTGAACGGCTGACCTGCGCGCGTGGCGATCAGGACGGTGTGGCGTGTTGCCTCAGCGTGGTATGTGGGCTTTGGCCATAGGTCTGCCGATAGAGCACCGCGAACCGTCCGGTGTGCGCGAAACCCCACCGTTGGGCGATTTCGGTGACGGTCGAGGCGGGGGCCGTCGCTGTCATCAGCTCTTGATGGGCGCGGCTGAGCCGGACGCGGCGCATGTATTCGGTCGGTGTCGTGTCGAGCTGTCGCCGGAAGAGGTACTGGATCGCCCTGGGGGTCAGGTGCACCGCGGCGGCGACCTCGTTGATGCCGATGTCTTCGGCAGTGTGGCGGTGGATGAAAGTCACCGCCTCCTTGAGGGTTTCGGGCAGGGCGAGATCACTGGCCGGGTCCTGCTCGGTGAGGTTGGACGGATAGCACTCGAGCAGCGCACCGGCCAGCAGGTTGGCCAAACCCGCGGCGATCAGCGGCTGCGCAGCGGTGTCGGCGGACGCCAACGTCGCCACCACATAGTCCAGGGCACGGTGCCACGCCCGCACGGCGGCACGGGAACGAGGGCGCCAATCGACGAACTGGGTCTGCTGCCCCGGCGACGTATGCCAGTCGGCGGCGACTTTCTGCAGTACGTCCTCCTCGATGGTGATCACGTCGAAACGAGCTCCGCTGCAGTGTATTACGCACGACATACCATGGGCGACCAGAATCGGGAAGTCCGTTGTCGCCAACGGACCACCCGCGACGCTCAATGATCCCGCCCGCGGCTGGACCACCAGGATGGTGTCCGACGCCGGGATCTCGAAAGTCAGCCGTCCCTGGATCATCACCTCATCGACCGTCATGGAGCCGGCATCGCTGCGCCGATGTGAGATCGCGGTGTGGCCGGCCAGCCCGCAGATCCGCCATCCCGGTTGATAGGCACGTGCGAAGAACCGCCGCGTGGCCTGCGCATCGATGGTGCGAAATTGCTTGCATTGCACGGCGGCCGGGTGGAAGGCCGCTTCGGAGTCCCGGCCGAGCACCGGGCGCGCGGGACAAAAACCCGACCCGGGCACTTCGGCCGGTTCGCCGACCGGTCCCACTGGGGCCTTGGATGGCTTGCGCCCGGCCCCACTCGTCACGGTGGTCATGGCCGACCCGAATGCATTGCGTTCTGGCCCCGCATCATTGCCTCATCGTGGCGTCGATGACGAACCCGTCGGTGCCCGATCTTGCGCCCCGACGTCGGCATAGATGTTCAGGGCATCGAGGGCGATTCGCTGCCAGGCGAAGCGCGACACGGCGCGGCTGCGACCCGACGAACCCATACTCTTGGACTGAAAGCGCTGGGCGAGAAGTCTTCTCGTTGCCGCGGCCAGGCCGGCGGGATTCTCCGGCGGCACCACGAGACCGGTGATGTCGTCGAGTACCACGTCGGCCAGGACTCCCACGCTGGCCGCGACCACCGCGACCCCGCTGGACATGGCCTGCAACACGGTGCTGGCCCGCGGTGGTTGGCGAGGCGTGCACGCCACCACGTCGGCGGACCTGATGAATTTCGGCAGTTCGCCGTCGGTGACCTGCCCGGCGAAGCGCACGCGGTCGTCCACACCCAGGTCCGATGCGAGCCGTTGCAGCTTGGCCCGGGCATGGTCGTGACCGTTGTTCGTCGCGCCGTTTTCCGCGATCACCAATTCGGCGCCACGTACCTTGGGCAAAGCGCGGATGGGAATATCGAGTCCGTTGCACCACAACGGATTCGGGGCCACGGCCAGAATGCGGTGCAGGCCGTTGCGGGGGACCGCCGGACCCGCGGGTGTGAAGCGCCCAGCATCGACCCCGCACGTCAAGGTGGACACCCGTGCCCGGCGATGGCGCAGTCGGGCCAGCGCATCGACATCGTCGCTGCTCTCACCGGTCACCCACGCCGCGCTGCGGGCCAGCAGCGGCTCGATGCGCTCCAGTTCGTCTCGGTCCGCACCGGCGTGACCGCGCGATGTCGCGGCCAATCCCAAGAATGTCTGCACGGTCGGAATGCGCCGGCGGCCCGCGGCCAATTGAGCGGCCAGCCCGCCCAGCCAGCCGTATGCGTGCACGACATCGGGTGGGTCGGTCGACCAGATCCGGTCGAGCGTCACCGCCCACTCGCCCACATAGGGCAGCACGCCGACCGGTGACGCCGCTTTGCGTGGACCGACGGGAACCGAGACGCGGTGATAATGGGCCTCGCTGGCCGCCTGCCCGGAGCGACGACTGGCCCGCCGCAGGTAGACAGTGGCGTCGTGGCCCTGGGCCGCCAGCGCGGCGCACAGCCGTTCCGGGTCCTCCCCGACGACGTCGTCGCCACTGACAATTGCCACCCTCAACCCGCAAATCCCTCCGCGCGACCGTCCTTATGTCAACACCAGGTGGCATACCCTGCGCAGTAGTCGGGAAACGGCCGCCGGGACCTCTTCGCGTGGTGGCCAGCGGTTTCGTCTGCTGGACCATGGGCGGACGGCATCTCGGCGTGCCCGACCGACACCCGACCTGCGTCCGCAGGGCAACGCAAAGCGCCCCAACGTATTTCGCCGCGAGCAGGTCAGAACTGGTCTTCGCGACCGATCAGCGCCCAGACGGTCTTGCCCGAAGTCGTCGGCGTGGCGCCCCATGCCCGGCACAGCGCGGCGACGATGGCCAGCCCCGAGACGATGTCCGCCCCCACGTCGGCATCTTCGTGCCGCCCGGGCAGCTGAGAGTTCCTGTCTTCGACCGCGACCGTGACGGTGTCGTGGTAACCCTCGACAAGCAGCACCGGCGCGCTCTCGGTGTGGTCAAGGACATTCTCGATCAAAACGGTGGCCACCGTGGCCGCCACCGGGATCACCTCTCCGATGTCCCACCGGGTGAGCCATTCGGCGATCACACCGCGCGCCACGTCGACGCTGCTGATGTTTCGCGCCAGGTCGCTGCGCGCGCGCCGCCGGTCGTGAAGAGACTGGTGCTGCAGGGCCGCCAGGGCAAGTTCCCGTGTGGAATGAATCGGCACATACCGGGTGACGCCGGCCGCGCTGATGGCGTGCCGCACCTGCGGCGCGGCGCACACCAGCATGATCGGCACGTCGGGCCACACGCTGACGTGCCAGCGAGCGCTGCTGAACACCGTCCATGCCGAAGCGGATGGTGCATGCAGACGGTCGACGTCCACAATCACCGCGCGGGGCTCGTCGATGGCAACCTTGATCACCGTGTCGCGGATGGTTCGATAGGTCGAACTGTCGAGGACGCCCTGCATCGTCAGCATCGGCACATCCCGACGAGATTCCCGCTCGACCAGGACGAGCGGGTGCTGGTCAGCGACTTGCTTCACCTCGAGACGCCGTGGTGGTTGATAACCCCGGTCGCGGGGGGGCGAGCGCCATTGCCACCGATCGCAGCAAAGCCTGGAATGCCGGCCGATGCACCGATCCCGACCACGCCTTGCAGGGCGCCGACCTCGGCCGTGTGAATCACCACTTTCGACTACCCCCATCGACGCGAGGTAATCCGGCCGAAGTTGAATAGCTGCGCATTCGTGGCCGTTTGCACCCGGTTGACCGGTGGTAACCCCACCGGCATGGCCACCGACCAGAATCCCAAGCAGCGCGATCTGGAGCCGGCCCGGTTCCGTCGCGATACGGGTTACCTCACCACTCAACAGGGCGTCCGCGTCGACCACACCGACGATTCGCTGACCGTCGGCGAGCGGGGTCCCACCCTGCTGGAGGACTTTCATGCCCGCGAGAAGATCACCCACTTCGACCATGAACGCATCCCGGAGCGCGTGGTGCACGCGCGCGGCGCCGGCGCCTACGGCTATTTCGAGCCCTACGACGACTGGCTGGCGGACTACACGGCGGCGAAATTCTTGACCAGCCCTGGTGTCCAGACGCCGGTGTTCGTTCGGTTCTCCACGGTCGCCGGCTCGCGCGGATCGGCCGACACCGTGCGAGACGTACGCGGCTTCGCCACCAAGTTCTATACCGAACAAGGCAATTACGACCTGGTGGGCAACAACTTCCCGGTGTTCTTCATTCAGGACGGCATCAAGTTCCCCGACTTCGTGCACGCGGTGAAGCCCGAACCGCACAACGAGATTCCGCAGGCCCAGTCGGCGCACGACACGCTGTGGGACTTCGTGGCCTTGCAGCCCGAGACCCTGCACACCATCATGTGGCTGATGTCGGACCGGGCCTTGCCGCGCAGCTACCGCATGATGCAGGGCTTCGGCGTGCACACCTTCCGGTTGGTAAACCGTAGCGGCGAAGGAACATTCGTAAAGTTCCACTGGAAGCCGCGCCTGGGCGTGCACTCACTGATCTGGGACGAGTGCCAGAAGATCGCCGGCAAGGATCCCGATTACAACCGCCGCGATCTCTGGGAGGCGATCGAGTCGGGCCAGTACCCGGAGTGGGAGCTGGGCGTGCAGCTCGTCGCCGAGGCGGACGAGTTCAAGTTCGATTTCGACCTGCTCGACGCGACGAAAATCATTCCCGAGGAGCAGGTTCCGGTTCGTCCGGTCGGCAAGATGGTGTTGAACCGCAACCCGGACAACTTCTTTGCCGAAACCGAACAGGTGGCGTTTCACACGGCGAACGTGGTGCCCGGCATCGATTTCACCAACGACCCGTTGCTGCAGTTCCGCAATTTCTCCTATCTGGACACCCAGCTGATCCGGCTGGGTGGCCCCAACTTCGCTCAGCTGCCGGTCAACCGGCCGGTGGCCGAGGTCCGGACCAACCAACACGACGGCTATGGGCAGCACACCATCCCACAGGGTCGCACCAGCTACTTCAAGAACAGCATCGGCGGTGGCTGTCCGGCGCTGGCCGACGAGGACGTCTTCCGCCACTACACCGAACGAGTGGACGGGCAGACGATGCGCAAGCGCGCCAAGGCCTTTGAGAACCACTACAGCCAGGCGCGAATGTTCTGGCGGAGCATGTCGCCGGTCGAGGCCGAGCACATCGTGGCCGCGTTCGCCTTCGAGCTCGGCAAGGTCGAAGTGCTCGAGATCCGTTCGGCCGTAGTGGGTCAACTCGCCCGGGTGGATGGCGGGCTGGCCGCCCAGGTGGCTGCCAAGCTAGGTTTGCCCGAGCCAGCCGAGGAACCGGTCGATGCGAATGTGGCCGCGTCACCGGCGCTGTCCCAGATCGGTGTGAGCGACACCATCGCCTCGCGCAAGATCGCCGTGCTGGCCGCCGACGGTGTCGACGTGGTGGGAACGCAGCGCTTCATCGAGCAGATGGGCGAACGCGGCGCGGTGGTCGAGGTGCTGGCGCCGGTCGCCGGCGGCACGCTCGAGGGCGGATCCGGCGGCGAGCTTCCCGTCGACCGATCGTTCACGACCATGGCCTCGGTGCTTTACGACGCCGTCGTGGTGGCGTGCGGGCCGCGGTCGGTATCGACGCTGTCCGAGGATGGCTATGCCGTGCACTTCGTGACCGAGGCCTACAAACACCTGAAACCGATCGGCGCCTACGGAGCGGGCGTCGACCTGCTGCGCACCGCCCGCGTCACCAACCGTCTGGCCGAGGACACCGACGTGCTCAACGACCAGGCCGTCATCACGACCACCGCCGCTGCCGACGAGCTGCCCGACCGCTTCGCCGAGGAATTCGCCGCCGCCCTGGCGCGGCACCGCTGCTGGGACCGGCGCACGGACCCGGTGCCGGCCTGAGGATGAGGTTTTTGACGCGGCCGCGGCGGGCACTACTGACGACAAATGTCTCACCGTGGACAGGAGGATTACCATGCCACGTTCGTCGATCAAGAACGAAAAGATGTACCAGGACTTGCGCAAGAAGGGCGACTCCAAGGAAAAGGCCGCGCGCATCTCGAACGCCGCCGCGGGACAGGGCAAGTCGAAGGTCGCCCGCAAGGGCGGGCGGTCAGGCTCATACCAGGACTGGACGGTTCCAGAACTCAAGAAGCGCGCCAAAGAGCTTGGCATGTCCGGCTATTCGAGCCTGAGCAAAGACAAACTGGTCGCCAAACTGCGTAATCACTAGCCGGTCAGGCCGAGTCGGTCTGACAGCACCAAGAACGCCGCCGCATAATCGTTGTCGGCGGTCTGCGCCCGGATGGCTTCCCAGTCCAGGCGTTCGCGCACCGCACGCACCGCCGGCAGTAATTTGGCGAAGTCGCAGTGGTGTTCGTGCAGGGCACGCAGCTGCTGCACCAGCACCATGGTGGGGGGCAGCACCGGCATGCGAATTGCCAGCACGTCCAGCTCCGCGGCGTGGTCCAGGGTGTCCGCGTCGACGGGGACCCCGTTGATGCGGTGCAGGATATCCACCAGCACGCCGGCGGTGCGGGCCTTGAACAACCAATCCTCCGGCGGGCGTTCGATGACGAACCCGGCGTCGGCCAACGCGGCCACGGCGGCGTCGACGTCGGTCTCGCTGACCACCAGGTCCACGTCGTGGCTGGGTTCCGGTGCGCCGTAAGCCCATAGCGCGTAACTACCGGCCAAGGCGAAGCGCGGACCCTTCTCCTTCAGCGCCGACGCCGCGCCCCGCAGCGCTTCTCGCAAGGGCGTGGTGCAGGCGGATCCCTCGGTGTGGGCGTCGGTCGCGGCCATGGTGTTTACGTCATACCCGGCGAGCGCGCGGGGCAACCTGACGTGGTGCTAAAGCCGTTTAACTTGCGGCCAATTGGGAAATCTTGGGGTTATGTCAACCGCCGTGCCATGCGCATATGACGCTGCAGCCGTCGTGATCCCCGTCCGCAACGAGCGAGCGAAGCTGCCTGCGTGTCTGCGTGCGGTGCTGACGTCCGCCCTGTGTGCGCCGATCCCGGTGCGGATCGTGGTGGTCCTCGACGATTGCGACGACGGCAGCGACGAGCTGGCCGGCAAGTACGGGCCCGACGTGCATTTCATCAAGGTCGACGCGCACAACGCTGGCACGGCCCGGGCCGTCGGGTTCGGTTACGCGCGCTCATTACTGCGCGACGACGCCAAATGCTGGTTTGCCACCACCGACGCCGATAGCCGGGTGGACCCGCGCTGGTTGGTTCATCAGCTGGAATCCGGCGCGGACATGGTCGTGGGCGTCGTCCGGTACTACGAGGCCAGCCCGGGCCGCCCGGAAAGCCATCACGAACTCGTCGACGGCGACATGGGCTTCGACGCGCGGGCATATTGGCACGTCGGCGGCTTTCGCACCCTGCCGACCGGCGCAAAAATCGACCTGGTCGAGCGGTTCGAGGCCGCGGGCCACCGCATACATCGACACACCGAACTGTCTGTGATCACACCGGCGCGGACCCAGGCTCGGGCCCTTGACGGCTTCGCCCGCCTCAGGCAGTTGGGGAGATCGGCGGCGGGTGATTGCGTGTGACGGCGGGTCTGGTTGAGCACTGGCTGGAGTCCGGGCGACTCGAGCTACCTCTGCCCGCCTCCGGCCGCACGGCCGAACGCTGGCAACGGCTGGCGCGACTGGCCGAGGAGAACATCGTGGCCGCCAGGATCGCCGAGGCCCATGTCGACGCGGTGGCGATACTGCACGAGCTGGGCGGCAAGCCGCCCGAACCGGGTCAACTATGGGGCGTGTGGGCGGCTGAAGCCCCAGACGCCGTACTGACGGCGACCGACGTCGACGGCGCCTTCACCCTGAGCGGCACCAAGGTGTGGTGCGCGGGGGCGGGGTTCTGCACCCACGCGCTGGTGACCGCGCGACTGGTAGACGGGACCCGCGGGCTGTTCGCGGTCGCCGCTACCGACCCGACCGTCAAGGCGTTGCCCAGCACGTGGTGGAACGCCGGAATGGCGGGCAGTGACACCAGGCCGGTTCAGTTCACCAACGCTCAAGCCGTCGCCGTGGGCGACCCGGGGGCCTATCTGAACCGGCCCGGGTTCTGGCACGGCGCCATCGGTGTCGCCGCCTGCTGGCTGGGTGGCGCGCGCAGGGTCGCCGATCCGCTGTACCGCTGCGCCGCAAGCCAATCCGCCGACGCGTATTCGCTGGCACACCTGGGTGCGGTCGACGCCGCGCTGGCCGCCGGTGACGCGATCCTGGCCGCGGCGGCGAGTCAGATCGATGACGATCCGTTCGACCGGGCCGGCACCGCGCAGCTGTTGGCCCGCCGCGTGCGCACGGTGGTGGAGCATGCGGTCGACGAGGCCATCACCCGCACCGGGCGTGCGCTGGGCCCGGGCCCTCTGTGCCAGGACGGCCGGCACGCGCAACGGGTCGCCGATCTGAGCATCTACATCCGGCAAAGCCACGCCGAGCGAGACCTTGCGGAGCTCGGACGGCTGGCGGGCCGGCAGGCGACGAGGGACCCATGACAACCCTGCCGGCGGGCAACTGCGCCAGATTCGCGGTCAAGCCGGTGACGCACAGCGGCACCCCAGCGCCGTTGTGGCTGGCCGAGTTTCAGGAGCGGTCCCTGCCGGCGCTGGATCTCACGGAGTGCACGGAACTGGTCGTCGTGGCCCCTCACCCCGACGACGAAACCCTCGGCCTGGGCGCCATGATCACCCAGCTCGCCGCGGCGGGGTGGGAGTCCGAGTGGTCTGCGCCAGCGATGGGGGTGCCGCACGTCCCGGCGCGTCGGCCTCGGAGCGGCTTCGGATGGAAACCATCCTTCGGTACGAATCGCGTAGGGCGACAAATCTTTTAAACGTCCCTCCCCCGGTGTTGATGGGCTTGCCCGACTGCGAGCTGCCGGAACACGAGGACAACCTCACCGAAACACTGACCGAGGTCCTCGAAGCCGCCGGCCCCGCGACCTGGTGTGCGGCGACGTGGCGGGGTGACGGCCATCCCGATCACGAGGCGGTGGGGCGTGCGGCCTCGGCCGCATGCGAGCGCACTGGAGCCACGCTGCTGGAATATCCGATCTGGATGTGGCACTGGGCAATTCCGGCCGACGCGGCGGTGCCCTGGGACCGGGCCCACTCGGTGCGCACGCCCGGGTGGGCGATGGAGCGCAAACGTCGCGCCGCGCAATGCTATCGTAGCCAATTCGATTCCAGTACAGCTGAGTCAGGGCCCATACTGCCGGGCTTCGTGCTTTCGCGACTGCTCACGGTGGGCGAGGTCGTTTTTCGGTGACCGTGTCGCCCCGGTGACTGCATCACCGCGAAAGTGGGTAGGTGAAAACCTATGCGCGTGGCGACCTTCAACATTCTGCACGGCCGCACCGTCGGCGATGGCGTGGTGGTCGACCGGCTGCGTGACTGCGTGCGCCGTCTCGATCCCGACGTGCTGAGCCTGCAGGAGGTCGACTGCGATCAGCCGCGCTCCGAGCGCGCCGATCTGACCGCCGCGGCGGCCGATGCCATGGGAGCGGTCGAACACCGGTTCGTGGCGGCCATTTCCGGCACACCTGGGGCGACCTGGATGGCCGCCACCGGCCGCGAACAGCCGGGCACCGCGGCCTACGGGATTGCGTTGCTGTCCCGGTACCCGGTGACCAGTTGGCAGGTGTTGCGCTTACCGCGGATTCCCATGCGCTTTCCCATGTACCTGCCCGGCCCCAACCGGGTGATGGTCGTCGACGAAGAGCCGCGGGCGGCGGTCATCGCGCAGTTGCGCACCCCGATGGGCGGGCTGACGGTGGCCAACACGCACCTGTCGTTCGTTCCGGGATGGAATCGGCGCCAGCTGAGCCGGCTGATGCGAGACCTGCGCGGCTTCCCGGGCCCGCGGCTGTTGACCGGCGACCTGAACATGACCCCCAAGGCGGTGCGCCGCTGGTCCGGCATGCGGGCGCTGGCCGCGGCGCAGACGTTTCCCGCGGACACGCCCAACCGTCAGCTCGACCACATCCTGACCGACGATCCCCGGCTGCGCGGGGGCGCCGTCGAGGCGGATCTGATGACCATTTCCGACCACCGGCCGCTGGTGGTGGACCTGCACCGGGACTGAATCCCGTTCAGTCTCCTTGCCTGCCAGCCGATCTCATCCCGACCAGCACGCGTTCGACGTCGGTCGTGCTGGGCATCGCGTCGGTAACCCCGATGATGGCCACTCCGACATCGGCGTGGTCGACATCGGCGTGGTCGATCGCGCGGCGATTGGACCTGAGCAGCCTGCGGGCGATGGCGGTGATTTCTTCGTCGGTCACGCGGCGCGGCAACAACGCCAACAGCGGTGCGTAACCGAGGTCGGGTGCGCCCCGGGGGCGGCCCGCACGCAAAAACGCGATCATGCCGACTACCCGCTGTCCCAGGCTCATCTACCACCCCGTTCGTCCGCACGCCACCCGCCAACGCGACTCAAGCCGGGGAATAGCCCGGCGGGGCGGGTTGAAACCATCGATGGGCGATCGACGTCGCCGGCATACCCTACGCGCGAAAGGGGCCCGGCCCGATGGTCGGGCCGGGCCCCCTTGCGGGTGGACTATTGGTTCTTCTTCTGGCGCTCTTCGGCAGCGTCCGCGCCGGCCCGCGCCGACTCGGCTTCGGCTTCCTTCTTGCCAGCGTCGCGCTGGGCGTCAGCCTTGTCCTGCTGGGCCTGGCCCTCTTCGGTCAGGTCGTCGCGGCCGAGTATCGTCCCGCCGACCTCCTTGGCCTTGCCCTTCACGCCTTCGACAGCGCCCTTGACCGCTTCCTGCGGTCCGCTGTTCTGGTCTCCCATGCGTCGACCTCCTTCTCGTGGTTGTGGACGTTCGCTCGAATGGCATCTAGGGCGTTCCCGCCGCGCGGGGCGTCAAACGCCCCCACCCCGTTGGCCCTGGACAGGCGCGACGGTGTGTGCGCGTGATCACTCATCGGGGTGTTCGGGCCCGAGCGTCACGTCCCCTCTGCTAGCCAACCGGTTTGAAACGGGTAGACCTGGGTACCTCTCGACGACGAACGCCCGGGGGTGAGGTGTAGTGACGACGACCATCGCCGTGATCGGGGCGACCGGCACAGCGGGTTCGCGGGTTGTCGCCCGGTTGAGGGCGCGCGGCGTCGCAGTGGTCGAGATTTCGCGGCAGCACAACATCGATCTGTTCAACGGAGCCGATCTGTCGCGGGCGCTCCAGGGCGTCGACGTCGCCATCGACGTGTCGAACCCCGTCCCGCCCGACGGGCGGTCCGACATCGGCCAGACCCTCACCACCGCTTCCCACAACATCGTGGGCGCGTGCGTGACGCAGGACGTGCACCGTCTGGTGGTGTCGACGATCGCCGGAATCGAAGACCCGGTGTTCGACGGTTTCCCGTACTACCAGGCCAAACGCCAGGCGAAGGACATCTTGCTCGACGGCCCGGTGCCGACCACCATCGTCAAGTCGACCCACTGGTACGAATTCGCCACCAACCACGACGCGGTCAGCTGCGACGACAACGAGGTGGTCGTCGAGGACTGGCTGATTCAACCCATCGCGGCCGACACCGTCGCCGACGTGTTGGTCGAGGCGGCCCTGGGTCAGACACACACGCCGCGCACGATCACCGGGCCGGACCCCATCCGGTTACCGGAGCTGACGTCCAAACTGCTGATCCAGCAAGGTGATCCCCGACAGGTCCGCGCGGTGGAACCTGCGGTCGCCGCGCTGGGCGCCGGGGCGCTGCTGGCTGGTGACCGTGCGGTGGTCGTCGGCCCCGACGTCGACACCTGGTTACACACCCTGGCACCGCCCTGCACCGACGGACATCACCGCACAGACGGCGACGGCTCCAGCAATGGCATCGGCCCGAGCTTCAGATAACGATTGCGTCACGATCCCGATTACGATTTCGTAAGAACCGGCCCCGTTTCTTAAAAACCCCCGGCTCGCTTCATCGTTCGCACAGCAAAACGACCCCTGAAGCGGCCCCGACGGCCCCGGCGCTCGTCGGCGGCGAACGCCCGCACTGTTCGCTTCCGCTACTTTGGATTTCGAGGATCGGGAGCCTCTCTGCAGAAAAATCATTTCGTTTTCGAAGGACATCACAATCATGAAAATCAGCAGCATTGTCGCGCGCCGGAAAGTGGCCGGAATCAGTGTCGGCTGTCTGCTCGGGGGAATGGCCATGGGCATCGTCGGCGCACCGTCGGCGGCCGCCGCACCCGACTGCAGTCCCGGCGGTGTGAACAACACCGTGTCCGCGGTGCAAGGCTCGGCCGAGCAGTATCTGGCCGCGCACCCGGGCGCCAACCAGGTGGTGACGGCCGCCTACGGGCAGCCGCGGCCGGAGGCTGAGGCAAGCCTGCGCGGCTACTTCACCGGCCACCCGCAGGAATACAACGACCTGCGCGGCATCCTGGCACCGATCGGCGACACCGAACGGCAGTGCAATGTCACCGCCCTGCCGCCGTACCTCGAGTCGGCTTACCAGGAGTTCATGGCCGGCTGATCGGATTCCGAGACGACCCGCCACAACGCCGTGGCGGGTCGTTTCCGTTCCGCGCGCGTTTGCCTACCGTGTGAACAACTCCTCGGACGGGTAATTGTGCAGTCAGCTACCAGAACTCCGAGGAGACGACAATGCGGTTGCGCCGTAGCGTGCTGAGCCACCCGGGAATCGCGCGCAAGCGTCGCGGCAGAGGCTTCGCCTATTACCAACCGGATGGCACGCCGCTGTCGGACCCGGAAACCTTGCAGCGCATCAAGGATCTGGTCATTCCGCCGGCTTGGAAAAAGGTATGGATTTCGCCCCACGCCAATGGCCATTCAGGCCGTCGGCGTCGACGCGGCCGGTCGCCGGCAGTACCTGTATCACGCCGCCTGGCAACAGGAGCGGGCCGAGGAAAAGTTCGACCGGGTGCTGGAACTGTCCACACGGCTGCCCGTGTGGCGCGCCCAGATCGCCAAAGATCTGGCCCGACAGGGCTTGACCCGCAGGCGGGTCTTGGCGCTCGCGCTGCGGCTGCTGGATCGCGGCTACTTCCGCGCCGGCGGCGAACAGTACGCCGAGGAGCACGAGTCCTACGGCCTGTCTACCCTGCTGTGTGAGCATGTGGTGGTGCGGCGCAACGCCGTCGAGTTCGATTTCCCGGCCAAGAGCGGGGTGCGGCGCACCGTGGAAATCGAGGATCCCGAAGTGGTCCGCGCGGTGCGCGCCCTGATGCGCCGCCCCAACCGCACCGAGCGACTGTTGGTGTGCCGCAATGCATCCGGGTGGCTCGATGTGCGCGCCGACGACCTGAACGCCCGGTTCAAGGAGCTGGTGGGCGAGGAGTACACCGTCAAAGATCTGCGGACGTGGCACGGGACGGTGCTCGCGGCGGCGGCGTTCGCCGATGCGGACCCGGCGGTCTCGCAGCGGGTCGCCAAGCGCGTCGAATCCGCGGTGATGAAAGAAGTCGCCGAGGAACTGGGCAACACCCCGGCGGTGGCGCGCGGTTCCTACGTCGACCCCCGCGTCGTCACCGGTTACGAGCAGGGACTGACCATCGCCGCGGCGGTGCGCCGTGCCGAGCGCGCCCGCAAGCCGGATGTGGCGCAGGAAATCCTGGACAAGGCGACCCGGATGCTGATCCGGCGGGTCGCCAAGGGCACCAGCGCGTCGGGATCGTCGCTGGCCAAGAGCGCCTGAGCAAAGAGCGCGGGCTCGGCCGGCCGGCGATGGGGCCTACTTCTCACCACACCGTTGTGTGCCGGCCAGGTGGCGGGTTATGAGCCGCAATCGCCCGACCCTGTCCCCGCTGTGCCGCAGCTAAGCGGGGGTGACGGCCGCCGACGCGATCGTGGTGCTGACCGAAAAAGGCCGCCCCGGCCGCCGTCATCGATGCCGCAAATTCGCTCGATACGGCCACCGTGCGTGAAGCGGGCCTCGCTTGGCTGGACACGTTGTGCCACAAGGCTTTCGACGCGGCGCCCCCGCGTCTCCTGCGCATCGCGGGGCGCCGTTGCACAATCGCCAGCTGAAAACTGGCTGAGAGTCGGCCCGCCGTTGCGGTTTCGGCGAATAACGGCGGCCAATCCGGGTAATACCGCCCGGGTGGGAAGTGCCGAAGCCGCCCATGCGGTGGCAGCCTGCATACGTCACGCCCGTCAGCGGGAGCCGCGCTCGGTTAGCGCGCGCATCGCCGGCGGCGCCATGCAGGTGGTTCAAACAATAGCCACACACGCCCATCCGCCAGCACTGTAGAACCGTCTGTCGAGGAGGGAAACATGTCCAAAAAAGAGGTTTCCGATTATTTGCTGGAGCGCTTGCGGGCGTGGGGCGTTGAACATGTATTCGGGTATCCCGGCGACGGCATCAACGGGCTGCTGGCCGCGTGGGGCCGCGCCGACAACAAGCCCAAGTTCATCCAGTCGCGCCACGAGGAGATGAGCGCCTTCGAGGCGGTGGGCTACGCGAAATTCACCGGCCGGGTCGGGATCTGCGCGGCCACGTCGGGCCCCGGCGCGATCCATCTGCTCAACGGCCTCTACGACGCCAAGCTCGACCACGTCCCGGTGGTGGCCATCGTCGGTCAGACCAACCGCAGCGCCATGGGCGGCAACTACCAGCAGGAGGTCGACCTGCTGAACCTCTTCAAAGACGTCGCCAGTGACTACGTCCAAATGGTCACCGTCCCCGAGCAATTGCCCAACGTGCTGGATCGCGCCATCCGCATAGCGATGACCCAGCGGGCGCCGACGGCGTTGATCATCCCCAGCGATGTGCAGGAACTGCCGTACTCCCCGCCCGAGCACGCGTTCAAGATGGTGCCCTCCAGCCTCGGCATCGAGTACCCGGACATCGCCCCCGACGACACCGCGATCGCGCGGGCGGCCGACGTGCTCAACGCCGGCAAGAAGGTCGCCATCCTGGTGGGTACCGGCGCGCGCGGGGCTCACGAAGAGCTGGCCGAGGTCGCCGACCTGCTTGGCGCGGGAGCGGCCAAGGCCCTGTTGGGCAAGGACGTCCTGTCGGACGAATTGCCCTGGGTCACCGGCTCGATCGGGCTGCTCGGGACGCGGCCAAGCTACGAGATGATGCGCGACTGCGACACGCTGCTGACGGTCGGGTCCAGCTTCCCCTACACGCAGTTCCTGCCCGAATTCGGTCAAGCGCGCGCGGTGCAGATCGACGTCGACGGCCGGATGATCGGCATGCGCTACCCGTACGAGGTCAACCTGGTCGCCGACGCCAAGACCGCGCTGCGGGCGCTGATCCCGCACCTGCGCCGCAAGGAGGACCGGTCGTGGCGCGAGGGCATCGAGAAGACGGTGGCCCGCTGGTGGGAGACCATGGACAAGGAGGCGATGGTCAGCGCGAACCCCATCAACCCGCTGCGGTTGTTCTCCGAGCTGTCCCCCCAACTGCCCGAAAACGCCATCGTCGCAGCCGATTCCGGCTCGTCCGCCAACTGGTACGCGCGCAACCTGCGCTTCCGCGGCGACATGCGGGGCTCGCTGTCGGGCACGCTGGCCACCATGGGCCCCGGGGTTCCGTACGGCATCGGCGCCAAGTTCGGCCACCCGGACCGCCCCGTCATCGTGTTCGCCGGTGACGGCGCCATGCAGATGAACGGCATGGCCGAACTGATCACGATCAAGCGGTACTGGAACGAATGGAAGGACCCCCGCCTGATCATCGCGATCCTGCACAACAACGACCTCAACCAGGTGACCTGGGAAATGCGCGCCATGGCCGGCGCGCCGAAATTCGCGGAGTCCCAGAACCTTCCGGACATCGACTTCGCCGCATTCGCCGCCAGCCTGGGCCTGAACGCGATGGCGATCAAGGATCCGGAAGAACTGTCGGACGCCTGGCGCAACGCGCTGTCCGCGGACCGTCCCACCGTGCTGGACGTTCACACCGACCCCGACATGCCGCCGATCCCGCCGCACGCGACATGGGAGCAGTTCAAGTCGGCGACCACGGCGGTGCTCTCCGGTGACGAGGACCGGGTCGGCTTCGTCAAGGTGGGCCTGAAGACCAAGGCCCAGGAGTTCTTGCCGCACAAGAAGAGTTGACGGGCAGCGGGGTCGGGCCTCACCTGCGCTTGGTGACGCCCGACCCCGCGGTGCGCAGATCGTCGACGAACGCCTTGTAGATTTCGTCATGCCGGTCACTGCGGTCGCGCAACACCGACGAGGGATGAACCGTGGCGACCACGGTCGGCTCGGGCTCGATGTGCACGTCGACCGATGAGGGCAGGCGCAACTGCTGGCCGCGCTGCGTGGACACCCGAAAACTGTTCCCCAGCAACGACTGTGCGGCCGTGGCGCCCAGGCACACGATGACCTGCGGGCGCACCGCTTCGATTTCGGCGATCAGCCAGGGCCGGCAGGCGACGACCTCGGTGCGGCCCGGCTTCTGGTGGATGCGTCGCTTGCCGCCCTTGCGGGTGAACTTGAAATGCTTGACCGCGTTGGTCTCATAGACCAGCGCAGGCTCGATGCCGGCGTCCTCGAGAGCACGGGCCAGCAGGCGCCCGGCCGGGCCGACGAACGGCTCACCGGCGCGGTCCTCCTGATCGCCGGGCTGCTCGCCCACCAGCATGATCGGCGCACCGGGGTGTCCATTGCCGAACACGGTCTGGGTGGCGTCTTCGAAAAGCGAACAGCCATGGCATGTTTCGGCCGCCGTCCGCAGCGAATCTAGGCCCCGCTCCTCCGGGAGGTAGCGGTCGGCACCGGGGGCTTTCGACGTTGCGGCCATGATCTTTTCTCACCAGGGGCGTGGGTACCCCCGCTCCCCCACCGAGCGGGGGTACCACGCCGGGGGCGGCTCTCCTCAGCCCTTGCCGCTGATGGCGTCGCGGGCGCGGTCGAGCATCGCGGCGAACGGCCCCGCGGCCAGGTTGGCCGCCTGGGATTCCACGCCGGCGTGCGGGCGGGTGGGGGCAATCGCCTCGGCGAGCTTGGCGGCGCGGCCCATCCGTTCCAGCTCGTCGCCGCTCAATTCCTCGCCGAGCTTGGAGAATTCGTCGTGCTCCTCATGCTCGGCGTGCTCGATGACCGCGTCGCGCAGCTTCGTCAATTCGCGGGTGAACTCCTCGCTGTCGACGTCGAGCTTTTCCAGCTTCTGCAGAACGGTCTTGGCCTCGTGCTCTTCGTGCAGCCGTTCGTCGACGACGGTGGCGCCGCCCGAGATCTTGCGCTTGGCGCGCGGGTGAACGATCTCTTCCTCGGCGGTTTCGTGCACGGCGAGCAGTCGCCGCAGCTCGACAAAGGCCTTCTCGCGGGCCTTTCCGGACGCCGCCAGGGTTTCGGCGAACATCGCCTTGATCTGCTGATGCTGACTGACGAGAAAGTCGACCACGTCGGTGGGCGACTGGATGGCGTTCGGTGCCACAGTGTCCCTCCCATCTTCGGTTGGGCGCGCGGGCTGTGCGCGCTCCTGGATCCGGCTACCCGACCAATCAGACCGCCAAACGGGGTGTGGCGCCCCGCGTGTGGGGTATGTCCTGGACAAACAGCGGAAAGGAGCGGGTGGTCGATGGGCGCCGAAACGGGTTCCCCCACGGGCCAGCGCATCCGGGCGTTGGTGCGCTGCGCAGTCGTCGGCGCGGTGGCTGCGGCGTCGCTGACCACAGCCTGTTCGCGGCCCGGGGCGTCGCTGGAGGGCGCACCCGCCGTCGAGGTGTGGCGGGTGGCCGCGCCATTGCACGAACCGGTGTGGTCGTACGCCGCGGGCGCCCTGGTCGCGCTGACCGACGATCACCGGGTGGCCGAGGCCACCGCGGGCGAACACGGCGGCGATGCCACGACGCGCTTCTCCGCACCGATGGCCTCAGGACGCAACCTGCAGATCAGCCAGAAGGACGAACGGCTGGTCTTCGTGCCGCAACCCGACCGCGACAGGGTCGCCGCCGTCGATGTGGAAACCCTGCGCCAGGTCGATGATTTCGACGCCGGGCCGGCGCCGGCTTACCTGGCGGAAGACGCGGGATTGCGCATGCTGCTGGCATTGTCGGCCGATGGGATGGCGGTGACCCCGGTGGATCAGTACGGCTACCGCAAGCTGCCCACGGCGACCACCGATACCAGCGCCGACACCATCGACGGCACCAACCGGGGCCGCGAACTCGACTACCACCTGTACGGATCGTCGGGCATCCGGCACTTCAAGGGCACCTCGTCACCGCCGGCGCAACGCGGCTCGCTGACCATCGACGTCGCGGTCTCGGCGGGTGACGGCACCGCGGTGACCCGAAGCTATGTCGCCGGGCACGACGATGACACCCTGCGCGCCGTCGACTCGCGCCGGGGTGGAAAGGGAATGGAGGTGCTGGCCACCACCCGGCTGCCGGCGCCGATCCGCGAACTCGGCACCGACGACACGAGGATCTACGCCGCCACCGACCACGAACTGGTGACCCTCGAAACCGCAAGCTTCACCGGGTTTCCGGACGGGCGCATTCCCGTGCTGCGCACCATCGACTACCGGTCGGGCCTGCCCGCGGCCGCGCAAACGGCCCACCTTTCGGGCATGGCCGTCGGGCCGCACCGGGTCTACCTGACCTTCGCCGAGGTGCCCTACGTGGTCGGCATCGCCAAACCGCGCCTGTGACGTCCTGGTTTAGCCCTGCGCCCTCGTCGGCTACATTTCGGGCAGGTTCTCCCCACGAAGGAGGCGCTGCGTGACAAACCCGCAGGACCCGTATTGGCAGAACCCGCTGAGCTACGACCCGCTGGGCCGCGTCCCGCCCCCCGACGTGGAGCCGCTTCCCGCGCAGCCACCGCCGTACACACCGCCATACACGCCGCCGCCCGCACCCCCGCCCTACCGGCCGCCCGTCAACACGTTGGCGACGCTGTCGCTGGTGTTCGCGTTCCTGTTCGCCCCCGCGGGTGCAATCCTGGGCCACCTCGGGCTGGCGCAGATCCGCCGCACCGGTGAACTCGGGCGCGACCGTGCGCTGGTGGGTGTGACCCTGTCGTACATCTTCATCTCGTTGGCGGTCGTCGCCCTGGCCGGGTGGGCCACGCTGGCCGGTTCCACCTCGCCGCACCGGACATCCCCCGCCTCCAGCACGGCCGCCGGGCCGCCACCGCCCACGGTCCCGCCGGAGACCATCGCCACCCTGCTGCCCGGGCTGGACGCGCTGCGCAACATCACCGGCGACGCGAACCTCGACGTCGGCCCGACCTGGAACAGCCCCGGCCGCTCCCCGGATGACGGCAGCATCGACCGCCCGGAGTGCTGGGAAAGCATCGCCGCCGGCAGCCCCGACGCCTACGCCCCCGGGACGCTGGCCGGATACCACGCCGGAGAATTCACCGACACCCGCAGCATGCTGAAGTCCATGCAGGTCATCCAGGGCGTCGCGGCGTTCCGCGATCCGGGTGCGGCCCAGGGTCAGCTGGCCACGCTGCTGTCGGGATGGCACAAATGCGGCGAATCGACCGTCACCGTGTCCGCTCCCGGTGGGCAGCCGATCCCGATGTCGGTGAGCGCCCCCGCCGACGCCGGCAACGGGATCACCACGCTGGACCTGACGCCCAAGGGCATCCAGGTGCGCTCGGCGCGGGCGATCGCCGCCAAGGCGAACGTCGTCATCGACCTGAACGTATCCGCCAGCGGGACCACGGACAGCGCGTCGCCCCGCGCGGCCGCCGTCAGCATCGCGAACTACATCCTCGGCAAGATCCCCGGCTGAGTACGCTGACCGCATGAAGTTTGTCGACGTCGACGGGGTCGGCCGGGTCAGCCGAATCGGCTTGGGCACCTGGCAGTTCGGTTCACGCGAGTGGGGTTACGGGGACAGCTACGCGGCCGGGGCCGCGGGTGACATCGTGCGCCGCGCCCTTGCCCTCGGGGTGACGCTCTTCGATACCGCCGAGGTGTACGGCCTGGGCAAAAGCGAACGGATCCTGGGCGAGGCGCTCGGCGACGAGCGCGCCGAGGTGGTGGTGGCCAGCAAGATCATGCCGGTCGCGCCCTTCCCCGCGGTGGTCAAGCAGCGCGCCCGCGCCAGCGCGCAGCGACTGGGGCTGGACCGCATCCCGCTGTACCAGATCCACCAGCCCAACCCGGTGTTCCCCGATTCGGTGATCATGCCGGGCATGCGTGACCTGCTCGAGCGCGGCAAGATCGGCGCCGCCGGCGTCTCGAACTATTCGCTGCAGCGCTGGCAGAAGGCCGACGCCGCGCTGGGCCGCCCGGTAATCAGCAACCAGGTGCACTTCTCGCTCGCATACCCGAAGGCGCTGAAGAACCTGGTGCCGTTCGCCGAGCGGGAGAACCGCATCGTGATCGCCTACAGCCCGCTGGAACAGGGGCTGCTGGGCGGCAAATACGGTGTCGACAACCGTCCGGGGGGCGTGCGCGCGGTGAACTCCCTGTTCGGCACCGAGAACCTGCGCCGCGTCGAGCCGCTGCTGCAGCTGTTGCGCGATGTCGCCAAGGACGTCGACGCCAAGCCGGCGCAGGTGGCCCTGGCCTGGCTGATCAGCTATCCGGGCGTGGTCGCCATCCCCGGCGCCTCGTCCGTCGAGCAGCTGGAGTTCAACGTCGCCGCCGCCGACATCGAGCTGCCCACCGCATCCCGTGACGCGCTCACCGACGCGGCCCTGGCCTTCCGGCCGACATCGGCGGCGCGCTTCCTGACCGACCTGGCCAAGGAGAAGCTCGGCCGCCGCTGAGCGGCCGGCCTACGACTGGTTGGCCTCGGCGAACGCGGCGGGGCTGGCCGGCGCGCCGCGGGCCACCACCAGCGGCATCGACGTCGAGGCGTTGGTCCGCAGGATCGTGTGCACCACGTCGATCAGGTCCTCGACGGGCATCAACTTGCCGGGCATGCAGCCGCGCGAGGACCACAGCGGGACGGCCTTCATCGCGAGGTCCATGTCCCAGCCTTCGTTCATGCCGGTCTGCCCGTCGCCCTCGCCGCCCGCGCACTCCCCGACGATCAGGTTGGTGAAGCCGATGTCGGAATGCTCCGCGCGCCACGCCTCCACCAGCCGCTCCAGGGCCGCCTTGCTGACCCCGTAGGCGCCCAGGCCGGGCCACGGCGGCCCGAAGGTTCCGGCGTCGGAGGACAGGTACACGGCCTTGCCCGCCGAGGCCGTCAGGTGCGGCACCGCCGCGGCCGTCACCAGCGAGGCGCCGATGACGTTGGTGTCGAAGATGCGCCGCCAGGTGTCGGCGTCGGTGTCGACCATGCGGACCAGCGGCCCGACGGCCGGCGTGTAGACCATGTTGTCGATGCCGCCGAGCGCATCGGCGGCGCGGTCGATGGCCGCGCGGCAGGACGCCTGGTCGGTGACATCGCATTCGATGGCGACGGCGTTCGGGCCGGCGTCCTTGGCCGCAGCCTCGATGCGTTCGCGCCGCCGGGCAAGCAACGCGACCTGATCACCGCGCTGCGCCAGACCGACACCTATGCAACGCCCCAGCCCGCTGGAGGCGCCGACCACCACTGTCCTTGACATATTCGCCCTCTCTTGTAACGCAAGACGCCGTCGCGAGAAACCTACCGGATCCGACGCGCCGCGTGGTGATCACTGGGCCGCTTAGTTGGGAACGACGGTGTTGCGGTCGCCCGATTTGGCCCGGTACATGGCCTCGTCGGCTCGCGCGGTCACGGTGTCAACGGACTCGGCGAAACGGGCCAGCGTGGCACCGATGCTCAGGGTCGCGCGAATCATGTTGCCGGACAGGTGGATCGGCTCGGCGACCCGGCTGCGAATCTTTTCCGCGATCTGCGCGAGCTCGTCGGCGCTGCGGACGCCGGGCAACAGGACCAGTATCTCGTCGCCCCCCGTGCGCCCGACCGTGTCCCCGCGGCGAACGCTCGCCCGGATCCGCGCCGCCAGGGTGGCCAGCACGAAGTCCCCCATGCCGTGCCCCCACGTGTCGTTGATCGCCTTGAAGTGGTCGACGTCGCAGAAAAGGACGCCGACGTGCGTTCCGGCGGGTTGCGGCTGCGCCAGTGCGGACTCCAGCCGGCCGAGCGCCTCGGCCCGGTTCACCAGGCCGGTGAGGGTGTCGAAGCGCGCCAACCGTTCCAGCCGCTGCTCGGCCTCGACCTGATCGTCGACGACGCGTAGCGCCGCGATCAGCCCATCGGTGTTGCCCTCCGCGTCGGTGTAGGGCTTTCCGTGACCGTCGACCCAGTGGTAATCGCCGTCGACCGCGCACACCCGGAACCGCTGCAGAACCTGTTCACCGCCGGCGATGCGGCGCACGGCGGCGACGAGTCCGTCGCGGTCGTCGGGATGGATGCGACGGGAGAGACCCGAGCGCGTCCATCGCTGCAGCGGCCCGCCCAACGCAGCTTCCGCGGAGGGCGAAATCCACACCACCTCGCCGTCGCGGAGGTGCACGATGATGTCGACCGCGTTGTCGGCGAGGAGGCGGTAGCGCGCCTCTGCCTCGGCGCGTTCCTTGCTGGCCAGCTCCTTGGCGATCAGCAGCTTCTGTTCGCGCTGACTGAAGTAGAAGGTGATCGCGCCAACGACCGTGGTGCCCAACAGGATCGAGAAGGTCCACTCGGCGTGCTCGCCCAGGCCGAGCTGCAGAAAGATCGGCCTCGCCAGGGCCACCACCAACGGGAAACCCGCGAGGATGGCGACCAGGCGGACCAGCGACCGCCGGTCGGGCCGCGCGTACAGCCAGGCGAGGGGGAACCGGTCGGGGCGCGCCAGCGACGTCGCGGCGACCAGCATCAGCAGGGCCAGGGCCGAGAGGAACGCCTGCCCCTTCGACGGCGAGACGCCCACCAACGCCAGCGCGTCGAACAGGTAGGCCGCGACCGTGACGAACGGGATGACGGCGCCTCCCACGACGCACACGGGCCACACCACGCGGGTCTTGCGCTCCACTCGCACCAGTGCCACGGCGGTGGCCAGGGGCACGGCCGACAACGCGGTCTGCAGGCTCGGCCGCCCCGGCCAGGACCACTGGTACTCGCCCACCGATTCACCGAACCAGACCCTGTCGAAGCCAAATGAGCTGGCGCTCATGTACTCCGCAAGGACGATGACGGCGAAAGCACCCACGGCCGCGGCCAGGCCGCGCCCGGCCCAGATGCGTTCGCGCGAGGGATGCCCCCATTGCGCCAGGATCGCCGCGCCCAGCGCGGCCAGCCACAGGGCTGTCCACGGCATCATCTGCGGCCAGGTGGGATAGATGCGCGTCAGCCGCTCGATTCCCGCCGTCCAGCCCAGCCACGTCAACCCGGCGACCAAAAGGACGACCACGACGGCCACGCGGCCGCCCCAGGCCACCGCGGCAGTCATGCGCCCGTCGAGGCCGGCCCTGTCCATCGGCTGTCCCTTCGTTTCCGGCGCTCGGGCGCGGCCGCGCATCGGCGGCAGCAATGCGGCAACAATACTGTGCGCCAAAGTTAACCGATGTCGCCTATTCGGCGCGAGCGGCCCGCTCGATCCGCAGAAACGGTGAGTGCAGCCACGGGTACGCGGCTGTGGGTGCTGCGGAAGGCTAGTCCGAGGGCAGGGCGCGCAGCACCACGGCGGTGTGCGCTTCGACGTTGAGTCCGCCGCCGCCGGGCACCTCGTCGGCGGGCGTCGTCTCGTCGGGCCCGGTGTACACCACGACCTCCCAGGCGGCGCCGAATTCCTTTGGCGGCAAGGTGAATTCGATCGGCTCGTAGTGGGCGTTGAAGCACAACAGGAACGAGTCGTCCAGTACCCGCTGACCGCGGGCGTCGCGGTCGGGTATGCCGTGACCGTTGAGGAACACCGCAACGGACTTGGCGAAGCTGGCGCCCCAGTCCTCGTCGGTCATTTCGGTGCCCTCGGGGGTGAACCAGGCGATGTCCGCCAGGCCGTCCTGCCCGCGCCGGCCCACCGGTTTTCCCGAAAAGAATCGGCGCCTGCGGAACACGGGGTGCCCGGCCCGCAGCGCCGAGACCGTCCGGGTGAACTCCAGCAATCCGGCGTCGGCGTTGTCCCAGTCGATCCAGGTGAGCTCGTTGTCCTGGCAATAGCCGTTGTTGTTGCCGTTCTGGGTGCGCCCGAGTTCGTCGCCGTGACAGATCATCGGCACGCCCTGCGACAGCAGCAGTGTGGTCAGGAAGTTGCGCTGCTGGCGGGCGCGCAGCGCGTTGACCTGCTCGTCGTCGGTGGGCCCCTCCACGCCGCAGTTCCACGACCGGTTGTGGCTTTCGCCGTCGTTGTTGTCCTCGCCGTTGGCCTCGTTGTGCTTTTCGTTGTAGGACACCAGGTCGCGCAGCGTGAACCCGTCGTGGGCGATGACGAAGTTGATCGAGGCCACCGGCCGGCGCGCGGTGTGCTCGTAGAGATCCGCCGATCCGGAGAGCCGATAGGCGAACTCGTCGAGGGTGGCGGGCTCGCCGCGCCAGAAGTCGCGGACGGTGTCGCGGTACTTGCCGTTCCACTCGGTCCACTGCGGCGGGAAGTTGCCCACCTGATAGCCGCCCGGCCCGACGTCCCACGGCTCGGCGATCAGCTTGACCTGGCTGACGGTCGGATCCTGTTGCACGAGTTCGAAAAACGTCGCCAGGCGGTCGACGTCGTAGAACTCGCGGGCCAGCGTCGAGGCCAGGTCGAAGCGGAAGCCGTCGACATGCATCTCGGTGACCCAGTAGCGCAGCGAGTCCATGATCAGTTGCAGCGCATGCGGATGCCCGACGTTGAGGCTGTTGCCGGTGCCGGTGTAGTCCATGTAGTACTGCTTGTCGTCATCGACCAGCCGGTAGTACGCGGCGTTGTCGATGCCGCGCATCGACAGGGTTGGGCCGAGGTGGTTGCCCTCGGCCGTGTGGTTGTAGACCACGTCGAGGATGACCTCGATGCCGGCCTCGTGCAGCGAGCGCACCATGGCCTTGAATTCCTGGACCTGCCCGCCCGGGGTGGTGGCGCTGGAGTACTTGAAGTCGGGCGCGAAAAATCCGATCGTATTGTAGCCCCAGTAGTTCGACAGTCCCTTGTCGACCAGGGTGGAGTCGTTGGCGAAGTGATGCACCGGCATCAATTCGATGGCCGTGACACCGAGTTCCTTGAGGTGCTCGATGATCACCGGGTGCGCGACCGCGGCGTAGGTGCCGCGCAGCGGTTCGGGGATATCGGGGTGGGTCTGGGTCAGCCCCTTGACGTGCGCCTCGTAGATCACCGTGTCGGCGTACTGGTGATCCGGTGGACGGTCGTTGCCCCAGTCGAAGTAGGGGCTGATCACCACCGACTTGGGCATGCTTTCGGCCGAGTCGTCGTCGTTGCGGCTGTCGGGGTCGCCGAAGTTGTAGCTGAACAGCGACTGGTTCCATTCGAAGGAGCCGTCGATGGCCTTGGAGTACGGGTCCACCAGTAGCTTGTTGGGGTTGCAGCGCAGCCCCGCCTGCGGGTCGTATGGGCCGTAGACGCGGTAGCCGTAGCGCTGGCCCGGTTCGATGTTGGGGATGTAGGCGTGCCAGATGAAGCCGTCGATCTCGGGCAGGGTGATGCGGCTCTCGGTGCCCTCGGCGTCGAACAGGCACAGCTCCACCCGCTCAGCCACCTCGCTGAACACGGCGAAGTTGGTGCCCGCCCCGTCGTATGTGGCGCCCAGCGGGTAGGCCCGGCCCGGCCACACCTCTCCGGTGGGCGTGGGAGCGACGGCGTCTGCGGTGGTCATGGCGCAGTCAATACCCTGCCGTCATGGCGGTCAAACTGCGGGCCGCCCCTCGCGGCGCGGTGACTGGGCGGAAAGCCTTGCGGTATAGGCGATCACGGCTTCAGTATGACCTTGACCGCACCATCCTGCTTCTTCTGGAAGATCTCGTAGGCGTGCGGGGCCTGATCCAGCGGCAGCACGTGGGTCGCGAAGGTGTCGACGCCGAGTGGGTCGTCATCGGTCAGCAGCGGCATGATGTCGTCGACCCAGCGCTTGACGTTGGCCTGCCCCATCCGCAGGGTCAGCTGCTTGTCGAACAGGGTCAGCATCGGCAGCGGGTCGGCCATACCGCCGTACACGCCGCTGAGGGAGATCGTTCCGCCGCGCCGCACGATGTCGATGGCGGAGTACAGGGCGTTGAGGCGATCCACGCCTGCGGTCTGCATCAGCCGCTTGCCCAACGCATCCGGCAGCACCCCGGCGACCTGCTGCGCCAATTTGGCGGCCGGTGAGCCGTGCGCCTCCATGCCCACGGCGTCGATCACCGAGTCGGTTCCGCGTCCGTCGGTCAGGTCGCGGATCGCGTCACCAAGCGAGGAGTCGAGCCGGCCCAGATCGATGGTATGGATGCCGCGTTTCGCCGCGCGCCCCAGCCGCTCGGGCACCAGGTCGACGGCGATGACGCGGTAGCCCAGGTGATCGGCGATGCGGGCGGCCATGTCCCCGATGGGACCCAGCCCGAGCACGGTCACCGAGCCACCGTCCGGGATGTCGGCGTAGGCGACCGCCTGCCACGCGGTGGGCAGCACGTCCGACAGGTAGACGAACCGCGAATCCGGCGGTCCCACAGGCACTTTGATGTGAGTGAATTGCGCCTGGGGCACGCGTAACAGCTCGGCCTGGCCACCCGGGACTTCACCGTAGAGCTCCGAATAACCGAACAGCGCCGCCCCCATGCCCTGGTCGCGCACCTGAGTGGTCTCGCATTGGGTGTAGAGCTGCTGAGAGCACATGTGGCAACTGCCGCAGGAGATTTGGAACGGGATGACGACCCGGTCCCCCACCCGCAGGTCGCCCGTTTCGGTGCCGACCTCCCGCACGATGCCCATGGCTTCGTGCCCGAGGATGTCCCCGGGGTTCATGAACGCCCCGAGGATCTCGTAGAGGTGCAGGTCGGAGCCGCAGATGTTGGTCGAGGTGACTTCCACGATGGCATCGGTCGGTCGCTCGATCTTCGGGTCGGGCACCGAGTCCACCCGCACATCGCGCTTGCCCTGCCAGGTAACAGCCTTCATATGGGTGGCACATACCCGTCTCACACTCGTCGAAACCGCACCGCAGGCATGGAACCGGCGGGAGTGATCACGGTCGGCGACGGCCGGGCCGGGGCGCGCAGTCGGCGATCTGACGAAAGATGATGGGAACGTTAGTGTTTGGTGTCGCGCCGAGCCGCGGTCAGTGCCGCCGCTGCTTGAGCGGGTGTTCACTGTCTATCAGCGCCGCCGCGATGTCGATCAGCCTGACGTTGGATTTCTGCGAAACCCGGGTGAGCAGTTCGAACGCTTCGACGGCGTCGAGGTTGAAGCGCTCCATGACCACGCCCTTGGCCTGCCCGATGATGTCGCGCGAGGCCAAGGCGCTGCGAAATTGGTCCTGGCGGCGCATCATCGACCACGCCAGGGCGATGTGCGTGGCGAACACCGCGCCGAGTTCTACCGACTCCTCGCTGAACGCCTGCGGGCGGTCGGCATAGAAGGTGAGCGCGGCCATGCTGGTGCCGTCGATGAACAATTCGTACGACAGGATCGAGCGGATCGGCGTCTGCTCGAGCGCAAGCCGCCGGTAGCGCAACCAGCGTTGTTCGGCGTTCAGGTCGGCGATGTGCATGATGTGGTGCTCCCAGGCGGCCGTCAGGCACGGCCCCTCGCCGCAGCTGTTCTGGATCGCGTCAAGCACCATCGGGTAACGATGCGTGGCGACCACGCTGCTGACCGACCTGTCCTTCTCGGCCAGGGTGATACCGGCGTACTGCGAGCCTGTCACGTGATCGGTCCCGCTATCGATGAGCTCGTGCAACCCGGAAGCGGTATCGCCTTGTTCGCGCTGCAGATTGCCCACCAGCTCGACGAGCTGAGCGACGATCGTGGCATTGCCATCCCGCATACGATCACCCCCCGGAGCCGCCGTGGCCCGCAGAGCCCTTTCCCGCCGTCGCCATGGTGCCATTCACACGAACACGAACGCCCAAGGAGAAGTCTATGGGCCAGAAAACGAAGTGCAAGGCCAGATAACGGACGGGCGCGAGCGGTACCGGCCCGTCGCCCGGCGCAGGAGATGGGGCGCGGCAGAAGGTCCGTAGCCTCCGTCCCGACCCCGGCCGCTTAAAAGCTTGACTGCCAACGCCTTTCACGACACCCGAACACGCAGCGCGACGGGGACCCGCGACCCGTCCGCGCCGCGCGCCTACACTCGGGTCGGTGACCTCCATTGTGATCGTGGGAAGCGGCTTCACCGGATTCACCTGCGCCCGTCGCCTGGCCCGAATCATGCGCCGACGGCGCGCACCCGTCGACATCACGATCATCTCCCCCGTCGACTACATGCTGTACACGCCGTTGTTGCCCGACGTCGCCGGCGGCGTCGTCGACGCCCGCTTTGTGGCTGTCCCCCTGGCCAATTCGCTCAAGGGGGTCCGCGCCGTGCGAGGCCGCGTGGACGCCGTGGATTTCACCCAGCGCACGCTGACCTATTGCGATCCCGAAGAGCGCAGCCATTCGATGTCCTGGGACCGGCTGGTGCTGACGCCCGGCTCGGTCACACGGTTGTTCGACGTTCCCGGCCTCGCCAGGCACGCGCGCGGTTTGAAGACCACCGCCGAGGCCCTCTACCTGCGCGACCACTTCGTCGAGCAACTGGAGTTGGCTAACCTCGAGGACGATCCGCGGGCCGCCGCCGCCCGTCGCACCGTCGTGGTGGTCGGCGCGTCGTATTCGGGCACCGAACTGGTCGCGCAGCTGCGGGCGCTGGCCGACGCGGCGGCCAAACAGATGGGCTTCAACCGCGCCGACGTGCGGTTCCTGTTGCTGGACCTGGCCGACCAGGTGATGCCCGAGGTCGGCAAGCGACTGGGCGACGCCGCGCTCAAGGTGCTACGCAAGCGCGGAATCGACGTCCGGCTCGGCATCACCCTCAAGGAGGCGCACGCCGATCACGTTGTGCTCAGCGATGATTCGCGGATCGACACGCGCACGATCGCGTGGGTGACGGGGGTGACCGGCGCACCGCTGATCCAGGACCTGGGACTGCCGACCGAAAAGGGCCGAGTCACGGTGCGGGCCGACCTGCAGGTGCCGGATCACCCGGAGGTGTTCGCGGCCGGTGACGCGGCCGCGGTGCCCGACCTGACGCAACCGGGCAAGATCACCCCGCCCACGGCCCAGCACGCGACCCGGCAAGGCAAGGCCCTGGCCCGCAATGTCGCCGCCAGCCTGGGCTACGGCAGCAGTAAGGAATACAAACACCGCAACCTGGGTCTGGTGGTCGACCTCGGGCCGCGCTATGCGGTGGCCAATCCGCTCAACATCCACCTGTCCGGGCTGGCCGCCAAGGCCGTCACCAGGTCCTACCACCTGTATGCGATTCCGCGCGGTGTCAACCGGTGGGCGGTGTCGCTGGCCTACCTGACCGACGCCCTGTTCACCCGCTCGGTCGTCTCGATCGGGTTGACCTCCGAGGACGACGCACAATTCACGGCCAGCGAAGGCATACCCATGCCGAAGACGAGCTGACGCGCCGGCTTTCGGGCCTCAGCCCTCGGCCGACTGCTGGGCCATCGCGTAGGCGAGCTGGAGGAAGTCCGCACCCGCCAGCGCGGTGAACACACCGGCGATCAGCCGGGTGAACCGTGGCGCGAACACCAGGCCGATCGCCAACCCGGTGGCCACCCACATGTCCAGGCAGAACGGGCAGGTCAGCAACTCCCCGAGGCTGTGCCGGAGCTGGCTGTGCTCGCGGACCTCTTCCTGCACCTCGGCGGGGCCGCCGGTGCCGGCGTAGCGGGTGAAGGGCGCGCGCAGCGGGCTGGTCACGGCGTCCTTGGTCAGGGTTCGCGACAGCTTGTGGGTGCCCAGGGTGAGGATCAGCAGGTCCTGGACCCGCCATCTGGTCGGCAGCGTGCGGCCGGTGGCCAGCGCGGCCAGCACCGCGGCCACCACCACCACGCCATAGACGGCCATGACGGCCAGGTAGCCGCCCAGCGGCCGATCGTGGTCGCCCCGGTAGGCGTCCGCTTCCTGTCGTGCGCCATCGACGACCTGCGCACCGCTTTCGGTCAACTCACCCATCGCTTCTCCTTAACGGCATAGCGGGACGGGTACCCGGCCTGGGTCGGCGCAATCCGCGAGGGGCTCAGACGGTGTCCGGCTCGGCGTACTTCGCCGTTTTCGCGGCTTCTCGCAAGGTGCGGTTGGTGGACCGCAGATCGGTGTTGGCCGCGGATAGCGTGGCGTTGTGGTCCTCGAGATCGAGGATGCGCGCGACACCGGCCAGGTTGACCCCGGAATCGACCAGCGCAGTGATGCGCTTGATCCTGGCCAGATCGTCGGCGCTGTACCGGCGCGTGCCGCCTTGGCTGCGCGACGGCGTGATCAGGCCGTAGCGTTCGTAAAGCCGCAGCGTCTGCACCGCAGTCCCGGAGAGTTCGGCGGCCACCGAGATGCCATACACCCCATGGTCGGACGCCGGAGTATCCGCGTTTCCGCGGTAGTCGACCATTGCGCCTCCCCTTAGCTTCTCGCTTAGAAAATCTGTTTAGCACACTTGCGTGCTTCTGTCGATGGTGCTATACAAAATCTATGTCATTAGACATAGGAAATTGCCGACCCACAGCCTAGATTGGAGTGAGAGGTGACCACCATGCTGATGCGTTCAGACCCCTTCCGCGAACTCGACCGCTTCGCCCACCAGGTCCTCGGTACCGCCGCCCGGCCGGCGGTGATGCCGATGGACGCCTGGCGCGAAGGCGAGAACTTCGTCGTCGAGTTCGACCTGCCCGGCATCGACGCCGACTCCCTGGACATCGACATCGAGCGCAATGTGGTGACGGTGCGCGCCGAACGGCCGGCCGTCGACCCCAACCGCGAGATGCTGGCCACCGAGCGGCCGCGCGGCGTGTTCAGCCGCCAACTGGTGCTCGGCGAAAACCTCGACACCGACAAGATCGAGGCCTCCTATTCCGAAGGCGTTCTGCGCCTGCACATCCCGGTGGCCGAAAAGGCCAAGCCGCGCAAGATCACGGTCGGCCGCGGCGACGGTCACAAGGCGATCAACGACAAGGCCTCGGAACGCGAGGTGATCAACGCCTGACCGACCGGCCGGCCGGGCGGCGGCCGCACTGACCGCACATGTGTGCGGCCGCCGCACGCCCCGGCTTCTGGCCGCCCGGGCGAACGGCGCACCGACTGCGGTGGGAAACGGACACACGATGAAATGGGAACTCGACGGCCAGACCGCCAACGTCGAACAGGCGTTGGCGGGCGGCGCTGCGCAACCGGCGGGGTGGTTTCGGTTCTACTTCGCCGACCAGCGCTGGGAATGGTCGGAACAAGTGCAACGCATGCACGGCTACGAGGCCGGCAGCATCACGCCGACCACCGAACTGGTGCTGTCCCACAAGCATCCCGAGGACCGCGGACAGGTCGCGGCCACCATCGACCAAATCGTCCACACGCGACAGGCGTTCAGCACGCGCCACCGCATCGTCGATACCCGGGGACAGGTGCACCACGTCGTCGTCGTCGGTGACCGGATCTTCGACGACGACGGTGACGTGATCGGCACGCACGGGTTCTACGTCGAGGTCTCCGCGCCCTACGAACAGGCGCGCGAGGACGCCATGAGCGCGAAAGTTGCTGAGATCAGCGAGAACCGGGCCGGCATCGAGCAGGCCAAGGGCATGCTCATGCTGATCTATGGCATCAGCGATACCGCGGCGTTCGAGTTGCTCAAGTGGTTGTCCCAGGAGGCGAACGTCAAACTGCGCCCGCTCGCCGAGCAGATCGCGCAAGACTTCCGCGGTGCCGGCCTGTCACTGAACACCCTGTCGGACTTCGATCATCTGCTGTTGACCGCGCACGAACGCGTCCGCAGTAATCACCAATAGGCGTGCAGACCAAGGCGTTTCGGCGCTCAGCTGTCGAGCAGCGGGGCGACCCAGTGCACCCGGGTGCCGCCCGCGGGCCCAGCGGTGATCTCACACGTGCCGCCGAGTTGCTCGGCGCGCCGCTTCATATTGGCCAGGCCGCTGTATCGGGTGTTGCCGGCCGGTATGCCACATCCGTCGTCGATGACGTTGAGGATGAACACGTCCGCGACACTGATCTCCACGGTCAGCCGTGACGCCCCAGAATGACGCAGGGCATTGCTGACCGCTTCGGTGGTGACCGCTTCGGCGTGATCGGCAAGCTCGGCACCCACGGCGCTCATCGGCCCGTCGACGCGCACGGTGGTGACGAGGTCACGGTTTCCGGTCAGGTCGGCGACCACCCGCGCGATGCGCTGCCGGAAATCGGCACTGGCGGCCACCGGCGACTTGAGCGCGAAGATCGTGGTGCGGATTTCCTCGATGATGGTCTGCAGATCGTCGAGCGTGCGGTTGAGCCGGTCGGCCACTTCCGGTGAACGCGCCCGGGCCAGGGTGCCCTGCAGGTTCATGCCGGCCGCGAACAGCCGCTGGATGACGTGGTCGTGCAGGTCGTGCGCGATGCGTTCCCGCTCGGCCAGAATGGCCAGCTGCCGGGCGTCCTCGCGCGCCGACGCCAGGACCAGCGCGATCGCGGCGTGCGTGGCGAAGTCGCTGACGAGGTCCAGATAGCTCTCGTTGAACGGCGGCTGGTCGGCGCCGCGGGCGATGGCGATCACCCCGACGACCTCGTCGCGGGCGCGCAGCGGCATCAGGATCGCCGGGCGCTGCCCGACGTCGGTGAAGGACTGGATCGGGTAGCGCAGCTCCTCGGTGATCAGCGGTTCCCCGGACTTAAACACCGCGCCGGTGGTGGAGCCCTGCACCGGAACTCGCTGCCCGAGCACCTCGGAGGCGTGCAACCCCACCGCGGCGGACACCACCAGCGTGTCGACCTCGTCGTCGGGCGCGTCGGCGTCGGCCGGCACCAGCACGATGGCCTGTTCGGCGTCGGTCAGCAGGCGCGCGCGCTCGGCGATCAGTTGCAGGGGGCGCCGGTGCGGTTCGGGGCGCGCCAGCAGCGCGGTGGTGATCTCGCGGCTGGCCTCCATCCACTTCACCGACGTCCGCTCCCGTTCGAAGACCTGTGCGTTGTCGATGGCGACGGCGGCCCCGAACGCCAACGCCCGCGCGGCGACCTCGTCGGATTCGGAGAACACCCGCGCCGGATCGACGTGGGTCAGGTACAGGTTGCCGAATACGGTGTCGCGGATGGTGATCGGGACCGCGAGGAAGGCGCGCATCCGGGGATGGTGTTCGGGAAAGCCGACCGCGGCGTGGTGGGTGGTCAGATCGTCCATCCGCAGCGCGGGGGTGTCCAGCATCGACAAACTCAGCAGGCCCTTGCCGACCGGCAGGGGCCCGATGCGCCGGACGGTCTCGGCGTCCATGCCCTCGTGGACGAACGAGATCAGGTTGCCGTCACGATCGCGGATGGCAAGCGCGCCGTAGGGGGCGGAGGTCAATTCCCTTGCCGCGCTGATGATCCGGTGCAGCGTGGCGTCCAGATCGAGCCCCGCGCCGATCTCGACGATGACCCGCAGCAACCGCTCCATCTGGTCGCGCGAGGCCAGCAGCTCGTCGAGCTGGGCATGCATCTGGCTGACCAGCCCGCGCTGCCCGAGTCCGGCGAATGCCGAGCCCTGTTCGTCGCCGGTCACCCCGACCAGTCCGGCGCGGTCGACGGTGGGCCGGACCGCTGATTCAGTTTCGACGCGAACACCGCCGCCTGGGTGCGGCGCTCCATGCCGAGCTTGGCCAGTAACCGAGATACGTAGTTCTTCACCGTCTTCTCCGCGAGGAACATGCGCGCGGCGATCTGCCTGTTGGTCAGTCCCTCGCTGAGCAGTCCGAGCAGCGTGCGTTCCTGCTCGGTCAATCCGGAGAGCGGGTCCTCGCGCGTGGTCGCGCCGCGCAGCTTGGACATCAGCGCGGCCGCGGCCCGGTTGTCCAGCAGCGATTTACCGGCGCCCACCTCTTTGATCGCGTGGGCCAGCTCCATGCCCTTGATGTCCTTGACCACGAATCCGCTGGCGCCGGCCAGGATCGCCTCGAGCATCGCCTCGTCGGAGGTGAAGGACGTCAACATCAGGCAGCGCAGGTCAGGGTGATCCGACACCAGGTCACGGCACAATTCGATGCCGTTGCCATCGGGCAGGCGGACATCGAGCACGGCGACGTCGGGTTGCAACGCCGGGATCCGTGCTTTCGCCTCCGCCACCGTGCCGGCCTCGCCGACGATCTGCAGATCGGGATCCGACGCGAGCAGATCGGAAAGACCGCGGCGGACGACCTCGTGGTCGTCGACCAGGAATACCTTGACCATGGCGGGCCCTTTCCTGCCGGTCTCGCAACTGGAAAGATTCGCGGCAGACCAACCCAATATCCCATATTCTCGACGGGAACCATCGAGAAGCAACGGCTTCAACGACTTTGGTCCCCACGGGTGAGGACCTTCGGCCGCCGCTCTAAGCGATGGCGCGTCAATATCCTTGCGGCAGTGGCTCATTGCGACAGTGGCCCATTGAGGACAGCGGCCGCATACGCGGGAAGGGAATCTCGATGACCGACGACGGAGTCGACATCCTGCCGGTGCACGAATGCTGGGAGCTGCTCGGCAGCCTGGCGCTGGGCCGGCTGGTGACCTACGCCGACGGCCAGCCCGACATCTTCCCGGTCAACTACGTCGTCCAGCGCCGCACGGTGCTGTTCCGCACCGCGGCGGGCACCAAGCTGGTCAGTTCCGCGATCGACAATCGGGTGCTGTTCGAGGTCGACGACCACAACGTCGCCGAGGCATGGAGCGTGATCGTCCGGGGCAGGGCGCGGTCGCTGCGCACCCCCGAGGAACTCGAGGAGGCCGAACGCGCGCAGGTGTTGCCGTGGACCAGGCCGGAGAAGACGCACTACGTGCGCATCGTTCCGGAAAGCATCACCGGCCGCCGGTTCCAGTTCGGCTCACCACCGGGTGACGTGTAGTCCCCGCGATCAGATCGCCCACTCGACGAAGTCGCCGAGGTCGCGCCGCGGCGTCGCCGGCAACGGATCGGCGTTGATGGGCGCCCAGCCCACCCGAAGCAGCATCTGCGGATGGTTGCTGTCGCCGAAGATGTCGGAGCGGACGGCTTGGCGGGTGTCGGCCGTCTCCAGCGGTTCGGTGACCGGGCAACTGGCCAGGCCCGCCGATGTCGCGGTGAGCAGCGCGACGCTGGTGGCCTCACCGGCGCGCAGCTGCGCCAGCCGGTCGTCGTGGCGGGTGCCCAGCGCAAGCACCACGGCGTTGTCGTCGGCCGCGGACGAATTGGCGGCCATCGGCAGCGCCGCACCGGCAAACAGCCGACTGGGGATTTTCGCGTCCGGATCCGATATCGGCGTGTTGTGGGCGGGAACGCCCGCGACCGAGAAGTAACGCCCGCTCCACGTCGTGAGCTCGGCGAGATAGTCCTGGGTCAGGTGATCGCGGACGGACTCGGCGACGATGTCGTGCAGCGTGTCGATGTCTTCCACCTGGCACAGCGTGACGCCGGCGCGGGCGGCGCGCGCCGCCATGAGCGCGATGTCGCCCACCGGCACCGGCCACGAGCTGTAGTGGCGCCGATCGGTCCGCCGCCGGGGGATGGCGGCGGCGAGCGCGATGTCGACGTGATCGGCGGGCTGCGGCGAAAGCTCGATCGTGGCGAGGTGTGCGGGGTCGTCGGGGCTCGGCAGCCGGCGCACCCGCGATCGCCATCCCACCGCCGCGAACGCGACCACGCAGTGATGCAGCGCGGTGCCGCAACTCAGAATCAAGTCGCGGCCTTCGGGGTCGGTGTTGGGCAGCTGCCGCCCGGCGTCGGCGTACAGCTGCAGGCCGGTCGCCTCGACGCGCCACCGCCACGGTTGGGTGTTGTGCACCGACGGGGCGCGTGATGCCAGCGTCAGGGCCGTCCGTATCGTTCCAGCGTCCGGAAAGTGGGCGTTCATGCCATGGTCCCTTCCCTCCTAGCGCCTTGTCGGTATCCACGATCGCGCCTCCTCCTCGGCATCACGAGGGCACGACGGCTCTAACTCGAGGGACTTTCGGCCAATGTCGGTGGTCGCCGCGCCGCGGGGTCTTCGCCCTTATGCTGACGACGATGGCGAATCACGGCCCCGATCCCACGACGCCGCTGTGGCGCGCTGCCCAGGTGTTCCGGCTGCTGAGTTGCATCTATGCGACCGGCTTTCAAATCGCGATCACTCCGGATCTGGTTCGGCCGGTGCTGGGTTGGGTGCTTTTCGGTGGGCTGATCGGCTGGAGCGCGGCGTGCGCGGCCGCCTACCTGCGCGGGTTCGGGCGCCGGCCGGCGTGGGTGCTGGCCGAGCTGGTGATCGCCGTGTTGCTGATGTGGTCGAACAGCCTCGTCGCGAGCCCGCACTGGGCGGCCGAGAACCAGACCTGGCCGACGACGTTGTGGGCGAGCAATCCCACCATTTCCGCGGCCATCCAGTTCGGCCCCGCGGGCGGAATGCTGACGGGCCTGGCGGTGATGGCCACCAATTTCGCCGTCAAGAACTACTTTGCGCTCAACCTCGGGCACAACGCGACCCTCATCATCGAACTGGCGATCGGGATGGCGATCGGGATGGCCGCGCAGACCGCGCGGCGCGCCCACGACGAGCTGCGACGAGCGGCCCAACTGGCGGCCGCGGTCGCCGAACGCGACCGGCTGTCCCGGCAGGTCCACGACGGAGCCATTCAGGTGCTGGCGCTGGTCGCCAAGAAGGGTCACGAGATCGGCGGCGCCACAGCCGAACTCGCCGACCTGGCCAGCGGGCAGGAGCGCGCGTTGCGGCGCTGGCTGGCGTGTACGGACGTCGATGCCGACGCCGATGGCACGACGCTCGACCTGCGCACGCTGCTGCGCTGTCGGGAGTCCGATCGCGTGTCGTTCAGCCTGCCGGGCACCCCGGTACCGTTGGGCCGTTGGGCGGCAACCGAACTCGACGCCGCGGTGGGCAACGCGCTGGACAACGTGGCCGCCCACGCCGGCCCGGATGCGCACGCGTTCGTGCTCGTGGAGGACCTCGGCGATTCCGTCGTGGTCAGTGTCCGCGACGACGGAGTGGGGATTGCTGCCGGCCGGCTCGAGGAAGCGTCTCGTCAGGGACGGCTCGGCATCGCCCAATCGATCGTGGGACGGTTGACGGCGCTGGGCGGCAGCGCCGAATTGCGCAGCGCCCCTGGGGAAGGCGCCGAGTGGGAACTGTGCGTGCCACGCCGGGAGGAACGCCATGACGGATGACGAGACGCCGACGACGGTGATGGTCCGACGACCATCCGATCTGGCGTGACGCGGTCGCCCGCGATTTGACCGAGGAAGGCTTCACGGTGGTTGCCACGGCCGACGGTGTGGCGGCCGCCGGGCGGCGGGCCGCCGTGGTCAAACCCGACGTGGTGGTGATGGACATGCAGCTGACCGACGGCGACGGTGCGCAGGCGACCGCCGCGGTGCTCGCGGTCTCACCGTCGACGCGGGTGCTGGTGCTGTCGGCCTCCGATGAGCGCGATGACGTGCTGGAGGCGGTCAAAGCCGGCGCGACGGGATACCTGGTCAAGAGCGCCTCGAAAGCCGAACTGGCACAGGCGGTATCGGCCACCGCCGCCGGTCGGGCCGTGTTCACCCCGAGCCTGGCGGGGCTGGTGCTGGGCGAATACCGGCGTATCGCGCAGACCAAGGATGACGGGCCCGCCCGCCCCAGCCTCACCGAACGCGAAACTGAGGTGTTGCGTTACGTGGCAAAAGGGCTGTCCGCCAAGCAGATCGCCGAGAAGCTGTCGTTGAGCCACCGTACGGTGGAAAACCATGTGCAGGCGACATTCCGCAAGCTCCAGGTCGTCAATCGGGTGGAACTGGCACGCTACGCCATCGAGCACGGCCTGGACGACGAGCCGTGACCCGCGGGGCGGGCGGATAATCGCCCCTACCCCGCGGGCCACCGGCTCGGGTCTATGGCGCTGCGACCCGGCGCCCCACCGGCAGTGTGGCCACGATTCGGGCGGTCACCAACGCGGTCACCACCACGGCCATGCACACCAGCCCGTCGTCTTTCAGCCCCCACCTGATCGCCGCGAGCAGCGCCACGCCGGCCGCGCACAGCAGGGCGCCCATGGCCGCGCCGCGCCCCCGCGACGTCACCGCCGGCGGACCGTCCCACCCGGACAGCGGGTTGTTCTCCAGCGGCCGCAGCGCGACGAACAGCACCGCCACCGCGACGACCACGATGAGCACCTGCGCGAGGCTGATGGCCAGGAAGTCCTGCGCACCCGGAAAGCGCGGGCAGCCAAGGAGATCGAAGGCCAGATGCACACCCAGCAGCACCGGCATGTGCCACAGATACAGGGTCATCGCGCCCGAGTTGCCGATGGCGGTCCACCACCACACGCGGGGCCGCTGCGCCCAGCGCGCGATCGCCGGCGCGGCGGCGATGGCCAACGCGCTCAGGATGATTGCGTGTCCGGCCAGCAGCAGCGACGGCGGGCTGGTGTTCGACAGGTGGTGGTCACCGGTGCCGACCATGCTGATCTGATACGGCCCCCAGTGCACCAGCGCGACGTCGACGGCGAAGAAGATGGCCGCGACGGCCAGCGCGGCGCGGCCGCCGAGCAGCCGGCGACGGTAAGCCACGCCGAACATCGCGGGAATGAGCCAGACGGCCAGGTTGACGTAGCCGAGCGGCATCATTGCCGGCCAGTGCAGCCGGATCACGTCGATCAGCGCGATCGCCCCGTAGATCGGCGCCACCCCGGCGGCCAGGCGCCCGGCCGTGGTGATGCGATACAGCACCGGCATCGCGGCCAGCACTAGGACGTAAGCCCCCAGGAACCACAGCAGCTGCGTGCTGACGCCGGCGATCGGCTCGTAGATGTGCTGTGGCAGTGCCCGGTACAGCACGGTCAGCGCCACGGCCCAGAATGCCAGGTAGTAGAACACCGGCCGGAACAGCCGGGTGCATCGCTTCATCAGCCAGTCACCCCAGTTGGTGCCCGGGACCCAGGAGGACACGCAGGCCGCCGCGCCGGCGAAGAAGAACAGCGGCATGATCTGCAGCAACCACGTCATCGCCTGAAACAGCGCCGAGGTGGTGAGCAGGTTGTCCCAGATCAGCACGTGGTTGCGGATGATGCTGGCCGCCATCACGGTATGGCCGAGCACCACACCGACCAGCGACGTGATGCGGATGACGTCCAGGACGCGATCGCGATCGGCCGGCGTACTCGCGGCCACCTCGGCGACGTCGGGAAACCTGACAAGAGTGGTCATGGGAGCGGAACTGCCCTTCTGTGCTGTGAATGGGAACCGTTGTGGTCAAGCAGGAGTCATGCGTTTGACACAAGCATCGCCGGTCGCGCGGTTGCGGGCCTGCGCACTTCTACGCGTCGGGGCTGAGTAGTTCTACTCAGCCCGCGGCATTGAGCGGGTCGTAGTCGGCCAGCAGCTTTTCGACGCGGGCCTCATCGAGCCGCACGCGAACGGTCGCGGCCTCCTGTTGGTCGCGGATCACCTTGGCCAGGGTGAACGCGCTCGACACCAGGAAGAGGAAGGTGACGCCGAGGAACAATCGCGGCCAGGGGTCAAGCGGCAGGAAGTAGATTCCGCCGAGCGCGGCGACGAAGCTGATCGCGAACGCGACGGCGGCCTGGACGAAGAAGGCGGCGGTGGTTTTCGACGTGCCGTTGGGAGTGGTCATGCCAATAAGACTGCGGCAGCGCAGCGTTGGCGAGGATCCGTAAGACTACTCAGATTTGGCGGTGCGATCGCGAGGCGACGCCAGCAGCACCGCGGCGGCACCGGCGGTGCTGACGCCGATCGCGGCGGCAATCACCGTCGCCAACTCCACCGAAGCGAACCCGGAGTCCGCGAGCGGTTTGACCACGGCCACCACGCCCAGCGCGGGCATCACCAGCCTGACCCACCAGGCCAACGCGCTGTCACCGGGTATCCGCGAATTCGCCTCTGTGACAAAGACATACAGTGCCATCAGCAGCAGGGGCGCCGCGCCCAGGATCGCCAGGCCGATCAGGCGCGCTCCGTGAGCCGAGACGACGGCGGCAATCAGCGCGACGAGCG
>NZ_QMEV01000044.1 GCF_003284935.1 Mycobacterium colombiense
TCATGTACCCGTCCATCGGCACCAACTGCCTGGCGGACGGCACCAGCGCCATCGCCACCGCGCTGTCGGTGGCGGGGCCGGCCAAGATTCCGCTTCCCGGCCCGGGGCCCGGTCAGACCGCCTACGTGTTCACCGCGGTCGGCACGCCCGGACCCGCCGAGGTGCAGAAGTTGCCGCTGAATGTCACCTGGGTGAACCTGACCACCGGCAAGTCGGGGACGGTCGCACTCAAGCCGCGCCCGGATATCAACCCGGAGGGGCCGACGACGCTGAGCGCGATCGCCGACACCGGCTCGGGCAGCATCATGTCGACGATCTTCGGGCAGGTCACCACCAAGGAAAAGCAGTGCCAGTTCATGCCCACCATCGGCTCGACGGTGGTGCCGTAGCAGACCGCACCGCCTCACCGCCGCGAACGCGCGTGTCCCGACCGCGGGGCACGCGCGTTCTCGTCAGTACGCCATGAACAGGATGGCGTCGCGGTCGTACTCGAGGCCAGGATGATCGCTGGCGAGGTGCGCCTGGGTCAACTCGACCAGTTCGTCCTCGTCCTTGCCGACGATGGCTTCGCCGCACGGACACGTCAGGTGTGTCTTCACGTTGCCGCCCTTCCCTTCTGTTGACCTGCTACTTCGCCGCTTTGGCTGCCGCTTTCATCTGCTTTTTGTACGCGCGCACTTTCCCCATCGACTGGGCATCGACGATATCGGCGACGGAGATGTGCGCGCCGGCCCGGCCGAAGTCGCCCGCGGCGGCGCGCCAGCCCTTCGGCGTCACGCCGTACTGCTTGCCCAGCAGTGCCAGGAAGATCTTCGCCTTCACGTCCCCGAACCCCGGCAGTCCCTTGATCCGCCGCAGCAGCTCGGTTCCGTCGGGGTCGCCGGCCGTCCACAATCCGGCCGCGTCGCCGTCGTAGCGGTCCACGATGATCTGCGCCAGCGTTTGGATGCGCTTGGCCATCGACCCCGGAAAGCGGTGTATCGCAGGGCTTTGCGAGCACAACGCGGCGAACTTGTCCGGGTCGTAGTCCGCAATCTCGGCGGCCGAAAGGTCCGGGAAGGTGCCCATCCGGTCCGCGATCTTCTTCGGTCCGGCGAACGCCGTCTCGAAGGGCACCTGCTGGTCCAGAACCATCCCGATGAGCAACGCCAACGGACTGTCGTCCAGCAGCTGGTCGGCTTCAGGATCTTGAGCGAGACAAAGTTTCACCGTCAACGATCTTCCTTTCGCGCAGCACCCTGGGACCGGGGACCCATTGGTCGCAAGATTACTCACCAGCAATCACCGCGATATCGTGGCGTGGTGGTGGATGAGGCCAGACTGGCACTGCTGCTCGCCCGCGACGAGCTGCATCAGCTCGTCACCGCCTACTGCCGAGCCGTCGACCGCGCCGACTACGACGCCCTTCGCGCCCTGTATCACCCCGACGCCACGGACTCGCACGGCTCGTTTTCTGACGGCGGCGTCGAACAGTTCATCGCGCAACTACAAGCGGCCGAACCGTATGTGCTTGTCTCCCAACACAACATCACCACCACGAACTTCGTGGTCGAGGCCGACGCGGCCCGCGGCGAGATCTACTGCCTGGTGTTCCACACCTTCGCGGGCCCCGAGCGCAACGTCGACGTCATCATCGGCGGGCGGTACCTGGACACCTACGCCAAACACGAGGGCCGCTGGAAGTTTCGTCAACGCACCATCGTCGCGGACTGGGCATACCAGAACGACCCGTCCCAAGTGAACTTCGAACACCCCAGCACGCGAGGAAGCCTGCGCGGAAAACCCGGCCAGGCCGACCCCTCGGTCGGGCTGTTCACCGCGCCCCACTGCTGAAGCCCGTCAACGGGATCCGGCCACCGCGGCCGGGGATCGTCAGCCGCTCTTGCGGCGAAATTCCCGGCGGTTCCCCACCGCGCCGTGCGCCCGCGATTGCTTGCCGGCGCCGTCCTTGTGATCGGACCCGCTCGACGATTTGGCCATCTTGCGGTCCAGGGCTTCACGGAATTTGCGCTTGGTGTCGTCGTCCGACGCGGGCGATCCAGCAGCCCCCGACTCCGAGGACGTTGAACCTTGCGGAGCATTCGATGCAGCCATAGGGGGCAGCCTAGCCGGGGTTTGGCGAAACGGTTCGGTAGCGGCGCGGTTACCGCATGCCCGGCGGCATGCCGTAGACGTGCGAGATCGGCAGCGTCAGCAGCACCCGCCGGTCGGTGACCATGGCTTGGCGGTATTCGTCCCAGTCCGGGTGCTCACCGGCGATGTTGCGATACAACGCGATCAGCGCCTCCACGGTGTCGTCGTCGGGCGCGGCCGCCGGCGGCGTCAGCTCGGCGGTGCCCTCGGCGACGGCATACGACCAGCCGTCGTCGGCGTCGACCAGGATCGAGGCCCGCGGGTCCCGACGCAGGTTGCGGGTCTTGGCGCGCGGCTCGGTGATCGACACCTGGATCGCCACGGCGCGCGGGTCGAAGTGATAGCTCACGTTCGACAGCTGCGGCCGCCCGTCGCGCTTGATGGTGGCCAGCACCCCGAGGGAATGTCCACTGATCAAGGCCAGCAATTTGTCGTCGAAGACTTGGCGTCCCATGACGAAAGCCTACGTCGCACCCGGCCGGGCGGCCCGGGATAGTCGTTGCGCGGCCGACCTGGTGGAATCGGGGCATGACCAAATACACGGCGTTCCTGCGTGGCGTCAACGTCGGGGGCGTCAACCTCAAGATGGCCGACGTGGCGGCCGCGCTGACCGACGCCGGGTTCACTGGGGTCCGGACCATCCTGGCCACCGGCAACGTGCTGCTGGAGTCGGCCGCCGGCGTGGCGTCGGTGCGCAAGAAGGCCGAAGCCGCGCTGCGCGACCGGTTCGGTTACGACGCGTGGGTGCTGGCCTACGACCTCGACACGGTGCGCGCCGTGGTCGACGCCTATCCGTTCGAGCGCGAGGTCGACGGCTATCAGTCCTACGTCACGTTCGTCGCCGACAAGGCCGTGCTCGACGAGCTCGCCGCGCTGGGCGAGGAGGCCGGCCCGGACGAGAAGATCCGCCGCGGTGACGGCGTGATCTATTGGCAGGTGCCCAAGGGCGCCACGCTGGACAGCAGCATCGGCAAGACGATGGGTAAGCCGCGCTACAAGTCGTCGACCACGACGCGCAACCTGCGCACGCTGGACAAGGTATTGCGCTGACACACCGACGAGTAAACAGCCCGAGCGCCAAGGGTTTTCGATGCCGACCGCGCCGGCTTCACTCGTCGGGCACCGCTTCGATGTAGCGCACCGCGTCGGCCTTGTCCAACCCGAGTCCGCGCGCAACGCGGACGTACTCGCGGGCCGCGGCGGCCATCGCGGCGTCGGTCGGGTCATAGCGCGCGATGAAAGTGCCGAAGCGGCCCCGGGTTTCGATGATGGCGGAGGTTTCCAGCTCGCGGTAGGCGCGCGCCACCGTGTTGACGGCGACGCCGAGCTGGCCGGCCAGGTCGCGCACGGTGGGCAGGCGGGTGCCCGGCGGCAAGGCGCCCTCGCGAACCCCCTCGATGACCTGCGTCCTGAGCTGGTCGAACAACGGCTTTCCCGCCTTCATGTCGACCTTCAACCAGTCACCGAGCTCCACCCGTCCAGTATCACCCACCCCCGGCTATCTTGGTGGGATGCGAGTAGCGGTGCTCAGCGGCGCGGGTATTTCCGCGGAGAGCGGCGTGCCGACCTTCCGCGATGACAAGAACGGATTGTGGGCCCGTTTCGACCCGTACGAGCTGTCCAGCACGCAGGGGTGGCGCGACAACCCGCAGCGCGTCTGGGGCTGGTATCTGTGGCGCCACTATCTGGTCGCCGATGTCCAACCGAACGCGGGTCATCGCGCGATCGCCGCCTGGCAAGACGAGGCCCAGGTCAGCGTCATCACCCAGAACGTGGACGACCTGCACGAGCGCGCGGGCAGCCGGTCGGTGCACCACCTACACGGCAGCCTGTTCGAATTCCGTTGCGCGCGTTGCGCTGTGGCCTATTCCGGGGCGCTGCCCGCGATGGCCGAGCCGGCGCTGGAGGTGGACCCGCCGGTATGCCACTGCGGCGGGTTGATCAGACCGGACATCGTGTGGTTCGGCGAACAGCTGCCCGACGAGCCGTGGCGGCGCGCGGTGGAGGCGACCGAGGCCGCCGACGTCATGGTGGTGGTCGGCACCTCGGCGATCGTCTATCCGGCGGCCGGGCTGGCCGAGTTGGCGCTGTCCCGCGGCACCGCCGTCATCGAGGTCAACCCCGAGGTCACCCCGCTGTCGAGCAGCGTGACGATCAGCATGCGCGAGACGGCCAGCCAGGCGCTGCCGGGGTTGTTGCAGCGGCTACCGGCCCTGCTGAGCTGATCGGGCCGTCCGGTCTCAGGGCCGGCGCGCGCGGCCGAGCAGCAACTCCGAGACCGGCATCGGCGCCCAGGCCGGCAACGTGAACTCCCGCCGCGACGTGTCGACTTCGAAGCCCGCCGCGACGATCGAGCGCTCGGTGTCCCGGTGCGTGTGGCAGTTGCCGAACAGCCGCGGCCACACCGTCGCATCGACCAGACGCTGAAAGCGGCCCCGCGCGCCGGCACTGGCGACGTGCTCGAGATACCGCAGCTCCCCGCCCGGCCGCAGCAACGAAAACAGCCGCCGCAGAACACTTTCGGGGTCGCGTACCGAGCACAGCACCAGCGAACACACCACCGCGTCGAACGGCTCGGTGCCGCTGAACGTTTCGGCCGTCTCGCCGGTGACGATCACCCGCACGGGCACCGCCTGCGCCGCCGCGCGGGCCTGCGCCGCCAGCCGCGGTTCGGGTTCCATCGCGATCACCTCGTCGACGGAGTCCGGGTAGTGCGGAAAGTTCGTGCCGATTCCCGCGCCGACTTCCAGCACCCGGCCGGACAGGCCGGCCAGGTTCTCCCGGCGCATCGCCCGGATCGACTCGGCTTCATGGGTGGCGACGACCGGCCAGACCCGCGCGAAGAAGGGGTTGTCGACCACCATTGTCATACCGTTGCGCACCTTCCGACTCGCTTGTGCCCCACACTAAGTTGCCGACGACCCGCCGGTCGGCCTTAACCGATATTGGGTACCGGCTCGGCGACCACCGGCGCGGGGAGCTCGACGGGGTCAGCGACCGGCGCGAGGTGATCCACGGTTTCGTCGGCCGCTCCCTCGCTGATCCCGAACCGGTCGTGCAGCCACGCCAGCGGCCTGGGCGCCCACCAATTCCACCGGCCCATCACGTGCATGAAGGCCGGCACGACCACCATCCGCACTAGGGTGGCATCGGCGAACACGGCGAGCGTCAGGCCGAGGCCGAACATCCGCATGAACGAGACGTGGGCCGCGATCAGCGCGGCGAAGGACATCGACATCACCAGGGCGGCCGCGGTGATCACCCGGCCGGTGCGGGCGACGCCGAGCGCCACGCTCTCGTCATTGGCGGCGTGGGCCTGTTTCGCGGTCGGTTTCGCCGGCCGGGCGGCGCCGGACGCCAGCCAGTACTCGCGGATCCGGGAGAGCAAAAAGACCTCGTAGTCCATGGACAGCCCGAAGGCGATGCAGAACAGCAGCACCGGCATGTTGGCCACCAGCGTCCCGCTGGGCGTGGTTCCGAGCGCACCGAGATGGCCGTCCTGGAAGATCCACACCAGGGCGCCGAAGGCCGCCGTCAGCGACAGGAAGTTGCAGGCCAGCGCCTTGGCCGGCAGCAGCACGCTGCCGGTGAGCAGGAACAGCAACACGAAGGTGATCGCCGCCATCAACCCCAGGACCAGCGGCAGCCGGTCGGTCACGGCGTCGACGCTGTCGCGGTTGACCTGTGCCACCCCGCCCATCTCTACGGACCGGCCCGCGGGGCCGGGCACCGCGTGCAGCCGCCTGAGCTGGGCGTCGTTCGCCGTCGAAAACAGCGGCGCGGTGCTGCTGACGGTCAGAAAGGCGCTGCCGCCGGCCAGCCCGGTGGGCCCGGCGGGCGGTCCCACCCGGTTGCCGGCCGCGAAGGTGCCGGCGGGGGCGGACACCGACGACACGTCGGCGACCCGGGACAGCGCGGCGGCGTAGGAGTCGAAGTCCGTGGGATTCAGGCCGGCGGCGTCGGGGATGACGACGGGCACCGACGTCGCCGAGTCGTGCGCGAAATCGTTGCGTAGCCGATCACCGACCTGATGCGCCGACGCCGACCGCGGCAGCACCCGGTCGTCGGGGAAACCCCACGTCACACGCAGGAACGGATACCCGAGCAGCAACAGCAGGGCGACGACGGTCAGCCCGATCGGGGCCCAGCGGCGCATCACGAACTTGGTGGACCGGTACCAGAAGAGTTGCTCGACGGGCTTGTGCATCGGTTCGGGACGCCGCAGCATTCGCCGCATGAACCGGCGCACGTCGAACGCGTCCAGCCTCGGCCCCAACAGGACGATCGCGGCCGGGGTGATCACGATCGAGGCGGCCGCGACGAAGGCAACGGTGGCCACGCCGGCGTAGGCGAACGACTTGAGGAAGTACATCGGGAACGCCACCGTCGCCGACATCGACAACGCCACGGTGACCGCGGAGAACAGCACTGTGCGGCCGGAGGTGGCCATGGTCCGGATGAGCGCTTCTTCCCGGTCGTGGCCCTCGGCCAATTCGTCGCGGTAACGGCTGACGATCAGCAGGGTGTAGTCGATGGCCAGGGCCAGGCCTAGGGCGGTGCTCAGGTTGAGGGCGAAGATCGAGACTTCGGTGGTGAAGGTGATGAGGCGCAGCACCGACATCGAACCGACCACGGCCAGCGCGCCCAGCGCCATCGGCAACGCCGCGGCCAGCAGCCCTCCGAACACCCAGATCAGCACCAGGAAGCTCAGCGGGAGCGCGATCATCTCCATCACCAGCAGGTCGGCCTGGTTCTGCGTGTTGATCTGCGCGTACTGCATCGCCGCGCCGCCGGCGCGGACGGTGACGCCGTCGCGGTCGTGGATGTACTGGTCGGCCAACGTCTGGGCGTTGCTCTGCGCGTAGTTCTCGCCGCCTTTGAGGTTGACCACGACGAGTCCGGATTTGCCGTCGCGGCTGACCAGGTCGGCCGCGGCCTGGGGCGGGACGGTCCACGGCGACGAGACGTTGTAGACCAGCGGGGACCGCCGCAGCTGGTCGACGAGGTCGGTACCCACCTTGCGCGTCTGTGCGCTGTCGCTGCCGTCGGGGGCGGTCACCAGAATCAGCACCTGCTGGCCGCTCTGGCCGAACTTGTCGCTCAACACGCCGATGGCGTGGGCCGACTCCGAGTCCGGGTCTTGGAAACCACCCGGCGACAAGCTCTTGGCGACCGGGACGCCGAAGATCGCGGCGGCGATGAACACCAGGACGCCGGTCGCGAGGATGCGGCGGGGCGCCCTGATGGCGACTCGGGCGATTTTTTGCAGCATTGTTGAGCCCTTCCGCTGCCGGTGCCCCGTTGCGCTGGCCGCTGGCGTGTCCGCGTCAACGTAACAAACGCTAGTTTCCACGCGTCGAACAGTGTTCTCTCTAAAGACGGAATCGGCCGCCCCAACCGTTCAACGCCGCGTTTTAAACCGCTCCGACAATAAGAGTCCGGCCAGAAAAATGTGTCGCAACTAAGCAGCTCACGGGCCAAATCGGGGCGCGGCCGCCGGTCAACCTACCCGCGGGTAAATTGCCAAGGTTTTCCGAATCGTGACTCAAAGATTCCTTAATGGTGGCCCATACGCTCAGTGTCATGTGGATCGACGACACAAGTGCCGACGTCATCAAAGTTGACTTCGAAGCCCTCTACCACGGCGACGTCCTGGTCGAAGGCGAGACCTCGGAGCAGTTCGACGAACTGCAAGCCGCGAGCTGAGGCAGACCATGAGCATGCTCGCACGCCTGTTGATGGCCGAACCCAACGTCAGTCGATGGTTCCGCAAGTAATCATTGAGCCTGGTAATGAAAGCCCCCCGCAGATGCGGGGGGCTTTCGCTTTGCCGGACGGACCGCGGCTCAGCGCGGCGCCATGCGAATGGCGCCATCCAGGCGGATGACCTCGCCGTTGAGCATCGGGTTCTCGACGATGTGGACGGCCAGGGCGCCGTATTCGTCGGGATCACCCAGTCGCGCGGGGTGCGGCACCTGCTTGCCCAGCGACGCCTGCGCCTCCTCGGGCAGCGATCCCAGCAGCGGGGTCTTGAACAGGCCCGGCGCGATGGTCACCACGCGGATGAGCTCGCGCGACAGGTCGCGCGCGATCGGCAGGGTCATCCCGACCACGCCGCCCTTGGACGCCGAGTAGGCGGCCTGGCCGATCTGGCCCTCGAAGGCGGCGACCGAGGCGGTGTTGATGATGACGCCCCGTTCCTCGCCGATCGGTTCGGTCTTGGCGATGCGCTCGGCGGCCAGGCGCAGCACGTTGAAGGTGCCGATCAGGTTGACCCCGATCACCTTCTTGAAGCCGTCCAGCGGGAACGGCCCGTCCTTGGACAGGGTCTTGATGGCGTTGCCGATGCCGGCGCAGTTGACGTTGATGCGCAGCGTGCCCATCGACTCGGCGGCGTCCAGCGCCTTGCCGACCGCGGCCTCGTCGGTGACGTCGGCCTCGACGAATCGCGCGCGATCCCCCAGCTCGCGGACCGCGTCTTCACCGCGCAGGTCGATGACCACCACCTGAGCGCCGCGGTCGAGCAGTCGCTTGGTGGTCGCCAGGCCCAGGCCCGACGCGCCCCCGGTGACGACGGCAACGGCGTCTTTGATCTCCATTCGAGTCCTTTCCTGATTCCCTGGATTCCAGCCAACTGGTTGGTTGGGGACTATACCCAGTCGTTGAGTACCGCCTCGGCGTCGGTCGCCGGCGCCGCCGGACGTGGCGTCTCCGGCGCGGTGCGGGAGAACCGCGGCGCCGGTAGCGGCTGCAGTCCCCCGTCGACTTCGTAGAAGGTGTTCCGCTCGGTGATGTGCGGCTCGGTCTGCACCTCGCCGAACGCCAGCACCGGCGTCACGCACGCGTCGGAGTCGGCGAACACCTTGGCCCAGTGGTCGCGGTCCTGGCTGGCGAACTTCTCGGTGAGCACCGCGCGCAGCTCGGGCCAGCGGCCGACGTCGTTCTGCCCGGGCAGGTCGGCGCCGTCCAGGCCGAGGCCGGTCAGCATGGCGGCGTAGAACTGCGGCTCGATGGCGCCGACCGCGACGTAGCGCCCGTCGGCGCATTCATAGGTGTCGTAGTAGGGCGCGCCGCCGTCGAGCAGGTTGGTGCCCCGGGCGTCGGTCCACATGCCCGAGGCCCGCATCTGCCACATCATCTGGATCAGCACGCTGGAGCCGTCGACCATCGCGGCGTCGACGACCTGCCCCTTGCCCGAGGTCTGCCGCTCCCACAGCGCGGACAGGATGCCGAGCAGCAGGAACATCGAACCACCGCCGAAGTCACCCACCAGGTTCAGCGGCGGGACCGGCCGTTCGTTCGCCCGGCCGATGGAGTGCAGGATGCCGTTGAGCGAGATGTAGTTGATGTCATGACCCGCCTGCTGGCTGCGCGGGCCGGTCTGGCCCCAGCCGGTCATCCGCGCGTACACCAGCCGGTCGTTGACCTTCGCGCAGTCCTCGGGACCCAGGCCGAGCCGCTCGGTGACGCCGGGGCGGTAGCCCTCGATCAGCACGTCGGCCTTGGCGATCAGCTTGAGGACGAGGCCGCGGCCCTCCTCGGATTTCAGGTCGGCGGTCACCACCCGCCGGTTGCGCATCATGGCGTCCTTCGCGACACCACCGGGACCCGAGGACGGGCGGTCGATGCGCACCACGTCGGCCCCCAGATCCCCGAGGATCATCGCGGCGTGCGGGCCGGGGCCGATGCCGGCCAGCTCGACAACACGCAGTCCCTTCAACGGTCCAGCCACGATCCACCGACCTTTCGTCCGCATTGACGCCGTCGACCGTTCGCTACCAAACAACCGGTCGTTCGACATCTTCGCAGCCGTGCCGGAAGGCCGCGCACCCCGGTCACTTATGGTGAGCCCATGCCTTCATCCGCGATCGCCTCGCTCGCTCCCGTCGCAGGACTTGACGTCACGCTGTCCGACGGAGTGTTCTCGGTGATCATCAACCGGCCCGACAGCCTGAACTCGCTGACCATTCCCGTGATCACCGGCATCGCCGACGCGATGGAGTACGCGGCCACCGATCCCGAGGTCAAGGTGGTGCGGATCGGCGGCGCCGGGCGCGGCTTCAGCTCCGGCGCGGGCATCAGCGCCGACGACGTCTCCGACGGCGGCGGCGTCCCGCCGGACGAGATCATCCTCGAGATCAACCGGCTGGTGCGCGCGATCGCCGCGTTGCCGCACCCGGTGGTCGCCGTGGTGCAGGGACCGGCGGCCGGCGTGGGCGTCTCGATCGCCCTGGCCTGTGACGTCGTATTGGCTTCGGAGAGCGCGTTTTTCATGCTCGCCTTCACCAAGATCGGGTTGATGCCCGACGGCGGAGCGTCGGCGTTGGTGGCGGCCGCGATCGGCCGCATCCGGGCGATGCAGATGGCGCTGCTTCCGGAACGGCTGACGGCCGCCGAGGCGTTGTCGTGGGGCCTGGTCACCGCGGTCTACCCGGCCGAGGATTTCGACGCCGAGGTGGACAAGGTGATCGCCCGGTTGCTGAGCGGCCCGGCGGTCGCCTTCGCCAAGACCAAACTGGCGATCAACGCGGCCACGCTGACCCAGTTGGATCCGGCCCTGCAGCGCGAGTTCGACGGACAGTCGGTGCTGCTGAAATCGGCCGACTTCGCCGAGGGCGCAACGGCCTTCCAGCAGCGGCGCGCCGCCAAGTTCACCGACCGCTGAAAGTTGTTGCGCTAATCGGCCGCAACGCTTAGCCCGCTCTAGATGAGGTAACCCTCCCCGTCAGACACCCTGACGAACGACGGAGGATCGATGCCCGAACAGGTGCGGTGCCTGGTGACCGGAGCGACCGGCTATATCGGCGGGCGCCTGGTGCCGCGGCTGTTGGACGACGGTCATCGCGTCCGGGCGTTGGCCCGCAACCCCGACAAGCTGGCGCAGGTGCCGTGGCGACAGCGGGCCGAGGTCGCGCGCGGGGACCTCGGCGATGTCGATTCGCTGAGCGCCGCTTTCGACGGCATCGACGTGGTGTACTACCTCGTCCACTCGATGGGCGCCTCGAAGGATTTCGCCGCCGAGGAAACCCGCGCCGCCGGCAACGTCGTGACGGCCGCGCGGCGCGCCGGGGTGCGGCGGGTGGTGTATCTGAGCGGGTTGCATCCCGAAAACAGCGATCTCTCACCGCATCTGGCGTCGCGCAAGGCGGTCGGGGACGCGCTGATCGATTCCGGTATCGAGACCGTGGTGTTGCAGGCCGGGGTGGTCATCGGCTCGGGGTCGGCGTCGTTCGAGATGATCCGGCACCTCACCGACCGGTTGCCGGTGATGACGACGCCGAAATGGGTGCACAACAAGATCCAGCCGATCGCGGTGCGCGACGTCCTGCACTACCTGGCCGCGGCGGCCACCGCGCCGGTGCCGAAATCGCGCACCTGGGATATCGGCGGGCCCGACGTGTTGGAATACGGCGACATGATGCGGGTCTACGCAGAGGTCGCCGGGTTGGGCAAACGCTACCTGTTCGTGCTGCCGTTTCTGACCCCGGCGATCGCCAGCCTCTGGGTGGGCACCGTGACCCCAATCCCGGGGGGGCTGGCGAGACCACTGGTCGAATCGCTGGAATGCGATGCCGTGATGCGCAATTCGGACATCGACGACATCATCGGACCGCCGCCGGGCGGCCTGAACGGCTACCGCCGCGCCGTCGAGTTGGCGCTCGAACGCGGCGCGCGTGGTGTTCCCGAACCCACGTGGTCATCGCTGCGGTCCGAGCCGGCCGGGGCGCTGCCCACCGACCCGACCTGGGCGGGCGAAATCGTCTACACCGATGTGCGCACGGCCGAAACCGCCCTCGAACCCGACACCTTATGGACGGCCGCGGAGCACGCGGTGAACTCACGGACAACCGACTGGAAGGTCGAGGAGCGCGTGCCGGGAGCCCTGCTGCGGCTGCGTTCCACCAAGCGGGCGCCGGGGCGGGAGTGGCTCGAGATTGCGGTCACGCGGGACGGCGATCGCGGGAGCCGGTATACCCAGCGGTCGGTCTTTCTGCCGAGGGGCATTCCTGGGCGGGTGTATTGGTTCTTCGTTCGGCCCGTCCGCACCGCCGCGATGCGTGCGCTCGCGCGTGAGGTCGTCGGGTCGGCCCGATAGCCGGCGCTAGACCCCGAACATCGGGGGCAGCACGAGCACCATGATCAGCCCCCACACCAGGTGGGTGAGCACCGGCGCCAGGACACCGCCGGTGGCCCGGCGCTCGAACGCGCACACCGTTCCAAGGATGATCGCCGCGAAGCCGAGCATCGGGTTGCCGCTGGCCAGCGTCGCGCAGGTATAGAGAACCGTCGAAATCACGAGCGGGTGGTAGCGGCCCAGGGCGGTGTAGAGCGCGCCGCGGAAAAAGAGCTCCTCGGCGACGCCGTTGATCAGCGTGATCGCCACGATCACCGGATACCACCCGTGGTGGGCGTAGAGCAGGACCCGGGTGATCAACTCCGCCACGGGCGTGATCTGCCGCGCGATCGATCCGCCCACGATGAACGCGCCGCCCACCAACAGGCCGATGCCGGTGCCGGTGATGACCGGCCGCTGGTTGCGGCCGCGCCAACAGATGCCGCCCAGGTGCAGCGGCCCGGAGATCAGCGCGCCGGCCGTCCACACCCCCGCGAGCAACAGGGTCAGCCAGTAGAAGCTCGCATCCCCCGGATGCCGCCGCAACGAGAACCCGAGCACCGCGGCACCGAGGACCACCGTGATGGCCACGATGACGCGGCGGCGCCGCACGATGGCCGGCGACTCATTATGGGGGACCGCAACATTGGTGACCGCACGGCGAAACTCGGTGAGGACGCCGGTCTGGTATGGGCTCGTCGACTGACTCATGCGGGACGCACCTTCGGGGTCAGGGCGATCAGGATGTCGAGGCCGGTGCGGACGGCTCCGGCCACCGGTCCGGGGACCCGGTTCACCAGTCCCAGGGTCGGCCGCACGACGGGTGGGGTGACTCGACGGGCGAGCCGGCGGATGCGCAGCGCGTCGCCACCCGCCCAGGCGGGATCGGTGTTGGCGAGGTGGTGCGGGTCGGCCAGGGCGTTGACCGGACGCGGCCGGTGCTTGGACTGGCCGGCCAGGGCCAGGGCGATGGACTCGTCGATGCCGAGTAGGCCGCCGGGCGGGTCGGGAACGCGATCGCGCAGGCTGCTGGCCGAGGCCACCATCGGGTGGTCGAGCGATTCGACCAGGTCGCCCGCCAGCCCCGGCGGCACGGGCAGCGCGACGCCGGTGATCAGCGACGCCAGCGTGGTGTCGATCCTGCCGACCGGCAGCCCGGTGTGCCAGCGCCCGGAGACGCGCGCGTACGCCTTGAGCAGGTCGCGGTAGGACGTGGTCTCGGGCCCGGCGATGTCGTATGCGCCGGCGGGCACCAGGTCCGGGTCGGCCGCGGCGACGAGATAGTGCAGCACGTCGCGGATGGAGATGGGGTCGATCGGGTTGTCCATCCAGCTCGGGATGGGAATCAGCGGGAAACGGTCGCCGACGTAGCGCATCATCTCGAATGACGTCGAGCCGGCGCCGATGATGATCGCCGCGCCCAGCCACACCAGCTCGGGGCCGTCCGGGAGGGTGAGCGCCTCGGCCACCTCGGCGCGGCTGGTCAAGTGCTCGGACAGGTCTTCGTCGGCGGGCACGAAGCCGCCCAGGTAGACGATGCGGCCCACCCCGGCGTCGCGGGCCGCCGCCGCGAAGTTTGTCGCCGCAGTCTTGTCGGCATCGCGAAAATCCGGCTGACCGATCGCGTGTACCAGGTAATACGCCACGTCGACGGGCCCGCAACCGGCGAACGCGGCGGCCAGCGACGCGGGGTCGGCGGCATCCAGCTTCACCGGTGTGACGTCGTCGAACCAGCCGAAACGGTTGAGGCGCGCCGGGTTTCGAGTCGCGGCCGCCACCTCGTGCTGATCGGCCAGCAGCGCGCTGACCAGGCGCGATCCGACATAACCGGTGGCACCGGTGACCAGAGCCCGCATACCCCGACCCTAACCGGACGACGCCGCGCGGTGCGCGCGGCGTGCGCAGGAGTCGGGCAATCGCGCGAAGTGGGGCGCCCACGCGGTGTTCACCTGAACCAGCGGCGCGGCGGCACCGTCACCTGTACATGGTCGCGCTGAAGAATCCGTCCGTTGCCGGCGTTGCGGTGAAGTTTCCACCCCATCGCTATACCCAAAGCGAAGCCATCCGCGCGCTCACCGACATCGCCGGTCCGGACTTTCGGCGTTTCGCCTCGAGCAGCGGGGTCGAATTCCGCAATACCGCGCTGCGGCTGCCGCGCTACCGCGAGCTGAGCGGATTCACCGAGGCCAACGACGCCTATCTCGAGGTCGCGCTGGACCTGGGCGAGCAGGCGCTGGAGGCCGCGCTGGACGAGGCCAAGGTCAAGCCGTCGGAGCTCGACATCGTGTTTTCCACGACGGTCACCGGGCTGGCGGTTCCCACGCTGGAGGCGCGGCTGGCGACGCGGGTGGGGCTGCGGCCCGACGTCAAACGCGTGCCGCTGTTCGGCCTGGGCTGTGTGGCCGGTGCGGCCGGCGTCGCGCGCATGCACGACTACCTGCGGGCGTTCCCCGATCACACGGCCGCGTTGCTCGCGGTGGAGCTGTGCTCCCTGACCGTGCAGCGGCAAGACCGGTCGGTCGCCAATCTCGTTGCCACCAGCCTGTTCGGGGACGGGGCGGCAGCGGTGATCACCGAAGGGGCCAACCGCGCCGGCCGGGAACACACCGGTCCCCGGGTGCTGGCCACCCGCAGCCACCTCTATCCCGATACCGAGGACATCATGGGCTGGAAGATCGGCAGCGACGGCTTCCGGATCGTGCTGTCCGCCGACGTCGCCACCATCGCCGAGAAATACCTGGGCGACGATGTCCGCGATTTCCTCGCCGACCACGGCCTGACCCCGCGCGATGTGACGGCCTGGGTGTGCCACCCCGGCGGACCGCGGGTGATAGAGACCGTCGAGAGCGTCCTGGACCTCCCCCCGGGCGCTCTCGACCACACCCGAAACTCGCTGCGCGAGAACGGCAATCTGTCCTCGGTGTCGGTGCTCGACGTGCTCGCGACCACCATCGGCGATGCGCCCCCGCCCGGCTCGATCGGGCTGATGATCGCGATGGGCCCGGCGTTCTGCTCCGAGCTGGTGCTGCTGGCCTGGTAGCGCTGGGAGAGACTGTAGCCATGTATTACCTGCTGGTGCTGGCGGTCGCGCTCGAGCGCGTGGCCGAACTGGTGGTGTCCACCCGCAATGCGCGATGGTCGTTTACCAAGGGCGCCAAGGAGTTTGGCCGATCCCACTATCCGGTGATGGTGATCATCCACACCGCGCTGCTCCTCGGCTGCCTCATCGAGCCGTGGGCGCTGCACCGGCCGTTCATCGCATGGCTGGGCTGGCCGATGCTCGCGGTGGTGGTGGCCAGCCAGGCGTTGCGCTGGTGGTGCATCACGACGCTGGGCCGGCGGTGGAACACCCGGGTGATCGTCCTGCCGCAGGCGCCGCTGGTGCGTCAGGGCCCCTACCGCTGGCTGCACCACCCGAACTATGTTGCAGTGGTGGCCGAAGGGGTGGCGTTGCCGCTGGTGCATACGGCGTGGCTGACCGCGACCATTTTCACGCTGGCCAACGCCGCGTTGCTCAGGGTGCGCCTGCAGGTGGAAAACTCCGCGTTGGGTTACACGTGAGCGATTACGACGCGGACCTGTTGATCGTCGGCGGCGGCCCGGGCGGGCTGGCCACCGCGTTACACGCCCGCCGCCAAGGACTTTCGGTGATCGTGGCCGAGCCGCGGGACGGCCCCATCGACAAGGCGTGTGGCGAGGGGTTGATGCCGGGCGGCTTGGCCGAATTGACTTCGCTGGGCGTGGATCCCGTCGGCATGCCCTTTCACGGGATCGCGTACGTGAGCGACCGGCGGCGCGCGCAGGCGCGGTTTCGCGGCGGGCCGGGGCGCGGCGTGCGCCGCACCACGTTGCACGCGGCGCTGGCCGCGCGCGCCAAAGAGCAAGACACCGACTGGATCCGCACCCGGGTGACGAGGGTGGCCCAAGACGCCCACGGCGTCTCGGCCGCCGGCGTGCGCGCGAAATGGTTGATCGCCGCCGACGGGCTGCATTCGCAGGTGCGCCGCGCCGTCGGAATCACCGCGACGGCGGGGACGCCGCGGCGCTACGGCGTGCGCTGGCACTACCGGGTGCCGGCGTGGTCGGACTTCGTCGAGGTGCACTGGTCGCGCTGGGGCGAGGCGTACGTGACCCCGGTCGAGCCCGAGCTGGTCGGTGTGGCCATCCTGTCGCGCGGCCGGCCGGACCTGGCGTGGTTCCCGCGGCTGGCCCGCCAACTGCACGGCGCCGCCCCCGGGCAGCCGCGCGGCTGCGGCCCGTTGCGGCAAGTGGTTTCGCGTCGGGTCGCGGGGCGCGTGCTGCTGGTCGGGGACGCGGCCGGCTACGAGGACGCGCTCACCGGCGAGGGCATCAGCCTGGCGCTCAAGCAGTCCGCCGCGGCGGTCGACGCGATCGTCACCGAGAGGCCGGCCTCCTACGAGAAGGCGTGGCACCGGATCACCCGCGATTACCGGCTGCTCACCCGCGCGCTGGTGCTGGCCAGCACTCCGCAGCTGGTGCGCCGCGCGGTGGTCCCGACGTGCGCGCTGCTACCCGCGGTGTTCGGCCGCGGGGTCAACATCCTGGCGGGCTAGCGCACCGTCACCAGCGTCCGTGGTCCGTACGGCTAGCGCGCCTTCCAGACCGGCTCCCGCTTCTCGGCGAAGGCCAGCGGTCCCTCTTTGGCGTCCTCGGACCTGAGCAGGGCCTTCATCTCGCGAATCGTGCGTTCCCAACCCGGTTCGTCGTCGACGACGACACCGTCGTCGACGCCGTAGGCGACCCGCTTGCTGGCCTGCACCGACAGCGGGGCGTTGACGGTGACGCGCTCGGCCAGGGCCAGCGCGGCGTCCAGCACCGAACCCTGCGTAGCGATCTCGTTGATCAGGCCCCATTCGCAAGCGGCGGCCGCGCTGATCGGTTCGCCGGTCAGCAGCAGCTGCATCGCCACCTTGCGCGGCAACTGCTCGACGATGCGAAAGACCCCACCCGCGGCGGCGATCAGCCCGCGCTTGACCTCGGGCAGCCCGAACTGTGCGCGTTCGTCGGCCACCACCAGGTCGCTGGCCAGCGCCAGCTCGGTGCCACCGCCCAGGGCGGTGCCGTTCACGGCCGCGATCGTGGGCTTGTCGATGAAGTGGTGGACGTATCCGGCGAAGCCCCATTCGGGATGGTCGGGGTGGTACAGGTTCTCCCGGCGCGCGATCGCCTTGAGGTCGGCCCCGGCGCAAAAGGACTTGTCGCCTGCGCCGGTGACCACCACCGCCCGCACCTCGGGGTCGTGCTGCGCCTCTTCGAGCGCATCCCCGAGGCCGATGCTGACGGCGGCGTTCACCGCGTTGCGGGCTTCCGGCCGGTTGATGGTTATCACCATCACGTTGCCCCGGCGCTCGGCCAGGGCCCCCTTCTCCAGGGCAGCTTCGCTCACAGCAGTTCCACGATGGTGGCGTTGGCCTGGCCGCCACCTTCACACATGGTCTGCAAACCGTACTGAATTCCCTTGTCCCGCATGTGATACAGCAGTGTGGTCATGATCCGGGCGCCGGATCCGCCGAGCGGGTGACCGAGCGCGATCGCGCCGCCGTTGGGGTTGAGCTTGTTCTCGTCGGCGCCGATGTCCTTGAGCCAGGCCAGCGGAACCGGCGCGAACGCCTCGTTGACCTCGTAGGCGCCGATGTCGCCGATGGACAGCCCGGAACGCTTGAGCACCTTCTGGGTGGCCGGGATGGGCGCGGTCAGCATGATCACCGGGTCGGCCCCGGCCAGCGTCGCGGTGTGCACCTTGGCGATCGGCTTGAGCCCCAGTTCCTTGGCCTTTTCGGCGGACATGAACAGGATCGCCGCCGAGCCGTCAGAGATCTGCGACGAGTTGCCGGCGTGGATCACGCCGTCTTCCTTGAAGGCCGGCTTCAGCGAGGCCATCTTCTCCATCGGCGTGCCGCGGCGGATGCCTTCGTCCTTGAGCACCACGTTGCCGTCCTGATCCTTGATGCCCACGATCTGGTCGTCGAAGGCACCCGAATCCTGTGCGGCGGCGGCCTTTTCGTGCGAGTCAAGGCTGAACTGGTCCAGCGTGGTGCGGTCCAACCCCCACTGCTCGGCGATCATCTCCGCGCCGATGCCCTGGTTGGGGATCTGACCTTCGTAGCGGTCCAGGAAGGCCTGGGGATACGGGCGCCCGCCGTTGGCCAGCGACGCGCCCATCGGTGTCCGCGACATCGACTCGACACCGCCGGCGACGACGACGTCGTAGTGCCCGGCGATGACGCCGGCGGCCGCGAAGTGGATGGACTGCTGGCTCGAGCCGCACTGACGGTCCACGGTCACGCCCGGGACGGTCTCGGGCCAGCCGGCGGTCAGCAGCGCGGTGCGGCCGATGTCGAGGGCCTGCTCGCCGGCCTGCATGACGCAGCCCCAGATGACATCGTCGACCAGGGCTGGGTCGACGCCCGCCTTGTCGACCAGGCCGTTGAGCACCTGTGCGGACAGATCCGCCGGGTGCACCCCGGACAATCCGCCGTTGCGCTTGCCGATCGGTGAACGCACTGCCTCGACGATGACGGCTTCAGCCATGGTCTGTCTCCTTTGAAACGTGGACTTCGAAAAGAGTGGAGTCTTTCCTCGATTGTCAACCAAGGGGTTGGGCGGGCGAAGCCCGGGGTGGTCTTGGCGTAGCCGGCGGCGTCGAGGCCGGCTTCGAACCAGTTTTTTGTTCTCACCGCCCGTGGCGCAGGGCAATAATGGACGAGTGAAGCGGCTCAACGGTATGGACGCGATGCTGTTGTACAGCGAGACGCCGAACCTGCATACACACACGCTGAAGGTCGCGATCGTCGATGCCACCGACTTTGACGGCGAGCTGAGCTTCGACCTGTTCCGGCACACGCTACGTCGGCGGTTGCATCGGCTGGATCCGTTGCGCTACAAATTGATCGACATCCCATGGCGGTTGCATCATCCGATGTGGCTGCAAAACTGCGAAGTGGACCTGGACTATCATTTGCGGCGCGTGGCAGTGCCCGCACCGGGTGGGCGCCGAGAGCTCGACGAGGTGATCGGGCAGATTGCCGGCATTCCACTGGATCGCGACCGTCCGTTGTGGGAGTTCCACTTCGCCGAAGGCATGGCCGATCACAAAGTCGCCATCATCGGCAAGATTCACCACGCCCTGGCCGACGGTGTCGCCTCCGCCAACCTGCTGACCAGGATCATGGACTTGACCGGCCCGGTGCAGGACGACCGCGACAACGACACCGGGTGCACGCCGCCCTCGACGGCGGAGCTGCTGCGCGCCGCCGCGGAGGATCACGTTCGGCAGGCCGCCGCGCTACCCGCATTGATGACCGAGGCGCTCGCCGGCGCACGGCGGCTGCGCCAGCGGACCAGGCAGCGCGGAAGGCAGCCAGACCTTGCCCGCATGTTGCACGCGCCTCCGACGTTCATCAACCACAAGGTCTCTGCGGCAAGGACTTTCGCCACCTCGACCCTGTCGCTGGCGCAGGTCAAAGAGACGGGTAAACACCTGCAGATCACCATCAACGACATGGTGATGGCGATCGCCGCGGGTGCTTTGCGCGAACTGCTCTTGCGCTATGACGGCAGCGCGGACCAACCCCTGGTCGCCTCGGTCCCGGCCACGACGGACAGGTCGCCACAACGGATCAGCGGTAACGAGCTTGGTGGCATGGCGGTGTCGCTGCCGACGCACATCGGCGATCCGCTGGAGCGGGTGCGGCTGACAACGATGAGCACCGCAATCGCCAAGGAGAACAACGAGCTGTTCGGCCCGGAGCTTTATGGCAGATTGATCAGCTACCTGCCGGGCGCCGCGGCCCCTCTTGCGTTCAGATGGTTGGCCCGGCGGAACACCAGAAACAGGCTGTTCAACATCCCGATCTCCAACGTGATGGGGCCGCGTGAACGCGGCCGGTTCGCCGGCGCCCCGGTCAGTGAGATCTATTCGGCCGGGCCGCTGATCACCGCCTGCGCCATCAACATCACCGTCTGGAGCTACGTCGATCAACTCAACATATCGGTGATCGCCGACGATCGCACCCTCGGCGACACCCATGAACTCACTGACGCCATGGTCAGCGCATTCCGCGAAATCCGCACTGCTGCGGGCTTTCCCGATGACATGGCCGTCGTGCAGGGCGCCATGCCGCCCGCCGTTGTCAAGTCGATAGGCTAGCACGATTCCGTCGAACGGGCCCTACCCCAGCACAGGGAAGCGTCGCTCGCGGGCCAACTCGTCCAGGACCTTCTGCATCGCCGCGCGGACGTGCGCATCGACGTCGGCGGCGTCAGGCGTGGGCCCGAATTGGGTGACGACATCGATCGGTTCCAACACCTGGGTGACGATTTTCGTCGGCAGCGGCAGATTGGGCGGCATGAGCATGCTCAGCCCGAACGGAAAACCGACCGTGATGGGCAGAATGTCGGATCGCCACCGCGACAATCTGAGACGCTTCGCCAGCCATGTGCCGCGCGTGAGGAAAAACTGGCTTTCCTGCCCACCGATCGACACCACCGGCACGATCGGCACATGCGCGTCGATCGCCGCCCTGACATATCCGGTTCGGCCGTTGAAATCGATGACGTTCTCCGCCAGCGTCGGTCGGTAAGCGTCGTAAATCCCGCCAGGAAACACCAGCACCACACCGCCGGACCCCAGGGCCCGCGCCGTGTTTCTCGAGTTCGCACGAATGAGGCCGAGGCGGGCCAGCCATCCCGCCATCGGCCCCACGAACATCCCGTCGTGGCCGAGGGTGTACAGCGGACGTCCGTAGCCAAACCTGCGGTAGAACGCCGCGGCGAAGACCAGCACGTCGGGCGTGAGCATGCCGCCCGAGTGGTTGCCGACGATCAGGGCACCGCCATCGGTCGGAATCGATTCCAGCCCACGCACTTCGAAGCGAAACCAGCGCCGTGCCAGTGGTTCTGCCGCGGTGACCAAGCGCTCGGTCAGGCCGGGATCCCACTCGCCGAAATCGTGGGCGCTCACGAAATCGGGGTGAATTGGAGGTGCAACTCGGATAGACCTCGCATCTGCCAGGTCGGGTCGTAGGTGTAACCGCGGTCGTCCGGCGGCCCATGCTCGGCCTCCGAAATGGCGATGTCCGCCATCCGGTCGAGTATGCGGTTCAGCGATATCCGCCCCTCGGCGCGGGCCAGCGGTGCGCCCGGGCACGAATGATTGCCACGACCGAAGGCCAGATGCTCGCGGACATTCGGCCGGTCGATGCGAAAATCATCAGGACACTGAAACTTTCGCGCATCCCGGTTGCTCGCACCGGGCAGCAGCATCACCGTGCTGCCCGCCGGGATGTCGACGTCACCGATCGAGGTCGTCCTACGCGCCATCCGGAAGTGGCACTTGACCGGGCTTTCCATGCGCAGCGTCTCTTCGATGAAATTTGGTATCCGGCCACGGTCTTCGCGGAGCAGCTTTTGCAAGTCCGGGTTGTCGGCCAGCGCGCGGACCCCAAAGCTGAGCAGCTTGGTGGTGGTTTCCTGGCCGGCCGCGAACAGAAACGTCGCCAGCCGGACCACGTCGATGACTTCCGGCGTCGAGCCGTCGGGATACTTCGCCTGGGCCAGTTCGGTCAGCACGTCTTCGCGTGGTTGTCGGCGGCGTTCGGTGATGTGGGTGGTGAACTTCTCGTCGAGGTATTCCAGCGGATTGTGTGTGCGGGTCACCGAGTCGTCCTCGACCCCACCGGAAAACTTGCCCGAGAACACGTCCCGAAACTCTTCGTGGTCCTCGACCGGGACCCCCAGGAGGTCGGCGATCACCAATCCGGAGAACGGTCGCGCGTACTCGTCGAGGAATTCACACCGGCCGCGGGACACGAACTCGTCGAGCTGCTGGTCGGCGAGTCGCCACATGAAGTCTTCATTTTCTTTGAGCCGCTTGGGTGTTAGCAAGCGGCTGAGCAGACCGCGCGTGCGGGCGTGCTCCGGTGGGTCTTGCGTCACGATGTGTTCGCTCATCGGGATCTGCGAGCGGTGCTGTTCGATCAAGTGGCCGATGTCGTCGCCCTCGGGCTGGAACGGCAATCCCGAAAACGGGCCGGCGACCGAGACGCACGACGAGAACGCTGGATCTTTGTAGACCGCGAGCGCTTCGGAGTGCCCCGTCACCGCAATGACGCCCTGGCCGGGTCGCGCCAGCACCGGGCAACGCGCGCGCAGATGGTCGAAGTAGGGGTAAGGGTCCGGAATCAGGGACAGGTCAGTGAAGAAATCGACCGATTCGAATTCGCTCAACAGGACTCCTAGGCATCCAGGTAACCGCCCCACCAACGTCAACCCGGGCGACGCGACCTCTCCTTCAATCTAGAGCTGAACAAATATTAGGTCAAGTTGAGTGGACCAAGATCTGCCCGCTAAACCAAGATTGCCGCCACGGTCGCGGTCAAACCGAAAACCACGACCCTGACGGCAATCTCGCCGAACGGTGAGTTACCCGGCGGGGTAAGCGACTGACTTGATCTCGGTGTACTGGTCGAATCCGGCCACACCGTTCTGGCGTCCCACGCCGCTCTCCTTGTAGCCGCCGAACGGGGTGTCCGCACCGTAGGGGGCGCCACCGTTGACGCCCATGAAGCCGGCCTTGATGCGGCGGGTCACCGACAGCGCACGCTCGAGGGAACCGGCGAACACGTTGCCGGCCAACCCGTACACGCTGTCGTTGGCGATCCGGATCGCGTCCTCCTCGTCGTCGAACGGGATCACCGAGAGCACCGGGCCGAAGATCTCCTCCTGTGCGATGGTCATCTTGTTGTCGACGTTGGTGAAAAGCGTTGGCCGGATGAAGTATCCCTTGTCGAAGCCGGTTTCCGCGCCGGGGCCGCCGACCAGCGCCGTGGCGCCCTCTTCGACGCCCTTCTTGATGTAGCCCGTCACGCGGTCGAACTGCCGTTGCGAGATCACCGGCCCGCACAGCGTTCCCGGGTCTTGCGGGTCACCGCATGTCACGTTCTCATAGATGTTCTTGAGAATCTCGACGCCCTCGTCATAGCGGGACCGCGGCAGCAGCAGCCGCGTCGGGTTGGCGCAACCCTGACCGGCGTGCATGCACGGCGCGATGCCGACCATGCACGCCGTCCCGAAGTCCGCGTCCTCCAGGACGATGGTCGCCGACTTGCCGCCGAGTTCCAGGAACAGCCGCTTCATGGTGGCGGCGCCTTTTTCCATGATCCGCTTGCCGACCACGGTCGAGCCGGTGAACGAGATCAGATCGACCTTGGGCGACAGCGTCAGCTCCTCACCCACGAAGTGGTCGGAGGCGGTGACGACGTTGACGACGCCGGCGGGGATATCGGTCTTCTCCGCGATAAGCCGGCCCAGCCGGGTCGCGTTGAACGGCGTGTTCGGCGCGGGCTTGAGCACCACCGTGTTGCCGGTGCCCAGCGCCTGGCCCAGCTTGTTGATGGTGACTTCGAAGGGGAAGTTCCACGGCACGATGGCGCCCACGACTCCGACCGGTTCCCGCCACACCTTGCGGGTGGTCAGCGTGCCGGTCAGGCTGATGACCTTGTCACCCAGATCGGTCTCCCAGGCGTACTCGTCGATCAGCCGGGCGGGGTACTTCAGTCCGTCTTCCAGCGGGGCGTCCAGCTGAGGTCCGAAGGTGATGGCCCGTGGCGAGCCGACCTCGAGGATCAGCTCCTCGCGCAGCTCGTCGATCTCGGATTCGATCGCCTCGTGCAGCTGCAGCAGGCAGCGCTTGCGCAACTCCTTGTTAGTCGACCAGTCGGTCTCGTCGAAGGCGCGCCGGGCGGCGTCGATAGCCCGGAGCATGTCCTCCTTCGAGGCGTCGGCGACCTCGCCGAGCGGCTCTTCGGTTGCCGGATTGATGTTCGTGAAGGTGCCGGCCTGCCCGTCGACGAGCTTGCCGTCGATCATCATCTTCGGCTCGAAGCGAACCTTTACAGCCTCAGTCATATCTGTCACTCTCTTCAGGGTCGTTGAGGGGCTACGGAGAGCCTTACCGGAAACTAGCCGATTGGCAAGCTGCCACCGCTGCCGGGCTGGTTATTGGGGGTCGAACAGCACCGGAACCGCCGTCGGTGACCGGAATACCTGGCCGCGGATGTGCGGGTCGTCCCCCTCGGGGTCCAGCCGAAGATTCGGCAGCCGGTCGAGCAGCAGGTTGATGGCGGTGCGCATCTCGAGGCGCGCCAGGTGCATGCCGAGGCACACGTGCACGCCGTGTCCCCAGGCCAGATTCGCCCGCGGCTCCCGGTGGATGTTGAACGTGTTCGGATCGGGATAACGATCTTCCTGCCGGTTCGCCGAACCCAGCATGGGCATCACCGTCGCGCCGGCTGGGATCGCCACACCGCCGAGTTCGGTGTCGCGGGTTGCCACCCGGGTGATCGTCAACAGCGGCGCTTCCCACCGCACGCCCTCCTCGATGGCCTGGGGCAGCAGCGACCGATCCGCGCGGATGGCATCCAGCTGCTCGGGATCCGACAGGAGCGCCAACAACAGGCTGCCCAGCGCCCGGTAGGTCGTCTCGACGCCGGCCGGCAGCAACAGCCGCAGAAACGAGAAGATCTCCTCGTCCGCGAGCTTCTCCCCGTCGATCTCCGCCGCGCCGAGGGCACTGATCAGATCGTCCCTCGGCTCCGCCCGGCGGGCCTCGAGTATCGGCGCGAAGTATTCACACAGGGCTGCTGAGGCCGCGAGCCCGCGTTCGGGGTTCACCAGCCAGCTCAGCAGCGAAATCGACCACCGCTGGAATTGTGGATAGTCCTTTTCCGGCAAACCCAGCAACCCGGCGATGACCTGGCTCGGGTAGTCGAAGGTGAATTCCTTGACCAGATCCGCCTTTCCATTGGGTGCGAACTTGTCGATCAGGCCGTTGGCCACCCGGCCTACCAACTCGTCCTGCCAGCGCGCCAATGACTTCTGCGAGAACGCCTTCGAGACCAGTGAGCGCAGCCGCCCGTGGATCGGCTCGTCCATGCCGAGCATCACGCCCTCGCCCAGCACCGGGCCGAACGCCGCGATCACCGCCGACGACGAAAACGTCTCGTTGTCGCGCAGCATCTGCTGGATGTCCTCGTGGCGATACACGATGAACATCGGCAGCGATTCCTCGTGCGGCAGCGCCCCCGATGTCTCGAGTCGCTGCACTGGTTCCTCGTGTCGTATCCGCGCCAATTCGGTGTACGGGTCACGCACGTCACCGGATATCGCGTCGTCGAAAGCGCCGAAGTCTTCCAGGTCGTCGAAAAGCTGTTCCATGAATTCCCCTTCAATCCCCTTGCGGTGCCGCACTCTTATGCGACGAGAACCGCCCCGCCATCGCGGCCAAGCGCTGCAGCACCGGCTGTGGAAGAACACGGGCGACGAACACCATCGCCTTTTGGTTGATCGTCAGCGGCCACGCGCCATCGCGCATCGACCCCTGCCGGGGTATGCCCAGCACGATCCGCGACACGTGGTGCATGCCCGCCGCCGGCAGAATCCTGTTGGCCACCAACAGCATCGAGGCATCCGGGCCGACGCCCCGGCGGCGGAACGGGCCCCGATCGTCGATCGCCTTGAGCAGGCCGTCGGTGAACCGCTCGGGTGGCCGGGCCATCTTCATCGCGAAACGTCCGCGGCTGTTCATGGTGTTGTGCAGCCGCGCGTACGGGCCGCCGAAGTTGCGGTTATCGGTGGTGCCGGCGTCGGTGATGATCTCGGTGTCATACGTGCCGGCCACCAGGACGGTGACGCCGAGACCGAACGGCGCGATCTCGCACGCCATCGACTCCCCCCACCGCTCCAGCGCCCCCTTGGCCGCCGAGTACGGCGCGGTGGCGGGCTGGCCCCGCACCCCGGCCGCGCTGGACACCAGGACGATCCGCCCCTGGCCCGCCGCCCGCATCGACGGCAACAACGCCTGGGTGAGCGTGACGGGGCCAAGGACGCTGGTGGCGAGCATGCGCTGCCACAACGCCATATCGGTCTCCTCCACCATCCCGGCGGCCGAGATGCCCGCGTTGTGCACCAGCGCGTACGGTGCGCCCACGGCCTCTTCGATCGACTTGGCCGCAGCGGCGATCGACGCGTTGTCGGTCAGGTCGAGCTGGACGCCGATCAACCGGTCGTCGTCGGGGTCGGATGGGCCCTGCTCCTGAATAACCTTGCGCAGCAGCGGCATCCCCTGGTCAGGAGTGCGCATGGCCGCGACCACGCGCCACCCTTCCCGGTACATCCGCACCGCCGAGGCGAAGCCGAGTCCGCGGGACGCACCGGTGATGACGACGGTGCGCGGCTCAGCCATGCTGGCTCGCTGTCGCGCAAGCGCCTTCGCCCGGGGGCGGGGGCTCGACGTGCGGCCGGCCATTGGGCTCCCCGCTCGCCCACGTCGACCAGATGCCGACCGAGTACGGGCCCTGGGCACCCGCCTTCTGGTAGAAGCCTTGCGGGTCATAGACTTTGGCCTCAGGATACGGCCAGGGGCAGGCCACCGACGTGGCGGCGTGACTGACCTTGATGACCCAGAACCAGCCACCGTAGGCGAAGTACGACACGTTGATGATGACGAACATCACCAGGAACGTGCCCAGCACCGGTCGCGACGGGAACAACTTCGCTTTTGCGGCAAGCTTTTCCGCCACGGACTTGCCGGTGTCGTCGCGATAGCACAGGATCGCCGCGGGGACCATCACGAAGCACACCGAGAACGACTCCCAGATCAGCGGGAACTGGAAGGTGGTGCCGGTGAACACCGATCCCCATGGGATCACCTGCGAGTAGATGTACATGCCCCAGTGGATCAGGATGTTTTCCAGGAAGGCGTCGAAAACAAAACCGATCATCAGCGTGATCAGCCCCAGGCTGACCAGCGGATGCCGCGACACATAACTCGTGGGCCCGTACTTCGCCTGCAGCCTGCGCAGCAGCCAGACCGCCGGGAAGTACGGCCCGAAGTAGAACATCACGTAGCCGAAGACCACGAACGGTTCGACCGTCGGCGACAACGACACCAGCGGCCAGGATTCCGGCCAGTGCACGAGATCGGGGTTGTAGACCGCGAACGGCGACCAGTTCATGATCGGGTCCTGCCACACGATCAGCGTGGTGCACAGAAACATCAACATCACCGGGCTACCGGGATTGCGGCGCCAGCCCCTGATGAAGACGGTCAACAGCACGATCAGCGCCACCACCGTGGCCCAGTCCAAAAAGCCGATGTAGTCCAGCCCGAACGTGAACTTCACCGGTCGCGGCCGGCCTTGCACGCCTGCGTTTGCGACGCGAGGGTCAAGGGCCACACGGCAATTCGCGATGAAGAACAGCGCGAAGGCGGCCAGCGCCGCGCCGGCGATCCAGCCGCCCCAGCCGCGATGGTGGCCGCCCGGTGCGGTGGTTTTGTCGTTAGTCAGCGGTATGGACTGTTCCGTGGACATCAGTCTTCCTCTCCGAACCGATCCACCAGATGCGAGTTGATGCCGTCGGCGTCGAGGGTCCGGGCCACTAGATAGCCGGCGCCCATCCAGGCGCGGCGCGTCCACTTGCCGAACGACACCCGGGTGCCGGGTGCGCCCGAGGCGGCGGGCATCATCTTGACCCGTTCCAGAGCCTCTTTGACACCGCGCGGGCTCAACGGATGTGCGTCGGTGAACGCGCGCACCAAGGTCGCCGCGACGTCGCGGTTGACCACGGTCACACAGAACTCGGGGCGACTGCCGTTGTACTTCCTCGCGTAGCTGTCGAGGAAGTCCTGGCCGATCCGGTTCGCCTCGTCGTACTGGTCCACACCGGTCCAGCCCATGAACGCGTTCCACATGATCGGATTGACCCAGGCGTTCTGCCACGCCGTCGTGGTGAAGCGCGGCGGGTCCCAGCCGAGCGACTCGAGAGCCGGATTGATGAAGACGATGCCGAAGCCGAAGCCCAGGTGCACGATCGCCTCGGCCTTTGCCTCATGCAGGGTCTGCACCGCGGCGTTGATGTCCTGAGCCGTCTGCGCGATGGCGACTTCCGCGACGATCCGAATGCCCTTGCGCCGGCACGCACTTCGCAGGTTCTTCAGGTAGCTCTCCCCGATCAGGCTCTGCTCGACCAGCACCCCGATCTCGGCGAGGCCGCGTTTGGCGATCAGGTCGGCCAAAAAGATCGGCTCGTCGGTCATCGATCCCTGGGGAAAGGCGAAGGTCCACTCGCCCAGCCAGTCGTCGGTGCCGGTGACGCTGATCGCGGGGACCTTGAATCGTTCCTCGATCGCTTCTCGCAACGGCACGCAGTTGTCGGTGATGTTCGGACCGAAGACCACCAGGCAACCCTCGTCGACCAGTTCGCCGTACGCGTCGATCACCGCTTTGACCGAACCCTTGGGCAGGCCCTCCACCTCGCGATAGATCATCTGCACCGGCCGGTCCATCAGGCCCTGGGCGACGGCTTCTTCGAAGATGAGCTCGAAGGTCTGGGTGAAGGAGGCGAACAGCTCCTCGGGAAAGCCCGGCGGAAGCGTGAAGTCCATCAGGTAGCCGACCTTGATCGGCTCTGCGCTGCTCTCGTAGGACATCCGACCTCCCAGGTGACAACATCGCGCGCCGATCCGACAAACCTAATATTTGTTCAGACCCTAGCGGCGGCGGTATGCAGCGTCAATCATCGGACCCGTCGGACCCCTCCGGCGCGAGGTAAATCCGGATCATTTCGCCCAGCGCCTTGCCCACCGCCACGTCGTCGGTCAGCGGGCCCGCGATCGCGGCCCGGGCGGCGTCGCGCATGCTCAACCCCTCGGCGACCAGTCGGGCCGCGGCGATCAACACCCTCGTCGACGCCACCTCGCGCAGCCCGCCGGTTTCCAGCCTGCGGATGGCGTGGCCGAAGCGGACTAGCTCGGCCGCGGTGGCCCGGTCCACGCCCGCCTCGTGCGCAACGATCCCCTCTTCGATATCGGCTGCGGGGAAATCGAATTCGATGGCCACCATCCGCTGGCGGGTCGAATCCTTGAGATCCTTCAGCACGCTCTGGTAACCGGGGTTGTAAGACACCACCAAGCCGAAACCGGGAGCCGCGTCCAGCGTGATGCCCAGCCGCTCGATGGGCAGCTGGCGTCGATAGTCGGCGAGCGGATGCAGCACCACCGTCGTGTCCTGCCGCGCTTCCACCACCTCGTCGAGGTAGCAGATCGCGCCCTCCCGCACCGCCCGGGTCAGCGGGCCGTCCACCCACACCGTCTCGTCGCCGCGCAGCAGATACCGGCCGACCAGGTCCGCGGTCGTGAGGTCGTCATGGCAGGCGACGGTGATCAGCGGGCGGCCCAGGTCGTGGGCCATCGCCTCGACGAATCGCGTCTTGCCGCATCCCGTCGGACCCTTGAGGACCAGCGCCAGCCCTTGCCGGTAGGCCGCCTTGAACACGGCCTCTTCGCTCCCGACCGCTTGGTAGTAGGGCCGCACGGTCTCCCCTTCAGGCGTCCCTCGATTGAAGTAAGCAAGCCCGGACTCGGTGGCCATAGCTTCCCTTCTGCTACTTCCGGCGATTGGGAGCCTAGCCGGAACAGATGTTTGTTTCAAGTGGCGCGACCGGTGGCGTCGGCGGTTTGGTGCACCAACTGCGTTCTGGGACTTGGCATCACCGATACCCTCCGGCGAACCTCCGCCGAGCGCAGCGCGGAGCGGAACAACGGTCCGATCACACCGGCCAGCTGGTCGGGGTTCGCGATGGTCGCGTGCGCGGTGCTGCCGAACACCCTGCGCAGCGATTGCACGTCGGTGCCCGCACCGATCGTCAGGCATACGCAACCGGTCCCCCGGCGGCGGGCCTCGGTGAGCGCGCGACGAGCGTCGGCGGCACCGTATGCCCGCTCGTAGCCGTGGTCGTAGGCCAGCCCGTCAGAGAGCACCACCAGCAGCCGACGTGACGTACCGCCACGCGCCTCCAGCGTCGCCGCGCCGTGGCGGATCGCCGCCCCCAGGCGCGAATACGCGCCGGGTTCCAGGCTGTTGAGCCGCCTGATCACCTGGGCGTTCAGCTGGTCGTGGAACCGCTTGACCGGCACCATGCTCACCGCGGCCCGGCCCTGCGAGTAATACGCGTACAGCGCGACGCGGTCACCGAGGTCGTGCAGGGCCACCGACAGGTGGGCGACCGCCGCACGTTGTTGTTCGTGCACCGTGCGCCCGACCGTCCCGGGTTCGCCCGCCGAGCCCGACACGTCGAGCAGGAGCAGCACCGAGAGGTCGCGCCGGCGCCGAAGGCTGTCCAGGTACACGGCCTCGTCGGGCACCGACCCGGCCCGCACCTCGACCCGCGCTTCCACGGCGGCGTCGATGTCGATGTCGTCGCCCTGCGCCTGCCGGTGGCGACGATGCAGACCCATGCCGAGCCGCGACAGCGGCCGCCGCACCCCGATGGCGTCGTCGATGGACTGGGTGGCCGACGCCTTGATCTGTGGTTCGACCTCGCGCACCGTGCACCAGGCCGGCCGGTAGCTCTTGCGCGCGACGTCCCATTCGGGATATCGCACGCCGTCGACGGCGGTTTGTGCGTCCTGATCGGCGTCCCCACCGTCGTCGCCGGAGGTCGACGCGAGCGACGTGACGGCGTACGCGCCGCGCCTGCCGGAGTTGGTGCGATGGGTTGGGTTGTCCGCGCCGGGCGGGCCGCCGCCACTTCCCGTCTTACGCGCGGAGGACAGCAGCTTCTTCAACCACTTTCCGATAAAACCGCCCCCACCGACGGGGCTGGTGAACAGGTCGGGATCGTCGGAGTCGTCCACCTCGCCGTCGTCGAGTTCTTCCAGTTCCGTTGCGCCAGTGCGCCGTGGCGCATGCCCGGGCTTGCCCTCCTCGTCCTGTGTGGCCCCCCGGGCGCACGCGGCAATCACCTTCGTCGCGCGGATCACGCCGAACTCCGGCGGCGCCTCAGGAAGTTCCCCCCGTGCGGCGGCGAGGTCAAGCGACGCGTGAGGTGAATCGCTGCGGCGCGCGATGTCGCGGTCGCCCAGTGACGCCACAATGCGTGGTAGCAGAGGCGCGTTGGCGACCAGTGCGCGGTGACCCTCGACCGCCAGATAGCGCTTGGCCAGTTTGCGGTGGCGCACCAACCGGCCAACCGCATCGGGGTCCAGGCTGCCGGCGGCGATCATGGAGGCGTGCGCGGCGACCGACCCGAGGCGGGTGCGCGACGGCGCGGCCGCGTCAACGTAAATCGTGTGGCCGTCCGTCCATGCGGGTTCGCCGGGTGGCAGGTTGGCGACCGCCACCGCCCGGCCCGCGAGCGCCGAGGCGAGCATGCCCAGTCCCCGCACCCGCTCGCCCCGGGCATCGTCGCCCACGCCCACCTCCGAATGTTGACCAAATATCTGTTCCACCGTAAAGTCCGGCTGCACAACAGTCAATGAATCAGGAGCACACGATGATTGACTTCACCGGCCAGGTGGCGGTGGTGACCGGGGCCGGTCGGGGACTCGGTCGGCTGTACGCGTTGGATCTGGCCCGGCGGGGAGCGGCGGTGGTGGTCAACGACCTCGGCGGCTCGATGCGCGGCGACGGTTCCGACACCGGCGTCGCCGACGAGGTGGTCGATGAGATCACGCGGGCCGGCGGCACCGCGATCGCCTCATACGACTCGGTGGACAATCCGGCTGGCGGGCAGGCGATCGTCGACGCCGCCGTCGAGGGATTCGGGCGTCTGGACGCGGTGGTCAGCAACGCCGGCATTTTCGGCAGTGTGCCCTTCGAGGACCTCTCGCACGACGACTGGACACGCATGTTGCGGGTACATCTCGACGGCGGTTTTCATCTGTCCCAGCCCGCGTATCGGGCGATGAAGAAAAGCGGGGGCGGGCGATTCGTGTTCATCTCGTCCTCCGCGGGGATCTTCGGCCAGCCGATGGAAGCCCACTACGCGGCGGCCAAAGCGGGGCTGGTCGGATTGACCAACGTCATCGCCATCGAGGGCGAAGCGCACGGAATACTCGCCAATTCCGTTATGCCCACCGGCTTCTCGAGGATGGTCCGCGAAACCGTCGGCGACGAGAAGTTCCTCGCCGAATCCGGCTTCATGCAAGCCATCCGGCCCGAGCTCGTCGTGCCGCTGGTGACGTTTCTGGCCAGCACCACCTGCACCGTCACCCACCGCAACTACTCCGCGGCGGCCGGCCGCTACGCGCGGGTGTTCGTCGGCCTCACCGAAGGCTGGCTCGCCGAGGCCGAGAGCCGGCCAACTGCCGAGGACATCGCGGCACATCTCGAGCAGATCTCCTCGACGCAGAACTTCATCGTGCCCGCATCGATCGTCGACGAAGTGCTGGAAGTGTGTGAGCGACGCGGTGTCAGCCCGATGCCGGATAACGCCGAGATCGCATTCCCCGAGCCCGAAAGGAGCTGAGCGTGCACGACGAACTGCGGCACCTCGCGGCTGCGCGCACGGCGGTCGACGTCATTGACCAACTATCTGCTCAACCGTAGAGTCCGGCTTGGCCACAAGGTTTTCCGACGCTACAGACGAGAGAAACGTGGACTTTTCCTACCCGGCGGACGTGGAACGATTCCGTATCGAGCTGCGTGACTGGCTGTCGCGGAACCTGACCGATGAGCTGGTGGCGGCCCGCCGGCCCACCGGTCGCGACGACGCAGCGTTCGAGATGCTGCGCGCCTGGAACGCGACGATGGCCGACGCGGGCTGGGCGGCCGTGTCCTGGCCTCCGGAATACGGCGGGCGCGGCGCGACGGTGCTCGAGCAACTGGTGTACACCGAAGAGACCACCCGGGCGCGAGCTCCCATGCCGCTCAACGTCATTGGGTTGAACAACATCGCGCCAGCCATCATGGAGTACGGCACCGAGTCGCAGAAACGCACCCTGCTCCCCCGCATGATGCGCGCCGATGACATCTGGTGCCAGGGGATGTCGGAGCCCGAAGCGGGCTCCGACCTCGCGGCGCTGCGTACCCGCGCCGCGCGCGACGGTGACGACTTCGTCGTCAATGGCCAGAAGATCTGGACCTCGCTGGGGCATCGGGCCGACTGGTGTCAGCTCTACGTGCGCACCGATCCCGAGGCGCCCAAACACAAGGGGATCTCCTGCCTGATCGTCGACATGACGCTGCCGGGCATCGAGGTTCGCCCGCTGGTCACGCTCAACGGCGAGGCGGACTTCGCCGAGGTGTTCTTCCATGACGTGCGGGTGCCGGCGGACGCATTGCTCGGGCCGTTGAATGCGGGCTGGCAGGTGGCCACCACCACGCTCAGCCACGAGCGCGCCGGCGCGGCCAGGCTGTATGCGGAGATGCAAGTCCGGCTCGAGGAGCTGGTCAACGACCTCGCCGCGGCCGGCGGCGGCGCCTTGGACGATCCGGTGACCTTGCGGCGGCTCGGCGAAATCGCGGTCCGCATCAAATATCTCGAAGTCCTGTGCCAGCGGTCGATCTCGGCGACGCTGCACGGCGGCGACGGGTTCGGGTCGGCCAGCCTCGCCAAGACCGTGTGGGGTGAGATCGGCCAGGACCTGGCCGCGCTGGCCTTCGACGTGCTGGGTACCGGCGGCACCGGGGCGCCGTGGGCGAACTACCGCCTGACGTCGCGGTCGCTGACCATCGCGGGTGGAACCACACAGATCAACAAGAACATCACCGCGCAGCGGGTGCTGGGGTTGCCGCGGAAATGAACCTCGAACTCACCGACGAACAGGTGGCGCTGCGCGACACCACGCGACGCTTCCTCGCCGAGAAGGCACCGATCGCAGGACATGTGCGGACGTTGCTCGACGATCCGACCGGAACGGACGAGGCGGTGTGGCGCGGCCTCGCCGAGCTGGGAACCACGGGCCTGCTGGTGCCCGAGGAGTACGGCGGTGCCGGCATGACGATGGTCGAGGCCGGCGTCGTCGCCGAAGAACTGGGCGCCGCGCTGCATCCGGGGCCGTGGTTGTCGACCGCGGTCGCCGCCGCGCGCACGCTGACCCGGCTCGGGGCAAACGACATCGCGCCGGAGTTGTTGCGCGGCATAGCCGATGGCAGCACCGTCGCGACCGTCTGCTTTCCGGACTCGGCGACCACCCCGGTGGCCGCGAGCCGGCGCGGTGACGCGATCGTGCTGCACGGCGAGATCGCCGCGGTGCCCGACGCCGCGGCCGCCGATGTTCTGCTCGTGGTCGCCGAAGACGACCACGGCACCGCGCTTTTCGCGGTGCGGTCCGGCTCGTCCGGGTTGTCGGTCGCGCCCGAGCACGGCATCGACCCGACCCGCAAGCGGTTCGGCGTCACCTTCGACGCCGCGCCCGCGCGACGGCTCACCGCCGCACGCGCCGCCGACCTGGCCGCGGTGATCGACGACGTGCTGATCGCCACCGCGGCCGATTCGCTGGGCGCCGCGCGCGCGATCATGGGGCTGGCCGTCGAATACGCCAAAAACAGAACGCAATTCGGTCAGCCGATCGGTTCCTTCCAGGCCGTCCAGCACCTGTGCGTGGACATGTACGAGACGGTCGAGCTGGCCCGCAGCGGCGTGATCCACGCGTTGTGGGCCAGCGACGCCCGCACGCAACCGGACGGTCAATCCGGCGAGGAGCGCCACCTTGCCGCGGTGCGGGCGAAGGCGTTCGCCGGGCGGCTGGCCACCGTGGCCGACACCGCCATTCAGGTGTTCGGGGGAATCGGTTACACCTGGGAACACGATGCCCACCTGTACCTCAAGCGCCTGCTGAGCTGGAGCGCGTTTCGCGGCGCTCCCGACGAGTACCTCACCGAACTCGGTGCGCGCCTTGCCAAGAGAGGCAGTCAGTGATGGAGATCGAGTACCTGCTCACCGCGACCCCTTCGGCGCGCAAATCGCTCGACCTCGACGCGCCGGTCGACCTCGACGACATCCGCGACTGCCTGCGCATCGCCCTGCAGGCCGCGAACGGGTCGAACGCCCAGTCGTGGCGCTGGCTGGTGATCTCGGATCCGGCGCTGCGCACCACGATCGCCGAACTGTACCGGCAGGCCTACCTGCTGCGGGTCGGCGGACAGCTGGTCGCCGACCTGATGCCCGCGGGAACTCCGGAGACCCGCGTCATGTCGTCGACGGAGTGGTTGGTCGAGAACATGGCGCGGGTGCCGCTGCTGGTAATCCCTTGCTATGAGCCCTATTTGCCTCGCATCGAGGGCGACGAATCGTTTCACCTGGCCACGCTGTACGGCTCGATCTTCCCGCCGGTATGGAATTTTCAGCTGGCCCTGCACACCCGGGGATACGGGACGTGCATCACCACCCTCCACCTGCATCACGAAGAGGAAATCCGGAACCTGCTCGGCATTCCGCCGACCTATGTTCAGGGCTGTCTCTTGCCGGTGGGCCGCCTGCGGGCCGGCCGCACGTTCTCACCGGCGCGACGGCGCCCGCTCGAGGAGGTGGTCGCGTGTGACCGGTGGGACGGTCCGGCGCTCTAGAATGGGGCTTTCACCGCTTTGTGCAGCGCATTCACCGCGCCCGGTCTGATAGCCTCTAACAAAGATTTGGTTCGGTAAGAGAGGACGAATGCGAATGCTCGCCGACCCGCAGTCGTCCAGATCCGCGCACCGCTGACCATGGCCAGGGCCGAGTCATTGCGCGCCGGCGGCACAGCTGAATCCCCGACGCGTCGCGCCGAAATCCTCGCCACCGCCGCCTCATTGATCGCATCCTCGGGCTTGCGGACGTCGCTGCAGGAGATCGCCGACGCCGCAGGCATCCTTCCCGGCAGCCTGTATCACCATTTCGAATCCAAAGAGGCCATCCTCGTCGAGTTGATCCGCCGCTATCAGGACGACCTGGAGCGCATCGGGCGGGCCGCCCAGGCGAGATTGGACGAACCCGACGCCCGTCCGGTCGAAGAACAGATCATCGAGCTCGGGACGGCGATCGCGCACTGCGCCGTCGACCACCGCGCGGCATTGCAGATGTCGTTCTACGAGGGGCCGAGCACCGACCCGGAACTGATCAAGCTGACCCAGCAACGGCCCGCGGCGATCCAGGAGGCGATGCTGCAGACGCTGCGCGCTGGCCGCTGGAGCGGCTACATCACACCCGACATCGACCTTCCCACGCTAGCCGACCGGATCTGCCAGACCATGCTGCAGGTGGGGCTCGATGTGATGCGCCACAAATCCGCGGCCGACCAGGTGGCCGGACTGCTGTGCCGAATCATTTTGCAGGGCTTGGCAGCTCGGCCGCCGACCGACGCGGCACTGGATCGCTCGAAAGCGTTCACCGCCGCCGATGACGTCATCGCGACATGGTCCGACGACAGCGACGCGGACCCGAGCGACAAGGCAGCGGCGGTGCGGGCGGTGGCGCGAGCCGAATTCGGCCGCCGAGGATACGAGGTCACCACCATCAGGGACATCGCCTCGGCGGCCGGCCTTGGCACCGGAACGGTGTATCGCGTGATCGGCTCGAAGGACGAACTGCTCGCGTCGATCATGGAATCCTTCGGCAGGAAGGTCGAGGCGGGCTGGGTCAGCGTCCTGCGCTCGGATGCCACCCCGGTCGAAAAACTGGACGCGCTGAGCTGGGTCAACATCAACGCGCTCGACCGGTTCTCCGACGAGTTCAGGATTCAGCTGGCCTGGATGCGCCAATCACCCCCGGACACGCCGAATCCGGGCTGGCTCTACGCCACGCGGCTGCGGCAGATGAAAACGCTGCTATCCGAGGGCATCCGCTCGGGAGAGATCGCGATCGACGCCCCCTCCACCGCGATCCTGGCGCGCTGCGTCATCGGCCTGCAGTGGATACCGGAAAACATCCTCGCCGAGATCGGCAAGCGCGCAGCCTTGGTGCACGCGCGCGACACCGTCCTGCGCGGCGTCGCGGTCCGCGGCAAGTAGCACCCGATTAACCCGCCCCGGTATTGAACCAAATAACTGTTACCCATACAGTTGAGCAGTTAGAACCGCGTTGGCATTATCCGAGAAGGGGATTTCCATGACCATTGTCGATCGGTTGCGCTACGACGGCAAGCGCGCTCTTGTCGTCGGCGGCGCGACTGGCATGGGCGCCGCGGCGGCCAGGTCAGCGGCCGAGTTGGGCGCCGAAGTGATCGTGATGGATTACGCGCCGGTGACCTACGACGTCGCCAAGGCCATCCAGGTCGACCTGCGCAACACCGCGTCCATCGACGCCGCGGTCGAGCAGCTGGACGGTCCGGTCCACGCGGTGTTCTCGGCCGCGGGCATCGCCGACGGGACCACCGACCTGATGGCGATCAACTTTCTCGGTCACCGGCACCTGATCGAGCGCCTGCTGGAACGCAACCAGCTTCCCTCCGGCTCGGCGATCTGCTTCATCTCCTCGGTCGCCGGCATGGGCTGGGAGAACGACCTGGACCTGCTGAACGAGTTCCTGGCCACCCCGGACTTCGCGTCGGCTCAGGAATGGGTCAAGGCGCACGAAGCCGAGGGCATCATTCACTACGGGTTCTCCAAGAAGGTCGTCAACGCCTACGTCGCCACCCAGGGCTACCCGCTGCTGAAGAAGGGCATTCGGATCAACGCCATCTGCCCCGGTCCCACCGACACCCCGCTGGCGCAGTCCAACGCCGACCTGTGGCTGACCTTCGCGCAGGACTATCGCGACGAGACCGGCTCCAAGGTGCACACCCCGGAGCAGATGGGCGACGTGATGGCGTTCCTCAACAGCGCCGCCGCGTTCGGGATCAGCGGCATCACGCTGCTGGTCGACTACGGGCACACGATGGCGTCGCTCACCAACGCCTACCCGCCGGGCAAGCCGATCATCGACATCATCATGGGGCGCGTGAAGCTTTAGTGGTGATCGCGAGCGCGGCGTAGCCGGGCGAAGCGGGTCGCCACCAGGTAGGGACTAGCGGCTCGCCCCCGCCACTCGCTGACGTCGGTACCGTCGGACGCATGGCACGCATCATCGTCTTCGGCGGGCACGGCAAGGTCGCGCTGCAGCTGGCCCGCGCCCTGACCCAGCGCGGCGACCGGGTGACCTCGGTCTTCCGCAACCCCGACCACTCCGACGATGTGGCTGCCACCGGCGCGACGCCGGTCGTGGCCGACATCGAGCGGCTCGACACCGACGCGCTGGCCGATCTGGTGGGCGGGCACGACGCGGTCGTCTTCTCCGCCGGCGCGGGCGGCGGCGACGCGGCGCGGACCTACGCCGTCGACCGCGACGCGGCGATCCGGGTGATCGTCGCCGCCGGACAGGCGGGCGTCAAGCGGTTCGTGATGGTCTCCTACTTCGGCGCCGGCCCCGACCACGGTGTGTCCCAAGACAATTCGTTCTTCCCGTACGCCGAAGCCAAGGCGGCCGCCGATGCCCACCTGCGTGACAGCGACCTGGACTGGACGGTGCTGGGTCCGGGCCGGCTCACGCTGGAACCGGCCACCGGCAGGATCGTCGTCGGGCGCGGCACGGGTGAGGTGTCCCGCGCCGACGTCGCGCTGGTCGCCGCCGCCGCGCTCGCCGACGATTCGACCATCCGGCGGACCATCGAATTCAACAACGGCGACGACGCAACCGCGCTCCCGATCGCGCAGGCGCTGGCGGGCTGACTACACTCCATTTCGCAGCTGGTCTGCCGTCGCCACACAAGTGGCGCCGGCATCGAGCGAGGCAACGTTAGTAACGCTTCGCGAGAGGGAACCCGGTGAGAATCCGGGACTGTCCCGCAACGGTATGCAGGAACGACCGCCGTCAGAGTTTTTGGCAAGCACTGGTCGCAAGACTGGGAAGCGACGGCCATTAGGAGCACCAGCGAAGTGCGCGCCTGCGAGTCCGGAGACCTGCCAGCTGTGCCGGGCGCGCCGCGTCCGGCGGCTCATCGCCTCGAGGAATGGGCGTTAGGCTGCAGCCGTTGCGGTTGGTACCCGGGTACGCACCGCTAACGGATCGGCTGCACGTCCGCCGGCGATGACCACCACGTCGATTGAAGGACGAATATCGTGACCCCTCAAGCATTCACCGCCACGGTTGTCGGCTCGCCCCGCATTGGCCCCAAACGCGAACTCAAGCGCGCGACGGAAGGCTATTGGGCCGGCCGCACCAGCCGCGCCGAGTTGGAACAGGTGGCCGCCACCCTGCGGCGCAACACCTGGAAACACCTGGCCGACGCCGGGCTGGACTCGGTGCCGGTCAACACCTTCTCCTACTACGACCAAGTGCTCGACACCGCGGTGATGCTCGGTGCGTTGCCGGCCCGGGCCGCGCAGGTTGCCGACGACCTGGATCGCTACTTCGCCGCGGCGCGCGGCAACCAAGACGTCGCGCCGCTGGAGATGACCAAGTGGTTCGACACGAACTACCACTACATCGTTCCCGAGATCGGGCCCTCGACTACGTTCTCGCTGAACCCGGACAAGGTGATTTCGGAGCTGAAAGAGGCTCTGGGACAGAACGTTCCGGCGCGTCCGGTGGTCATCGGCCCGATCACGTTCCTGCTGCTGAGCAAGGCGGTCGACGGCGGGCGCGCCCCCATCGAGCGGCTGCAGGAGCTGATGCCGATCTATTCAGAGCTGCTCTCGCTGCTGGCCGACAATGGCGCGCAGTGGGTGCAGCTCGACGAGCCGGTACTGGTCACCGACATCTCCCCCGACGCGCCGGCACTGGCCGAGGCGGTGTACAACGCGCTGGGCAAGGCCAGCAACCGTCCCGCCATCTACGTCGCCACCTACTTCGGCGACCCGGGTGACTCGTTGGGGGCGCTCGCCCGCACGCCCGTCGAGGCGATCGGCGTCGATCTGGTCTACGGAGCCGACACCGCGGTGGCGGCGGTGCCCGAGCTCGCCGGCAAGACGCTGGTCGCCGGTGTGGTGGACGGACGCAACATCTGGCGCACCGACCTTGGGGCGGCCCTGGGCAAGCTGGTGACGGTGTCGAGTTCGGCGGCGCACGTGGCGGTCTCGACGTCCTGCTCGACGCTGCACGTGCCGTATTCGCTGGAGCCGGAGACCGGGCTGGACGACGCGCTGCGCAGCTGGCTGGCGTTCGGGCAGGAGAAGGTCGCCGAGGTGGTGACGCTGGCCCGCGCCCTGAACGAGGGCCGCGACGCGGTCGCCGACGAGATCGCGGCCTCCGACGCCGCCGTCGCCTCCCGCAACGAGGATCCGCGGCTGCACGACGACGATCTCCGGACCCGCATCGATTCGATCGTCGCGTCGGGTTCACAGCGGGGTGATGCGGCGCAGCGCCGCGCCAGCCAGGAGGCGCGCTTGCACCTGCCGCCGTTGCCGACCACGACGATCGGGTCCTTCCCGCAGACCGGCGAGATCCGTAAGGCGCGCGCCGCTTTGGTCGCCGGCGAGATCGACGAAGCCGAGTATCGGCGGCGGATGAAGCAGGAGATCGCCGACGTGATCAGGCTGCAGGAGGACCTCGGCATCGACGTGCTGGTGCACGGCGAGCCGGAGCGCAACGACATGGTGCAGTATTTCGCCGAGCAGCTGGACGGCTTCTTCGCGACCAAGAACGGGTGGGTGCAGTCCTACGGCAGCCGCTGCGTGCGCCCGCCGGTGCTCTTCGGCGACGTGATCCGCCGGCACCAGATGACGGTCGAATGGGCCAAGTACGCGCAGTCGCTGACCGACAAACCGGTCAAGGGCATGCTGACGGGTCCGGTGACGATCCTGGCGTGGTCGTTCGTCCGCGACGACCAGCCGCTGGCGGACACGGCCAACCAGGTGGCGCTGGCCATTCGCGACGAGACCGTGGACCTGCAGGCGGCCGGCATCGCCATCATCCAGGTCGACGAGCCGGCGCTGCGCGAGCTGCTGCCGCTGCGTCGCGCCGACCAGGAGGCCTATTTGCGTTGGGCCGTGGGGTCTTTCCGCTTGGCCACCTCCGGCGTCGCGGACTCCACGCAGATCCACACCCACCTGTGCTACTCGGAATTCGGTGAGGTGATCGGGGCCATCGCCGACCTGGACGCCGACGTCACATCGCTCGAGGCGGCCCGCTCGCGCATGGAGGTGCTCGACGATTTGAACTCGATCGGCTTCTCCAACAGCGTGGGTCCGGGCGTCTACGACATCCACTCGCCGCGGGTGCCGAGCACGAACGAGATGGCCGAGTCGCTGCGGGCGGCGCTGCGGGCGGTGCCGGCCGAGCGGCTGTGGGTCAACCCCGACTGCGGGCTGAAGACGCGCAACCCCGACGAGGTCAGCGCGTCGCTGAAGAACATGGTCGCCGCCGCGCACGAGGTGCGGGCAGACGCTTAGGGTTTCGCGAGCGTAAGCCCACTGTGATTTGCGGGCGATTATTTCGCAGTGGGCTTACGCTCGCGGACCTACTCCGGCTGCTCCGAAACCACCTGCACCGGAACGTCGTCGGCCCACGGTTGGCGCACAACCATGTCGGCGACCCGGACGATTCCGCGCTCGAATTCACCGGTCGCGGCGTCGACCAACCGGTATGCCTGCGTCTGCTGGTGAATCGGTTGCGCGTCAAGCAGAACCACGCGGACCTCGCCGGGCTCGAAGTGGCAGCGCTCCTGCAGGGCGGCGATGAGTTGCTCGTTGTGCATGTGGCCGTCGCCGAAGTTCCAGCCGATCGCGGTGCTGCAGATCCGCTCCCCGTCGGTGATGACGTAGTCGTCCTCGTTCTGGCCGGCCATGGCCCGATGCGCCAGGGTGAACAGCGCCCGGCCGTGAGTGTTGAAGCCGCGGAACGCATATCCCATATAGATCGGGATCTGCGCCGCCTCGGGGCTGCCGTAGAACCGCTCCAGCTGAGCCTGCGGCATGCTGGCGATCGCCACGATGCCCCGGCTGATCTTGTCGCTGGCCGAGGGTTTGATGCACCACAGTGTGGTGTCCCAGTTGCCGGCGTAGTAACGCATCCCGGGCAAGAACGAGATCTTGCGCGGAAACATGTTGCCCAACAGCACGATTCCGGCGATGACGACGAACAGGACCGCGACCACCACCGGGTGCCGCAGCTGCCGCAGCCCGATGTGGGTGTGCGCGACGAACAACGACAGCACGCCGAAGATCATGAAGACGTTCCACTCCAGCGGCACGCCCATCGGGATCGAGACGAGGATTCCCAAGTGGAAACACACCATCACGATCGCGGCGACCGTGACCGGCCAGCCGCCGTGACAGAAGAACAGCGGCAACGGCACCAGCATCTCGATGGCGGTGCTCAGGTGCGCCAGCCAGCGTGACAGGCGGCCGGGCCGCAGGTCGTCCGGGAAGTTCTCGAAGAAGCGCCGCTTCAGCCAGCGGGGCCGCACCAGCGGGTTGTTCGACATCATCGTGGAGATCACGAATGGAAAGTGTTTGTTGAGTTTGGATGTCGCGGCCCCGATCCAGATCACCAGGAAGACCACCTTGGACCCGACGATCATGTCGGGCGCGCCGAAAAGGAACGTCACCGCCATGGTCGCGTAGACCTCACCGCGCGCGGCCAGGAAAATCACCTTGTCGCGCAGACCAACGACCGCCAGCAGCAACAGGATCAACACGATCTTCCATGCGGGCAGCAATCCGATGCTGGTGCCCAATTCGGGCATCGGCCCGGTGCCGTCGGCGAACAGCGCCGCGAACGTGAACACCAGGAACAGTCCGTAGAGCGCGACGTCGACCGGCTTGCGCTTGGTGCCGCTGGTGAGCGGGACGCGATCCGGCCACGGTGGCAGCCGAATGGTGCCGAAGCGCATCCAGTACAGGATCGAGCCCATCGGCGGGAAGAACCGGTTGTTCAACGGCCCGAAGCCGCATCCCAGCCCGATCACCTCGAACAGCATCGTGTAGAGCACGACCTTCTCGAACACGATCGGCTCCGACCACCACGACGCGACGCGCGTGAACCCGCCGAGACCGTCGGTGGCCGACGCGAACAGCCACGCGCCCAGGATGTAGAGCAGGATTTTGACGACATAGAACAGGTGGAGCACCACCGGCGTGCCGAAACCCACCTCGGCCCAGTGCTTGGCCATCGGCCGGATCTTCTCGCTGCGGGTGCCTTTGTTCCATTCGGCCATGTCGAGCTGCGGCAGCTCGGGCTTCAGAAATCCCATGGTTCCACAGACTAGAACGTGTTCTAGGCGTGCGTGCCGCAACCTTGGGACGAAATGCGGCTTTCGCGGTGTGATGCAAAGCGGGTCGCGGGCCGGCGTCCGTACCCCGAGGGGTCCGCAGATTTGGCACATTCGGTCCGCCGACAGCGGTTTGGTGCTGAGCTATGTCCAGCGAGGAGGTGTTAGCGTGCCTGGGTTCAAGTCGTGGCTGGGTCGGCCCGATCAGTTCGACTGGATGACGGCGATCCTGCGCGAGCGCGGATTGCTTCGCGCGGCACAGTCGACGCTGGCTGTCATCGCCTCCATGTCGGCCCTTGTGCCACTGACCACGTTGCTCAGCACACGTCACCCCACGGGCGAGGTGGTGCTCATCAACGCGACCGCAGCGGTCTTCGTCGTTGCGGCAGGCGTCTACTGGTTGACGCGCTGGCCGACCCGCGTCCAATCGGAGATCGTCGGCGTTGCCGCCGCGACGTGTATTGCTGGGTGGAGCCTGACCCAGTCGACTGCCGCCCTGGCCGCGGTCGGCTGTTGCGCAATGGCCACGAATAGCGGGTATGTTGCCCTCTTCCACAGCAATAGACTTCTGGTCTTCGACGTCGTCCTGGCGATCGCTGTCTCCGTCGCCGCCGCCGTGCACCTGGCTCATGAGAGCGACATTGGAACAGGCATCGCCGCGTTTTGGGTGATCACAATGCTCAACCTGTCGTTCCCCCTGGGCATGCGAGGGATGTCACGGGCAATGGGGACCTACGCGCAGCGCGCCGATCAAGACTCGCTGACCGGGCTGTTCAACCGGCGAGGGTTCATCACCGCTCTCACCCGACGACTCGCCGAGGCGGGCGCCGACGATGCCCACCTGACCATGACCATGATCGACCTCGATGCGTTCAAACGCATTAACGACACCTTCGGTCACGCCGCCGGGGACCGAGCGCTGATCGCTGTCGCCGGCGTGCTGCGGCAGCACGCGTCATCGACATCGGTGCTGTGCCGCGCCGGCGGCGAAGAGTTCCTCCTGGCCGCAACCAGCCGATCGCCGAACGCCGAGCTGGTCTCGACGCGCTTGGGCGCCGCCATCGCCGCACTTCCCCAGGGACTAACAGCCAGCATCGGTACTGCCACTGCCGAACTGCCGCCGATGGGCACATTCGACGTCCTCGGACTCGTTGAGAAGCTCATCGACGCCGCCGACAGCGCGATGTACACCGCCAAACGCCGCGGTGGCAATCAGGCACATCACCTTTGACCGGCTAACCGCCAAGCGCGACAAAGGCTTTGCTACCACCGGCCGCATCGCGCCTCGACTTGCGCACCGAGTTCCAGTCATCGATCAACGGCTTTGAACGCTTGAGAAATACCGGTGAACACGCTACTTCCGACTCCGCCTCGGTGTAGTTTGCTGCTGGGGTGGACGAGGTTGAGGAGCCAACCGTGTCTGAGGTCGATTATTGCGTGGTCGGAGCGGGATTCGCGGGTTTGACGGCCGCTTTGCGGCTCCAACAGGCGGGCCATTCGGTGGCATTGCTGGAGGCGCGTGACCGGGTCGGTGGCCGGACCTTCACCGAGACGCGGCCCGACGGCGCGTGGATCGATCGCGGCGGCGCCTGGATCGGTCCGGGCCAGGACGCAATCCATGCGCTGATGAACGAGTTCGGCGTTCCGGAGTACAAGCAGCACAACGACGGCGACGCGATGATGATCGTCGGGGGCAAGAAACACCGATACGGCGGCACCATCCCGTGGACCGTGAGCCCGTGGGCGGTCGCCAACCTCGGGATCGGTCTGGCCACCATCGAGAAGATGTGCAAGGCGATTCCGCGCGAGGCCCCGTGGGAGGCCAAGAAGGCCCACGAGTGGGACCGCATCAGCATCGGGCAATGGATCGAAAAGAATTCCCTGTCCTCCGAGGCCGCCGAGATGCTGGACATGGCCTTCGCCGGCCTGTACACCTCGGCCGCGTCCGAGACGTCGCTGCTGTGGGGGCTGCTGCAGACGGCGTCGGCCGGCGGGCTCACGTTCGCGATTTCGGGCAAGGGCGGGTCCCAGGACGCGCGCCCGGTCGGGGGCATGGGCGCCCTGCACCGCCCGATGGTGGCCGCGCTGGGTGACGCGCTGCACCTCTCCCAGCCGGTGCGCCACATCGCCCAGGACGCCGACGGTGTGACGGTCAGCGCGAGCGACCTGACGGTGCGGGCCCGTCGGGTCATCGTCGCGATCCCGCTGGCCATCGCCACCTCGATCCACTACGAGCCGATGCTCCCGGTGGATCGGGCCTTTCTGCACCAGCGCATGCCGAGCGGCGCGGTCATCAAGACCTCGCTCATCTACGACGAGCCGTTCTGGCGCGCCGACGGATTCTCCGGCCAGTCCGCCGCGCCGGGGTCCCCGGCCACCCTCACCATCGACGCATGCACCGACACCGGGACGCCCGGAATCATGTGCGTCATCACCGAAGGACCGGCGGCGCGCCGCCTGACCCAGCTCGACGAGACCGGGCGCAGAGCGCTGGTCATCGGCGAACTCGTGGACCGATTCGGCGAAAAGGCAAAGGCACCAACCGAATTCCACGAGCAGAACTGGACCGTGGACCGCTACTCCGGCGGCGGGATGATCGGCCACGCCCCCACCGGCGTGCTGACCGAATACGGCTACACCTTGCGCGAACCGTGCGGCCGCATCCATTGGGCCGGCACCGAAAGCTCGACGATCATGTGCGGCTGGATCGACGGCGCGATTCGCTCCGGCGAGCGGGCCGCGGCCGAGGTGGCCGAAGCCGAATCCGCGGCGGTCGCGTAGCGGACATCAGCGCGGTCGCGCGGCCAAATCACTTGCGCCTCTTCTGTTTCAGTGGTTTCGGAGTGGCCTTTCTTGTCGGTGTCGGGGCATAGTATTCGAACATGCGTTCGATTGATGGCGAGGGGCTTCGGGACGATGTCGAGGCGTTGCGCGCCGCCATCTCCCGCTTCCAGGACCATTCATACGAGGCGTTGACCACTCCCGAGCGGCTGGGGCTGCTGGACACGCTCGAACGCGAGGCGCGCCGCATGCAGGCTCTCGGCCACCAGCTCATCAATCAGATTGGCCAGCAAGCCGATCCTGCCGAGCTGGGCGGCAAGCTGTCCTGGGCGTTG
>NZ_QMEV01000045.1 GCF_003284935.1 Mycobacterium colombiense
CCACTACACTGACCGCTGCTCACAGGTGAGGAATTTCGGCGAGCACACCTGGGGACTTTCGATGAGCGCCGTCAACTGCGGCGTTAGTGTCCGCCGCCACCATGTCCGCCGCCGCCGTGGCCGCCACTACCACCATGTCCCCCTGGACCTCCGTGGTCATAGCCTCCGTGGCCATAGTAACCGTGGCCGGGTCCGGGGTCCTCGCAGCCAGGATTCCAATACCCGTAGCAGGGGTGTCGGCAAGGGTCCGAGCTGGGCTTGGGCACCGGCTGCGGAGGTGGCGCTGGCAAGTCCCAAACCAGCGGTCATGACGGCGGTCGCCAAAGCAAAGCGCTGTGGCTTCACCAATGGAATCATATGTAATGGGTATCCAGCGACTTTGTGGCAAAATCGATGCTTGGCTTAGGCCTCGGACGATTCTGCGGCAGGTTTTGGCGGGCCGGCGCATCGCGGTGATGGCATCGAGTGGCCATCATCGTCGCACACAGCCGGGCAAGGCTCCCGGCGCGGGAGCACACATATGTGCGCGGCCGTCCGGACGTATGCGGCGAGCACCATAGCCGTGTCGGGACGCGCCGCCATGGCGTCGTGCCGCAGCGAACACCAGACCGCATCAGCGCCCTTCAAATGGCGTCCAACTCAGCCTTACCAATCGCGGGATGTCGTTACTAGAGGCGAACTCGGTGGCAGCACTGCTCGCCCGGGGGCCGCCCCAGTCGGGATCGGCGTCGACACTAAGTAGAGCTGGCTCTTTCGCCCGCGGATATCACGGTTTCAAGGGTGCGCTCGGCACCCGATGCAGCCAGCGGCAGAGTGACGGTGAACGCGGCGCCTTTACCGACGCCGTCGCTGGCCGCAGCGACGCGTCCGTTGTGGGCCTCGACCAGCGCCTTGACGATGGCTAGTCCGATTCCGCCTCCGCCGTAGCCCCGGTCGTGGGTGAGATCGGCTCGATAGAACCGTTCGAACACATGGGGTAGGTGTTCGGCGAGGATGCCCTCACCGCTGTCGACGACCGAGAGCGTAAACTCATCGCCCTCCACAGCCGCGCGGACTTCGACGCGTCCTCCCGGCGGCGTGTGGCGCAGCGCGTTGTCAAGCAGGTTGCCTAGAACCTGAGATAGCCGTTGCGAGTCCCCCCGCAGCGGGGGCAGGTTGGCAGGTAACGTGACGACCAGATCGACATGTTTGCTTCGATAGCGTTCCTGCGCGGCCGTCACGGCAGCATCGATCAGCTCGCGCACGTCGATCCAGCTAAAGGCCATCGAGAAGGCACTCTCTTCGGCTTGGGCGAGTGCAGCAGTGTCCTCGGAGAACCGCACTAGCCGGCGGGTCTGGTCGCGCAGCATCGCGGTGGTCTGCGGGGTCAGCGACCGCACCCCGTCTTCGAGCGCGTCCATATAGGCATCCAGCACCGAAGCGGGGGTGCGGATCTCGTGGGCCAGGTCGCCGAACAACTGGCGCCGAGTAGCGTCGACGGTCTGTAGCCGCGCCGCCATCTGGTTGAACGAGTCAACGAGGGTGTCGAAATCCTCGTCGAGGCGGGTAGGCGAAATCCGGATGTCGTATCGGCCGCGGGCGACCTCGGTCGCAGCTGCGGCGACCTCGGTGACCGACCGTTGCAGCCGGCGGCTGACATACCAGCTGACCGCCAGCGCCATCAACGCGGAAATGGCAAGGGCGCCGCCGACGGCCACGGCGGTGGCCGATCTGTAGGCATGGTCGGCATGTATTTCCAGGAAAGAGTTGACGGGCACCTTCCCATGCATGTGCTTATGGAAAAGCGGCGGTCCGACGACGGCGGCAATTGCCCAGGTGGCCGCTGCACCGGCGGCGAGCACTAGTGTCTGGGCCAGCACTAGGCGCAACCCGATGCCGGGCCGGCGCAAGAACCGGCGCGGCTTCGCACCCGGTGTGGTGTTGTCACTCATTGGCCAATTCCCATCCGATATTCGACGCCGGTCACGGGCGATAATCGATCGCGGCCCAATTGCTCGTCGCCGTGTTCGTTCGACTGTCGTCGCCGTGTTCGCTCGACTGTATGCGAAGGGCCTTGCCGAGCCGGTCTGGACGAGGTGATCTTTCCTCCCCAAGGTCTACGCGGGTCAAGCCCTTTGTCGTGATGTGAGAGGTGACTCGGTCGACTGCCCTTCTGGGTCGCAGTCTAGGCCTTTCGCCATTCCGCAGGAGTCAAGTTGCGTGCCAGGCAAGAAGTGCACGAAGGCGACGCACCGAAATTCCGCCTGCTAGTCGGCCGTGGCCTTGGTGCCGACGTCCCCGCTCCCTGGCTGCATAGTGCGCGGTCGGCGCAGCATCGCGAGGATGCGGGCGACGAGTTCGCGGGGCCTAAAGGGCTTGGTCACATAGTCGTCGGCGCCGACCGACAATCCGATCAGCGTGTCCGCCTCGGTGCCGCGGGCAGTCAACATCACAACATAGGCATCGGAGAAGGTGCGCAGCTGGCGGCAGGTTTCAATGCCGTCCATCCCCGGCAAGCCCAGATCAAGAACAACAACATCAGGGTGAAACGCACGGGCCAAAGTGAGCGCATCGGACCCGTCGTGAGCGATACATACTTCGAACTGCTCATGCTCGAGATAACTGGCGACCACTCCCGCCAGCGAAACTTCGTTGTCGACCACCAATGCCCGATGGCCTGCGCCGGTCACTGAAGTCTGCGGCACTGTTTCCATCCGTCCATAATGCCTGCCGCGATCATGCTGTATCAGTTTTCCGGCGCTTGAGCGATGTCGAGGGAATCTTCGCGCGTTCTGCGCTGGTGTCGCGGCGATCGTCCCCTTCGACCGGGAACCTGTCGGTGTCCTCGGATTGTCATGACCGAATTCTTACCGAGCCTGCTTCTGCCGCGCGGGCTCTCACCGCCCCGACCGCTGCGGCTCCGGTTTCTCCTCACCGGCGAGAATGACTCGCGCAATACTCTGGGGGAGCAAGTTGGGATCAGTGAGGCGCGGTGGTCTCACCACCCTTGTCACCACATCATCAGACTGGCGCGCCGCGCCCGCGTGATTCTACGCTGACTTTGCTGATGGCTTTAAGGATCATCGCCGCGCTGATCGTTAGTGACCGGACGGGCACGTGCCGTTGCCGCCGGGCCTCGGCCATGAAGGATCCAACATCCTTGTCGCCCTTAACGACTGCGCCTCTTGAGCAAGGATGCTCGGCGAAGTCAGTTCAAACTGCTCCGTCAAGCCGTGCGTTCTTTCGCAACAAGTAGGACCTTGTAAGTTGCTGGTTCGCAATGCACAGGTCAGGTGCGCGGTTCCGATTTTTGGGTCGCGGTGCTGTTACAGTCGGGTCATTGTAAGTTTCAGCGGCACCCCGACGAGTTTTCGCCTGAGGTCCACCGTTCTCGTGTTCGGCGCGGCGGTGCTACTCGTCTTGGGCGCCAGAGTCGTCCTGCCCTGCTGTGAAGCCTCCCCGGTCCATCCACATCGCTCGGTATCGGCATCTGCGGATCGTGTTCTCGCGCTTGCCAGTCACGACCATGTTCAGGATGAATCCATCTGTTCGTCCGACATATCTGCTGCTGCGGTCTTACCGCGAATCGCGCCGCGGGCCGGTTCTGATTTCATCGCCATGGCGGGCATCGCCATTGCCGGGTGGCTGGCGGCCATGCTGTCGCCAATGATGCGGCCGCCGGCCGGTCGGCTCGCGGCTTCGTGACCGGCAACCAAATTTTGTCCCGGTTATGCATCACTCGTCGCTGACCGGTCATCGTCAGACCGGTGGCTCTGCTGCCATCACGGTTGGTGACTGCTGTCATTGTCAGCTGCCGCGCTGTGCCGCGGCTTTCACGCAGAAGCGACGATCACATGAATTCTGCCTTACCTCCTGAGAACAACCGACCCATAGCATCTCAGCCTGTTGCGCTGGGCATGCAGGGACGGGCGAACACGATTGTCGGCACCACGCCGGTGTTGCGGGTGTCCGCGCCGTTCAGTGAACCGGACCGCGGCTTCTGGGCCAAGCTCGAGGGACTTAATCCCGGTGGTATGAAGGACCGCCCTGCGGTGCACATGGTGGAACAAGCTCGGGCGCGCGGAGACCTGCTGCCCGGTGCGCGAATCGTCGAATCCACCAGCGGCACCATGGGCTTGGGTTTGGCGTTGGCCGGGACCGTGTACGGGCATCCGGTCACCGTGGTCACCGATCCCGGCATGGAGCCGATCATCGAGCGCATGCTCACTGCCTACGGCGCCCACCTCGATCTGGTCGCCGAGCCTGATCCGGTCGGTGGGTGGCAGCAGGCGCGCAAGAACCGGGTCGCCGAGCTGTTGGCCGAAGATCCGCATACCTGGTATCCCGACCAGTACAACAACCCCGACAACGTGGACGCCTACAGACCGCTGGCCTTGGAACTTATTTCCCAACTAGGAAATATTGACGTACTGGTGTGCTCGGTGGGAACCGGTGGACATTCGGCGGGGGTGGCGCGGGTGCTGCGCGAATACAACCCTGACCTGAAGCTGATCGGCGTGGATACCATCGGCTCCACCATCTTCGGGCAACCAGCCGCCCCCCGACTGATCCGCGGCCTCGGGTCAAGCATTTATCCCGGCAACGTGGACTATCCAGCCTTCAACGAAGCACACTGGGTTGCCCCTGCAGAGGCGGTATGGGCATGTCGTACCCTGGCTTCGACCCAATACGTCAGCGGCGGCTGGAGTGTGGGCGCGGTCGCACTTGTCGCGGGCTGGGCCGTCCGAACACACCCGCGCGGCACCACCATCGCCGCGGTATTCCCGGACGGGCCGCAACGCTACTTCGACACCATTTATAACGACGATTACTGCCGCGAGCACGCTCTGCTCGACGTCGAAGCGCCGCGCGAACCGGCGGTCATCAGGCACCCCACCGAACGCGTCGTGCAGTCCTGGACCCGCTGCCCCGTCGTCATCGACCCGGCCGCCGGAAAGCGTTGACGGGCTTCATCGCCAGCCCCGCAGCTTGGTCCGCCGAGCCCGGATGTAACCAGTTCGGCATCAACGCGACGATGGAGTGGGTCGATTGGTTCAACACCGGCGGCACAGCACAAGCTCGACTACGTTTCGGCCGAGGAATACGAGGCCGCCTGGGACTGTGCGACTAACGGTGTTTCCGGCCTGACACGCTAGGCGTTGCTTGGCGAGGAAGGTGCCGTGATGACGACACTGGATGATGTGACGAAGAATAAGTCGGCCGAACTCCCGGCTGAGCAGCAGGCCGCGGTCGAGTTGGTGCGGCTGGCGCAAGAACAGGGGCTGTCGCTGACCGGCCCTGACGGGCTGCTCAAACAGCTGACCAAAACGGTAATCGAGTCGGCTTTGAACGAGGAGATGACCGAGCACCTGGGCTATGAGAAGCATGACCCGGCGGGTGCGGGTAGCGGCAATATTGGCAATGGAACGCGCTCCAAGACGGTGCTGACCGACACCACCGGCGCCGTCGTGATTCGTTGGACCCCGGTGACAGGCGCGCCCACGACGCCAGGTGCCCGGCGGTAGGAACAGGGGGTATGACAACTGATTGTGCGCTGCCCGCATAATTTCAGTGGCGTAATTCAGCTCCCACGCTGTCATACAGTTGCGCGTCATGGTTGCCTCGACTGGGGAAGAACATGCCACGTCAGCCCGCATCACCGCACTTTCATCCGAAACCACCGCGGTGGTCGACCGGAAAATGCCTGGGTGGTCACCGAAGATGGGTCAGACCTCTAACCATGCTCGATCGGGAATTCGCCGGCGTAACACTATGAACGCACGCTATCTTGGGTTTCTCCGTTGTCCCCGGTGCGGAGTGCAAGCACCAGAAGACCAAGCATCGTTGGGATGCCCGGCCTGCGCCCGCCACGGCATCGGAGTCAATCTGGCCCCTGCATACGCGTTGGCGCCGGGTCCGTTGCCGTGGCAGGCGTCGCAGCCGGGCATTTTCGGCTTTCGCGGATTGTTGCCGTTGGCGCCAGACGACGTCCCGGTGAGCCTGGGCGAAGGTGGGACGCCTCTGGTTTCGTTGCGTCGGCTGGGGACACGACTGGGCTTGCGCAGACTCATGCTCAAAGACGAAGCGCGCAATCCGACATGGTCATACAAGGACAGGCTCGCAGCGGTCGCCGTCACGAAGGCGGCGGCCTTTGGAGCTTCAACCGTCGTCGTCTCCTCGACCGGCAACCACGGCGCAGCGGTCGCCGCCTACGCCGCCGCCGCGGGGCTTGGCTGCGTGGTGCTCACCGTGTCGTCAGTGCCGCGCGAGATCAGGATTCTGATGCAGGCCTACGGCGCCTGCGTCGTCGCTTACGACAACGGCCCGGACCGGTGGGCGGTGATGCGGGCGGCCGTCGAGGCGTTCGGCTGGATGCCGGTATCCGGGCTTGTGACTCCCCAGATCGGCTCCAATCCGTTTGGCATTCAGGGGTACAAGACGATCGCCTTCGAGCTGTGGCGCCAACTCGGCGAAACGCCCGACGTTGTCGTGGTGCCAACCGCCCACGGTGACGGGTTGGCCGGTCTTCGCCGGGGATTTTCCGACCTCGTCGGTTTGGGTCTTATCAGCCGCATGCCTAGGTTGGTCGCGGTCGACCCGTTCGGCGCCTACGTCGGCGGGCTCCATCGCGAAGAAGGAGAGCAGCCAACTGTTGCCACTCAGCCGTCAATGGCGTTTTCCGTGGCGACGCGGAGGGCCACCTATCAGGGATTGGACGCCATAAGAGCCACCAACGGGACGGCGATCGCCGAACCAAGCAATGACGCGATCGCGCGCATGCAACTCGAATTGGCCTCGACCGAAGGCATTTACGCAGAAGGGGCGTCCGTGTTGGCGGTGCTCGCAGCTCAACAACTTGCCGAGCGGAGGTGGATCGATCCTGATGAGAGCGTGGTGGTGTTGTCGACGTCGACCGGGTTGAAGGATCCCGGCTCGTCCGCGAGCCATTTGCCGGATCTACCGGTGCTTGAACCCACCCTGACAGCTCTCGAAGGTGCGCTGCCGAAAGGCATGTGCCGGTGACGCTGCAGGCCTGCGTGACCGCGGTGATCGTGGCCCCACCCGACAGCTGGTTCCTTGCGACGTTGTATTCCAAGTGGAAGTTCGTAGCGCGACTCAGCTCCGGCTCGATCACGGCGGCGCCAGCGCGCGCACTTTTCCGGCCGCCTCGGCAGGATTCCTCACGCGGCGATGTTCTCGGTTTGGCCGCCGATCGCCCGGCCCCGGCGTGTCTTGCGGAACACCCACGGCGCGATGGGATTTCCCTGCCAGCGGGTCGACGACGGCACGTGCTCGCGCGAACCAGGGGGCCGCCACCGTCTGCACGAAGGCTTCGGACACCTCGTTGCGCCACACATGACTCCGATGGATTTGACCTGGCCCCAGGGGCCAGCTTCTACCGTCGCGTATCCGGGCAGGATCAACACCACAAGGAGGTGACAAATGCCATTCCGCGAAGGCGACGTCTGCCGCTGCCCGCTTCCAGATTGCGGATGCGAGGTGACGGTAACCGAGAGCGCACCCCCGGATCGCCGGTGCCAGCAGAATCCGACCTGCTGCTGCGGGCAGACGATGGAGAAAGTCGGCTGATTCGAGTACGCCGGTCCGCCGAACTAGGTACAGCCTGCCCATACACCGAAACCAAGATCAGACCAGGCAGCCTCAGTTCAAACGCAAGCCCATCGGTGGATTCGGGCTAAGTGTGTATGGTTCGGCCTGGAAGACCCACAGAAAGGTAAGAACCAATGACCGACACCACCCCCACCCCTCCGGCCAGCACCACCCGGCGGTGGACTCGCTGGCTTTACCCAGCCGGTGCCATTACCGGCATCGCGGTCGGCATATTCGTCATCGTCGCCGGTCTATACCTTCTGTTTGCGCACCCAAACTGTTGTGGCGCCATGAATGGCGACATGCCGTGTTGTGCCGCCATGAGAGAGGACATGAAGAAAATGATGGACGGCATGAAGATGCCGATGGGAAACATGCCGAATACGCCTGGCATGCCGTCGATGTCGCCAATGCCATCGATGCCGAGCATGTCCCCGATGCCGAACATGCCGATGCCCACCCCTGGGCGGTGAAACCGCAACGCGAGGAATCGCCGCGCGAAAATTCCTTGCCCCTAGGTAACACATAATCGCCGATCGTTAGAGACGGCATTCGAAGACGTCGCGCTGGCACACACTCTCACGTTAAGTACGACGTGGACTGGCTCGGCGCATCGATACCGAGTGCTGCATGGCACGACGAGGAGAATGCGAATGGCCCGGCTCGCGATCGGGGGCGGCTCGCCTGTGTGGCGGGAGGCATGGCCGTTGTGGCCCCAGCACGACGCGCGCACATCCGAACGGGTCATCGCCGCGCTGGGCAGCGGCCGGTGGACGGTCAGCGGCGGCTGGACCGGAACACAGCCCTACGAGCAGGTGTTCGCCCGTAGGTTCGCCGAATTCGTCGAGGTGCCCTACTGCGTGAGCACCGATCACGGCTCGAGCAGCCTGATGATCGCGTTGGAGGCGCTCGGGGTGGGCGCCGGGGACGAGGTGATTGTCCCGGTGCTGACCTGGGTCGCCACGGCGACGGCGGTGCTCAATGTCAACGCGGTCCCGGTGTTTGTCGACGTCGACCCGGAAACCGGATGCCTGGATCCCCGGGCCCTGTCGGCCGCGGTGACCGCGCGGACCCGCGCGGTCATTGTCGTGCACCTGCACTGCCGAATGGCCGACATGGACGAGATCGGCGCTCTGGCAACCCAACATGGGCTACCGGTGATCGAGGACTGCGCGCAGGCGCACGGCGCCCGCTGGGCTGGCCGGCCGGCCGGCTCGCTGGGTGATGTGGGCGCTTTCAGCATGCAGCAGGGAAAGGTGCTCACCTGCGGTGAGGGCGGCGCCGTCGTCACCAAGGATGCGGCGCTCTACGACCGGCTCCAACAGCTGAGGGCGGATGCCCGGCGCTATCCGGCCGCCGAGCCCGACATCGGCTACCCCTACCTGGTCGAGGCCGGAGAGGTGATGGGCACCAACCATTGCCTGGCAGAGCTGCCCGCGGCGCTGCTGCTCGATCAACTCGAACGGTTGCCCCAGCAGCTGCTACAGCGGGCACGGGCGGCCGAGCTGCTCGACACCGAACTCGCCGGGGTGGCCGGCGTACGGCCCACGGCCTGGCCGGCTCGGCTGGAGCTGCCGAGCATCTTCGCCTACACCGTGCGCCGCGACCCGGACGCCTTCGCTGGCGCGCCCACCGAGCGGGTGTGCGCCGCGCTGGCGGCCGAACTCGGCCTGCGCGTGTACCGGTCCGATCGGCCACTGCACGACAACATCCTGTACTGCCCGCAGACCAAGGAACGCTACCGGTGGCTGCATGACCGACTGCGCGCGGCGGCGCAGCAACGCTTCCCTGCGGCCGAGGCGCTCTACGAGAACCTGATCCTGTTGCCCCACCGCGCCCTACTGTCCGAGCCCGCCGGCCTAGAGGCGATTGTGGCGGCCTTCCACAAAGTCGCCACACACGCGGACGAGCTGCGAGCCGCTGACTGACCGCCGGCTGGCCTGCAGCGTGCCGGCGCATGGTCAGGACGTCGACGTCAGCCCGGTCGCGGTCCAGTGGGCGAGCGCGAGTGTGGTCAGCGAGGGATTGGCCGCCCCGGAACGGGGGAAGGACGCCGGGCCGACCACGTAAGCGCCGTCCACTGTGCGCAGCCCTCCGTGCTCGTCGACGAGATCACCGCCGAGCGGCAGCGTCCCGGCCTCGTGATCGACGGACCCCAGTGGCCACCCGTAGGTTGCCGGTGACCCGAGCGGCAGCCCGGTCACCTGCATCATCGCCGTGTCGAACGGTTCGGGGGCGGTGCGGAAATCGCCGAACCACAGGTCCAGAGCGCGGAGGCCGACGCCAGCCGCGACGTTCGCCCACACACGGCCGAGCAGCTCACGCTGACCGGCCAGCATTTCAAGGTCGTCCGGCGCGAAGCCCGGCTCGATCAGGCCCGGCCACGGCGATCGGGCCATCGGCGTGAACGAGACCCGGGTGTGCTCCGATCGCACCTGCTCCCCCATTGCCCACACGTCCAGCAGGACCTCTTCCGGGTGGCTGTCGGGCGCGTCCCTCAGGCGGACGAAGACGTTGCAGCGGGCGATCGCATCACCGGGTGCGTACCACAGGGCGTCGACCGAGCCGGATACCCCGAGCGCCGCAGCCGGCAACCGGACCACGAAACCGCGCACGAGGTGGTCATTGAGCCCGGTCGCCGGGCCGTGACCGGCCAGCTCCGGAAGCTGGGCCACCAGCCTGGTGTTCTCCAGCGTCCCAGCAGCCAACACGACCACGCCCGCGGAGATCACCTCGTCCGCGCCGTCGGCACCCCGGACCCGAACCCCGGTGATCCGCCCCCGACCCGAGACCAGCTCCACCGCCTCGCAGCGGGCGCGGATCCGCGGATCCCGCCCGCCAGCGCAGTGGTCGAGCGGGGTGTATGCGCGCCGGCCTTCGCCCTCGGATCGGACCGCCTGCGGAACCGGGCGAAGCGCCGAGTCCAGCGCCGCCGACACCGGGTCGGGCGGCACGGGCGACGTCGGCGCCAGCGGCCCGCCGGCCCAAGCCCTGAGATCGCGCTCGACGTCGTCATACAACGACTCGAGCAGCGCCTTACGAACGCGCTCTGGCCAGCACGGATCGGCCAGCGCCCAGTCGTCCATCCGGATGACCACGCCGTGCCAGCGCAGCGACCGCCCGCCGACCTGGTCGGAACGCCGCACGACCTGGTAGTGCGGCGGCAGTGAACTGCGCCACCGCACTGCCGCGGTGCCCGGCCCGAATCCGGTGCCCATCCCGCCCGAGTCCAGCACCAGGACGTCCCGGAGACCGCCGGCGGCTAGCAGGCGGGCGACTTCGAGGCCGCTCAGGCCCGCGCCGACGACCACGGCATCGGCCGTGACACCCATTCCGCGCCTCCGCTTCCCGCCCTGGCCGGCTGATGCCAGATCACGCCGCCCCGGCATTTCACCCGGCACCTGCCTACCATGTCGCTAGCTGAACCGGGACGGGAGGATCATGTCGACACGAACGGGATCAGGCCCTGTTCAGGCGAACCGCGCGGCGGACACCAAGGCCGTGCGCCGGTGACCGCCCTGGCGTATCCGTCGAATCCGAGTGTTCCGGCCGGTGGGCGGCTGGTGCTGCACGTGTCCACGGCCGCCGAGCGCTACCGCGTCGGCTTCTACCGGGCGGGTCGCGACATCGCGCCGATGGGGAGCAGTTCCTGGCGGCGGGGCCAACTGCTGCCGACCGGTCTGCCCGACCGGGACTGGGGATGGCCGCCGGAAACATTCGACATCCCCGCTGACTGGCCGTCCGGCGCCTATCTGGCGGTCATCCTGGACGACGAATCGGACGCGGACGGGCCGGGCCGGCTGCCCGACGTCGACGCCCGGTCGGGTCAGGCGTTGTTCGTGGTGCGGCCCGCGGCCACCAGCAAACGCGCCGCTGTGCTGTACAAGCTCTCGCTGGCCACCTACCACGCCTACAACTTCTCCGGCGGCGGCAGCATGTACCACACGGCCTCGTTCGTACCCTCGATCGCCACCACTCGGCTGACCACACGCCGGCCCGGCGGCGGAACCGGAGGGGCCCTCTCATTCCCCGAGGACGTCGACGTCTACGACACCACCACCCCGCGGGAGGGCTTCGCGCACTGGGACGCTCCGATGATCTCGTGGCTGGAACGTGAGGGCATCGAGCTCGACTACTGCACCGACTTCGACCTGCACCACCATCCCACCGTCCTCAACGGGTACCGCCTGCTGCTCAGCGTCGGGCACGACGAGTACTGGAGTGCCCGGATGCGCGACGGGGTGCACGCTTTCGTCCGTGCCGGCGGGAATGTCGCGTTCTTCAGCGGCAACACCGCCTGGTGGCGGATCGACCTGGACGCGGCCGGCGATCTGACCTGCGTACATCCGCCGGTCAGCCACCCGCTGGGCGGCAACTGGTGGCGCAGCCGGCCAGAGAACGGGCTCACCGGAGTCAGCTACCGGCAGGGCGGTGGCTGGTGGGACGGCGAACGGGAGCCGCTGGGCTACACCGTCCAGCACGCCGGCCACTGGGTCTACCAGGGACTAGGCCTGCACTCGGGTGACGTCTTCGGCGCCGGCGAGCACCTGGTGGGCTATGAGTGTGACGGTGCGGTAGTCGAGCCCGGCCCCGCCGCGCGGCTGCGGGCCGCCGGAACCGACGGGACACCGGCGGACTTCGCGGTGCTGGGGGTGGCGCGCCTGGGAAAGGGATGGCAGGACCGGCCGGCGGGACCGGCCGCGCACGCCGTGCTCGGTGCCTACACCGACACCGGAACGGTCTTCACGTGCGGCACCACCGACTGGCCCCGGGTGCTGGCCCGCGGCGACGACCCGGTGGTGGCCGGGGTCACCCGCAACGTCATCGGGTGCCTCGCCCGGCACGGTGTCCGCGTGCTGGGGCCGTTCCCGGTCCGTCACCGCCGCTGGCTGCTGGTCGCCGGTGAGGTGGCGACCTTCCTGGTCGATGTCGACCGCCCGGTCGCGGGGACCGCGCGGTTCAGTTGGACGGTCGCGGTGGGCGACGGCGCGGCCGAGTCGGTGCCCGGACGGCACACCTGCGAGATCCGGGTTCCCGAGACGCCGGACCTGCTCACCGTGACGGTCTCCGTCACCGACGGCGATGATCAGGAGTGCTTCGGGTGGACCACCGCACCCATTCTGTCGCACGGCGAGTTCGCCCAGATCGATCTCCTCTGTCGGCTTCGCGACCTGGTGATCCAGGCGGTGCCCGCGCTGGATCCGGTCGCCGAGATCGGCCCTGGCAACCGTCCCGTCGGCGATCCGGAGTGGGACCCCGTTCGGGACGGTCTGCGCAAACCGCTGTCCATGCAGGGCTTTGCGGAGGTGGCTAGACTGGCGAGCACCATCGCCGAGCGGGCCACAGCAATTGCCGAGGCGGATGCACCGGTTGGGCAGGGGGAGGACCAATGAGCGCGCTCTGGGACATTGACACTGCGCCGATACCCGGCCCGGCGGCCAGCTGGCGGTCAGCCGCAGTGCAGCGCGACGCGACCTATCGGACACTGCTGAACACCGTGCGTGACCAGCTGGCCGCTCAGCTGCCGGTCGGCCCCGCGCTGCCGGTGCTGATTCCGACCGTCGGTTTCGGGGGGCAGAGCGTCCGGGTGCTCAGCCACACCATGCGCGAGCTGTCCAGGCAGCGGGCGTCGGTGCCGATCTCGGTGGTGCTGCTGGTGAACCGGCCGCAGACCCGGCCCGCGGATGACACCGCCACCCGGGCACGTCGTCTGGGCGCGGCGCTGGGCTGTGACGCAGTGCGGTTCGCCGTCGCCGAGGTGGCGTTAGCGCAGCGCACCCGTCTCGGCGTGCTGCGGCAGCTGATGCTGGACGCGGTTTTGGACGCGCAGCAATGTGATCCGGAAGCCACTGGCTGCGTGGTGGCCGACGACGACATCGTGCGGCTACCGGCCGGAACGCTGGCCGGGCTGCTGCGGGTGGTGACCGGTCAGGCCCGGCTGGCGCTCGGCCCGGTGTTGTTCGACAGCCCGCAATCCACCCCAGCCGCCATGCTGCCGGCCTTCTTTGCCGCCGATGCCTTCCGCGCATTGCTGGCGGCCAGATCTCTGCGCCGGCTGCGCCAACCGGGCACTTCGTCCCGGGCCGCCCACGCGGAGTTCGGTGACCACGCCGAAGCGATCGCGCTGAGCTGCAACTTGGCCGTGCGAGCCGCGACGGTGCGCGAGGCCGGCGGGTTCGCGCCGCTCAACGAGATCACCAATCTGGTGCGCGATGTGCACGGCCTCGGCGGCACGGATGCGATCACCGCCACCTGGGACTTCGATCCCGCGTGCGAGAACGTCCTGATCGACCTGTGGCGCCGGGCCGTGCATATCAGCGCCCGCCGTGCGCTGCCCGCCTATCTCGCCCACGGCGTGCCGACCGTCGGCCAGTGGCGCGCCTGCCGCTTCCGGGCATCCCGGGTCGATCCGGTGCGCGTCGCGCCACCCGACTCGATCGAACTGGTCCGTCTTTCGACGCTGCGTGGTCGGGACAAGGAGGCTTTGCTTGCCGAGATCAGTGCCGCTTTGACCACCACGCTGCGCTACTTCCCGCACGACCCCGAGATGATCGAGGACTGCCTGGCCGCCCTGGGTCTGACCCTGGAGTCGCTCTGGGTCGAGAACCGGTCGGCCGCGCTGTCTGTCCGAATCCGGCGGGCGCCCGGCCTGCTCGACCGGTTGATGGCAGTGCAGGACTTGGTGAGCGAGCCGCTCTAGCGATCCATCCGCCAGCGGCGTCGAAGGGCGAGCGCGGCGAGGGACACGAAGCCCCAGCTGACGGTGGTGAACGACGCCGCCGCCGCTGTGCGGTAGGCGGGGGTTTCGGCGGCCTCGGGGCGGAAGGCGAGCAAGCCGAAAGCGTTCGCATTAGTCCAGCATCCGGCGGCCAGCGGCCAGGCGACGCGGCGCGGCAGCTCGGGCACCGCGGCGCCGACCAGCACGGAGAGTGCACCGAGCGCAATCAGGTCGAGATGCCACTGGCGCAGGCGCGGCGTCGAGCGAATCCCGATCCGACGCGCACGCTCGGCATCGGCGATCGCGAGCGCGTAGGGCCATCCCGTCACCGCCCCGGCTGCGAGCTCGACCAGGCCGGACAGCACGAGCGTCTCGTTCGTTCTCACGCGGGTCATGCGCTCCACCTCCGAATCGTCTGCGGGCCCGTTGCCCGCTGGGGGACTCCCAAGCCACTGGCGTAGGCGCGGCGACCGAGCCAGCCCTGATAGGCCCAGGCGAACGCGGGCAGCGGGCCTCGCGGGCGAAGCCAGAAGCCCGGGGCTGGATCCCGCGAGGGGTTGGCGGCGCCGGTGGGCACCGTGGCGGCCGTCACCCCGGGGCCGGACTGGGCCGGCCTCTCGGCGAGCACCACGCCGTCGCGGTCGCAGATCACGCTGGGGCCTTCGTATTCGCCGCGGTAGCGTCCCGGCATTCCCGGTAGCGGGCAAACGATCGGCCCGCACAGCGAGGCATGTGCCACGGGGGCGCCGACGAGCGGGGCGAAGTCGAGCACGCTGCGCCGCGCCCGCTCCCGGTTGGCCGCTTCCCACCGCCGGAACACCGCCCGAGGCCGCCACTGTGGGACGCTCCACCACCCGGACCCGGCGAGGACAAGGTCGACGCGACCGCGGAGCCGGTGCACGGTCTGGGCGCGCATCAACTCCCAGCAGAGGGCGACGCCGATCCTGAGGCCCCCCGGCGCCTCGATGACGCCCGGGTCGTCGCCGCCGGCGTAGAAGTAGTTCTCCCACATGGTCGGCAGGTCCTTGTCGTGACGGCCGATCAGCCCGTCGGGCCCGGCGAGCAGAAAGGCGTTGCGGACGTCGCCGTCGGGCCCGCGACACAGGAAGGATCCGCCGACCATGACCCGCTTGGCGGACGCGACCCGGGCGAGCATCTCGGTGGCCGCGCCGTCCGCGGGCAGCGCGCCGCCGCCCACCTGCGCCAGGAAGGCCATGCCGGTGGTGAAGAACTCGGGCAGCACGATCACCTCAGCTCCCGCGTCGGCGGCGCGCCGAGCGAGCCGCTCGGCCCGGTCGAGGTTCGCCTCGACGTCGCCCACGACGGGCTCGAGCTGGACGGCCGCGACGCGCAGATCCTCGGTCATCCCAGCTCCTCCGCGAACCGCACAAGCTGGGCGTTGAACGCCGTCGGGCGTTCGAGCATCGGCATATGGCCGGAACCCTCGAGGACGACCGTCCGAGCCCCGGATAGCTCGGCGTCGAGCGCCTCGGTATCTGCCAGCGGGGCGATGCGGTCGTGCTCGGCGGCCAGCGAAAGGAGAGGGCAGCGCACGTCGGCCAACCCCTGGCGGGGGTCCGAGCGCCCGATCGCCCGCACGGTCGGAAAGACACCGCGGGCGCCGGCTCCGTCGACGATCAGAGCGGCGGTGTCGGCGGGCAGGGCCGGTGGATCGAGGACGTATGGCGACAGGAAGACGCGACGCAACGCGGGCGATCGCACGACGAGGCGGCGCAGCGATGCCGGTGCCGGCAGTCCCGCCGTCGCGATCTCCATCGCGATTGCCGCAGTCTCCCGCGGGCGCTCCCGAGCGAACCGGGCAACCCCGCGGAGGCCGAGCACTTCACTGAATTGGAACACCGCCCCGGCGACGAGCACGATTCCCTCGGCCAGCTCCGGATGGCGTGCGGCGAAGCGCAGCGCAATCGGGCCGCCCATCGAGTGGCCGACGAAAACCGCGCGCTCGATGCCGAGGCTGGTGACGACCTCAGCCGCGGCGTCCGCAAAACCGTCGAGGGATGCGCCGGCGGCGGGCGATTCGCTTTGGCCGAACCCCGGTAGATCCAGGGCGAGCACCCGACCCTGCTTGGCGAGCGTCGGGATCGCCTCGAGCCAATGCTGCCAGCGACCGCCCATCCCGTGCACGAGGACGAACGTGCGGTCGCCGTGGCCCGTGTCGAGGTAACGAAGCCGGCGGCCGCGGATAAGGGCGTCGCGTTCACGCGCCGACCAGTCCGTGTTCCGCCAGGCCGGCTCGGCCGGGCGGCCGTAGTCGCCTTCCACCGGGATGCGCTCGATCATTCGACACTCCCTTGGGGCGCCAGCAGGCCGAGGGTGAGCACCTGGCGACCGAGCGAGAGCACCTGTTCGAACTCCGATTCGGTGAGCCCCATGTTGCCGGGAAGCAGGTGGGCCGCGATCACCCCATCCCAGGCCGCCCACAGGAACACCGCCGCGCGCCGCGGATCGACGTCACGCATCACCCGCGCCTCGATGGCCTCGGCGATCGCCCCGGCCATCCGCTCGGTCTCGGACCGGATGCGCTCGGTCACCCGCTCGGTGGCGGCGACGACCGGCCCGTCGGTCGGCGCATCCGGGGGCGGAAAACGAAAGATGCGGAAGTAGCCGGGGTTCTCGCTCGCGAATCGCAAGTACCCGTCGGCGAGCCCGACCAGGCGGCCTATCGGGTCCTCCCCGCCGCTGGCCCACCCCTGGTCGCAGTAGCGCTGGTCAAGCTCCAGCGCGCGCTCGATCAAGGCGGCGTAGATCCCCTCCTTGCCGCCGAAGTGCCCGTACAGCGACCCGATCGCGACATCGGCCTCCTCGGCGAGCTGCTCGACGGTGGTCGCGTGGTAGCCGCGGGTTAAAAAGAGGCGTTCGGCGGCCTCGAGGATCGCACTTGCGGTGCGGGCCTTGCGCCGGGTTTGCCGGGTCTCGGCAGCCGTCCCTGTCTGCATAGTTGTAACAACATAGCAATATTAGAATTGCATTGCAATATTTGATCGGCGGCGGTGAGTCGGTTGTAGCCGGCCGCATCGATGACCGCCCGCGGGTTCTACAACCCGCGGGCGGTCATCAATTCGTACGGTTCTGTCCGGCTTCCCGAGGTATCGGTCGCCTGGGCTGCAAAGTATGCGTTCAACGGTTTCAACGATGGCGGGGATGCCCCACTCCAATGCTGCCCGAGGTGCCCGATCCGATGTTTCCCCCGCCAATCGGGGTTTGCACGCCGCCAGAGGTGCTCGACCCGCCGGCAACGCTCCCCCCGCCGAACGGGTGTTGCAGGCCCGGGATTTGCACTCCACCAGAAGTGTTGGACCCGAAGTTTCCCCCGCCAAACGGGGTTTGCACCCCGCCAGCCGACCCGCCGAAGACGCTGCCCGAGCCGGAGCCACTGGGTTCGGCGGACGCGGAGGAGGCGGTGGCGACGCCGATTCCTAAGATTGCCGTGGCGGTGGCAGCAGCAAACAACGGCGCGGCGCGACGCATTGAGATGGTCATGGTTGAATTCCTTTTCCACAGATTCCGTTCGGCGTGCGATCCGGGGTTCGGATCGACTTCAAACGTATGCCGGGGATGTGAAGAACCGATGAGCGTGCGATATGCGGCCGGTGTGGTTTCTTGTCGAGCCGATGTCCTTCACCCCGGTTGTCGGAGGAATCGCCTCAGACACCTGGCAGGTGGTCGTCGCGCGACAACCACGTCGACGCCGACGGCGTCGGGTCGGGAACGACGGCGACGAGCAAGACGGAGGCGCGACGAACAGCAGCAGGATGATGTGCAAATTCAACGGCAAAGGCACGAGCTTTCGGCCCCGCTCGAACAACCGCCTTGCCAGCAAACCGTGATCGGCGTGCCCTACCGTGAACTCGTGAGCCCCACGGTACTGGTCGTCGACGACGAGAAGAAACTGCGGACCCTGGTGCGCGAATACCTCGAACGCGAGGGTTACGCGGTGCTCGAAGCCGCCGACGGCCAAACGGCCCTCGATCTGGCCCGGACCGCGGGCCCTGATCTGGTGCTGCTCGACCTCGGCCTGCCCCGCTTGCCCGGTGACGAAGTGGCCCGCCTGCTGCGAAAGGACAGCGACCTTCCAATCGTCATGCTCACTGCGAAGGCCAGCGAGAACGACCGAGTCGCCGGTTTGCGGCTGGGAGCCGACGACTACGTGGTCAAACCATTCAGTCCGCGCGAGCTGGTGGCCCGCGTCGAGGCGGTACTGCGCCGCAGTCGGCCTTCGGCCACCGAATCGTCCACCGATATCTCCTACGGGGATGGACGGCTACGCATCGACACCGATCGCCGCGAAGTGCGTGCCGGCGATGCGCTTGTCGAGCTCACCCGGAGCGAGTTCGATCTGCTCGCCGCGCTCGCGTCCCGGCCGGGACGGGCCTGGACACGGCTGGAACTCGTCGGCCGCATCCAGGGCCACGCATTTGATGCCTACGAACGCACCATCGATGTGCACGTGAAGAACCTGCGCCGCAAACTCAGCGACACCGCACCGTTCCAGGTGGTGGCTACCGTGCCGGGTATCGGCTATAAATTCGCACTCGACCGCGATGCCTAGCTTGCTACCCGGCCGGTTCGCCCGCCGGCTCGCCCTCGCCTTCGCCGCGCTCGGCGTCGGCTCCGCCCTGCTGACCGCGGTCCTGGTCAACACGGCCTTCGCCGGACGGTTCCAGGACTACCTCGATAAGCAGCAACACGCTCAGCAGGAGCAGCTGGTGGCGCTGTTTGCCGCCGACTATCGCCGCAACGATGCCTGGAATCCCGTCTCGCTGAACCGCATCGCGCCTACCGTGATCATGACCGGCTCTGAGGCCGAACTTCACGATGCGTCTGGTCGTCGAGTGTGGTCAGTGGCCGACGCCAACACTGATGCCGGCACACCCGAGATGCATCGCAAAATGATGGCCGCCGGTAGTCTCGGACCACCCCGCAGCTTGCCCGTTGTTGTCGCGGGCAGGCCGGTCGGCACCCTGGTCGTCCGCGTACCGCAGGGCTCAGTATCTACCGTAGACAAGGAATTCCATTCATCGGTCAACCGGCTACTGGTGGCCGGCGCGCTGATCGCGGCGTTGGTAGCGCTGCTCGTCGGCGTGTACACCGCCCGGCGCGCCACCAAACCCATCACCGAATTAACCAGCGCCGCCGGCGCTCTCGCCGCCGGACATCGGGACCGACGCGCCAGCACTGTTCCTAACAACGAAATAGGGCAGTTGGCAAAGGCTTTCAACACCATGGTCGAACACCTCGTAAAAGAGGATCAACTGCGCCGCGCTTTCACCGCGGATGTCGCCCACGAGTTGCGCACGCCGCTGGCAATCCTTCGCAGTGAACTCGAGGCCGTGCAAGACGGAATTCGCCAACCCACCGACGGCGTCATCCGCTCCCTGCATAACGAAACCCTGCGCTTGACCCACTTGGTCGCCGACCTGGAAGCGCTCGCGTCCGCCGACGCTGCCGCGTTCACCCTGGAGCGGCATCCGATTTCACTGACCAGCACCGTGGCCGACACCGCGGACTCGCTGGCCGGCAGATTCGACGAAGCTGCAATAGCCGTGCGCACCGACCTCGACATGGTATGGGTTGACGCGGACCCGGTGCGAGTTGCCCAAATCGTCGCCAATCAGCTGACCAACACGCTGAAGTTCGTGCCCGCCGGTGGGGCAGTCACCCTCACCTTGCACGAGATCGATGGATGGGCCGAACTCACCATCACAGATACCGGGTCCGGCATTTCGGCCGACGACCTGCCGCACATCTTTGACCGTTTCTATCGCAGTCGCACCGCGCGCGCCGACGGCTCCGGCATCGGACTGGCGGTCGTCGCCCAGCTGGTCAAGGCCCATGGCGGCACCATCACCGCCCACAGCACTCCTGGCCACGGCGCAACATTCATCACCCGACTTCCCGCCTTGCGGCAGAATGGCACAGCCCGGACGGCACGGGCCGACCAGCGGCCCACGGTCTGACCCGCGCGGCCTGTAGCGGCTTTTCAGCGAAGCGGTATCGATTCATCGCGGTCACCGAGTCACAGTGAGTGCCGACAATGGGTGATGAGCTGACGTGGGATGAGTGGCGGCTGCTCGCGGTGGTGGAATCCGTCGTTCGGTGCGCGTGCAGGCCGACTGGCCGACGAGGCGTTGGGCTAACCGTGCACGAAACTTCGGCGCATTGCCCACAAGGGCATTAGCCGGTGCCCGGCACCGTCCAACGACCGGACAAGACGCGCCACCCCACGAAACCCAATCGCACCACCATGAAGGTGCCCAAACCCGACCAGATCCCGGCGAGTCCCCAGCCAAAGATCAACGACAGCCAGATCAACGGCAAGAACCCGGCCGATGCGCTGATCAGCGTGGCGTTGCGGATGAACTTGGCGTCGCCGGCGCCGACCAAGACTCCGTCCAGGCTGAATACGATCCCTTGGATCGGCAGCTGGGCGATCAAGAACCACAACGGCACAGCGATCGCGTCCAGAACTGACCGGTCGTGAGTGAACAACGTGGGCAGTACCGGAGCGCCCAGGCCGAACACGAGAGCAAGCAACGTCGCGGCGACCAGCGAATACGCCGCCACATGCCGGGCCACCGACTTGGCGCGCACGGTCTGGCCTGCCCCCAATGCCGCGCCCACCAGCGACTGCGCCGCGATCGCCAGCGCGTCAAGCACCAGCACAGCTAAATCCCACAGCTGCAGCAGCACCTGGTGAGCGGCCACCGCCGCTGTGCCGAACCGGGCGGCCACCGCCGCGGCGGAGATGAAACAAACCTGGAACGACAGGGTCCGAACGATCAGATCGCGGCCCATCAGCACTTGGGCGCGCAGCACAGTGCGGTCGAGCCGCAGCGGCACCCGCTCGGCCAACAGCGCGCGCCCGAACAGCAATGCTGTCAGCAACTGGCCCACCAGGTTGGCCACCGCCGAGCCCGCCAGGCCCATGCGGGGCAAGCCCAGCCAGCCGTACACCAGCGACGGACACAGCAGTGCCGACAGCCCGAAACCGGCGACCACATAGCGCAGCGGTCGCGCGGTGTCTTGCACCCCGCGCATCCACCCGTTACCTGCCAGCGACACCAGGATCGCCGGGGCGGCCACGATCGCGATCCGCAACCACGGCAACGCCGCGCCGGCGATCTGCCCGCGTGCGGCGATCGCCGACACCAGCGGCGCCGCGGCGGCCTGCACCATGACGACGATCAGCGCGCCCAGGCCGAGCGCCAACCAGGTGGCCTGCACTCCCTCCGTGACTGCCGATGCCCGGTCGCCGGCGCCGAAGTGGCGGGCGGAGCGTGACGTCGTGCCATACGACAAGAACAGGAACTGGACTCCGACCAGGCCGAGCACCACGGCGCCGATGGCCAACCCGGCCAGGCTCACCGCACCCAGGTGGCCCACCACCGCAGTATCGAATAACAGGTAAAGCGGTTCGGCGGCGAGCACCGCGAGCGCCGGCAGGGCCAGGCCGGTGATGCTCCGCTCCAGGTCGCCGACGCGGCGGCTTCGCGGACCTGTCGGCGGCACAGCCGCCGGGCGCTCGTCAGGCAACTGCCGTGACCAGGGCAGTGACCATTTCGGCGGCAGGACCGGCGGATGTATCGCTGGCGGCCAGCATGTCCCCGCCGCCGAGCGTCGACATGATCGCGGCCGCATCCACCGCGGCTTTGGCCCGCATCGGCACCGACCCCTGTTGCGGCTCGGTCTCTATAACCACCGTCGCCACCTCGGGCTGTCGCGTGGTGCACACGATACCGATGATGCTCTCCACTTCCCCTGGGCGCGCGCCGACCACCGCCGGTTTCCGACCGCCGCATAGACCAGCTCGACCACCGCCGGCTTCGGGCAACCGTGGCGGCCGAGCCCAACACCCACGACAGTATCGTCAGGCAGGCGAACGCGGGGTTGTCCAGCGGTGTGGCCAGCCGATGTGCGCGGGGCAGGGCGAGCGAAACGACCCGGTGTCGGTCGTTACCCGTGGGAAATGAGTGCCACCTCAGTTTAGGGGCGCTCGGTCGCGTGGTGGTCGCCCGCCTACCAGCCAGGACGACTGTGGTCGGCGTCGAACATGATGGAGGTTTTTGCCCCTCAGCGTGCATGTTCGTCGTGGTGGCTGGGATAAAGCCCGGCCCCCGTAGCCGCACCAGGGTTCTTACCCTTGCTATGTCCGGCACTCAGGGCGCACATTGCGAGGCAGCGCATGACCGCTTGCGACAGGATTTTCGGCATCAGTAGTGCACGTGTCGCTGCTGAGCGATCCGGCGAGCTGAGATGACTCGCTACGCGGGCTCGACGACCGCTGCCACTGGAGCCCCGCGGGCGCCGCGACGGCGGTATTGCAGCATGATGACCGCGGCCAGAGCTAGGCAGGCGACGGCGGGGGGAATCAGCGCGTGGTCACCAATCCGGTTGCCAAGCAGCACGCCGGCGGCTGCGCCACCCACGAACAGCACCACGGTCGTCGTCAGCACGGTGGCCTTCCACTTGTCCACCCGGTGGCGGTGGCTGCGGCCCAAGAGCAGACCGAGGTCGGTAATCGTGCCGGTGAAGTGCGTGGTGCGAATCGGCATCCCCGGAAGATTGGACGTCATTCCGTTCTGCAGCCCGCATGCGCACGCGGCGAGGAGCGCTCTGCCGATCGGGTGCTCAACGCCAGCTGCGGCGAGCAGCAGCGCGGCTTCGGCCAGCAGGACGGCAGCGTGACGAGGGCCAGCAATAGTCCGTACGGCCGCCAGCACCGCACCCGCCGCAATGGCTCCGAATAGAAATCCGAACACGATCGCCGCGATCATCCGGCCCTGGTAGATAAGAGGATTCGTGCTATGCATACCCGCCTTGGTGGTTAAGGCGGTGAGGTTGCCCACCGGAAATGCCCACACCAAAAGGGCCACCGAATTGACGAATCCGGCGACCGCGGCGAGCAACCCGCTGTAGCCGAGCAGAACCACCCGCGGGATCCAGGTCTCGGGAATTGGCCAGGTTGGCATCGTCTCTACCCTGTCGGTGCTCGGTCGGCCACATACGCAAACACAGCAATGTTATCAAGACCCCAGGCGGGCGCGGAAACCTCGGCGCGGGGCTCGGCGGCCACTGTATTGCCCCATCCCAACCGACCCGCCGCCCCGCCGTGCCCGGAGCGACCCATTTGATGGTCATACTCCCCTTCCGTTCTCACGGAAGACCGAACAGCAGCGCCGTGTTACGCGTGGCAATTGTGCACTTCGCGATTCGCGTTCCTCGTTTTGCGACGGGTCCCGTCACGTGCACGCTATCCGCTGGCTTACTGGTGAGCCCGCGCCGGAGCTGCTAACCCGCACGAACTGTGCCTCGCTTACGCTGAGGGCGTCGAGATGGTGGATTAATTCGGAAGCGGAAGGGTTCGCGGATTGCCCGACGTCAGATACCCCGGCCAAACGAGATTCGCGTTCCGTTCCGGTGTCACCTGCTTGGTCACGCCCGCTGGAGCGGTGCTGCTGAATCCTCCGCGCAGCGAGAAGCTGACCCGATTGACCCCTGGCCAGCTACAGGCACTCAAAACGCTGAATCTCGGGCCGGCAACGCTGTCGGAGATACTCACGGCGACAGACGAAAGCGGTGTCGGCACGCTGATAGATCAGCTCGCCACGAGCGGTTGGCTGACGGTCACTGTGCGCGACGAAAAGAACGATTTTTACTCCATCCTGCCGTTCGAGCGGCCCGCAAAACGGCCGGCGCCGATGTCGCCACGGTCCTTCGCGCTATCGAAATTTGCTGTACTGCACCGAGACTCAGAGGGTTTCGTCCTTGAGCATCCGCTGGCGTGGTGTGATGTGCGCATTCACGACTCACGCCTGCTTGTCCTGCTCGACGGGCCTGCAGCAGACGTCTCAGGCGTGCCGAGCGCCGTCACCTCGCGGTTCATCGAGGATCTGCACTGGTGTGGCATCCTCACCAACCTCGGCGCCGAAGACAGCAGATTCGATGCTCTCAGCTGGAGCGCACCGGATCTGTGGTTTCACCGCCGCAGCACTCTGGGGCAACGCACCGTCACCTGGGAGCGTTTCGGCCCGACCAAGTGGGCGAAGGGTCGATTCCCACAGCCGCCCGCGCGCAGGACGAATTATCCGGGTGAGCCTATTGCCCTTCTGGTTCCCGATCTGGCGGCCAAACGAATGCAGGACCCGACTTTGACGGCCGTCCTCGAAGACCGAGTTTCCACAAGGACATTCGATGACGCCCGCCCGATTACTGTTGGGCAGTTGGCCGAACTGCTCTACCGCACAGCGCGAACGCGGAGAACCGAACTCGTCGCTGACGGGGAGGAACTCGTGTCACGCCCGTACCCTTCTGGTGGCAGTCTGTATGAGCTGGAGCTCTACCCTGTGGTGCGCAATGTCGCCGGACTCGAGCCGGCAATGTACCACTACGACTCGTTCGACCATGTCCTACGCCCTGTCGCTGGACCAGATTCGAAGGCCGTGTCCCAGCTGTTGAAACCGGCCGCAGCAACTCTCACCGGAGGTGCCGAGCCGCAAGTGCTCGTCGTCATGGCTGCGCGTTGCGGTCGCATCATGTGGACCTACGAGCAGATCGCCTATGCCGCCATCCTCAAAGATGTCGGCGTCCTCATGCAGACGATCTACCTGGCCGCGACCGCGATGGGCCTCGGCGCGTGCGCGCAAGGCTTCGGTGATACCGCCGCTTTCGTCGCGGCCACCGGTGTCGATGAACTACAGGAGTGCAGCGTCGGCAGTATCATCGTCGGGTCACCCGCCCCGAACTAGCCCTCGGCGAGAACCTCCTCGTCGGTCAATGCTGCGACGTCGAGGCAGTGGGGCGCGATGACGGGCAGGCATTCCGGCCTGCCACGCTGAGCTTCACCGGCGGGTCATTTCTTTTCCACTTTCTACGCCGGGCTTTCATTCAATCCAGCCGCGAGCGCGGCTATGCCCCATTGCCAGAGTTGCGTTAGCCGGTCGATGTCGGAGGACGCGAACAGGGCATCGCTCCAGAGCCAGTTAGCCGTCAGTTGCGGACCTTCGGATGTTCCCCGTACTGCCGCGGCTAGGTACAGCGCAAAACGCAGTGGCAGATCTGGCTCAGGGTCGACGGGCAAAACGTCGACTTGGTCGCCGGCAACTAAGGACCAGGGCTGATCCGTTCCACCGGCGAGGTCGAGGCGACCCAAGTAGCTGAACATGATCTGAGGTTCGACAGCATCCTGCAGTTCTGGAACATGGTCCACATAACGAAGCAGTCCAAAGTCCAGGCCTTCATTCGGAATCGCACTCAAATGGCCAGCCACCGAATCGAATAGCGCTCGGGCCGCCGCCGGATCGCTTGCTGCCTGCTCGGCGTCGACGCCTGACACACCCACTCCGAGCCGTACCGGGTATGCAGTCGTGAACCAACCGACCGTGTTCGTGGTGTCCGTGTCCAAAATGGCGTCAGCGCGCCCATGGACCTCCATCGTGACGAGCGTGCCAGCCGCCGAATCTTGTTCACGAGTACGCCGCCAACTCGCGACGGCCATCGTGAGCGCGGCCAGCAGGAATTCGTCCATGCCCTTATCTCTGGTGAGCGCAGTGAGCACGCGCTCAGTGACGTCGATCGGTATGAGCGCCCGTGTGACCCGCAGAGTCGACCACGTGTCACGGGTAGCATCAGGATGCCGCCTACCCAGCGCAGGATCGGGCCCTTGAACCTGGGCGTTCCAGTAATCGCGCTGGGCCTGCACTTCGGCGGTAGCGGCCCGCTGCCACATCAGCTCCGACCACCGTCGGTAAGAAGTAAACTCTGGCAATGTCTTTGGCGTTTCGCCCGATGTCAGTGAGCGCCAAGCTCCAGCGAGGTCGCCGAGAATGATGTGCCAGGACACCACGTCTACCGCAAGATGATGCGCGGTGATCAGCAGCAGCTCGCCGTGCACGGCCCCGGAAAACCACACCGCTCGCACCATGGCACCCGAATGGGGATCGATCTCCTCGGTGACCTTACGCGCCGAATCTGTTATGGCCGTGTTTAGTTCCTCGCGGGACGAATTGGGTAGCTCAACGCGGGTAAGCACATCAGTGGCACGGACGACGCCGGGTTCGCGCGTAACAAGGCGCGGTCCCCCGGCGGTCTCAACCAGAATCGATCGCAGAGTGTCGTGCCCGTCGAACAACAACTGCAGCATCGACTCGATTGAGGGGCGGTCGATTTCAGACGGCAATCGCAGCAAAACGGTATGGGTGAACCGGCGGTAGTTTCCGTACTCGTAGAGCCAGGACACCATCGGCAGGGGCAGAACCTCGCCGTATTCGACGGCCTCGAGGGCGGTGCCCGATTCGGCTGCTAGGTCCAACGCGTCCGCGAGTTGGCGAATTGTCGGTGCGGTGAATAGCATCCGGGGACTCAATGACAGGCCGTGCCGCCGCGCCTTATGGACCAACGAAATCGCCACGATGCTGTCTAACCCGAGCGAGAAGACGTCGTCGTCGACGTGTGGCACTACGCCGTTGAACTGTTCCTCGAATATTTTGCACAGCGATCGTTCGGTGTCGGTGGACGCCGATGCCGCCCCGCCTTCAGTGACACGCAAGAGCGCATCCTCGGCAAGCCGGTCCAATGCACGGCCATCCAGCTTGCCGTTCGCATTCACCGGCAGCTGAGGTATCGCCACGATTCGGGCGGGAACCATGTAAGGCGGCAGCCGTTCGGTGAGCGCGGTACGCAGCTGTATCAGGTCGGCAGCCACATCCTCCTGCCACACAACAAAACCCACCAGAATTGCGCCGGTCTCGCGACGCAGAACGGAAACCGCGGCATCGCACACCTGCGGCTGACCGCGCAGGGCCGCCTCGATCTCACCGATCTCCACGCGGTAGCCACGGATCTTGACCTGGCAGTCGCAGCGTCCCACATAGGAGTATCCACCGTGCGGCAGGCGACGTACCAGGTCACCGGTGCGGTACATGCGTTGGCCGGGACGCAGCGGGTCCGCCACGAAGCGAGCCGCGGTCATCGCAGACCTGCCGACATAGCCACGGGCCAGCTGCGCCCCGGACAGATAGAGCTCGCCTACCACACCGTCCGGCACCATCCGCAACGCCGAATCCAGGACGTAACCGACGGTTCCAGCGTTCGCGGTGCCGATCGTCGGCTTTTGGTATTCCGTGACCGGTGCCACCACCGCTTCGACCGTCGTTTCGGTGGGGCCATAGCAGTTGTAGACCGCGGTTGGCGACGGAGCGCGCAATTGCTCCCACAGCGCGGTATCGATTGCTTCACCGCCGAGGGCCAGCACCGAAAGAGAGTGGTCCAAAAGTCCCGCGGCACGCAGTTGCAGAAACATCGACGGGGTGGTGTCGATCATGTCGATCTGGTTGGCGGCCATCCCTTGCACCAGCCGGTCTGCGTCGCGCATCTCCTCGGCGTCGAACAGGTGGATCGCATGCCCGTCGAGTAGGCCCACCATGGGCTGCCAAGAGGCGTCAAAGCTCAGGGACCAGGCGTGGGCGATCCGCAGCGGGCGGCCCAGGCGTGCCGAAGCCGCCCGGTAGACACGGTCGCGGTGGTCAGCGAAATAGCTGAGTAAAGCGGCATTGGTGCCGATGACGCCCTTGGGTTCACCGGTCGAGCCCGAGGTGAAGATGACGTACGCGCTGTGCTCGGGGTGCCGGCGAACCGCCAAGCTGGCGGCTGCGCGTTGCGAGATGCGGCCGGCGGCAGCGGGTTCGTCGATCACCACTGTGTTGACCCGGCCGCTTACCAACTCCGTGTAGCCGGCTTCGGCGATGGCGAGTACCGGATTTGCTTGCCGCAAAATAGATTCGATACGAGCGTTCGGCAACGTGATATCGACCGGCAGATAGGCGCCACCGGCGGCGAGTACGGCCAGGATGGCGACGATGGAATTCGTCGAGCGCGGCAGCACCAGCGCAACGACTTTTTCCGGTCCTATGCCCCGTTCGGCCAACTCCCCCGCGAGCCGGCAAGCGTGCGCGTGTAGTTCGGCATAGGTATAGCAGTCACCACCGCCGGTAGTTAGGGCGACGGCATGCGGTGTGGCGTGGACCTGCCGCTCGAATGTCTCCCACACCGAGGTGCTCTCCGCAGTGGGTAGCGGCCGCGTCGCAAGTCCTTCGAACTCGGCGCGCTCCGCCGTGGTGAGGATATCCAGCGTGTCGGGGGTGTCGTCGCCAATATCGGGGAGTTGGCGCAGCACGGCGAGCAAGCGCTCGCCGATCTGGGAGGGCCGAAGATGCGGAAGTGCCTCGGGAATCGCCTCGACCAGTACCAACAGCGCGTCGTCTCGCATGTGCGAGACCACAGTCAACGGGTAGTGCGTGAGACTCTCCATCTCTACCGGACTGAACCGGGCTCCGTCTGGTGTGGTCACCGTCCGGATGGCGTCCTCGATCGGTGCGTTCTCGAAGACGAATAGCGAATCAAATAGGGTTCCCCGGCCATGCTCACGCTGGATTTCCGACAGGCTGAGATAACCGATGTCGCGCATCGCCGACGACTCGCGCTGCAAGCGGGCGCATTGCTCCACCACCGAGTCGGCGGTGCTCACCTGGTGCACCACCGGCACGGCGTTAATGAACAGTCCGACCATGGTTTCCACGCCGGGCAGGTTTTCCGGCCGGCCGGACACGATGGTGCCGAAAACGACATCGCGACGGTCGGTGAGCCTGCTGAGCACAACCGCCCACGCGAATAGCACCGCGGTGTTGAGGGTAAGACCGTTGCGACCCGCCCACTGTCGCAGCCGCACCGTATCGGCCGCAGGCAACAGCAATTCGGTCTTTTCCGGCACGCCCTCGCCCGCGGCGACGGTCCCATCCGCCACCATGAGCGGGCCGGACACACCCTGCAGATACGTCATCCACTGAGCGGTCGCGGCCGCCCTGTCCTGCTGGGCAAGCCAGACGATGTAGTCACGGTAGGGGCGCGGGCTCGGTAGCCCGTCGGTCGATCCTCCCGCCCGATACACGGTGAGCATCTCGGTGAAGAACACGGCGAGAGACCAGCCGTCAACCAGAATATGGTGGGCGGTGAAAATCATCCGGCGCCTGGTCTCGCCGGGAGTGCCAAGCACCACAACCCGCAATGCCGGTCCACGACTCAGATCGAACGGGCGGCGCCGCTCCGATCGTGCAATGGCATCGAATTCCGTTGGCGGTGCGAACCGTTCGGACCAGGGCAGCTCGGCCTGCATGGGCACGATCTGCACGGGCTTCGGTACATCACGATCCCAGAAGGCGGCGCGCAGATTCGGGTGTCGGACCAGCATGGCTTGAGCGCTGCGGCGGAGCAGCTCGAGATCGACTGGTCCGTCGACATCGACGACGAACTGCATGCTGTAAAGGTCGATACTGTCCTGCGCCAATCGGTATAACGCAAACAGCCCTTCCTGCAAAGGGCTGAGAGCGAGCACGTCCTCGATCTGCGGCGGAGCTGTGGTCACAAATACCTCACGGGTGCCGTCACGACTGGTTGAGCCAGGATGCGTTGAGTTGCGCCAACGCATCGGGGGTCAGGCCCGACGCGCTCATCGGCGTATATTCCTGCTTCGGCGGCGAATCCGTCTCGGCCGCCGGCTGACCCGCTGCCGCGTCGACCGCCGCGGCCAGCTCGCCGATGGTCATGTACTCGAACACCATTCCCGGGGTGAAGGCCAGTCCCTGCGCGGTGGCCTGCGCCGACCATTTAATGGAGATGATGCTGTCACCGCCGAGCGCGAAGAAGTTGTCGTCGCGATCGAGACCGGTGACGTCGAGCAATTCCTCTAGCAAGGTGATGAGGATCCGCTCGGTTTCCACCGAGCCTGCGGTGGCCGGTTTCGAGGGCGCAGCGATGGGCGGGGCCGGCGGGGCGAAAAGTTTCTCCAAATCATCCGTGGGAAGCAACTCCAGGCTGGACACGGGACGGTCCGGCGCCGTCGCGAACGCATCGAGTGCTGCGTTCAGAGCGGCGGCGATAAGGGCAACCGACGCAGGTTCGTAGAGATCGGCATTGGCGACGACGCGCACGTCGAGTTCACCGGCCGGCGTCACGCTCATGCCCACGTCCAGATCCAGTAGTGAGACCTCGAAGTCCATCGGAAGCGGTACGACCGTGGTGCCGCCGGTCTCGGTGAGAGGGCGCGGTATCAGCGCCCAATCCTCTCCGCGAAAGTGGATCATGTTCTGAAACAGCGGGTTTCGGGACCGTGAGCGCGGTGGGTTGAGAGCCTCAACCAGACGTTCGATGGGCAGCTCTTGGTGTGCGAATGCGTCGAGCACCGTGTGGCGGCTACGGGTGAGCATGGTGCGCAGGCTTGGATCACCGGACAGATCGTTGCGCAGCACCACCACGTTGGCGAACAAGCCGATCAGATTAGCCGTGATCGGTTCGACACGGGACGCGACCGGGCTGCCGAGCGGAATGTCCGTCCCTCCGCCGAGCTTGTGCAGCACTACCGCCAGGGCGGCCTGGTAAACCATGAACTCGCTGGCGCCATTTTGCTCGGCGAGCTGTGTTAAGGACGCCCGGCGGGTGGCGGGCACGGTGAAAGTCACCACCTCCCCACGCTTTCCGAGCGCCGGCGGGCGGGAATAATCGTGGGCAACCGAGACCTCGTCGGGCAACCCAGCGAGGGCGTCACGCCAATACGCCAGCTCAGCCTGTCCCCATAGGGAAGCGAATGCGTCTCGTTGCCACAGCGCGTAGTCCACGAATTGGATCGGCGATGTGGTCCACTGCGGCGCCTGCCCTTGGTGCCGCGCGCGGTAGGCGGTGACGAGGTCGTCAAAGAAGATCCCCAGAGAGGCGTGATCGCTGACGATGTGGTGAACGACCACCAACAGCACATGCGTATCCGTGCCGAGCGCCAACAGGGTGACCGTAATCAACGGCCCCGACTCGGGCGTAAACACGTGCCGGCGCTGCTGCGCCACCGCGTCATCGAAGCCGTCCGGGGTGACCTCCCGGACTTTTAGTTCCAACTGCAAGATCGGGTGCACGATTTGATACGGAACGCCTTCGTGCTCATCGAAGTTCGTGCGCAGGGCGTCGTGGCGCTTAACGACGTCGTTGACCGCCTCGGTGAGGGCGACGATGTCCAGGGGACCGTCGAAGCGAAGCGCAAAGGGCATGTTAAAGCCGTCCCCCGCCCCTTCCATCCGATACTGGAACCACGCGGCGAGCTGCGAGTAGGACAACGGGAGCCGCTCCGGGCGAACCGATTCGACGAGTTCTGGGCGGCTCGATTGCCAAGCCGACGTTGCGTCGTCGAAAGTGTCCTCGGCGTCCATCGCGTCAAGGTCGATGTCGAACTCGGCACGGAACTGCTCGACCAGCGCAGCCGCCAATCCGGCCGGGGTGGGCGTATCGAACACGGCGCGAACGGTCAGCTCTATGCCGAATTCGGCACGGATCTGCGCGACCAGCCGAGCCGCCAGCAGGGAATGGCCACCCAGCCCGAAGAATGAGTCCTCAGCACCCACACGCTCCCAGCCGAACAGTTCGGCGAAAATCGAGCACATCCGGCGCTCGGTCTCGGTCGCCGGCTCACGGTAGCGGCGCACAGCGATAGGCGTAGGTGCGGGCAGTGCCCGTTTGTCCAGTTTGCCGCTCACAGTCAGCGGGATCTCATGGATAACTGCAAATGCGCTGGGCACCATGTATTCAGGCAGCGCCGAGGCGGCATGTGCGCGTATCTCATCGAGATCTAAGTCGGCGGAGAGGTGTTCATCAGCCGCTGGCACCAGGTACGCGGCCAGCATGGGCCCAGCCTCGGTGTCTTCCACGGCGACGAGGCAGTGCCGCACCGCTGGATGCGTTTTGATGACGGACTCGACCTCGCCGAGCTCGATGCGGAAGCCACGAATCTTGACCTGCTCGTCGGCTCGGCCGACGAATTCCAGGTCGCCAGAGATGTTGCGGCGGACCAGGTCTCCGGATCGATACAGCCTCATGCCGGGATTGAAAGGGTCGGCGATGAATCGCTGCGCGGTCAGCCCGGGACGACCGAGATACCCACGCGCCAACTGAATGCCACCGAGGTACAGCTCACCGACGACCTCCGCGGGCACCGGTTGCAACTGCTCGTCGAGCACGTAGGCGTAGACGTTGCGGTTCGGCACGCCGATCGGCACTACGCGCGCGCCCTGCGACCCCGCGACCCGCTTGTGTGTCGAGCACACGACGGCCTCGGTCGGGCCATAGTGATTGCGTAGCTCCGCGTCGAAGTAGCTGGCGAATTTGTCGGCTACCTCAGTGGGAAGCGCTTCTCCGCCCACCGGCACATGACGCAACTGCCGCCATTGGCTGGCCTGCGGCAGCATTAGCAGGGTGCTCAGCATGGAGGGCACCATGTGGAGCACGGTGACGCCGCGGCGATTGATCAGCTCGGCAACGTAATCGATGTCACCGAAGGCCTCGGGCCTGGGCACGATCAGCTGTGCGCCAAGCGACAACGGGATGAAGATGTCTGCCAGTGAAGCATCGAAGCTCACCGACGACGATTGCAGCCACCGGTCTTCTCCGGTCACGCTCCACTCGGCAATGAAACCATCCACGTGCTCGGCGATCGCGCGGTGCGAGACAGCCACGCCCTTGGGCCGCCCGGTGGAACCGGAAGTGTAGATGACGTAAGCCAAGTGGTCGGGACGCAACGGACGTAGCCGGTCGGCATCGGTGAGCGCGGCGTCCGACAACTGTGCGGCGGCGTCTTCGGCGGCGTCGAGTTCCTGTCGCCCGATAACCGTCTGGGGTCGGGCATCCGTGACAAGGTATTGGATGCGGTCGTCGGGATAGGCGGGGTCGATCGGCAGGTAGGCCGCACCGGCTTTCAGCACGGCGAGCAGCGCGACGATGAACTCTATCGACGTGGTCATGCGCAGCCCGATGACGTCCTCGGCACCGAAGCCTCGTCCGATAAGCCAGCGCGCCAAACGATTCGCGCGAGCATGCAGGTCGGCATAGGTGACTTCACCCGCGTCGGAAACTAGCGCGACCGCGTCGGGAGCGACGGCCGCGGCTGTTTCAAGCATCGCGACCATCGTGGTGGCCGGCGTGGCGACAACTTCCCCGTGCGACTGCGCCAGGACGGCTTCCCGCTCGCCGGCGCCGAGCAGGTCCAATTTGGTTAGGCGACGTTCGGGTTCGGCCAGGGCGTTGTTCAACAGCTGCAGATAATGGGTCAGCATCTGATCAACGAGTGCCGAGCTCAACACGTCGGTCTGGTGCTCGAGCTCGACCGATACTCCCTTTGGGTCGAGCACAACCGTCAAGGCCAACGGAAGCTGGGCGGCTACCGCGCCCAATTCGAGTTGTCCTACCGTGACACCGTCCAGTATCAATCCACTTGCGCTGTTGCGCATGCTGAAACCCAAGCGGACCAGCTGGTCCATGCCATCGTGCCCCATTGCCCGCTCCGGGTTGGCTTCGCGCACCACTCGATCGATGCCAACGGACTGGTGGGCGAACCCGGCAAAACAGGTTTCGCGTACCGCGTCGACGAACGAGGTGAACGTGTCGTGCGGTCGAACGACGATCCGCAGCAACAGCGTGTTGCCGAAGTACCCGATCGCCCCCTCGGCCGGGGCGCTGCGTCCGGTGACCGGCACGGAGATCACAAAATCTGCTGCGCCGGTATAGCGGCGTATCAGCACGCCAAAGGCCGCCAACAACACCATAAATGGTGAAGCGGAGCGGTCTCGGGCAAAATCCTCGACCCTGCCGAACAAGCCGGCGGGAAGGGCGCGAGCCCGACGATCGGCCTGCCTGGACGGATGCACGGCAGCCGCACCGGGAAGCTCCAGCGGATCCGGTGACGGCCGCAAAGTGTCCGCCCAGTAACCGACGTCGGCACTCGCGGGTTCCGCCTCATTACCTAGCACCGCGACCGAAACGAACTGTGGCGCACGGCTATTCAACTGAAGACCGTTATAGGCAGCGCTCAGCTCGCCGAAGAAGACAGCCCAGGAATCGTCATCCCAACAAATGTGGTGTACGACGAAGAACAGCACGAATTCGTCTGGGCCGGAGCGGATCAGGGTTGTCCGCAGCGTAAGCTCCTCGGTGAGGTCGAATGACCGGCCGAACTCGTCTCGTGCCAGCGCCTGGACCCGGCGATCGCGGTCCTCCTCTGAAAGATGGGTCAAATCATCTGTTCGCCAACCGATCTCAACGCCATCGGAAAACACTTGATAAGGCTCACCCTCGGTGTCCACCGCGTAGGTGGTACGCAGGATCGCGTGCCGGGCAACGACCTGATTGAAGGCGGCGCGCAAGCGTGCCTCGTCCAGGGCGCCCGTGAGCCGGTAGGCGACGCAAATGTTCAGCGTAACGTCGCTTGTGTCCATGGCCTGCAGGAACCACATCCGCCGCTGGCCGGGCGACAGACGGTAACGTTCTCCCGCACAGATCCGCACCAGCTCGACCGACTCCCGCGCCGCCAGACCGCGTTCGGCGATGCGCCTACGTAGCAGTTCCAGGCGACGTTGCTCCAAAGTCTTGACGTCGTCGGCCATGGCTCGCCTCACTCCCGTTATTCAGTTCGCCGGATCGGTCCGAGCATGGGGCGTCCTACACCCCAGATCCGGAACCCGAACGACACGACACGCAGTAACGATCCCTTCGTCGCCGGCACCCTACCGCGACTGCGGGCTTATGTTAGCCTTCACTAAGTTACAGGGCTCGTGCGCCTGCCGCGGCGACGAGATCGGATCGCCCATCGCTTTATGTGCTCGTCGCGCACTACAGGGCCCCTTTGGTCGGGAGGTACACGGGTGCAGATGCAAGATCTGCAGCAATGCCGCGCCGCGGTTGATCATGAAGTGTTCGCGGGCGAATTCTCGCTGCGCCGGCTGGACCCCGACGGCGACCTCGACCTGATGCATTGCTGGATGAACGACCCCGAGGTGGCGCGATTCTGGCGGAAGCCGTGGTCCCGCGTCCGGATTGCGTCCTATCTGCATCAACAGCACTCCAGCGCACACTCGGTTCCGTACCTGGGTCTGTTGGATAGCGTCCCGATGAGTTACTGGGAGCTTTACCGCGCCGATCTTGATCCGCTGTCCGACTACTACCCCGCCCGCGAGCACGACGCAGGCGTGCACATGCTGCTGGGTCCACCCGAGTGCCGCGGACGGCGGCTGGCGGTGGACCTGCTACGCACGGTCTCGTCATGGCAACTGGAGGCGGATCCGCTGGCCGCACGGGTGGTCGCCGAGCCCGACGTTGACAATGTGCGGGTGCTCCGGGTGCTCGACCACGCCGGGTTTCAGCGCATCACGGACCTCGATCTGCCAAACAAGCGCGCCGCCCTCATGATCCGTGACCGATAGGGCCGACCAAGCGCCGCCCCAAACCCGGACGGCGGGCCGGTGCGATCCCCCGAAGGCGAGGAGCTTATGTTAGCCTACGCTAAGTTAATGACGCATGCGGTGGTTGTGCCGCCGCGCGGGCTCCTCGAGGCGCATACAGCGACACGAAGCGAAAGGTAGCGTTGCATGCCGCGCACACTGGGGTGGATCAGACAGTTCCACGAACCGGATTTGCCCGAAAGCGTTCCGTTGCTGATTTTTCCGCATGCTGGGGCTGGCGCGTCGGCCTACCGCGAATTTTCGAAAGCACTGCGCACGACATTCAAGGTCATTATTTTCCAGTACCCGGGACGACAGGACCGGGCGGCTGAAGCGTCGTTGCAATCACTCCCCGACATCGCCGCTGGAGCGTTCGGCGAATTCTGGACGTCAGAGCACAATCGCGGGATCCCAATCGTCACGTTTGGGCACAGCATGGGGGCGTTGGTCGCGTTCGAGTTTGTCCGTATCGCCGAAGCCAGCGGAATCGATGTGCGCCAGTTGAACGTCTCCGCGGCGGTTGCCCCTTACCGCGCCGCGGCCAAGCCACCGCATCCCAAGGATGACGAGGGGATCCTCAACCATCTAGCGGCGCTGGAGGGAACCAGCACGGATGTGTTCACCGACCGCGAAATCATGAGACGGGCGCTTCCGGTAATTAAAGCCGACTACAATGCCTTTGACGCCTACTCCTGCGCCGACGACATCAAGGTAGCGGCTCCGGTACATGCGATGGGCGGTAATCAAGACCCGTATATAACGTTGGGCGATCTGTACGGGTGGGGCAAACATACCGACACCCTCAAGGTCACGATGTTCGACGGCGGACACTTCTACCTGGAATCGCACATAGGCGCCGTCGCGGAGTTGTTGGCGTCTAGTGCGCACCGCGAGCAGACGGCGTGAGCAGCGACGACCCAATCGTCATTTCCGGAATGGCCGTCGAGGCGCCCGGGGGAATCGACAGTCCCGCAGCCTTGTGGTCCGCGCTTGCCGAAGCCAGGGAACTGATTGCCCCCTTTCCACGCGACCGCGGCTGGCCGATCGACGATCTCCTGTCGGTATCCGAGCTAGACGGCTGGGGGCCGGTTTTCGACGCGGGCGGGTTCCTGGACGGCGCAACAACATTCGACCCTCCTTTTTTCGGTATCACGCATCGCGAGGCCCTCGTGATGCAGCCCCAGCAACGGGTGGCGATGCGTGTGGCGTGGAAGGCACTGGAGAATTCGGGGATAAACCCCGGCGCGCTCGACGGCGCCGACGTCGGCTGTTTCGTCGGGATGTCCCCGATGGAGTACGGCCCGCGTGCGGCCTTAGCCGATGCCCACAGCGGGCATCGGATCGCCAGCCTAGGCCAGCTGGGGGCCGCCGGGCGTATCTCGCACTGCCTTGGACTGTCCGGGCCATCGATGTGTATCGATTCGGCGTGTGCGTCGTCGTTGACCGCACTGCACCTGGCCGCGACGGCGGTGCGGACGGGCGAATGCGAATGGGCGCTTGCCGGCGCGGCGTGCGTCATGGGGTCACCGGGAGCTTTCTACGAATTCGCAAGGCTCAATGCGCTTTCCACTGACGGGCATTGCCGCGCCTACTCGGAGGACGCCAGCGGCACCGTGTGGGGGGAAGGCGCGGGGATGGTCGTTGTCGAACCTGAATCCCGCGCACGCCGACTGGGACACCGGATCTATGGACGCATCCTGGCCGTCCGCACCAACCACAACGGCAAAGGCAAGCCGATCCTCGTACCCCGGGTGCGCGCGCAAGAGCAGCTCATCCGCAAGACAATTGACGCGTCGGGGATCGATCCGGCCGAAGTCGGAATGATTGAAGGGCACGGCACCGCGACCCGCGCGGGCGACCCGGTGGAATTGCTGGCCCTTTTCAAGACCTACGGCGCGGCGGGATCCAAGGCGCGGCTGGGCTCGTTGAAGTCGAACGCCGGGCACGCACAAGCGGCATCCGGAATCCTCGGACTGATCAAACTGTTACTCGCCGGCCAGCACGGTCAGATCCCACCAACGCTCTTCTCGGACAACCCCACCGAGACGGTGGACTGGGACCTGACGGGCCTGCGATTGGCGACAAAACTGCACCAGTGGGAGCCCATAGGCGGCGTCCGCTACGGCGCGGTCTCATCGTTCGGCGCCGGTGGCGCCAACGCGCATGCGATCATCGCGATGCCCGCAAGTTCCCTGGAGTGAATAGTGGCACCTCTTACCTACCGGCTTCCGAACGACACCATTCCCGTCCTGTTATCGGCCGAAACGCGCGAACTACTGCGGGATGAGGCTGTCGCCCTCCTTTCTTATGCCGCAGACCATCCCGAGGTGACACCCGACCGGATCGCCGAAATGCTGTTTCGGACGCGGATCGCGCGCCGGCACCAAGCCCTAGCCATGGTGACCCAGCGCGACGAGTTGATCAGCGCCCTGCACGCGGTTATCGATGAACACGAACATCCTTCGTTGGTGCGCACCAATACACCCGCCAGCACCCGCCGGCTCGCCTATGTTTTTCCCGGGCAGGGAGGCCAACGACCGGGGATGGGGCGGCTCTTTTACGAAGCGATACCGGCATTCCGAATCGAGGCAGATCGCTGTGCCGAGGCATTCCAGACGCAGTTCGGCGAGTCACCGCTGAAATACCTTCTCGACGACAACTTTCCTGCCGAAGACAGTTCGGGCGTCGTCCAGCCCGCGTTGTTCACACAGATGGCCGGCCTGGCCGCGATGTGGCGATCATTCGGCGTTGCGCCCCACGTCACCATCGGGCACAGCCAAGGCGAGATCGCCGCGGCCTACGTATCCGGGATGACCACTTTGGCAGATGCCGCGCTCGTCGTCGGGCTCCGCGCACGTGCCGCCGACGAGTTCGCCTCCGGTGATTACGCCATGGCCGTTGTCGCCACCGACCGTGACACCTGCGAGGACTTACTCGCGCGTTGCTCGGGCTGGGCCCAGCTCTCGGTGGTGAATTCCCCGAGCATGGTGGGCATTTCAGGTGATCAAGAGACGGTGCAGGGCATCGTGGACACGTTGACCGAGCGCGGCACGTTCGCGCGCGTCATTCGCGTGCAGTATCCCGCGCACAGCAGCTTGATCAATGAGCTCGCCGCTTCGGTACGTGCGTCCATGCAGCGCCAACTGCAAAATCCGCAGTTCCTCGACACCGACATCGACTGCCTCGGAGGCACTCTCGGCGGCCCCATCATGCCTGAGCTGCCGGTCGACGAATATTGGTTCTGGAACCTGCGCAACACCGTTCGCTTCGACAAAGCGATTGCGACCGCGGTGCGGCACGGCATCGACACTTTCGTCGAACTGGCCGAACATCCGACGCTGCAGTTGGCGATTCACGAGAATCTCGCTGTCCAGGCGGACGAACGCGAGGCGGTGGTGGTCGGCACGTCGGAACGAACCGCCACCGATTTGGGCGAGTTCACCCGCGGCCTCGCGCAGGTGGCAGTACACGACCTCGACTATTCGTGGGAGTGCCTGCGCACCGAATCTGACGGCCACGTCCGGCTGCCGTTACGCGATTTCCCCAACACCCGGATGAACGAGACCCGGCTGTGGCTGCCCTATAACGAGGTTCTGCCCGTGCGTGCCCGTCAACCATCCGCTGTCACACCCGTTGCCGCAGTGGCCGATTCGGCGCGCGATCGGATCGCCGAAACCACACCCGCGCGCCTCCTCGTCGAGGAATGGGTCCGGCTGTCGCAGCGCTCACTGATGCCGCCGCGCGCCCTCGGACTCGTGGATCACACCGGAGCCTGCGGGGACCTGGCCACCACCTTATGCGTCGTGGCCGAAGAGATCGGCGCCACGGGTCGCATGATCAACACCGAAAACAGCGCCGCCAGTGGCGATCTCAATACGCTCGTCATCCTGGTTCCGCAATCGCCCGAACTGGACGACGCCGCCGCCGCAGCCGAGGTCGCGACATTCTTTGCCGACCGCAGCTGGTGGCCGGGGATACACGACGCGGTCACCGACTGCTGGCTCGTAACAGTCGGCGGTGAGGCGGTTGTTGCAGACGACGCGCCACCGGATCCGGTTCACGCAGCAGCCAGCGCAGGGTTTCGCAGCATAGGCGCCGACTATCCAGGCATCGGATTCCGGCACCTCGATCTGCCGCGCGGACTGACGGCGTCAGACTCAGCACACGCAATCCTCATGGCGCTGCACACGGCTGAAGAATCCGAGGTGGCATTCCGCAACGGCGGCCTCTACGCCAAGCGCATCGCCGAGAGCGACACGTCCGCCGGCGACTGCGACACAGCACCCCCTGAGCATGTGCTCATCATCGGGGGAACAGGAAATCTCGGGCTCGAATTCTGCGAGCACTTCGCGCACTGCGGCGCGCAGCGAATCACGTTGGTAAGCAGATCGGGCGAGACGGCTGCCGTCGCAGACCGACTGCAGCGCATTCGTTCGGCCGCAGCGACGCCGATCCATGTCACTAGGTGCGACGTGGGCGACCAAGCAGCGGTCTCACGACTGGCTGCCGAAAACCAAAGCGTGCCTGCAGATCTGATCATCCACGCCGCCGTAGAGTATTCGGCTGTCGAATTCCAGGACATCACCGCCGAGAAAGTCGACCAGGCGTTACGCGCCAAAGTTGTTGGCATCTGCCGCATATTAGGGACGTTCCCCAGGACGGACAACTGTCGGGTAGTCCTATGCTCCTCGGCCAGGGCGACGATCGGCGGCCGGGGACAGGTCGTCTACGCGGCGGCCAATCGGATGCTCGACGCTACGGCGCACCGACTCCGAGCCGAGGGTTTGGACTGCGTGTCCGTGCAGTGGGGACAGTGGACCGTCCATTTTGATCTCGATGACGCCAGCATGGCGCAGCTGGCTGCCATCGGCGTCGTCCCGATGTCTCCTGCCGGCGCAATCGCTTTGGGAATGCGCCGACTTCCTGGAAATGCCATCGTCGCGGCATTCGATTTCGCTCGCGCACGATCAGTCCTGGAGGTCTACGGCTACGGCCCGCTGTTGTCCCAGCTGACCTCGCCCGCCGCGGCAACTTCTATCGTCGAAGCTCCAGCGCCCGTCGAGGAGACAGGTCTACCCCGACGGTTAGTAAACCTGCTGGCCGAAGCCATCGGTGTCGACCGCGCCGAGACGATTGACACCACCGCCCCCATGGTCGCGATCGGCCTGGATTCCCTGCAGGCACTGGAGTTACGCCGCCGTGTGAAGGCCGAATTCAATCACGATCTAGAGGTCTCGGACCTTCTCGGAGGGGCATCCCTTGCAGACGTTCTGACGCAGTTGGGCGGACCGCGAGCTGCACCCTGACCAGGAACTAAATCCTGTGCGTCGCGTCGCTTCGGCCGCCGGACTGCATGCCGGCCCGATGCGACTCGAGAAATGGGCACTTCGCTTCGCAGTGAGGCCGTCAACCAGCCGTTGTTGGTCCGTGCCATCTTTCGATCGGGGCAATATTTTCGGCGAAATGTGGTTATGCCAAATGAACCTTCGTCCCCGTGAGCTCGGCAGCGCGTTCGTTCGGGGTGTTGACACCTGGACAGATACCCTATGGGGGTATAGTGTGGATTGAAACGCCTGTCGACGTGAAAGGAGCCGACATGAGCACCGTCACAGTCAGGGTTGCGGGAATGACCTGCGCCCATTGCGCATCCTCAGTACACGATGAGGTCGGCAGCATCGCCGGCGTCACCGCAGTCGACGTCGATTTGTCAACTGGCATGGTCACCGTGGAGAGCGACAACCCAGTCGACAACGACGCGCTCAAGGCCGCCGTCGAAGAGGCCGGATACCAGCTCGCCGGCTGAAGCAAACCCTCAACTGTGTGCGACCCCCGTCGAACGGTCCGCCGGCCCGCTAGCAGGCCGGGCCCCTAAAGGAGAGCATCGTGCGTCCCGTCATCGAGACAACACCCAACGGCCACGTCGAGCTGCTGATCGACGGCATGACCTGCGCGTCGTGCGCGGCCCGCATTGAGAAGAAGCTCAACAAGCTTGACGGCGTCACCGCGACGGTCAACTACGCAACGGAAAGGGCCAGCGTGGCCTACGTCGGAGATGTCTCGCCCGATCAGCTGGTGGCCGCGGTCGCGGACGCCGGCTACTCGGCGGCGCTTCCCCAGCCGAAGCCGGCCGATGGTGACCTGAACGGGCAGCCCGACGGCGACCCCACAGCATCGCTACGGCAGCGGCTCCTGGTTTCGCTGGTGCTGACGGTGCCGGTGATCGTGATGGCCATGATCCCGCCGCTCCAGTTCGCCAACTGGCAATGGCTGTCGCTGACGCTTGCCGCTCCGGTGGTGGTGTGGGGGGCGTGGCCGTTCCATCGGGCCGCGTGGGCCAACCTGCGCCACCGCACCGCGACCATGGACACGCTGATCTCGATGGGGACGCTCGCCGCGTTGGGCTGGTCCGTCTATGCGCTGTTCTGGGGCACCGCCGGTATGCCTGGCATGAGGCACGCGTTCGAGTTGACCGTCACGCGTACCGACGGTACCGGGAACATCTATCTCGAGGCCGCCGCCGGTGTCACAACTTTTATCCTGGCAGGCCGGTTCTTCGAGGCCCGAGCCAAGCGGAGGGCCGGCGCCGCGCTACGCGCGCTGCTCGACCTCGGCGCCAAGGATGTCGTGGTGCGCAAAGGCGTTGTGGAGCAACGCATTCCGATCGAACAACTCGCGGTCGGCGACGAGTTTGTGGTGCGGCCAGGGGAGAAAATCGCCACCGACGGCGTCGTCGTCGAGGGCGCTTCGGCGGTGGACGCATCGATGCTGACCGGCGAATCGGTGCCGGTGGAGGTTCGGCCCGACGACCACGTGGTCGGGGCCACCGTCAATGTCGGCGGCCGACTCGTGGTGCGGGCCAACCGGATCGGCTCCGACACCCAGCTAGCGCAGATGGCCAGGCTGGTCGAGGAGGCGCAAACCGGAAAGGCGAACGCGCAGCGGCTCGCCGACAAGATCTCGGCCATCTTCGTGCCGATTGTCATCGTGTTGTCGGTGGCGACGCTGGGATTGTGGATGGTCGTCGGCGGGTCGATCGGCGCGGCGTTCACGGCCGCCGTCGCGGTGTTGATCATCGCCTGCCCTTGCGCACTGGGCCTGGCCACGCCGACCGCTCTGATGGTCGGCACCGGCCGCGGCGCCCAACTCGGCATCCTTATCAAGGGTCCCGAGGTGCTGGAATCGACGCGACGCATCGACACCATCGTCCTCGACAAGACCGGCACGGTAACCGCTGGCGCGATGACCCTGATCGATGTGATCACCGACGACGGCGGACAACCCGATCAGGTGCTCCGGGTGGCCGGCGCGCTGGAAGCTGCCTCCGAGCATCCCATCGCCACCGCGATCGCCAAAGCCGCACGCGAGAAGCTCGGTGACCTTCCGGCCGTCGAAGAATTCACCAACCTCGAGGGGCTCGGTGTCCAAGGTATGGTCGACGGCCACGCGGTGATGGTAGGCCGCGAACGGCTACTGGCGGACTGGTCGCAGCACCTGCCGGAGAAGCTCGCTGAGTCCATGCGGGCGGCCGAGTCGCAAGGTAAAACCGCCGTCGCAGTCGGCTGGGATGGCAGGCCACGCGGCGTGCTCGTGGTCGCCGACGCGGTCAAACCGACGTCGGCCGAGGCCATCAGCCAACTACGCGCGCTTGGATTGACACCGATCATGCTCACCGGCGACAACCAGGCCGCCGCTGACACGGTCGCCCGTCAGGTCGGCCTCGACCACGTGATCGCGGAGGTGCTGCCCCAGGACAAGGTCGATACCATCAAGCGTCTGCAGGCCGACGGCAAGGTGGTGGCCATGGTCGGCGACGGCGTCAACGACGCTGCCGCGCTGGCCCAGGCCGACCTCGGACTGGCGATGGGTACCGGCACCGATGTCGCCATCGAGGCCAGTGACCTGACTCTGGTCCGCGGCGACTTGCGCGCGGTGCCGGATGCGATCCGGCTATCGCGCAAGACGTTGGCCACGATCAAGGGAAACCTGTTCTGGGCCTTCGCCTATAACGTCGCCGCGCTGCCGCTTGCCGCCGCCGGGCTGCTCAATCCGATGCTGGCCGGCGCCGCGATGGCGCTCTCTTCGGGGTTCGTCGTCAGTAATAGCTTGCGGCTTCGCCGGTTTCAGCCGGGCATCCGGTGATCCCGCGGGCGTCTTGACAGTTACAGCGAGGCCAGCAGCTTCTGCATGGTGTCGATCTCCTGCTGCTGGCTGGCGATGATCGAGCGGGCCATCGCCGTCGCCGCAGGATATCCGCCGGAATTGACCTCGTCCTGGGCCATGGCGATCGCGCCCCGATGATGTTGGATCATCTGCGTCAAGAACAGCCTGCTGGCCTCCACGCCCTGGGCGTTCTTTAGCGCGGCCATGTCCTCGTCGGACATCCCGCTCATACCCGGCATCGCGCTCCGCGTGGGCATCATGGTCTGGCTCGGCGTCCCCCACTGACCCAACCAAGTCTGCATTTGTTCAATCTCTGGCCCTTGAGCTGCCTTGATCTGATTCGCTAGATCTACGACACGGGCGTCAATGCCTTGCTTGCCCAACACAATGTCGCTCATCTCAATGGCCTGCTGATGATGCGGAATCATGTGCTGCGCGAACACGACATCAGCCTGCTTATGGCCGTCGGGGGCCGACGCTGAAGTCGGTGCGCCCTTTGTGGCGCCTGCCTGGTCAGTGTGGGAGTTACTACATGCGCCGGCGCCGACCAGCGCAGCCAACGCCGCGACAGCCGCCGTCAGAGTCCTGATTCTCATCACAACAAGCCCTTTCCTCGGTTCGAGGGCCGGTTCCCCTGGCGGCCCTTGGCGGTGCTCTGACTTCTCGACCGCTGCACGACAGCTACAAGTCTGCCCGCAGCCGCTTCGGCTCAACCAGACGCTTCCACGGAATTCGATAGAGACCGTACCCGGTCACGATCCCGACGACGCTCCTGAGGAACGGTCGTATTGCTACATCCCGATGGAACCAGTGGACCGGCATACCGAATCGCGGCGGCGGACGGCATTCTCGTTCAGCGAATGAATCCGGCTGTGCCGCCAATGGCAGTCAGGGGCATCGACAACCCCCAACCCATCATGGCTGTGCGGCGCCTGAAGGCGGCTGGACGTGATTTCTCGGACCAGGCGCCAAACCCTTCGTGAGTCCTTGTGTCATGTGCAAGTAACCTGTAGCGAGAATTTCGTCCTGTTTGTTGAGGTGGGAGCGCTTGCGACGGTGTGAGGCCGATCCCTCAGCAGTCGGGACGGTCTCATTAGGTCGCCTTTCTTCGCGGTACCGGCACTGCCCGAAGGATTGCGATTTGTTTGCTGTTCGGCTGGCTACCCCCATACGACGCGCACCGGAGCCGTCGATGCCCTCGCGGCCATGAGAGCGATCGGAGGAGAACGTGGACTTCGCAGTACTACCGCCGGAGGTTAACTCCGCGCGGATGTACGCCGGTCCGGGGTCGGGACCAATGCTGGCCGCCGCCATGGCCTGGGACGAATTGGCCGCCGCGCTGCAGTCGACGGCGGACTCCTACCAGGCCGAGATCACCGCCCTGACCTCCGGCCCGTGGGTCGGCCCGTCGGCTGCGGCCATGACCGCGGCGATCGCCCCCTATCTGGAGTGGATGCGGACCACCGGCGCCCAGGCCGAAGAAACCGCCACCAAGGCCCGGGCCGCGGCGTTCGCCTACGAGACGGCCTTCGCCCAGACGGTGCCGCCGCCGGTGATCACGGCGAACCGCACCCTGCTGGCGTCCCTCGTCGCGACGAACTTCCTCGGGCAGAACACGCCGGCGATCGCCACCACCGAGACCGAGTATGCGGAGATGTGGGCGCGTGACACCGCGGCGATGTTCGGCTACGCGGGTTCCACGGCGTCGGCGACCACGCTGACACCGTTCGTCCAGCCGGATCAGACCACCAACCCCGGGGCGGACCAATCCGGAGCCGTAGCGCAGGCCACCGGCACCGCCGCCGGGAGCACACGCAACGCGGTTGCCCAGCAACCGTTCTCGGCGGTACCCAACATGTTGACCAGAACCGCAGTGGGGCCAACTGCCGTCGACCCGTCGGTGACGGACGTGCTGGGCGTGGAGAGCGATCTGATCACGGTCTTTCTGAACGGGCCCGCCAGCGTCGCTGGACTCGGCGTGGTAACCCCCTTCGGTGCGACGACTCTTCCCTTCAACATTGCCGGCGCGCTGACCGGTTTCCACACCGATGACATCGTCAGCGGGTGGGCCGGTGTGCAGTCCTGGCCGGGGGCGGGCGCGGTGCCGCCATCGCCATTCCCGGTCATCACGAACCCGGCGGGTGGATTCGGAACTCTGGCGTCAGCGGGGCTCGGTGAGGCCAACACCGTCGGCGGCCTGTCGGTACCGCCCGGGTGGAC
>NZ_QMEV01000046.1 GCF_003284935.1 Mycobacterium colombiense
TCCTGCGCCGCGGCCACCCGGGGGCGGGCGGCGATCCGCCGCTGGGAGAAGTCGGCGACCTGCTGGGTCAACACGGCGTGGCGCGCCACCCGCTCGTCGACCTCGGCGACCGCCGCCGCGCACTCGGCGACCGCGGCCTCGGCGTCGGCCAGCCGGGTGATCGCGGCGGCCCACTCCCCCGTCGGGCGTCCGGTCGGGGTGAAGTAACGCCCGTATTCGGCGTCGATGCGTTCGATGAGCAATGGCTCGGTGCCGCACAGCCCGCCGCTATCGCCTGCGGCGACATCGAGCGCGCGGGAGAGCGCGTCGCACCCGGACAGATCGACCGCGGCGGTCGACGCCGACTGCAGCACCCGCTGGGCGTGCCACAGGTCGCTGTCCACCGTCTCGGCCAGCATCGCCCGGACCCGTTCGTGGGCTTCGTCGCCGGTCAGTTGTTCGCGGCAGGGCCGGACCACCGTCAGCTCTGTCTCGCACTTCTTGTGAAAACGCTTACGATAGACGAATCGGTAAGGACCGCAACTGATTTCGGCGGATACCTCGGAGCCCACGTCGCTGTGGGTCGGCTTGACCTGTTTGACTTCCTTCTTCGTCGAGCGGTCGCGGGCCTCCAACAACAGGTCCAGGGCTTCGATCATCGACGACTTGCCGATTTCGTTGGCGCCGCACACCACCACGACCCCATGATCGGGGAATTCGATTTCCCGGTGCGAAATCCCGCGGTAGTTGGTCAGGATCAGCCGGTGCAGCTTCACGCCGCGCCCCGGTCGGTGAGGCGCAGCAACAGCGCCAGCGCCGCCTGCGCGTCGACGGCGGTCGCGGAGTCCTCCTCGCGGGCCGTCGCCACCAGCTCTTCGACCGCCGCGGCGGCGAAACCTCCGATGCCGAGATCGCTGAATTCGCCGTCGGCCGGGATCACCGCCAGGTCGGTGTGACGTTCCCAGAGGCCCAGCCACGCGAACAGCCGTGCGTATTTGTCCAGGCAGGCGTCCAGCGCGGCGCGGTCGGTGACCGTCAGCGACCCGGTCAGCGCCAGGCGCACCACGGTCCGGTCCTTCTCGGTCATCAGGTCGAGGTTCAGGTCGAGATCGGCGATGTCTCGGCTGGTGTCGACCTGTCGGTGCATGGTGACGAACCGCCAGCTTCCGACGCGTCGCGGCGTCACGGACACCGCCCGCCGCGGGTCGGCCTCGTCGATGTCGACGATCAGGACGTGGCCTGGGTCGGATTCCACGTCGTCGAAATTGGTGACTTCCGGGGAGCCGGAGTACCACACCCGGCCGCTGCCGCCGACCTGGGTGAGTGAGTGCTTGTCCCCCAGCGCCACGTAGTGCACCGCGCCGCGGGACAGCGCGTCGTCGACTGTGGCGAGCCGGATCAGCGAGGGCTTGTCCCGATCGGGATCCAGGATGTCCACCCCACCGTGCGCCACCAGGATCCGGGTGACCGCGGCGGCGGGCAGTTCGTCGAGGACGTCGGCGACCAGGTCGGTGGTCGGCACCTTCGATCGCCACGGCGCGGCGACGATCTCCAGTCCGGGACGCACCCGATGCGGGCCGGCCTGGTCGAGCACCGTCACGTTGTCGGGGCGCTCGGCGGCGAACAGCGCGCTGGTGTACACCGACGAGGCGTCTAAGGGATCGTGGTTTCCGGGCAACAGGTAGACCGGAATCCCGATGGCGCGCATGGCTTCCAGGGACTGTCCGATGACCTTTGGGGGAAGCTGATTGTGTTCGAAGACGTCGCCCGACACGACGACGAACTCGGCGCCGACCTCTGCCGCCAACGCGCCCAGACCGGCAACCGCGTCGCGGCGGGCCGCCGAATAGCGCGGCTGCGCGTCACCGGCGAGGAAGTGCCGGGTCATGCCCAGCTGCCAGTCGGCGGTGTGCAGGAATCGCATGCCGGCGACCCCCTTTCGAAGTGCGTGTTTACCGGGGCATCGCGAGTTTAGGTCTGCGCACCGACAAGACGCGGGACCTCGATCGGCAGGTCTTGGTGTGAGAAATCCGGCCAGGTCCTGGGGTTGTCGATCGGCGGGTCGAATCCGGGCCGACACCGACTCGAGGCCGCGGTCAGAAACCCTGGCGACCGTGCCGCAGATGAGTTGCGCCAGTGTGAATCTAGACCAGAAGACCTGCACAAGCCGGTGCGGTCAGTCTCGGTACGTGGGAACTGCCGCAATGCCTTTAGATCGGCACGGTGAAGGTGCCGTTGCAGCACGCTTGGGGAAAGCGACGTAGGAGATGGCTGCGACCCAAGCTAACTTGGCGGGTTCACCGGCCTGCCGGGATTCGGAAACGCCGGGTTGGTGTAGGCCGGCGTCTGTGGCTCATCGCCGGGATTCGGATTCATGGTTGGTGGTGGCCCGGACTCTGGCTCAGCCGATGGAGGCGGGGGTGCCCGGTGTTCGGGCGGTGGCGGCTTGGGCACCAGATAGTTCTTCCACGCGCCCGGCGGATTCGGTGCAGGGCCGATCGTGTTGTCCGGCCAGCGCCATGAACAGCTACCGGAAGCACCCCCGAAATCGCCTGCGGGAATGGTCAACCCGAAACCCATGAAACTTCCACCGATGGGGGCGTTGCCACCTGGACCGCCCATGTTCCATCCGCCGTATTCGCAGTGCCAGTGCGTGCTGTTCTCTTCGGTAGGAAAATCGCAGTAGTACGTCGTGGCTCCCGCCTCGAAGGTACTTCCGCCAACACCGGGATAGTCGCACACGCCGGGGCCCGGAAGGTTGCCGCCCGGCCCGGCCCAGGCTGCCGGCGAATTGAGGATCACCCAGAAGGTAACTCCCGGTGCCACAAGTAATCGAATTCCCGTGCGCAACGACTCTTTCACTGTAACGCCTTCTGGCTTCGGCAATGGCAGCGCGTGCCTCGAGCGGGTGACTGCTATTCCAAGTTCTACAACGCCCGGGACATATTCGCAGAGGAATTAGGATTCGTCCCCTCGGCCGGTCCTGGCCGTCGGCGTCAGAGACCGTGCTGCCCGTCGACCGACCATCTCCACCCCGCTATGCCTACCGGGTGCAGCCGAGCTCGGCCCCGTCGTCTGCCAACCCACACCTCCCACCACCCCGAAAAACTGCGCGACGGCGACGGGGATGACGACCGCGTGCCGCACTGATTAATCTGATTGCTCGTGACTGGCCGGCGCACCTTGCTGTTGATGCGGCACGCGAAGTCCGATTACCCGCCCGGCGTCGCCGACCACGACCGGCCGTTGGCGCCGCGGGGAATCAGGCAAGCCGGACTGGCCGGCGACTGGATGCGCACCAATGCGCCGCCCATCGACGGCGTGCTGTGTTCCACGGCGACACGCACCCGGGAGACGTTGCTCAACACCGGCATCGACGCGCCGGTGCGATACAGCGAGCGCCTCTACGCCAGCACCCCCGGCACGTTGATCGACGAGATCAACACGGTGGACGACGCCGTCGGCACGCTGCTGGTCATCGGGCACGAACCGACGATGTCGGCCCTGGCGCTGGGGCTCAGCGGTGCGAGGAACACGAACGTCGGTGCCGCCGAAAGGATTTCGGCCAAGTTCCCCACGTCGGCGATCGCGGTGCTCACCGTGCCGGGCGCGTGGAAAGACGTGGAACTCGGCGTGGCCACGCTGATCGGCTTCGAGGTGCCGCGCTAGTCCGATTGCCCGATCAGGAGTTCGTGGCCAGCGTCAGCTCCATCAGCTTGATGGCCTGACCGCACGCGTCGATGCCCGGCGCCTGCGGGTTGACCCACCAGCCGACCACCCCGGCGGCATCGCTGGCCACGCCGCACGCGCCGTTCGCGTCGTCGGGCCGCATCACGATCGAGTCGATGCCGGCGATCGAACGCGTCTCGACCTTGTACTTCAAGAACTCCGCGACCTTGCGTTCGTTGGACAGGCTGCCCTGCTCGAACCAGAACCGGGTGATGTCGATCAGGCCGGCCGGGTTGGCCGCCTGCCAGCGGCAGATCGCGCCGACGAATGTGCTCTGGATGTCGAGCGGGTCGGCGCCCACCGTCTTGGCCAGGATGTCGCTGGTCAAGACCTCACACTCCTTGAGCAGGTTCGGATACTGCTGCTGAGAGTTGTTGTTGCGGGGCACATTGCCACCCGCCTTGACCGCGTTGCCCCCGATCGAGCGGGAACAGCCCGTCACCACCAACAGCGCCGCGATCAGCACGGCCACGGCGAGGCGGGCGCTCATTCTGCCGCGCGATCCCGCGCGCGTCGAGGCCATCATTTCGAATTCGCAATCGACTGACGAGCCAGTTCCTTCGCGATGTCGCACGGCGGCGGGAACGGCTTCTGGCTGAAACTGATTGACCACTCGATGAAGTCGTCGGAGAACTGGATGCCCACCTCGCACAGCGAGTCGCCCAGATTGGGCTCGTTGCCGACGGCGATGAAACCGCCGTGGCCGTCGATGTTGATGTCATCGACGCTGGCACGCGAAAGTTCCTCGGTCTTGCGCTCCCGACCGATCGGGCTGCCGCGATACCAGGAGAAGGAGAAGTGCGGCCCCAGGATGCCGCCCCCGGCGAGCCACTGGCACCCGACGGAGTTGCGGGCGGTGTTGATCAACCCGGTGACCTTGGTGAGCTCCGCCACGGTCTGGTCGCTGATGCCGCCGCACTGCGGGAACATCGCACCGTGGTTGCCCTGGCCGTTCTGCGGCGTCGACGAGGCCGTCGCGCCCGGTTTGTTGCCGCCGGAATCGGAGCAGCCCGCAGCCGCGGGGATCAGGATCGTCAATGCTGACGCCACGAGAGCCAGCGCCCTCGTGCTACGCCGCACCGCTACCCTGCTTCCGTTCCGCCCGCTGCTGGTCCACACGATGCACTGTAGCGGCAGCCCAGCGGGTCAACCACCGACGCGCCTGAGCAGGTATTTCGGGGCCGCAAACAAGTGGGGTGCCGACCTTGACCGTCCGGCGGTTGGCGGGGACGGTATGCGACAGTTACCCCATGCTCCTGGCACTGCTGCGCCAGTACATCCAGCCGTACCGACGGCTGGTGGCGGTGCTGATGGTGCTGCAGCTGATCGGCAACCTCGCGTCGCTATATCTGCCGACCGTCAACGCCGCCATCATCGACGAGGGCGTCGCCAAGGGCGACACCACCACGATCGTCCGGCTGGGCATGGTCATGCTCGGGGTCACCGCGGTGCAGGTGCTGTGCTCGATCGGGGCGATCTATTTCGGCTCGCGCACCGGGATGGGCTTCGGCCGCGACCTGCGCGCCGCCATGTTCGAGCACGTCACCACCTTTTCCGAACGCGAGACCGCCCGGTTCGGAGCGCCGACGCTGCTCACGCGCAGCACCAATGACGTGCGGCAAATCCAGTACCTGGTCCAGATCAGCGGCACCGTGCTGGTGACGGCCCCGATCATGTGCCTCGGCGGGATCGTCATGGCCATCCGCCAGGAGGCCGCGCTGACGTGGCTGCTGCTGGTCAGCGTGCCGATCATGGCGGTGGCCAACTACTGGGTGATGTCGCACATGCTGCCGCTGTTCCGCCGCATGCAGGGCCTGATCGACGGCATCAATCGGGTGATGCGCGACCAGCTGGCCGGCGTCCGGGTGGTCCGCGCGTTCGCGCGGGAAGGTTTCGAACGTGACCGCTTCGCCCGCGCCAACACCGCCCTGTCGAACACCGCACTGACCGCGGGCAACTGGCAAGCGTTGATGCTGCCGGTGACCACGCTGACCATCAACGTGTCCAGCGTCGCGCTGATCTGGTTCGGTGGGTTGCGCATCGACCGCGGCCAGATGCAGGTCGGTTCGCTGACCGCCTTCCTGGCGTACTTCACCCAGATCCTGATGGCGGTGCTGATGGCGACGATGACGCTGGTGGTGTTGCCGCGCGCCTCGGTGTGCGCCGAGCGGATCACCGAGGTGCTCGCCACCCGCCCGGCGGTCACCGATCCCCCGAACCCGCGGTCCCCGCGCGGCGCCATCACCGGAGCGGTGCGCCTGGACGGCGCGACATTCACCTATCCGGGCGCCGACCGCCCTGTGCTGCAGGACATTTCGCTGACCGCGCTGCCCGGAACCACCACCGCCGTCGTCGGCAGCACCGGCTCGGGAAAGTCGACGCTGGTGTCGCTGATCTGCCGGCTCTACGACGTGACCGGCGGGTCCGTCTCGGTCGACGGCATCGACGTCCGCGATTACCAGACCGAGCGGCTGTGGTCGGCGATCGGACTGGTCCCCCAGCGCGGCTACCTGTTCTCCGGGACGGTCGCGGACAACCTGCGCTATGGCGCCGCCCCGCACCAAGTGCTTACCGACGAACAGATGTGGGAGGCGTTGCGGGTGGCCGGCGCCGACGATTTCGTGCGGGCCCACGATGACGGGTTGCAGATGCGGGTGGCCCAAGGTGGCGTCAATTTCTCCGGCGGGCAGCGGCAGCGAATCGCCATCGCCCGGGCGGTCATCCGCCGCCCGGCCATCTATTTGTTCGACGACTCCTTCGCCGCGCTCGACGCGCGCACCGACGCGCGGGTGCGTGCCTCGCTACGGGATGCTGCCCGGGACGCCACCGTCATCGTTGTCACACAACGGATTTCGATCGCGTCCACAGCCGACCAGGTGATCGTGATCGACAACGGCAATCTGGTGGGCGCCGGCACTCACGAATCGCTGCTGGCCGATTGCACCGCCTACGCCGAATTCGCCGACTCGCAGTCCGTCGGCGCCGTGCGATCCGGTCGAGTCGGGGGCACGCCGTGACCCCCGCGGCCACCCGGGCCGCCAACCCGCAGGCCCCCGCAACCCGTTCCCGTGACTTCTGGGGTTCGGCCGCCCGCCTGGTGAAACGGCTTGCGCCGCAACGACAGCTGTGCATCGCGGTCATCGCGCTGGGTGTCACCGGCACGGCCATCGGGGTGGTCGTCCCGCGAATCCTGGGCCACGCCACCGATTTGCTGTTCAACGGTGTCATCGGGCGCCAGCTGCCCGCCGGAATGACCAAGACCCAGGCCGTCGCGGCCGCACGGGGCCGAGGCGCCGACACCTTCGCCGACTTGTTGTCCGGGATGAACGTGACGCCGGGGCAGGGCGTGGACTTCGGGGCGGTCGCACGAACGCTGGCGCTGGCGCTGACCCTCTATCTCGCTTCCGCGCTGCTGATGTGGATGCAGGCCCGGCTGCTCAACGTCACCGTGCAGCGCACCATGGTGGCTCTGCGTTCCGATGTCGAGGACAAAATCCATCGGCTGCCGCTGTCCTACTTCGACCGACGCCAGCGTGGCGAGGTGCTGAGCCGGGTCACCAACGACGTCGACAACATCCAATCGTCGCTGGCGATGACGATCAGCCAGCTGCTGACGTCGGTTCTGACCGTGGTGGCGGTGCTGGCGATGATGCTGTCCATCTCGCCGCTGCTGGTGATGATCACCGTGCTGACGGTGCCGCTGTCGCTGTTGGCGACGCGCGCTATCGCGCGACGTTCGCACCGCCTGTTCGTCGCGCAGTGGACCAGCATCGGGCGCCTGAACGCCCACATCGAGGAGACCTACAGCGGTTTCACGGTCGTCACGACGTTCGGCCACCAGGCGGCGGCGCGCGAGCAGTTCCGCACCCTCAACGACGACGTCTACCGGGCCAGCTTCGGCGCTCAATTCCTCTCCGGGCTGGTGGCACCGGCGACGACGTTCATCGGCAACCTCGGTTACGTCGCCGTCGCGGTGGTGGGCGGCCTGCAGGTCGCCACCGGCCACATCACCCTGGGCAATATCCAGGCGTTCATTCAATACGTGCGGCAGTTCAACTCACCGCTGAGCCAGCTCGCCGGCATGTACAACACCCTGCAGTCCGGGGTGGCCAGCGCCGAGCGCATCTTCGCGCTGCTCGACGAACCCGAGGAAGCGCCGGATCCGGTCCCGGCCGACTCCTCCCCGCAGCCTCGTGGGCGCGTCGAATTCGCCCACGTGAGCTTCGCCTACCGCCCGGGCACCCCGGTGATCGAAGACCTGTCGATGGTGGCCGAACCGGGCAGCACGGTGGCGATCGTCGGACCGACCGGAGCGGGCAAAACCACGCTGGTGAACCTGCTGATGCGGTTCTACGACGTCGACGCGGGCCAGATCCTGCTCGACGGTGTCGACATCAGCACGCTGGACCGCCGGTCGCTGCGGTCGCGCATCGGCATGGTGCTGCAGGACACCTGGCTTTTCGAGGGGACGATCGCGGAGAACATCGCCTATGGACGTCCCGACGCCGGCGAGGACGAGGTGCTCGAAGCCGCCAAGGCCGCCTACGTCGACCGTTTTGTCCGGACGTTGCCGGCCGGCTACCAGACCCGGATCAGCGGTGACGGAGGCAACATCAGCGCCGGCGAGAAGCAACTCATCACGATCGCGCGCGCGTTCCTTGCCCGCCCTCAGTTGTTGATCCTGGACGAGGCGACCAGCTCGGTCGATACCCGCACCGAGGCCGTCATTCAGCACGCGATGTGCGAGCTGCGCCGCGATCGCACGAGTTTCATTATCGCGCACCGACTTTCGACCATCCGCGACGCCGACCGCATCGTGGTGGTCGAGGCCGGCCGGATCGTCGAACAGGGCAATCATGCCGACCTGCTGGCCCGGCGCGGCGCGTATTACGCGATGACACAGGCGTAATGCCGCGCGTCTGGCGCGCGCATTGATAAGCGCCCGCGATCGCTACCAAGAAGTTATTGAGAAGACACCAAGGAACAAACGAGACCCTGGGATCGTCCTACTCAATAACGCACCTGAAAGGGGTGGCAGCAATGTTTTCACGCCGCATCACGAAGATGGCCACCACCGCAATCGGCACCGCCGCCGTGGGGTTCGCCGCCCTTGGCTTCGCCGGCACCGCCGCCGCCAGCGCAGTGCAGACCGCCGACGAGGCATTCCTGAGCCAGATGCAAAGCCTCGGCGTGTCTTTCCCGTCGACCCAGGCCGCCGTGCAGACGGGCCACCAGGTGTGCACCGAACTGGCCGCAGGCCACACGCCGATGGCGGTTACCGTCCAGATCTTTCGGCACACCAGCCTGACTCCGCCGCAGGCGGCGCACGTGGTCATGGCGGCGACCCAGGCCTACTGCCCGCAATTCTCCGGTCAGCCCGCCTGAGCCGTGGGGCGCCGGACTCCGCCGGCGCCCGCCCGTCGACCGATATGTGACGACGGCGCAAGTCAATTCGTGCGACGCACCGATTATCGTGCTGGGTACGAACGCATTTCAGGCCCGGCATCGCGCCGAGTGCCGTTGCGGGCTGATAGTTGGGACGACATGCCGCCGGAGCTGGCCGGTTTGTCGGGATTCGTAACGAATCTGCCGGCTTGCCGTCACAATCTCAATGGTGAGCTCAGGGCATCCGACGCCGCGGACGCGGAAAGGCTGGTAGGCGGGATGGCGGACGACGATCTTCAATTCGGTCTGCTCGGACCGTTGGAGATGAGCGTTGGCGGCACCCTGGTGCCGTTGGGCACACCCAAACAGCGGGCGGTGCTGGCCATGCTGCTGATGAACCGCAACAACCCGGTCGGCGTCGACCGGCTCATCACCGCCCTGTGGGACGAGTCGCCACCGTCGGGGGCACGGGCCAGCATCCACTCCTACGTGTCCAACCTGCGCAAGCTGCTGACCGGGGCCGGCGTCGACCCGCGCGCGGTGCTGGTCGCGGCACCACCGGGGTACCGGCTCAACATCTCCAACGACCATTGCGATCTCGGCCGGTTCATCGCCGAAAAGAACGCCGGCGTGCAGGCCGCGGCCGCCGGCCGATTCGAGCAGGCCAGTCAGCACCTGTCGGCGGCCCTGGCCGAATGGCGCGGCCCGGTGCTCGAGGACCTGGACGGTTTTCGGTTCGTCGACGCCTTCACCACTTCCCTCGTCGAGGAGAAGATCCTGGCCCACACCGCGCAGGCCGAGGCCGAAATCGCCTGCGGGCGTGCCTTTACCGTGATCACCGAACTGGAAGCCCTGACGGCCGAACATCCCTACCGCGAGCAGCTGTGGGCTCAGTTGATGACCGCCTACTACCTCACCGACCGCCAATCCGACGCGCTGGCGGCCTACCGGCGCGTGCAGAAATCGCTGGCCGACGACCTCGGCATCGACCCCGGCCAGAATCTGCGCGCCCTCAACGACCAGATCCTGCGTCAAGAGCCGCTGGACGTGAAGAAAAACGCCATGACGACCGCGGCCGTCGCGATCACCGTGCTCGAGCACTACCCGACCGACAAGAAGGCGGTCGCCTACCTGCACGAGGTGACGGGGCGCAGTTATCCGCTCCAAGGATCGACAACCATTGGGCGGCTTAGCGACAACGACATCGTGCTCGACTCCCCCAAAGTCAGCCGTCACCATGCCGTCATCGTCGACACCGGAAGCAGCTACATCATCGACGACCTGCGGTCCTCGAACGGCGTGCACGTCCAGGATCGACGCATCCACGCCGCCGCCACGCTGCAGGACGGTGACCGCGTGCGGATCTGCGACCACGAATTCACCTTCCAGCTCGCCGCTGACAGCGCCGACGAGGCCTGAGACCTCGGCGAGCCGACCCGGGCTGACACGCGCGGCAATTGTTCCGGTTATCGTGCGGTGGGACGCCTGCGCGCTTACCGTCATGATTGCTCAGTCACGGGTTGCGATTGTGTCTCTGCCCGCACGGTCTCGACAGAGAACGGCAGGCCAGGGGTTGGGTTGGAAGGATGAGGAATGAGTGACGAGCAGTCCTCACGGGCGGGGTCGATGTTTGGCCCCTACCACCTGAAGCGGCTGCTGGGCCGCGGCGGGATGGGTGAGGTCTACGAGGCCGAACACACCGTCAAAGAGTGGACGGTCGCGGTCAAACTCCTCTCCGAAAGCTTCAGCCGGGACCCCGTGTTTCGCGAGCGGTTGAAGCGCGAAGCCCGCACCGCCGGTCGTTTGCAGGAACCGCACGTGGTGCCGGTGCACGACTACGGCGAGATCGACGGCCAGATGTTCCTCGAGATGCGGTTGGTCGAGGGCACCGACCTGGACAGCGTGCTCAAACGCTTCGGCCCGCTGACCCCACCGCGCGCGGTCGCCATCATCACCCAGATCGCGTCCGCGCTCGATGCCGCGCACGCCGCCGGGGTGATGCACCGCGACATCAAACCGCAGAACATCTTGGTCACCCGCGACGACTTCGCCTACCTGGTCGACTTCGGCATCGCCAGCGCCACCACCGACGAGAAGCTGACACAGCTCGGCACCGCGGTGGGCACCTGGAAATACATGGCGCCGGAACGGTTTTCGGACGCGGAAGTCACTTACCGCGCCGACATCTACGCGCTGGCCTGTGTGCTGTTCGAGTGCTTGACCGGGTCCCCGCCCTACCGCGCCGACAGCGCGGGCGTGCTGGTCTCCGCTCACCTGATGGACCCCATACCCGCGCCCAGCGCGCAGCGCCCGGGCGTCCCAAAGGCCTTCGATGCGGTGATCGCCCGCGGCATGGCCAAAAAGCCGGAGGAGCGCTACGCCAGCGCGGGCGACCTGGCCCTGGCCGCCAGGGAAGCGCTGAGCAACCCCGACCAGGACCGCGCGGCCACCATCTTGCGCCGCAGTCAGGAAGCCGCACTGCCCACCGCCGAGTACCCCGGCGCGCCGGCCAGCGCCGCTGCGGCGCCCCCGCAGCCCTTCGGGCCCGCGTTCAACACCCCGCCGCCGTCGCCGTTCGACCCGCCGCCGGCCCCGAGTTCGGGGCCGATACCGTCGCAGGGCGGCCAGGCCTGGACCCCCACCAGCGGGCCCATCCCCGCGGCCGGTTCGCCGTATTACCAAGGTGGCAACGCCAACTGGGGCGCCCCACCCCAGTTCACCAGCTCAACGCCCTGGGGTCAGGCACCCCCCAAACCGCACCGCTCGATCTGGCCCATCATCGCGGCCGTCGCCGTGGTGCTCGTCGTGATCGCGACCGGGGTGGGCATCTGGCTTGTCGTTCGACCCAAGCCGCAACCACCCCAGGCCGCCCCGCTGGGGCCCGAACGCCTCAGCGGCCTGCTGCTCGGCCCGGCCGACGTCAACACAGTGATGGGCTCGTCGTCGATGCAGCCGGGCAAGCCCATCACGTCGACGGACAGCTCTTCGGTGACGGTGTCCGCGCCCGATTGCCAAGGGGCGCTCTACACCACGCAGGATCCGGTCTACGCGGGCACCGGCTATTCGGCGGTCAGCGGACTGGTGTCCTCGGAGGCCGGCGATAACTACGACCACTGGGTCAACCAGGCCGTGGTGCTGTTTCCCTCCGCCGACAAGGCCAAGAGTTTCGTGCAAACCTCGGCGGAGAAGTGGAAAGGTTGCGCCGGCAAGACGGTGACCGTGACCAACAAGAGCAAGACGTATCGGTGGACGTTCGCGCAGCTTCAGGGCAGCCCACCGAAGATCACGCTGATGGACACCCAGGAGGGCGCCGACGGCTGGGAGTGCCAGCGCGCGCTCAGCGTAGCCAACAACGTCGTCGTCGACATCAACGCCTGCGGATACCGCATCAGCGATCAGGGCGCCCAGATCGCCGACAAGATCGTCGCCAAGATCGACAGCGAGAAGCCCGAGGGCTGAGGCGCGACGGCCCCGTCAGGACTGAAGATCGGGGCCCTGCGCGCGTAGGTCGTCGACCGCCGACATCGCGCCGCGCAGTTTGGCCAGCCACTCTTCGGCGTGCTCACCGACCAGCTTGACCGACCAGGCGAGGGCGTCGGCGCGTGACCGGGCGACGCCGGCGTCCACCAACGTGTCGAGCACCTGCCGTTCGGGTTGTTTCAGCCGGGTCATGACCGGTACGGCGATGTGCGTGAACAGGATTCGCTCGGTGCCCGCCTTGGAGACGACCTCGACGCCCCACGAAACCTTGCGTCCGTAGCGGTCCTGCGCTTCGTCGGCGATGTGCATACGCTCCGAGCGGGTGTCTTCGCGGAATCGCGAGGCCCGCCCGGCCGCGCGGGCCTCGCTCGCTTCGCCTTCCGCACTCTCGGGCTCCGGGAGCTTGCCGATGACGGTGATCTCTTCGCGGTCGACGACCACCGTCGGGTCGCCGTCGAACCAGTTCTCCGGGAGACGTCCGGCGAACCACTCCGCGGCGTCGCTGGCGTCGGGTTGCTGGGCTTGCTGCCAGCCGCCGGGGCGGCCATACCGCCTGTGTGCGTGATGAGCCTTCATGATTACATGATTACACCGTTGCATGCGTAAGGGAATGGCCGTTCACCGGGAGCGAAACGACGGCCGTCACGGGCGTGATTGTCGGCTGCGCGGCGACGCCGGATAGCGGTCCTCGAAGACTCGGACCGACTGGCGAAAACCCGTTGATAAGGGCTGTTGGTCGGCGTATTTTGGTTAGCGAAGCAGGCCCGGGAAGCGACCAATTCGAAGCGCTGGAACACGGGGTAGGAATCCGGCCGCGTAGGACACGCATAAGACGTAGTCACACGCCCCCTAGAGTCGCACCGGGCCTGCCCATGCGTCGGTCACGTTTCTCTCGCCCGGGCGGCGGGCCATCAGTCGCCGTCGCCGCGCCGGACGCGGAAGAGCTTCACCTCGTTCTTGATGCCCTTGAGGCGCCGGGCGCCGGCGAACGAGCCGGAGAACTCACCGCTGTCGCCGATGACGTCCCAGACCGAATCCGCGACCAGGACCGTGCCCGGGCGCGCCACGTTGGTGACCCGGCTGGCCACGTTGACGGGGCTGCCGAACCAGTCGCCGGCGCGGCTGACCGCCATGCCGGAGGCCACCCCCGCGCGCAGCCGGGGAAAGTCGTTGTCGGTGTCGACGGCCTCGACGAGTTTCACGATGACGTCGAGCAACGGCAGCGGATCGGGACACACGAACATCACCGCGTCGCCGATAGTCTTGACGAATCGCACCGGCGGCACCGTCATGTCCCGGGCGAGGTTGGCCAGCCGGTTGGCCAGATGCCCCAGCTCCTCGGGTGACACCGCCTCGCCGATGCGGGTGAAACCGACCAGATCCGCGAAGGCAACGGTGATTTGGCGCGCCCCGGGCAGCGGCTCGCCGGCGGCTCGCTCCGCGGCATTGATCGCCTCGGTTTCCATCATGTGGCGCAGTTGCATGAACAACATGTGCTCGATCATCGGGCCGAGCATGGGCGCGATCTCGCTCACCAAAGCCTTTGACGCCTTGGCGATTTCGAGCTCGCTGGCACCCGGTCGCATGATCGCCGAAAGCGCGGTGGAGCGCATGACTTCCGCGGCCCGCGACAGGCCTTCGGCCAGCACCCGAACCACGAGAACCACCTGTTCGGGATCGAGCCCCAGCTCGACGAATCGCTGGGAGAAGGCGGCGGCTTCGCCGTCGGCGCGCATGTGTACGACCGCGTCCGGGTCGTCCACCCGGACCAGGCCGATCGCGCGCTGCACGCGCTGCAACAGCCCCAGGTCGATGCCGTGGGTCTCGCTGATCTCCCGGGTGGACACGTAGGTGCCGTCGTCGCCGATGAGATGGCGGGTGGCCAACAGCAGGGGCGGATTGGTGGTCCGGATCTCCTCGGGGGTGATGCCCTGCTCGAGCAGCCATCGCACCAGATCGGCGCGTTCCATGCGCGCGGTTCCCTCGAGCCCCTCGAGCAGATCCTCGATGTCCTGGTCGGCTCCGTCGTGCACGTCGTCAACCTACAACGCGGGCCAGTCATGATGTGAGGCGATGAGCGCACCGCTGCTAGGCGCCCGTCAGGACACCGGCGGTCGCCGAAGGGCCCACGGCCGGGCCGCTTCGATCTGCGCCGACAGCGACAACAGCGTCGCCTCGTCATATGGCCTGCCGACGAGCTGGACCGACAGCGGCAGGCGGTCGCCGTCGAAGTCCCACGGCACCACCGCCGCGGGCTGTCCGGTCAGGTTCCAAATCTGTTGGTAGGGAACGTATCGACCGACCCGCAGCAGTGTCGACACCGCGCCGCGGCGTTGATAGGCGCCGATGCGCGACGGGCCCGTCGCGGTGCCGGGCGTGACGACGACGTCGACGTCGTCGAAGATCGCCTTGATCCGCGAGACCACCGCCCCCTCATTGGCCCGGATGGCCTCCATCCGCCGGTCCGAGAAGAACGAACCCATTCGGGCGATGTTGCGGGTGCGCGCCTCGAGACGTTCCGGATGGGCCAGGGCGTCCGCGTCGTCGCAGATACCGCGCAGATACCGGGGCAGGTAGTTGGCGAACATCGCCGACGCCGGATACTCGGGATCGGCCGTGATGACGTCATGGCCGAGATCGCGCAGCAGCGCACCGGCCTGATCGACCGCCGCCAACTCCGCCTTGCCCACCCTGACCGGCAACGGGGTTGGCACCTTGGTGCTCAAGGCAATTCGCAACCGGCCGGGACTGCGACCCGCCGCCGTGACGAACTCCCCTTCGGGGCCGGGCACCGTCGACGTGGCATCCAGGAACACGGCGGCGTCGAGCACCGTCCGCGCGATCGGGCCGTTGACGCTCAGCCCGTACCAGGCGTCGTCGTGCGGTTCCAGCGACACGCGGTCGCGCTGCGGCTTCAGGCCGAACAGCCCGCACCACGTCGCCGGGATGCGGATCGAGCCGCCCCCGTCGGATCCCAGGGCCAGCGCGGCCAACCCGGCGGCGACGGCGGCGGCGCTTCCCCCGCTACTGCCGCCCGGGGTGCGGGTGGGATTCCACGGGTTGCGGGTGGCGCCGAAGGTCATCGACTCCGTGTAGGGCATCATCATCAGCTCGGGCACATTGGTCTTGCCGATGATCACCGCGCCCGCGGCGCGCAACCGGCGCACCACCTCCGCGTCGGAGCTGACGGCCGGCCGATGTCCGCCGCTGCCGAACGTCGTCACCTCCCCTGCGACGTCGACATCGTCTTTGATCGCGATCGGCACGCCGAGCAGCGGCAGTCGTTCGCCCGCGTCCAGGCGCTCCTGCGCCACGGCGGCCTCATAGCGAGCTTGATCGGCGAGCACCACGCGGTAGCACCGCAGCTGGCTGTCCAGCCGCGCTATCCGCTCCAGGTAGACCTCGAGCAACTCGGGCGCGGTCAGTTCACCGTTGGCCAGCATGCGCGCTTGTGCCGCCGCGCCGGCGAAGGCGAGATCGTTCACCGCGGCAGCGTATCCCGCGATTCGCGGCTGGTCTCGGCGTGGCCGTGGCGAAGCAACCAGTACCGTGGGCGACATGTCCTGCGTGTTCTGTGCGATCGTCGCCGGCGAAGCGCCGGCCATCCGGATCTACGACGACGACGACTACCTGGCCATCCTCGACATCCGCCCGTTCACCCGCGGCCACACGCTTGTGCTGCCCAAGCGGCACAGCGTCGACCTCACCGACACCGCGCCGGAGACCCTGGCCGGGATGGTCACCCTCGGCCAACGCATCGCCCGGGCCGCGCGGACCACCGAACTGGCCGACGCCACCAACATCGCCGTCAATGACGGTCGCGCGGCTTTCCAGACCGTGTTGCATATCCACCTGCACGTTTTGCCTCGCCGCAACGGCGACAAGCTGTCGATGGCCAAGGGAATGCTGCTGCGCCGCGACCCCGACCGGGACGCCACCGGCCAGATTCTGCGCAACGCGCTGGCCCGCATCGACGCAAGTCAGCCCGATTGAGCCGATCGGCGACCGTTCCACGCTGCCCCAACCTGGCTAAAGCCGCACTTCGCGAACGTCGGCAGCGGTTTAATGCCCAGTAACTCGTGGTGAGGTCGCTCGTTTCTTCGCCACATAGCAGGGGATTGGCTGGAGCGGTGATGAAGCGCTGGGCGGTAAATCCGTGGCGGCGGTCGGGGGTGCCCGCGCGTGCGGGCTGGACCCTCGCCGCCGCATACGGCGTCGCCGAATTGCTGCTGTTGCTGTCCTCGTTCCGGGGTTTGCATGGCCCGTACGGGACTCGGCCGGTCAACGAGTTCGTCACCGCAGCTTGTCTGGTGATCGGCGCGGGATGCGCAGGCCGCGCGGCCCATCACACGTCCGGGCGCCAGCGTTACGGGTGGCTGGCGCTGGTGACGGCCCAGCTCGGCTGGGCGGTGGGCGAGATCATCTGGGCGGTCTATGACGTGCGACCCGAGGTCGAGCACGCCGCCCATCCGGCGGCGTCGGAGATCGTGCTGCTGTTGTGGCCGTTCGGCACCATGGTGTCGCTGATGCTGCTGTCCCAGCTGTCGCGCAACAGCCCCCGGCGGCTGCTGCTCGACGGCCTCATCGTGGCGACCTCGCTGTTCGTCATCTCCTGGGTGTTCGTCGTCGAAGCGCAGCTGCAGGAGCGGACGGGCACCCGGCTGGCGACGCTGGCGGAGATCTTCAACGACATCGTCTTGCTGACGACGGCGATCCTGATGCTGTCGCGGGCGCGCCCGGGCGACCGGCCGAGCCGGAGTCTGGTCGCCGCCGGTGTCGCGACGATCAGCGTTGCCGACATGATGCTGGTCTTCTATGCCGGCATCGGCAGCTATCACACCGGTGATGTCGGGGACATGATGCGGGTGGCGGGGCTGGGGATGCTGGCGCTGGCCGCAGTGGGTGCCACGCACCAGCGCCCCGCGCCGGCCTCACCGGATGAGATCGAGTTCCGCGCCCGGCTGTGGCTGCCCTACCTACCGCTGATCCTGGCCGCGACGGTGGGTTGGGCGCACGCTGCGGGCGATGCGATAAACGGACCCATGCTGGCGGCCCTGGGCATCCTGGTGGCCGCCGTCTTGGCCCGGCAATTCGTCGTCCTGGTCGAAAACCAGAATCTGTTGTCCGAGGTCGCGCGGGAGGCCTTCCGCGACCACCTGACCGGTCTGGCCAACCGGGCGCTGTTCCTGCACCGGCTGGACCAGGCGATCGCGCGTCGCCGTCCCGACGGCACGCCGATCGCGGTGCTGTGTCTGGACCTCGACAACTTCAAATCGGTCAACGACGCCCTGGGCCATCCCGCCGGCGACGAACTGCTGGTCCGGGTGGCCGGCAGGCTCACCGCCGCGCTGGGGGAACAGGGCACCATCGCGCGGCTCGGCGGCGACGAATTCGCCGCGCTCATCGAAGCTTCCGTCGAAGAATCGCAGGCGGCCGCGCATCGCATTCTCGACGCCTTCACCGAAGCGATTCTGATCGAAGGCATTCCGATCACGGTGCGGCCCAGCATCGGATTCACGGTGGCCACCGGCGCGGCCAATTGCACGGTCGATCAGCTGCTCAGACACGCCGACTTGGCCATGTACGCCGCCAAACGCGAAGGCGGCCAATGCATTCGCAGCTTCATGCCCGACCTGCCGCTGCCCTACGCGTTCTCCGCGGCGCCGAGTTCGATCCGATCCGCGGTTGCGGCCCGCGCTCTTGACGGTGACGGCGGGATGCCACGGAACTCCCGACCCGTCGCCGAGGTCGCGACCGCCGCACCGCCCCCATCCGAGGATGCGCTCGACGCTGAGCGCCGGCCCCCGCGGGGCGTCCGGACCGCCTTCGCGCTGCTGACGATCGGAGTGGTCGCCTTCACCGTGTCCAGTGCCGTCCGCCCCGATGCCGGGCACGGCATCTTCTCCGCCGCGGCCCTCTACACGGCGCTGACCGTGGTTGCGGCAGGACTGATTGCCCTTCGCGCATACGGCGTTTCGGCTGACCGGTTGGCCTGGGCTTTGATCGCCGCCGGCATGGCGTGCTCGGCCGTGGGCGATGTCGTCTATGCCGTGTGGGTGCCCAGCGGCCGATCCCCGTCGGTCGCCGATCCGGAGTATCTCGCGTACTACCCTTTCGTCTACGCCGGGCTGCTGCTGCTCATGCGGGCACGGCTCAAACGGCTGCCGATCGCGATTCAGTTCGACTCGGTCATCTGCGCCCTGACGTTGGGGGCGGTGGCCGCGGCGCTGATGACGGGACCGATCCGCGCGGCCGCGGTACGCGCCCCGGCAACGGTATGGGTCGGCCTTGTCTATCCGTGGAGCGATCTGGTTCTGCTGGCGCTGGCCGCAGGAATGTTGCCAATCCTTGGCTGGCGCAACGAGATTCGGTGGGCACTGCTGGTGGCCGGATTGGTCCTCTTCGCGTTCGCGGACGCGGCGTATCTGTTCGAGACGTCCGCCGGCTTGTATCGGGCCGGTTCCCTGCTGGACGCCTGCTGGGCCGCGTCGTCGTTGCTCATCGCGATGGCAAGTTGGGCCAGATCGTCGTCGGCCACGCCACCAACCCGTGGCCGCATCGGGCCCTACGCCACCCCGGTGGCGTCCGCCGTCGTGGCGCTGGGCGTCATTGTCGTGGCATACCATTCGCGGACCGCCGCGACACTGGCGGCGCTGAGTCTGGTGGTGGGGGCGGGCCGGTTCGCGCTGACCTTCCGGGATGCGAGCCTGCTCGAGGTGGGCGACGAGCACGCCACGACCGACGAGTTGACGGCCTTGCCGAACAGGCGCTCGATGACAGCGGCCTTGACGAAGTTAACCGCCTCGGCGTCGCCGAGGACCGCGTCGATGCCGAACAGAGCGCAGCCACGTCGGGCCTTATTGCTGTTGAGCCTGATTGATTTTCACGAGATCACCGACTCGATTGGCAGGCAATTCGGTGATGAACTGCTGTGCCACATCGCAAATCGGTTGTCCGGCAGCGTGCGCCGCGACGACCTGCTGGCCCGGGTGGGCGATGACCAATTCGCCGTCCTGCTCTCGGAGGGGGCCAACCTCACCGCGGCCAGCGCCTCGGCGGGAAGGCTGCTCGAAGCACTGGGTGAGCCGATCGCGCTGGATCCGGTCACCGTGCAGGTCGAAGCCCGCGTCGCGATCGCGCTAAGCCCCGACCACTGCGACCATCCGCAGGATCTGCTGAACTGCGCGGAAACCACCATGGCGCATGCCAAATCATCGGGCACGAAGATCGCGGTCTACGACTCGTCGTTGGACGTGTGTCGCCACAACGACCCCAACCTCATCGAGGAACTGCGCTCGGCATTGTTCGATACCGACGAGCTGCGCTTGCACTACCAACCCAAGATCGACGCCCGGGACGGCAGCGTCCACAGCGTCGAGGCGGTGCTGCGCTGGCAGCATCCCCGCCGCGGCACGCTGCTGCCCGAGGAATTCCTGTCCGTCGCCGAGGGCGCCGGGCTGATGCGCAAGATCTCCAATCGGGTCCTCGGCATGGCTCTCGCCCAGGTCCGGTCCTGGCGTGAGCAAGGCATGCCGCTCACGGTCGCGGTGAACCTGTCGACGACCAACCTGCTGGACATCGAACTCGTCGGCACCGTCGAGCGACTCCTCGCCAGTTACGACCTGCCCGCCGAGGCGCTCATCCTCGAGATCACCGAGAGCGCACTTGTCGATTCCGTGCGTTCCCGCAACACCGTCGCCGCGCTGCAGGGCCTGGGAATCCGGATCTCGCTCGACGATTACGGCACCGGCTGGTCGTCTTTGGCTCGGCTGCAAGAGGTTTCGGTCGACGAGCTGAAGCTCGACCGGATTTTCGTATCGCGCTTGGCGCACGACGCGCGGTCGGTCGCCATCGTGCGCTCGACGGTGGCGCTGGCATCCAACCTGGGCGCTGACCTGGTGGCCGAGGGGGTCGAGAACGAGGCCACGCTGAACGCCCTGCGCCGGTACGGCTGCAACATCACCCAGGGCTTCGTGCACACCCCGCCGTTGCCGCCGGATGACCTGCGGGACTGGATCGCCAACCACGCACCGAACCCCCACCCGAGCCAATCCAACGGATGAGCGTGACCGCTCGAGGCTTCAGAACAGCTCTTTGGCCAACAGCTCGAGCGTCGCGACCCGCGCCGGTGCAGTGTCGGGATCGGTGCCGCGGCGGGCCGAGGCCACCGGGTTGACCATGACTTCGTCGACCCCGAACCGGTCGGCCAGCGCCCGGATCTGTTCGGCGGCCTCCGCCGGTGCTCCCAGGACGGCGCGCCGCAATCCGCTCTCCACGATCCGCTGCTGCTGGCCGGTCAGCTCGGCGACCGCGGCCTCCTCGACCAGCGGAACCGGCCCGAGCGGCTGCCCGGTTCGCAACCGGGCCATCATCTGCAGGTTAGGCAGCATCAAAGCCGTTGCCTCTTCGCGTGTTTCGGCCACCGCGGCGTTGACCGTCAAAAAGGTCAGCGGCTCGGCGGCCAGCTCGCTGGGCTTGAATCGCGAACGGTAGACTTCGAGCGCCTCTTCGGTTCCGTTGCCGGAGAAGTGATGTGCGAACACATACGGCAACCCCTTGGCGGCGGCCAGATGTGCCGAATACATCGACGAGCCCAACAGCCACAGCCGCGGCTCGCCCGCCGCCGCCGGGGTGGCCTTGAGGGTGTAATCACCGGAGCGCAAGGGAACCCGCACGCCTCGGGCGCTCATCAGCGCCGCCACGTCGTCGAGGTACTCGGGGAAGTTCTCGATGTCACGATCGTCGCGACCGCCGCGCAGCGCGTAGGACGTCACCGGATCCGAGCCGGGTGCGCGGCCGATGCCGAGGTCGATGCGGCCGGGGGCGGCGGCTTCCAGCAGCGCGAACTGCTCGGCCACCGCCAGGGGCGCGTGATTGGGCAGCATCACGCCACCCGAGCCGAGGCGAAGCTGCGAGGTCTGCGCGGCCAGGTAGGCGAGCACCACCGGTGGGCTGGTGGCGCCCACCGACGGCATGTTGTGGTGTTCGGCGACCCAGTATCGGGTGAAGCCCAGCCGATCCGCGGCCTGGGCCAGCGCGACGGTGGCGGCCAGCGCGTCCCCTGTGGTCTGGTCGGTGCGCACGGGGATGAGGTCGAGGACGGAAAGACGCACGTTGGCGTCAACGCGTGCGGGCCGGCAAACGTTCCCGCGCTGCTCAGTACTCCTTGAGGGTGATCGAGGCGACGATGCGGTCGAACACCTCTTGGGGGATCGGCGCGCCGCCCGGAATGTTGTCCACCACCAGCCACTGGTTGCGCTTGACGTAGTCGCTGAACTCGCGGTGGTAGTTGGCGAAGCCCGCTTCGTAATCGACCGTCTCGCCCTCGGCGGCCACCTTGAGCTCGCCGGCCAGGATGTAGGCGCCCAGCAGCGCGACACTGGTGCCCTGGCCCGACAAGGGCGAGCAGCAGTATCCGGCGTCGCCGACCAGCGCCACCCTGCCCCGCGCCCAGCGATCCATCTTGATCTGTGACATTTCGTCGAAGTAGAAGTCCGGCCCGCCGCGCATGTACTCCAGCAGTTGCGGGCGGACCCAGCCGTCGCCGGCCATCCGCCGCTCCAACTCGGCGAATTGGGCCTCGGTGTCGCGATAGTCGATGCGCAGCTCGGTGTCCATGAAACCCAACATGGCCCGCGCCTCGGCGTTGTTGCGTGCGCTGTAGACCCCGGCCATGGTGGAGTCGCCGTAGTGCCAGATCTGCCAGTAGTCGAGGTTCAGAAAATTGGGCACGGTGAAGATCGCCGCGTGTGTGCCCAGCCTGTCGATGAAGTCGTCCTCCGGCCCGAAGATCAAACGGCGCACGGTGGAGTGCAATCCGTCGGCGCCGATGACGAGGTCGAAACTGCGCGGCGCGGCGCGCTCGAAGGTCACGCGGACCGCCGACCCGTCGTCGTCCAGCGCGGTGATGGTGTCGTCGAAGAGGTATTCGGCCGTCCATTGGCTTGCGCCGTAGAGCAATTCGACCAAGTCGTCGCGCAACAGCTCGATGTTGCGGCTGTCGATGGGCCCGCCGGTGGGCGTCGATTCGGTGTCGCGGGACAACTCGTTGCCGTCACGGTCGACGACGGACGAGCCCCGGATTTGCGTTCTGCGCTTCTGGGCGGCACCCAACAGCCCCATCCGTTCGAGCACCGTCAGCGCCGGCCCCCGCACGTCGATGGCCTGGCCGCCCGGGCGCGGCCCCGGATGGCGCTCGACCACGGTCACCGAAAAGCCATGCCGCCCAAGCCAAAACGCGGCCGCCGTACCCGCCACGCTGGCGCCCGATACCAGAACTTCGGTCACTTGATTCCTGCCAGTTCTTTAGCGTCGCGGAAGACGTCGTCGAGCATTGCTGGTGTCAACCTACCGGTGAACATGTTTTGCTGGCTCGGGTGGTAGCAGCCGAGCAGCCGCACCCCGGGCGCCAGGTCGGCGACGACGCCGTGGCCGAAGCGGGGCTTGCGCCCGGTCGTGGCACCCGGCAGCCGCAGCGCGATCTGCCAGCCGAATCCGCCCAGGGCCACGACCACCCGAACATCTTGGGAGACCAACCGCCATTCGGCCTGCAGCCAGGGCCAGCAGGTGTCGCGCTCCTGCGGCGTCGGGGCGTTCGCGGGAGGTGCGCACCGCACCGGCGCGACGATGCGAATCTGCTTGGTCCGCAAGCCATCCGCGGCGTCGACGCTGGTCGGTTGGTTCACCAGCCCGGCCCGGTACAGCGCCGCGTACAACTGGTCACCCGAGCGGTCGCCGGTGAACATCCGCCCCGTGCGGTTGGCGCCGTGGGCGGCGGGCGCCAACCCCACGATCAACAACCGGGGCCGCGCCGACCCCCAGCTGGGCACCGGCCGGCCCCAATACGGTTGATCGGCAAAGGCTCGGCGTTTGACGACCGCGACGTCCTCGCGCCACTCGACCAACCGCGGGCACGCCCGGCAGACGCTGACCAGAGCGTCGATTTCGGGAATCGAGCCGGCGTGCTCGGCGAGCTCGGCGACCGCGGCGGCGTCGACCGCCACCGGGGTCTGCGGTGTGGCCGGATCGCCCGGCCATCCGGTGCCGGCACCCACCGGTGAGCCGAACACCTGGCCGGTACGTGGGTGGGCGAGCACATGAACATCCTGCACGAGAGCAAATAATCGGTCGCCGCAAACAGGGCTATGGCATACATTCAGCGGCGATATTCCCATGAAAACCGGCGGCCCAGCGTTCCTGATCCTGTTCGCCACGTTGACGGCGACCGCGGGTAGCGGCATCTCCATCGTCGCGTTCCCGTGGCTGGCGTTGCAGCACCACGACAGCGCGCGACGCCTCGGCCGTCGCCCTGGCCATGACGCTGCCGCTGGTGTTGTCCACCCTGGTCGCCGGCGCCGCGGTCGATTCCTTCGGGCGCCGGCGCGTGTCGCTCGTCTCCGATTCGCTCTCCGCGACCGCGGTGACCGCCGTGCCGCTGATCGCCTGGTGGCTCGGCGCGGACGCGCTGAACCTGGCGGTGCTGGCCGTCCTGGCCTTCTTCGCGGCCGCGTTCGACCCGGCCGGCGCGACCGCGCGCGAGTCGATGCTGCCCGAGGCCGCCGCCCGCGCGGGCTGGTCGCTGGCCCGCACCAACAGCGTCTACGAGGCGATCCTGAATCTGGGATTCATCGTGGGCCCGGGCATCGGCGGCCTGATGATCGCCACGGTCGGCGGCATCAACACGATGTGGGTGACCGCGGGGTTATTCGGCTTGTCCATCCTGACCATCGGGTCGCTGCGGCTCGAGGGTGCCGGCAAACCGGCGCACGAGACGCGCCCAGAGGGGTGGCTGTCCGGCATCGCCGAAGGCCTGCGCTTCGTCTGGAACCTGCGGGTGTTGCGGACCCTGGGCCTGATCGACCTGACCGTCACCGCGCTGTACCTGCCGATGGAAAGCGTGCTTTTTCCCAAATACTTCTCCGACCAGCACCAACCCGCGCAGCTGGGCTGGGCGTTGATGGCGATCGGATTCGGCGGCGTGGCGGGCGCGATCGGCTATGCCGCACTGTCGAACCGGCTGCGGCGGCGCGCGGCCGTGCTGGCGGCGACCCTCACCTTCGGCGCGGCGACGGTCGGGGTGGCGTTCCTCCCGCCGCTACCCGTGATCCTGGTGCTGTGCGCCATCACCGGCTTGGTCTACGGACCGATCCAGCCGATCTACAACTACATGATGCAGACCCGGGCCCCGCACCGGCTGCGCGGCCGAGTGGTCGGCGTGATGACCGGGTTGACCTACGCGGCCGGCCCGGTCGGCCTGCTGGTCGCCGGTCCGCTGACCGACGCGGCCGGCCTGAAGGTCACGTTCCTGGTGCTGGCGGTGCCGATCCTGCTGATCGGCCTCATCGCCTGCCGGCTGCCGTCGCTGCGCGAACTGGACCGCGCACCGGAGTTCGCCGAGGACCCGGGTCCGTGACGCGGGCTTAGTATCGGGCCGTGAGCTCTGACGCCCTGGCCAGTCTGATCGCCGATCTCCCCGACGGGATGGTGGTCACCGACCCAACCGTCACCGAGGGCTATCGCCAGGACCGCGCCTTCGACCCGTCGGCCGGCAAACCTCTGGCCGTGGTGCGGCCGCGGCGCACCGAAGACGTGCAGACCGTGCTGCGGTGGGCGAGCGCCCACCGGGTGCCCGTGGTGACGCGGGGAGCCGGCAGCGGCCTGTCCGGCGGGGCCACCGCGCTGGACAACGGCATCGTGCTGTCCACGGAGAAGATGCGCGACATCACCGTCGACCCGGTCACGCGGACGGCCGTCTGCCAGCCCGGCCTGTTCAACGCCGAGGTGAAGCAGGCCGTCGCCGAACACGGCCTGTGGTATCCGCCCGACCCGTCGTCGTTCGAGATCTGCAGCATCGGCGGCAACATCGCCACCAACGCCGGGGGGCTGTGCTGCGTGAAGTACGGCGTCACCACCGATTACGTGCTGGGCATGCAGGTGGTGCTGGCCGACGGGACGGCCGTGCGACTGGGCGGCCCACGACTCAAGGACGTCGCGGGGCTGTCGCTGACCAAGCTTTTCGTCGGCAGCGAGGGCACGCTGGGCGTCGTCACCGAAGTGACGCTGCGACTGGTGCCCAAGCAGAACGCGTCCAGCATCGTGGTGGCCAGCTTCGCCACCGTCGAAGACGCGGTCGAGGCGGTGCTCGGCGTCACCGCGCGGCTGCGTCCCTCGATGCTGGAGTTCATGGATTCGGTGGCGATCAACGCCGTCGAGGACACCCTGCGCATGGATCTCGACCGCGGGGCGGGCGCCATGCTGGTGGCCGGGTCCGACGAGCGCGGCCGCGCCGGCAGCGAGGACGCCGAGATCATGGCCAAGGTGTTCGCGGAACATGCTGCGACGGAAGTGTTTTCGACCGACGATCCCGACGAGGGCGAGGCGTTCGTCGTGGCCCGGCGGTTCTGCATCCCGGCCGTCGAAGCCAAGGGATCGTTACTGCTCGAAGATGTCGGGGTGCCGCTTCCGGCGCTGGGCCGGCTGGTCACCGGGATCGCGGACATCGCCGCCGAACGCGACCTGATGATCTCGGTGATCGCGCATGCCGGTGACGGCAACACCCACCCGCTGATCGTCTACGACCCCGCCGACGCCGACATGACCGAGCGCGCGCACCTGGCGTTCGGCGAGATCATGGATCTGGCCGTCGGGCTCGGCGGCACCATCACCGGCGAGCACGGCGTCGGACGGCTGAAGCGGCCCTGGCTGGCGGGCTATCTGGGGCCCGAGGTGATGGACCTCAACCACCGCATCAAGCAGGCGCTGGATCCCCTGGGCATTCTCAATCCGGGGTCGGGTATCTGAGTCTTGGCCCGAGTGCCCGGCCGGCGGGGCACCGCACCCGGTGTAGGTACTCACTTCCCGCTGCATATGGTCGCGGCTGTGACGTGCAACTCTCCGATTTGTCTCACACAGGTTGTTTCAAGGTTTGTCTCACGGAAAGCTTCATTTCCTACTGGGTGACGGTCTCGGCTTGGTTGTCTGATCCTCTGACACCGCGTCGTCATGACCCGCGGGACGACGCCGAGTGGCCGAAGGCCACCACGGCGACGGCGATAGAATCCGCGACTGGGGTCAGCACGGCGCTATCCAGGAAAGGATGCAGACCGTATGGGCGGTGTCGCTGCAGCGGCAGGGTTCGCCTATCAGCACGCCCAAGCCGTGCAAATGGCCTTGACCATTGCCACAGACCCCAGCCTGCATGCCATCCGCGTCGAGGCCAAAAACGACATCATCGACGTCGAAATCCGTTCGCAGGATGGACATCTTGTCAAAGGTTCTCAATTTAAGCTGCGCAATCAGAGTGATACCTGGGGTCAACAAGAACTCATTGACGAGTTGGTTCGCTGGTCGGGGCTAGCGGGCGAAAATCCAGGGGCCACCTATGAATTCGTCACCGACGGGCGCCTCGGCCCGACGGGCGTGAAAGTGCGCGATGCGCTGGAAAAGGCCGCGTCCGGCGACCTGGACGATATCCGCCAGCTCTTCACCGGTAAGACGGGAGGCGTCGTCGTCAGCGACGAGTCCCTGACGCGGGCCTCTATTCGCGCTGAAGGGCTGGCCTATGCCGATCTCATTGACGCGGCGCAGACGCGCGCCAGGGCGCTCCTATCCAACGTGACCAGCACGGCCGAAGCCGAAGAACGGGGTCGTTGGGTTGTACTTGAGCTGGTCAACATGGTCACCGAACGCAGCGGCTTGGCCGACGACGCCGCCCGGATCATCACGCGCGACGAAGTGCTGGCGTTGCTGGCAACGCCGCAAGACCATATACCGAGCACGCAATGGGATACCGCACTCAAGAGCAAATTCTGCGCGTCGGTCCTCGCACGCCCCGACGTCTCACCGGTCGAGCTGGCGTGTCGGCCGGACGTTGCCATCGGCATCGGGTCAGCAGCCGAGCCGCAACTCTTGGAGAGCTGGGCACAAAAAAATGCGGTCCGCTTGTTGGCTGGGGCATCGGGCAGCGGGAAGTCCACAGTCGTACTCGACATGCAGCGCCGCGCGGCCGAGCACGGCGCGGTGGTGATCGCAGTCAGCGCCGAGGATTATCTACCCGGCCGGCTCGAGGCGATGGTCGCCGCAGGGCTTAACCGGCACACCTTCATCGGTGCCCATCCCGCAGTGGGTACCGCAGCTTTGGCCGACCCCGAAGTCGTCATCGCCGTCGACGGAGTAACCGAGATCCCACCCGGGACGCGGGAGAAGCTTGAGGATGAGCTCAAACAGTTCCTGACGGCGGACCGACGTGCCGACCTGGTGCTGATCGGACGCGGGCTCACGGCCATGCGCGCCATGCTAACCCGCTCGGTCACCACCACCGACCTCATGGTCTGTCCGATGTCTGAAGATGAGCAGTGCCCGATAGTGGAGAGCTTCTTTCAGCTAGACACCGGCACTGCGCAGTGGCTGGTCCGTCAAGTCAATCATGTGATGCACGAGGCGGCGAGCAACCCACTGATGCTGCTGCTGGGAGCCCGGGCGATTGCGTTGCAGGGCACCGCGTCCAGTCCCGCCCTGATCTTCCACACGGTGATCTCGGATATTGCAGAACAGTGCGGTTACCCCGACGCCAGCATCCTTTTCGCCGGCCTCGGGATGGCCTACGCCACACTCCTCGACGGACAGAAGCGTTACTGTGACACCCTCGACTGGGGTTCGCTTTTGACCCAGTCCGCCCAGCGGCTCACCGACGCTGGCCATTCGGTGACCGTGCGGCGTCTGCGTGAATTCGGTTCTGAAACAGGGATTGTCCGGTCGGCACCCTTCGATACGGTTCGTCCGATTCACGACTCGTTTGCCGATTTCCTGGCAGCCGTGGCATTGAGTCGTTCGCTTGCGGAGTTGCCGGACCACCTTGGTGAACATGATCGGCCCCGGGCGCGATTCCTGGCTCAACTCTCCGGAGTGGCTGTCGGGTTGGCCGATCGACTCACCCGGGATCTGCCCTTCACCGCAGTCAACGTCGCGCCCTACGAGAGGCGCCCGCCCGAGGAGGCCTGGTTCGATGAGACCAAACGGCACCTCGACCACCTCTTGCCGAACACCCAGGCCCGTCCGACGGTCGCCTACTGGCAGGACACCAACGGCCGGGTGGTGGCGACCGTCGGCGCCGGCGTCGAAGGCTGGTTGGGAAGCGCCGCGCCCGATCGCGCTGTGTTCGAGTCGGGATGGACGTTCCCGCTAAGCGACGGGCAAGGGCCGTTGACGGTCGCAGTCCGCATTTGGCGCCGCTGGGTTGAACAACATCTCACCGCGCCCACATTGTCGGGTGTCGCTGTGCCGCAGACCCTGCAGGAGTCGCGCGCAATGCTCGCGGCGCACTCCACCGCGCTGCTGCAGCATCGTCTCGATTTGTCCTCGCAGATGGGACTCCGTGGTTCTGATGGCGAAGCGTTGACAGCGGCGGCGTCTCAGCAGATCCAGTTCGCGATCTCCCAGCACCAAGTTGACGAAGAACGAGACCGCGGCGTGTGGTTCCGTGAGCTCGCCGAGCTCACCGCGGGGGAGGAAGTCCTTGTCGGTGAACTCTCCGACCCTGCGGGGTGGACCGGTCGCGGCAGTGTGGACTCATTCGTCACCACCAGTGTGGCACAGAGCGCATCTCGAGACCTCCGGCAGATTATCAACGCGATGGTGAGCAGGACTTGGCTATGATCCTGTTTGCTGATATGGCGAAAACTGTTGATAGACAAGGGTGAATGATGTCGACTGAAGACGTCTGGCCTGCGGTACAGGCACTGGCTACGACGTGGTCGGGCAGCCCATTAGTCCGAACTTTCCTGGCACGTCATCCCGCGCATAACGACAGTGACGATGTCGTCACCGAGGCACTGCGGAACCTGCAGGGCGGGGTCACTGTGCTGACCGAGACACCATTGTTGACGAGCAATTGGGAGCAGGTTGCCCAGCAGGTGCCGTCGGTCCAGCTCAGTGGCGAGGTGCGCGCCTACCTGCGCACGATCGCGCCGCTCGGGCACGCGGTCGAGTCGACGGTGGGATGGGTGCGTAGCCGACTGCCTCTATACCCTGCCATCCCCGTTCCGCAATTTTCTCCGCGTGGCTATCGGCGATCGCCGGAATACTCGCTTCGACTACCGTGGAGCCAGCAGGTTTTGCAAGCCAACCTGCAGGCCGAACCGGCGCCGCCGTCCGTGGCCGTCATGCTCGGTCTCGATAGCAACGAAGTTCTCAGTACCGCACGGGATGTTGTGGCGGCGTTCACCGATTCGGCCGAATGGCAACGCTACGCCGATCTCGCCGCAGCCTTGACCGAACAAGATCGGCACGTCCTCGACGATGCGCGGCACCGTGTAGGGGTGCTGCTCAATCCGCGTCTGGTCAACGCATACGAGCCTGCACGCAACGAGCGGCGCAACCAGTACCGTCGGCAGCGTGTCGCCGAGGTCATCGCTGAGCTGAACGGTCGACCGAAAGAGCTGGCCGACGCGTTCGATGCCATTGACGATCTGATTGACCATGCCCTCATCAACATCCACGGGCAGCTAGTTGTTCGCGGTGACATTCCGTTAATCCAGCCGACCAATGTTGCCCTGGACGGGCCGCAGGCAAGCTTCGAGCACGAAGGAGATACGCCGTTTAACGTCGGCGAATCCGTCCGTCTCGACGACCCGCTGGCAGCCGGTGCTTACCTAATCAACGGCATGAGCTTCAATTTCGGCCAGCTCGAAGGTCTCAAGACGAGGTGCACCGCGCAACGCCTGCCTGCCACCGAGAACGCGTTCCAGGTGAGCTGAAATTACAGCAGCCTGCCGTTAGCCGCCGCTGACGCCCGCGGGCGACCGTACGGACGCGGTGACAAACAGTCGGTGCATCAGGGCGCGTGCGCGGATGCTGTAACGGGTGGGGGTTGAGGGCGCACTGCTCGACTTTGCGCACCACGGATGTACAGAAACATCCGGCCCGCTGATTCGGATTGCGACGTCCAGACCGACCTACAGAGCGATTGGGTCAGCAAGTATGGGTACACGTTTCGTGTGAAACGTCATTGAGACGAAAGGCGTCGCAGGGAGCAATTCTATTAGCGTGAGCACACCGACTGACACTGCCTGGCTGAAACTGCGCCACATCGGCGCCCACGGCGGGGATGTCGAGTTCCGACCCGAGATGGCGGACCTCGGCTTAGACGCCGTGCACGGTGTCTGTGACCGCGCCCCCGCCAGCCAGGCACTCGGCTTAGCGCCTGGTTGACATCTGACCGCCGCTGTCGTACGAATGAGACATGGCTGCTGTTATGTCTCACGAGGCCCCGGTCGCTTTTCAGCTGGCCACCGCCGACACCTGGCCTAATCCGTGGCCGATGTACCGCGCGTTGCGGGACCACGACCCGGTGCATCACGTCGTGCCGCCCAACCATCCCGAGCATGACTACTACGTGCTCTCCCGGCACGCCGACGTGTGGGCCGCGGCCCGCGACCACGAGACGTTCTCCTCGGCCAAGGGTCTGACCGTCAACTATGACGACCTGGAACTGATTGGGCTGCAGGACAATCCACCATTTGTGATGCAGGATCCACCGGTGCACACGCAGTTCCGCAAGCTGGTGTCGCGGGGCTTTACCCCGCGGCAGGTGGAGGCCGTGGAACCCAAGGTCACCGAATTCGTCGTCGAGCGCATCGAGGGGTTGCGTTCGGCCGGCGGCGGCGACATCGTCGCGGAGCTGTTCAAACCGCTGCCGTCGATGGTCGTCGCCCACTATCTCGGTGTGCCCGAGGAGGATTGGGCCCAATTCGACGGCTGGACCCAGGCCATCGTCGCGGCCAACACCGCCGAGGGCGGCGTCGCCGGCGCCCTAGAAACCGTCGGCGACGCGGTCGGCTCGATGATGGCCTACTTCACGGGGTTGATCGAACGGCGCCGGAGCGAGCCCGAGGACGACACCATCTCGCACCTCGTGGCCGCCGGGGTGGGTGCCGACGGCGACGTCGCCGGCACCTTGTCGATCCTGGCGTTCACCTTCACCATGGTCACCGGCGGCAACGACACCGTCACCGGCATGCTCGGCGGTTCGATGCCGCTGCTGCACGAACGGCCCGACCAACGTCGGCTGCTGGTGGGCGACCCGGGTCGCATTCCCGACGCGGTCGAGGAATTGCTGCGGATGACCTCACCGGTGCAGGGGCTGGCGCGCACGGCGACCCGGGACGTGGCCGTCGGCGAGACGACCATCCCGGCCGGGCGCAGGGTGCTGTTGCTCTACGGTTCGGCCAACCGCGACGAACGCCAATACGGTTCGGATGCAGCCGAACTCGACGTGACGCGATGCCCGCGCAACATCCTGACGTTCAGCCACGGCGCACACCATTGCCTGGGCGCCGCCGCGGCGCGGATGCAATCCCGCGTCGCGCTGACCGAACTGCTGGCCCGCTGCCCGGACTTCGAGGTGGACGAATCCGGCATCGTCTGGGCCGGCGGCAGCTACGTGCGGCGGCCGCTGTCGGTGCCGATTGAGATGAAGTCCTGATGCCCGGCAACGACTGGCTGGGTACGCACCGGACCGAAGCGGCCGCCGACCGGATCCTCGACGCGGCCGAGCAGCTGTATACGCAGCGCGACTCGGACTCGATCGGCATGAACGAAATCGCCCGCGCGGCCGGCTGTTCCCGCGCGACGCTGTACCGGTATTTCGAGAACCGCGAGGCACTGCGAACCGCCTACGTCCACCGCGAAACCCACCGGCTGGGCCGCGAGATCATCGCGCGCACCGGCGACATCGAGGACCCGCGGGAACGGTTGATCGCGAGCATCCTCGTCACGCTGGAGATGGTTCGCGAAAGCCCCGCGCTGGCATCGTGGTTTGCCACCACCCGCCCGCCGGTGGGTGGCGAACTGGCCGGGCGGTCCGACGTCATCGCGGCCCTGGCGGTGGCGTTCCTGCACTCCCTGGGGCCCGACGATCCCGCCGTCATCGAGCGCCGCGGCCGCTGGATGGTGCGGGTGATCGTTTCGCTGCTGACCTACCCGGGCCGCGACGAGGCCGACGAGCGGGCGATGATCGAGGAGTTCGTCGTCCCGATCGTGACGCCGGTTTCCGCCCGGGACTGATCTGTCAGTCCCGCACGCGGGTGAACCGGTGCAGCAGCCACGCCAGCGGAATCGTCACCACCAGCGTCGCGACGAACAGGTACAGCATCGGGCCGGTGTAGACCCGCGCACCGACGATGTAGTCCATCGCGAATTCCATGGTGATCAAGTGGATCAGGAAGATCTCGTAGGAGATCTCCCCCAGCCACACCATCGGCCGGCTGGCCAGGATCCGCGAATACCAGCCCTGGGCGCCGGGAGCGCCGCCGAGGGCCAGCGGTGCCACCGCGAGCGCGGCGATGACGGCGTAGAAGCACGTCTTGAACAACGCCTCGCTCAGCGTCGCCGGGGACGTCGTGGGCGCGCCGGCGATGGGCGTGGACACGATGAAATAGCAGATGACCGCCAGCGGGATGGCCACGAACCCGTAGCCACGCACCCCCATCTCCTGCAGCACGGTCAGGATCATGCCGCCGAGGAACCACGCCAGATAGGTGGGCAACCACAGCCGCGCCCCGTCGGGAAACCAGTGATCGGTGTGCACCAGCACCAACCAGGCCGGGCTGATCAACAGCAGACCCGCCAGGGCGCCCAGCACCAGTTTCGGCTGCCATTGCCGCCGGCAGATCACCACCAGCAGCAGGTAGGCCAGCAGCGGCAGGATGACGTAGAACGAGCCCTCCACCGCCAGGCTCCACATCTGGGTCAGCCCTTGGTGCAGATACTTGCCCAGGTAGCCGTTGCAGTAGATCTGCGTCAGCGTCAGGTTGCGCGCCAGCCCCAGCCAGCTGTGGCCGGGGTTGGGCCCCGCGTCGCGGAAGTGGTAGAGGACGTAGGCGAACAACACCGTGATGACGTAGGCGGGCATGATGCGCCGAACCCGGTGCCACGCATAGCGACTCAGCGACGGCGGCGGACCGCCTTTCGCCGACGCCTTCACCCACGGGCGGAACAACAGATAGCCGGAGAGCACGAAGAAGATCGGCACACCGATTTCCATCCGGGAACCGACCAGACCCCAATAGCCGTGCGTGTATTTGCCGGTGGTGTAGGCCGCGTGGGTCCCGACGACGAGGAGCGCGGCGACCGCGCGGATCCCGGTCAGCGAGGCGACCCGATCGACGCGAGAGGTCTGCTCCAGGCCGCCCTGGGCGTCCTGCTCCTCGGACAGCGTCATCCGTCGTGTTTCCTGCGCGGCTTCCCACCGTCTCGGCTGCGCGGCTTGGCGGACGAGCGTTCCGGTTGCAAGTTGATCAGTACCCCCGAGATACGGGTGTGCTCAAGGCGTTTGAAAGTCGACTTGGGCAACTTGGCCGGCAATTCCACCAGGGAGAAATCCGGCCCGATCGCGATGTGTCCGAAATCGCTGCGATGCAGCCCGCCCTCGTTGGCGATGGCGCCGACGATCGCGCCGGGGCCGATCTTGTGCCGCTTGCCCACCGCGATGCGATAGGTCGCGAACGGCTTTGCATTCCTTGGCCTTTCGGGACGGTCGCGACGTTCGGTGCCCCGCTCTCGCCGCTCCGGGGGCGGTTCGGGCGCCATCAGGAATTCCTCGCCGTCGCGGGATTGCAGCGCCAGCGCGGCGGCGATGTCGGCCATCGGGGTGTCGTGCTCGCGTTCGTAGTCCTGAACCAGCTTGCGGAACAGGTCGATTCCGGGCGAGCCGAGCGCGGTGGTGATGGAATCGGCGAACTTGGCCACCCGCTGGGCGTTGACGTCCTCGACGGTGGGCAATTCGGTCTCGGTGAGCGTTTGGCGCGTCGCCTTCTCGATCGCCTTGAGCAGGTGGCGCTCGCGCGGGGAGACGAACAGCAGCGCGGTTCCCGACCGCCCCGCCCGGCCGGTGCGCCCGATCCGGTGCACGTACGACTCGGTGTCGTGCGGGATGTCGTAGTTGAGCACGTGCGAGATTCGCTCCACGTCCAGCCCGCGCGCGGCCACGTCGGTGGCGACCAGGATGTCGATGCTGCCCTCCTTCAGGGCGGCAACGGTCCGCTCGCGTTGGCCCTGCGGGATGTCTCCGTTGATGGCGGCCGCGGAAAAACCTCGGGCCCTGAGCTTTTCGGCGACTTCCTCGGTGGCCTGTTTGGTTCGGACGAACACGATCATGGCCTCGAACGGCTCGACTTCCAGCACCCGCGTCAGCGCGTCCATCTTGCGCGGGCCGGCGACCTGGATGTAGCGCTGCGAAATGTTCTCGGCGGTAGCGGTTTTCGCTTTGGTGCTGACCTCGAGCGGATCGTGCAAGTACTTGGTGGTGATCTTGCGGATCGCGGGCGGCATGGTCGCGGAGAACAGCGCCACCTGCTTGTACTCCGGGGTCTCGGACAGGATGCGGTCGACTTCTTCGGCGAAGCCCATGGTGAGCATCTCGTCGGCCTCGTCGAGCACCAGGTAGTCGACGTGGGACAGATCCAGGGTGCCGCGCTCGAGGTGGTCGATCACCCGGCCCGGTGTGCCGACCACCACGTGGGCGCCGCGGCGTAGCCCGGCCAGCTGCACGCCGTAGGACGAGCCGCCATAGATCGGCAGCACGTTGATCTTGGGCAGGTGAGCTCCGTACCGGCTGAACGCCTCGGCCACCTGCAGGGCGAGTTCCCGGGTCGGGGCGAGCACCAGCGCCTGGGTGGCGGTGCTGGTGACGTCGATCTTGGACAGGATTGGGATCGCGAACGCGGCGGTCTTGCCGGTGCCGGTCTGGGCCAGCCCGACGACGTCGGAGCCCGCCATCAGCGCCGGGATGGTCGCGGCCTGGATGCCGGTGGGCGATTCGTAGCCGACGTCGGCGATCGCCCGCAGGACCAAGGGATTGATCTGCAGGTCGGCAAACGTCGGTGAGGCAGCTTCAGTCGAGCTGTCCGGGTGGGTCATCGTCCAAGGAGTCTAGTGGTGATCGCGAGCTCAGCGGACGCTGAGCGGTGCGGGTCACCACCCGAAGGCCCCGTGGTGATCGCGAGCTCAGCGGACGCTGAGCGCTGAGCGTGATCGCCGTTGGACGCGCGGGGTGATCATCCGCACACCCGGCCATGCCTGCCACGGCCGCGCACCGGATGACGGTACGGTCCCGAGATGTGTGGTCGCTGCCTTGCCGTACCGAGCCACTGACCGGCTCGGTCGCCGTCGCCCTAATCGCCTTCACGCTGTCCGGCTGCGGTTCGGGAGACTCCACCGTCGCCAAGACGCCGCCGCCCAGGTCGACGTCGGAGACCGCGTCGATCACGGCTCCGGCCATCCCGTCGGCGGCCGCCCAGCCCGGTAACGCCCCGCCGACCGACCCCTGCGCGGTCAACCTCGCCTCGCCCACCATCGCGAAGGTGGTCTCCGAGCTGCCCCGCGACCCGCGCAGCCAGCAGCCCTGGAACCCCGAACCGCTGGCCGGCAACTACAACCAGTGCGCGCAGCTATCGGCGGTCATCATCAAGGCCAACACCAACGCGGTCAGTCCGACCACCCGCGCGGTGCTGTTTCATCTCGGCCAGTTCATTCCGCAGGGCGTGCCCGACACCTACGGTTTCAACGGCATCGACCCGGCGCAAACCACGGGCGACACGGTGGCCCTCACCTACCCCAGCGGGATCAACGGCCTGAACACCAATGTGAAATTCCACTGGAACGGCAACGCGGTCGAACTCATCGGCAACACGCCCGCGCACTGATCCGGGGCGCGCCCGCCCGGCGCGACCGCCATGTCGGGGCGCTGGCCTACTGTGGCTCCAGTGTTGGTCTCCGGCGACAGCATCGTTTACAGCGCATCGGATCTGGCCGCCGCCGCCCGTTGCGAATACGCGCTGCTGCGGGATTTCGACGCGAAGCTGGGCCGCGGACCCGCGGTCACCGTCGAGGACGAACTGCTCACGCGGACGGCCGCCCTCGGTAGCGAACACGAGCGGCGCGAACTGGCCTCGCTGCGCGACCGGTTCGGGCAGGCCGTCGCGATCATCGGCCGACCCGCCTATACGCCCGCCGGCCTGACGGCGGCCGCCGACGCCACCCGGCGGGCCGTCGCCGACCGCGCGCCCGTGATCTATCAAGCCGCCATGTTCGACGGCCGCTTCGTCGGCTTCGCCGATTTTCTGGTCCGCGACGGCGAGCGGTATCGGGTCGTGGACACCAAACTGGCCCGCTCGGCCAAGGTCACCGCGCTGTTGCAGGTGGCCGCCTACGCCGACGCGCTGGGCGCCTCGGGCGTCCCGGTCGCCCCGGAGGCCGAACTGCGGCTGGGCGACGGGACCGCGGTGCACCACCGCGTCTGCGATCTGATCCCCGTCTACCGCTCCCAGCGCGCCCGGCTGCAGCGCCTCCTCGACGACCACTACGCCGGCGGCGCGGCGGTGCGCTGGGACGACGAGGGCGTGGCCGCCTGCTTTCACTGCCCGTTGTGCCTCGAACAGCTGCGGGCCGCCGACGACGTGCTCCTGGTCGCCGGCCTGCGAGTGAGCCAGCGCGACAAGCTCTTTGACGCGGGCATCAGCACGGTCGCCGAGCTGGCCGAGCATCGCGGGGCCGTGCCCGGCCTGGCGGGCGGCGTGCTGGACAAACTGACCATCCAGGCGAAACTGCAAGTACGCCAACGTGAAACCGGTGTCCCCCAGGTCGAGGTGATCGACCCGCAACCGCTGGCCCTGCTGCCCGAGCCCGACCCGGGAGACCTGTTCTACGACTTCGAGGGCGACCCGCTGTGGACCACCGACGGTCGCGACTGGGGGCTGGAATACCTGTTCGGGGTGCTGGAAGCCGGGCCGACGGGCAAGTTCCGCCCGCTGTGGGCGCACGACCGGGCCGACGAACGCAAGGCCCTGATCGACTTCTTGGCGCTGGTGGCCAAGCGCCGCAAGCGCCGCCCCAACATGCACATCTACCACTACGCGCCCTACGAGAAGACCGCCTTGCTGCGACTCGCCGGGCGCTACGGTGTGGGCGAAGACGAAGTCGACGAACTGCTGCGCAGCGGCACGCTAGTGGACCTTTACCCGTTGGTGCGCAGGAGCATTCGGGTTGGCGCGGAGTCGTTCAGCCTCAAGGCGCTCGAGCCGCTCTACATGGGCGCCCAACTGCGCGCCGGCGACGTGACCACGGCCACCGGGTCGATCACCTCCTACGCCCGGTACTGCGAACTTCAGGAGGACGGGCGCGGCGACGAGGCCGCATCCGTGCTCAAGGAGATCGAGGACTACAACCACTACGACTGCCGCTCGACCCAGGAACTGCGGAACTGGCTGATGTTGCGCGCCTACGAATCTGGCGTCGTCCCGATCGGCGCCCAACCGGTGCCCGACGGCAACACCGTCGACGACCGCGACCGGCTGGCGGTGACGCTGTCGGCGTTCAGCGGCGCGGCCGGCATCGACGACCGCACCCCGCAGCAGGTCGCGGTGGCGCTGCTGGCCGCGGCGCGCGGCTACCACCGGCGCGAGGACAAACCGTTCTGGTGGGCGCATTTCGACCGGTTGAACTTCCCCATCGAGGAGTGGGCGGACAACACCGACGTGTTCGTCGCCGAGCACGCGTCGGTCAGCGTCGACTGGCACACGCCGCCCCGCGCACGCAAGCCGCAGCGGCGGCTGCGGCTACGCGGTGAGCTGGCGCGCGGTGACTTGAAGAGCGACGTCTTCGCGCTCTACGACCCCCCGGCGCCGCCCGGCATGAGCGACAACCCGGACCGGCGTGCGGCCGGGCGTGCCTCGGTCGTCGAGGCCGACGATGTGGCGGTCCCCACCGAAGTGGTGGTTCTCGAACGGGTTGGCAACGACGGCAACACCTTTCACCAACTGCCGTTCGCGCTGACTCCCGGTCCGCCCATCCCGACGACGGCCCTGCGCGAGTCGATCGAGGCCACCGCGGCCGCGGCGGCCGGCGGATTGCCGCACCTGCCGCCGACCGCCATCGTCGACGTGCTGCTGCGCCGCCCCGCGTGCGCGGCTGCCGCGCGGCGGCGACACCGTCGCCGACATCACCGCGGCGCTACTGGATCTGGATTCGTCGTACCTGGCGGTGCACGGGCCGCCCGGTACCGGCAAGACCCACACCGCCGCCCGGGTGATTCACCACCTGGTCACCCAGCGCGGCTGGCGCGTCGGTGTCGTCGCGCAATCGCACGCCACCGTGGAGAACGTGCTGGACTGCGTGATCGATGCCGGGCTCGATCCGCAACGCATCGCCAAGAAGCGCTACGACCATCGGGCACCGCGGTGGCGGGAGATCGACGGCGGCGCGTACGCCGCGTTTCTCGCCGACACGCCGGGGTGTGTGATCGGCGGGACCGCATGGGATTTCGCGAACGCCAATCGGATTCCGCCGGGAAGCCTGGACCTGCTGGTCATCGACGAGGCCGGCCAATTCTGTCTGGCCAACACCATCGCCGTGGCCCCAGCCGCCGCCAATCTGCTGCTGCTCGGCGATCCTCAGCAGTTGCCACAGGTCAGCCAGGGCACGCATCCGGAGCCGGTGGACACCTCGGCGCTGGAGTGGTTGGTCGACGGTCAGCGCACCCTTCCCGACGAACGCGGGTACTTCCTGGACCTCTCGTATCGGATGCATCCGGCCGTCTGCGCCGCCGTGTCTGCGCTCTCCTACGAGGACAGGCTGCGCTCCCACGAATGCACCGCCGCCCGCCGCCTCGACGGGTATCCGGCCGGTGTGCAGTTGTTTTCGGTTGAGCACCAAGGCAACTCGACCGAGAGCCCCGAGGAGGCAGACGCGATCGTCGCCGAGATCGACCGGTTGCTCGGCGGGTCGTGGACCGACGAAGACGGGACCCGGGCGCTGACCGCGACCGATGTACTGGTGCTCGCGCCCTACAACGCCCAGGTGGCGCTGCTACGCCGCCGGTTGGCCGCCGCGTCGCTCGACGGGGTGCGGGTGGGGACGGTCGACAAGTTCCAGGGCGGGCAGGCGCCGGTCGTCTTCATCTCGATGACCGTGTCGTCGATGGATGTGGTGCCCAGGGGAATCTCTTTCCTGCTCAACAGGAATCGGCTCAACGTCGCGGTAAGCCGGGCTCAGTATGCGGCCGTGATCGTACGCTCGCCGTCGCTGACCGAGTATCTGCCCGCCACACCCGCGGGCCTGATCGACCTGGGCGCCTTCCTGGCGCTCACCCAGCCGGATCTGCGGTGACCGGCTAACCGGTGGAGGAGTGCCGGCCCGAGCCGGTGGGATCGTCGTCCGGATCGGAGCGGTGATGGTGACCGCGCAGCGACTCACCATCGGGGAGAAAACGTCCCGCCGCGCCGTTGTGGGGCCGCCGCGGCGGCCGGGTGGGCCGGTCGCCCGGCGCAAGGGGCTTTGGCGAGCGCCGCACCGCCACCTGGCGGAGGCGCTTGCCGCTATCCACATGAGACCCGTTGTGGGCGTGGCCGATCGGTTGAGCCTGCGCGGCCGGTCCGCGCCGCGGCACCGCGGTGGACGGGGGGCGCGGGCGTTCGACGGGCCGCCGGGGTGGCTCGGGAACGCGTGTCGGCTCGACGTCGGATTCGCGCACCAAAACGAATTCGACGTACTCATCGTCGTCATAGTCGTCGTCGACGACGTCGTCGTCGGCTTGCAGCGCGTCGTCGCCGCCGCTGCCATCGCCCGACCACGGCGCAAAGCCCACCAGGAACAGCGCGGCGACGATGCCGAACAACGCGATGAACGCCGGCAACAGCACCGATTGCGACATCGCGGCGGCGAACGGGTCGCGCAGGAATCCGGGCAGCTGCAAACTGAGCGCGTCCTCGCCGACGGCGTCGCCGGACGGCTGGCGCGGCATCTCGGCGGTGATCCGCCAGGTCATGAACGCGGCCATGCCGGCGCTGCCGAGCACCGCGCCGAGCTGGCGCACGGAGTTGTACACCGCGGAGCCCGCGCCGGCCAGGTGCGGCGGCAGGTTACGCGTCGCGGTGGCGGTCAACGGTGACCAAACAAAGGCCATCCCGACGCCCATCGCGAAGAACGGCAGCACCAGCCGCCAGATCGGCGTCGTCGGTGTCATCTCGAAGGTGATCCACGTCAGCGCGATGGCCAGCACCGAGAAGCCGAAACCGAGCACGGGCTGCGGATGGTATTTGTCGACGATCCGGCCGACGAACGGTGCGAAGACACCGTTGGCGATCGCCATCGGCGCGATCAACAAGGCCGAGCGCGTCGGCGAGAGCCCGCACACGGCCTGCGCGTAGAACGTCAGCGGCAGCATCATCGCCGTGGCGGTGAACGAGACGATGGCCACCCCGACGTTGCACAGGCTGAAATCGCGGTCGCTGAAGATCACCAACGGAATCAGCGGCTCGTGGGCGTTGAGCGACTGCCAGAACGCGAAGGCCGTCATGAAGCCGACGCCCGCCACGATCAACGCCCAGATCCAGGGCTGCCAGTGCGCGGCCTGCCCCTGCTGCAGCCCGAACACGATCAGGAAGATCCCCACCCCGGACAGCGCGACACCGATCAGGTCGAAGCGATGCGACTGGGTGGGCAGCACCGGAATCAGCCAATACGCCAGTCCGAGCCCGAGGACGCCGATGGGAACGTTGACGAAGAAGATCCACTGCCAGCCCAGCCCGTCGACCAGGACACCGCCGGCCAGCGGGCCCACCAGGCTGGCCACCCCGGCTGTGGCACCCCACAGGCTCACCGCGACGCCGCGCCGCTCCGCCGGGAAGATCCGGGTGATGGTCGACAAGGTCTGCGGGGTCAGCAGCCCGGCGCCGACACCCTGCACGACGCGCGCCGCGATCAGCATGGCGGCGCTGCCGGCCAGCCCGCACCACACCGAGGAGGCGGTGAACACCACCAGGCCGATCAGGTAGAGATTCTTGGGTCCGAACCGGTCGCCCAGGCGCCCGGCCACCAGCAACACGACCGCATAACCCAGCAGGTAGGCGCTGGTCACCCAGACCACGGTGTCGTAGCCGATGCGCAGGCTGCCCATGATGGTCGGGTTGGCGATGGCGACGATGGTCGAGTCGACCATGATCATGAAAAAGCCGATCATCATCGCCCACAGCGGGTTCCAGGGGTTCCGCGACTGCGGTGAGCTCCGGGTGAGAAAGTCCCAGCGGTGGGCGGTCTGGGGCGACGCCGATCGCGCGCGCCCTCCCCCGGGCGCGCGGGGCGTAGCCGTGGTCATCCACCCCACCTCGTTCCGCTCCCGACGACGCTGTTCAGCCGTCTCGGCCGCGTCTGATCGACCGGACCAGCCCACGCAGGTGATACCCGGCGGGTAACAGCATGGGACCGAGAAACGGCAGGGACCGTCGCAGACATCCAGCCTGCATTATTCCCGGTGAGGCAATAGGCCGGCGGCCGAGGATGGGATCGGCGGGCATAACGCGTCAGGATTCGCCGCGGGCGCGTTAGCCTGAATTAACGCCATTTGCAGGAGAGACAATATGCGGGCTCGACGGAACAAGTCGCCGAACCGGTTTTTCGCGATGTCCGACACGGGACAGGCGCCGACCGCCGACAACGGTCGGCCCAAGATGTCCGCGCGCGCGTTGGCGCAGGTCATCGAGCGGAGCTCGCGGTTGCAGGGCCCGGCCGCGGAGGCCTACGTGACGCGGCTGCGCAACGCCCACCCCAATGCCGGCCCGGCGGAGATCCTCGCCAAGCTGCACAAGCGATACCTGGCGGTCGTGACGGCCGGCGGCGTTGCCGTGGGGGCCGCGGCGACCATCCCCGGCATCGGCACGATCAGCGCCCTGTCCGCCGCCGCCGCCGAGACAGTGACGTTCCTGGAGGCCACCGCGTTCCTGGTGCTGGCGGTGGCCGTGGTCTACGACATCCCCGCCGACCACCGGGAGCGACGCCGCGCGCTGGTGCTGGCGGTGCTGGTCGGCGACAACAGCAAGCACGCCGTCGCCCAGCTGGTCGGCCCGGGCCGCACCAACGGCGGCTGGATCTCCGAGAGCCTGGCCGCCCTGCCGCTGTCGTCGATGTCGAAGCTGAACTCGCGACTGCTCAAGTCGTGGGTCCGCAAGTACACCCTGCGCCGCGGCGCCCTGCTGTTCGGCAAACTGCTGCCGGTCGGCATCGGGGTCGTGGTGGGCGCCATCGGCAACTACCTCGCCGGCAAGAAGATGATTCGCAACGCCAACCGGGCTTTCGGCGCACCGCCCGCCCGCTGGCCCCGCGCGCTGCATCTGGTGCCCCCGGTCCACGAAGCCGGTTAGCGGCGATCGCACCCGCGGCCGCGGCGGGTCGCCGCCATCGGGACGGGCCCCCGGCCCCCCTTCAACCTGGCGGATCGGCGGCGAAAGGTTAGCCTTTATAGGGCGGAAACAATGGGTACCGCCATCGGTGTGAGGTGCTCGGCCATCCGGGGCCGACGAGGGTGCAGGCGCCGCGGGAATGCGCTTGCGGAACAGAAGGATTGAGGCGAACTGCGGTCGTGAGCAACATAAGTTCACCGTTCGGGCAAAACGAATGGCTGGTCGAGGAGATGTACCGCAAGTTCCGCGACGACCCCTCGTCGGTCGATCCGAGCTGGCACGAATTCCTGGTCGACTACAACCCCGAGCCCGCCAACGAGCCCGCGCCGACCG
>NZ_QMEV01000047.1 GCF_003284935.1 Mycobacterium colombiense
TCGCATCGCCGACGAGAAGAAGTGGCGTCAGAGCACGCGCCAGGGCATTCAATTCCTCGCCCTGCAGTTCCAGGCGACGCGCTGCGACAAAGAAGACATCCTGGCCGGCAACGACGATCCCACGCAGCCGTTGATCACCTGCTCCACCGACCACAAGGTCGCCTACCTGCTGGGGCCGTCGATCATCAGCGGTGACCAGATCCAGGACGCCAGCGCCAGCCAGAACCAGCGGGGCATCGGCTACGTCGTCGACCTGCAGTTCAAGTCCGCCGCGGCGAACACCTGGGCCGACTTCACCGCCGCCCACATCGGCACCCAGACCGCCTTCACCCTGGACTCGCAGGTGGTCAGCGCGCCGATGATCCAGGAGGCCATCCCCGGCGGCCGCACCCAGATCAGCGGCGGCGATCCGCCGTTCACCGCCGCGACGGCCAAGCAGCTGGCCAACGTCCTCAAATACGGCTCGCTGCCACTGTCCTTCGAGGCCTCGGAGGCCCAAACCGTCTCGGCGACACTGGGATTGACCTCGCTGCGGGCGGGCCTGATCGCGGGCGCCATCGGCTTGATCCTGGTGCTGGTGTACTCGCTGCTCTACTACCGGGTGCTGGGACTGCTCACGGCCCTGTCGCTGGGCGCTTCCGGCGCAATGGTTTTCGCAATCCTGGTGATCCTGGGCCGTCAGATCAACTACACCCTGGACCTGGCGGGCATCGCGGGTCTGATCATCGGTATCGGTACCACCGCCGACTCGTTCGTGGTCTTCTTCGAACGCATCAAAGACGAGATCCGCGAGGGCCGTTCGTTCCGGTCGGCGGTGCCACGAGGGTGGGCGCGGGCCCGCAAGACGATCGTGTCGGGTAACGCCGTCACCTTCCTGGCCGCCGCGGTGCTCTACGCCCTGGCGATCGGCCAGGTGCGCGGTTTCGCCTTCACGCTGGGCCTCACCACGGTCCTCGACATCGTGGTGGTGTTCCTGGTGACCTGGCCGCTGGTGTACCTGGCGTCCAAGTCCCCGACGCTGGCGAAGCCGGCCTACAACGGCCTGGGCGCCGTCCAGCAGGTCGCTCGCGAACGCCGGGCCTCGGCGATGGTCAAGACGGGACGGGGATAGCGCATGACTTCCTCCAAAGCCTCCAAGGACGCAACCGAGCTCACCGAAGCCTCCGAGGGCGCCACCGAGTTGACCGACAGCGCCCCGCACCACGGCTTCCTGTCGCGCCTCTACACCGGCACCGGCGCCTTCGAGGTGGTCGGGCGGCGCCGCCTGTGGTTCGGCATCAGCGGCGCGATCGTCGCCATCGCCGTCCTGTCGATCCTGGTGCGGGGCTTCACCTTCGGCATCGACTTCAACGGCGGCACGACGGTGTCGATGCCCGCCGCCGGCAAGACGGGCACCGCGCAGACCTCGCAGGTCTCGGAGGTGTTCCACAAGGCCCTCGGCAAGGATCCGGAATCGGTCGTGATCGTCGGCAACGGCGCGGGGGCGACCGTGCAGATCCGCTCGGAAACGCTGACCAACGATCAGACGACGAAGCTGCGCAACGCCCTGTTCGATGCCTTCGGACCCAAGGGCGCCGACGGCAAGGCCAGCAAGCAGGCGATCAGCGACGCGGCGGTCTCCGAGACCTGGGGTGACCAGATCACCGATAAGGCGCTGATCGCGCTCGCCGTGTTCCTGGTGCTGGTCGGCGTCTACATCATGGTGCGCTACGAGCGCTACATGGCCATCTCCGCGCTGACGACCATGGTGTTCGACCTCAGCGTCACTGCGGGGGTCTACTCGCTGGTCGGTTTCGAGGTCACGCCCGCCACCGTCATCGGTCTGCTGACGATCCTCGGTTTCTCCCTGTACGACACCGTCATCGTGTTCGACAAGGTCGAGGAGAACACGAAGGACTTCCAGCACAAGCCCCGGCGCACGTTCGCCGAGCAGGCCAACCTGGCCATCAACCAGACGTTCATGCGATCCATCAACACCAGCCTGATCTCGGTCCTGCCGGTGCTGGCGCTGATGGTGGTGGCGGTGTGGCTGCTGGGCGTCGGCACGCTGAAGGACCTGGCGCTCGTGCAGCTGGTCGGCATCCTGGTGGGCACCTACTCGTCGATCTTCTTCGCCACGCCGCTGCTGGTCACGCTGCGCGAGCGCACCGAGCTGGTACGCACCCACACCCGGCGGGTGATGCGGCGGCGCAACCTCGGCGCGGGCGCGGCGGCCGAGGCCGCCGGCGACGACGACGCCGACACCGCCGAGGACGCGGACGAAACGGCGGCCGTGGCCGAGCCGTCCAAGCCCGCGCCGGCTTGCTCGGCGCGGGCGCCCGTCCCGTGCGGCCGACCGGGACCCGGCGTCCCACCGGCAAGCGGAACGTCGGCCGGCGGTAGGCAGCATGGCCACCAGGTACCGGGGAACTGGGGCCGGTCGTGGCGTGCTGGCCGGCCGTCGGGCCCTCACGGGGTGGATCGGCGCCGCATTGGCGGTGGTGCTGGCGGCGGCCGCCGCGCTGACCGCCTGCGCGGGCAGCGCCGCCTCCCAGATCGACTACGTGGTCGACGGCCCGCTGTCGACCTACAACACCAACACCGTCGCCGGCGCCGCATCGGCCGGAGCGCAGGCGTTCGCCCGCACGCTCACCGGTTTCAGCTATCACGGCCCCGACGGGCAGATCGTCGCCGACCGTGACTTCGGCACCGTGTCGGTGGTCGGCGGCACGCCGCTGGTGCTGGACTACCAGATCGCCGACAACGCCGTCTACTCCGACGGTAAGCCGGTGACCTGCGACGACATCGTGCTCGCCTGGGCGGCGCAGTCCGGCAAGTTTCCCGACTTCCACGCCGCCACCCAGGCCGGCTACCTCGACATCGCCAACGTCGAATGCATCCCCGGGCAAAAGAAGGCCCGGGTGTCGTTCATCCCGGACCGCGGCATCGTCGACTACAACCAGCTGTTCACCGCGACCTCGCTGATGCCGTCGCACGTGATCGCCGACCAACTCAACGTCGACGTGACCGCGGCCCTGCTCAGCAACAACGGGCCGCTGGTGGCCCAGATCGCCAAGCTGTGGAACACCGTGTGGGACCTCAAACCCGGGGTCGACCTCAAGCGTTTCCCGTCGTCGGGGCCGTACAAGATCGAATCCATCCTCGATGGCGGCGCCGTGGTGCTGGTCGCCAACGACCGGTGGTGGGGGCCCAAGGCCATCACCAAGCGGGTCACCGTGTGGACGCAGGGACCCGACATCCAGGATCGGGTCAACAGCCGCAGCGTCGACGTGGTCGACGTCGCCGCGGGTTCGTCCGGCGCCCTGACCACGCCGGACAACTACGAACGCTCCGATGGCCCGTCGAGCGGCATCGAGCAGCTGATCTTCGCCCCGCAGGGGCCGCTGGCCGCGCCCAAGGCCCGGCGCGCGGTCGCGCTGTGCACGCCGCGTGACTCGCTGGCCAAGGACGCCGGGACACCGATCGCCAACTCGCGCCTGGACCCGGCCATCGATGACGCCGCGTCGGCCGGTGACGGGGCGGGCGAGGCCGACCCGTTCGCCAAGGCCGATCCTGCCGCCGCGCGCGCCGCGCTGGGCGGTGCGCCGCTGACCGTGCGGATCGGTTACCAGGGGCCCAACGCGCGGCTCGCGGTCAACGTCGGCGTCATCACCAAGGCGTGCGCCGCGGCGGGGATCACCGTCGCCGGCGTCATCCTGGACAGCTCGGGGCCGCGGGCGCTGCGGGACGGCAAGATCGACGCGTTGCTGGCCAGCACCGGCGGGGCCACCGGCAGCGGGTCGACGGGATCGTCCGCGCTGGATGCCTACGCGCTGCACACCGGCAACGGCAACAATCTCTCCGGCTACAGCAATCCCCAGGTCGACAACGCGATCGGGGCGCTTGCGGTCTCGGCCGACGCCGCCGAGCGCGCCAGACTGCTGTCCGAAACCGCGCCGGTACTGTGGGGCGACATGCCCACCCTGCCGCTGTACCGGCAGCAGCGCACGCTGCTGACCTCGAAGAAGATGTACGCGGTGAGCAAGAATCCGACCCGGTGGGGCGCGGGCTGGAACATGGACCGATGGGCCCTGATCCAGTGAGGCTGCGATGACGAACGCCGCCGGGCGGGCGCCGGTGGCCGAGTTGATCGCGTCGCTGACGCGCAAGGTGGCCGATTTCCCCAAGCCGGGGATCCAGTTCAAGGACCTCACCCCGGTGTTCGCCGACGCGACGGCGATGACGGCGATCACCGGCGCGCTGGCCGACATCGCGTCCGGCGCCGATCTGGTGGCCGGCATCGAGGCCCGCGGCTTCCTGCTGGCCGCGGCCGTCGCCGACCGGCTGCAGACCGGCGTGCTGGCCATTCGCAAGGCCGGGAAACTGCCGCCGCCTGTACACGCCGAGACCTACGAGCTGGAGTACGGCGCCGCGACGCTGGAGATCCCCGCCGACGGCCTGGACCTGCGCGGCCGCAGCGTCACGATCGTCGACGACGTCCTGGCCACCGGGGGCACCCTGGCCGCCGCGGTCCGGCTGCTCGAGCGCGCCGGGGCCCGCGTGACGACGGCGGCGGTGGTGTTCGAACTGAGCGGGTTGTGCGGCCGGGAAGCGGTCGCGCCGTTGGCGGTACACAGCTTGACTTGCGAGTAGCGCTCTCGCATTGGAGATATCCTCGAATTCGGAGGTGACCAACGTGGCGGAGGAAAACAGCGCGGCGCAAGCGCTCGACGCGCCCACTAAAGCCCCGGAGTCGCCGGCCATCACGCAGCCGATGGAGATTCCGGAGCCGCCGACGGAATCCCTGAAAACGTCGAGCAGCGCGTCGCGGCGGGTGCGGGCCAGGCTGGCGCGACGGATGACCGCCCAGCGCAGCACGCTCAACCCGGTGCTCGAACCGCTGGTGGCGGTGCACCGGGAGATCTACCCGAAGGCCAACGTGTCGCTGCTGCAGCGCGCCTTCGAGGTCGCCGACCAGCGCCACGCCACCCAGTTACGCCATTCCGGCGATCCCTACATCACCCACCCGCTGGCCGTGGCCACCATTCTGGCCGAATTGGGCATGGACACCACCACTTTGGTGGCCGCGCTGTTGCACGACACCGTCGAGGACACCGGATACACCCTGGACGCGTTGAGCGAGGAATTCGGTGAAGAGGTGGGCCATCTCGTCGATGGCGTGACGAAACTGGACCGGGTGGTGCTGGGCAGCGCCGCCGAGGGCGAGACGATCCGCAAAATGATCACCGCGATGGCGCGCGATCCCCGTGTGCTGGTGATCAAGGTGGCCGACCGGCTGCACAACATGCGCACCATGCGTTTCCTGCCGCCGGAGAAGCAGGCGCGCAAAGCGCGCGAGACGCTGGAAGTCATTGCGCCCCTTGCGCATCGGCTGGGTATGGCCAGTGTCAAATGGGAGCTGGAAGACCTGTCGTTCGCTATCCTGCACCCCAAGAAGTACGAGGAGATCGTTCGGCTGGTCGCCGGGCGCGCGCCCTCGCGCGACACCTACCTGGCCAAGGTCCGCGCCGAGATCGTCAACACCCTGGGCGCCTCGAAGATCAAGGCGACGGTGGAGGGCCGCCCCAAGCACTACTGGTCGATCTACCAGAAGATGATCGTCAAGGGCCGCGACTTCGACGACATCCACGACCTGGTCGGCATCCGCATCCTGTGCGACGAGATCCGGGACTGCTATGCCGCCGTCGGCGTGGTGCACTCGCTGTGGCAGCCGATGGCGGGGCGGTTCAAGGATTACATCGCCCAGCCGAGATACGGTGTGTACCAGTCGTTGCACACCACCGTCGTGGGGCCGGAAGGCAAGCCGCTGGAGGTGCAGATCCGCACCCGCGACATGCACCGCACCGCCGAATACGGCATCGCCGCGCACTGGCGCTACAAGGAAGCCAAGGGGCGCAACGGCGTTCCGCATCCGCACGCGGCCGCCGAGATCGACGACATGGCCTGGATGCGCCAGCTGCTCGACTGGCAACGGGAGGCCGCGGACCCGGGCGAGTTCCTCGAGTCGTTGCGTTATGACCTTGCGGTACAGGAGATCTTCGTGTTCACCCCGAAGGGGGACGTGATCACCCTGCCCAACGGTTCCACGCCGGTGGACTTCGCCTACGCGGTGCACACCGAGGTCGGCCACCGCTGCATCGGCGCCCGCGTCAACGGGCGGCTGGTGGCGCTGGAGCGCAAGCTGGAAAACGGCGAAGTCGTCGAGGTTTTCACCTCCAAGGCGGCCAACGCCGGGCCGTCGCGGGACTGGCAGCAGTTCGTGGTCTCGCCGCGCGCCAAGGCCAAGATCCGGCAGTGGTTCGCCAAGGAGCGCCGCGAGGAGGCGCTCGAGTCCGGCAAGGACGCCATGGCCCGCGAGGTCCGCCGCGGTGGACTTCCGTTGCAGCGCTTGGTCAATGGCGAGACGCTGGCGGCCGTGGCGCGCGAGCTGCACTACACCGACGTGTCCGCGCTCTACACGGCGATCGGTGAGGGGCACGTGTCGGCCCGCCACGTCGTGCAGCGGCTGCTGGCCGAACTCGGCGGCATCGACCAGGCCGAGGAGGACCTCGCCGAACGCTCCACGCCGACAACGATGTTGCGCCGCCCGCGCAGCAGCGACGACGTCGGCGTCTCGGTGCCCGGCGCCCCGGGCGTGCTGACCAAGCTGGCGAAGTGCTGCACGCCGGTGCCCGGCGACCAGATCATGGGCTTCGTCACCCGTGGCGGTGGGGTGAGCGTGCACCGCACGGACTGCACCAACGCCGCCTCGCTGCAGCAGCAGTCCGAGCGCATCATCGAGGTGCATTGGGCGCCGTCGCCGTCGTCGGTGTTCCTGGTGGCGATCCAAGTCGAGGCGCTCGACCGGCACCGGCTGCTGTCGGACGTCACCCGGGTGCTGGCCGACGAGAAGGTCAACATCCTGTCCGCATCCGTCACCACCTCCGGTGATCGAGTTGCGATCAGTCGCTTCACCTTTGAGATGGGTGACCCCAAGCATCTCGGCCACCTGCTCAACGTCGTACGCAACGTCGAAGGCGTGTACGACGTCTACCGCGTGACGTCGGCGGCCTGAGCCCTAGCCCAGCCGCACCGAGGTGATCTTCACCGGGTCGGTGGGCGCGCCGCTCTGCCGATTGCCGGCGATGCCGGCCCGGGCGATCTTGTCCAGGGTCGCCAGCCCCGCCTGGTCGATGGTGCCCAGCACCGTGCTCTGCGGTTCCATCTCGGAATCCTTGAAGATCAAGGCGAATTGGCTGCCGTTGGTGTTGGGCCCCTCGGTGGCCATCACGATGGTGCCGCGCGGATACACCACCGTCGCGCGCAGCGCGGGGTCGTCGGGCTTGTATTGGTCGGCCGGGTACTCGTCGGCGAATTCGTAACCGGGGCCGCCGGATCCGTCCACCTCGGGTCCGCCGCACAACAGCGATCCGCCATCGGGCGAGCTGATCAGCCGGGCGCACTGGGTGTTGTCGAAGAACTGCTGCTTGACCAGGCTGATGAAGCTGTTCACCGCGCATGGGGACTCGGAATTGGCGAGCTGGATGGCGATGTTACCGAAGTTGGTGGAGATGACGGCACCGATCTGCGGGGGAGTGGTGGACACCGGGCCCGGCGGGGGCGGATTCACCGGCCGGCTGACCGGATCCGGCACCGACCGGTATTGGCAGTTGGCGCCCAGGTCGGGCGGTGGTGCGAACGCCGGCAGCGGCGGCACCGTCGCCGACGCCGGGCCGGCGGAACCGGGGTTGGAGCCGGTCCGGCCGGGCGCGCGGGCCCGGGTCTGGGTGGTGGATGCCGCGCTGTCCGTGGAGCCGTGGCTTTGCGTCACCAAGGCGAAGACCAACGCCGCCACCGCGGCCAGCGCCAGGGCCGACGCGCCGACGATGCCCACCAGCAGACGCCTGGAATGCGTTGGGCGGCTGGGTTGCATCCGCGGATCCGGTTCGCTGTGCGGCGGTGCCGGCGGGGCGGTCCCGACCGGTCCCGTTGCCGGGTTCGGCAGCGCGGCCCGGGCGGCCTCGGCGAGCTCCATCGCCGTCTGATACCGCTGCTCGGGATCCTTGACCATGCCGCGGGCGACGACCGCGTCGAAGGACGCGGGCACCTCGGGTGCGACCGCGGACGGTCGCGGCGGCGGCGCGTTGAGGTGCGCGTTGAGCTGTTCCTCGAGGCTGTCGCCCGCGAACGGGCGCTTCCCGGTCAGGCACTCGTGCAAGACACAGGCCAGCGAGTAGACGTCGGCGCGATGATCGGTTGTGCCTTTGAAGCGCTCGGGCGCCATGTAGGCGACGGTGCCCATCGTGGCGCCGGTCTGCGTGAGCTGAGTGTCGGCCTCCGCGCGGGCAAGACCGAAGTCGATCAGGTAGACGAAGTTGCGTGCGGTGGTGATCAAGATATTCATCGGCTTGATGTCGCGATGGATCAAGCCCGCCTGTCGCGCGCTATCCAGCGCTGCCGCAACCTGTTCGATCACCGCGACCGTCTGCTCCGGGCTGAGGCGGCCGCCGTTCTCGGCGATGTAGTGCGACAGGTCGCGACCCTCGATCAGCCGCATGTCGACGTAGAGCCGGCCGTCGATCTCGCCGTAACCGTGAATCGGGACCACGTGCGGGTCGGTGAGGCCGGCCGCTATGCGGGCCTCGCGGCGGAAGCGGTGCTGGAAGTCCTGATCCTCTGCCAGATGCGGCGGGAGCACTTTGAGCGCCACCACCCGATCCGTGGTCGCGTCGTAGGCGCGGTAGACGCGGCCCATGCCGCCCCGGCCCAACAAGTCCAGTATTCGGTAATGGCCGAATGTCTCCGGATCCAGATTCACCCAACGACCATAAGCCGTCGACGGTGTACGTCGGGCGAATCCCGCCGATCAGAGGCAGTTTCGCGCCCGGCGCACGCGCCGCGCTTGCGCCCGGCGCTAGTCGACGGCGCCGACCCGCGGCGCCCGGCGCACGCGCCGCGCTTGCGATCGACGCTAGTCGAGCAGCAGCGAGGTGATGGTCACCTCGGTCGCGGGCGCGCCGTCTTCACCGCCGCCGGCGACGCCGGCCTTGGCGATCTTGTCCAGGGTGGCCAGCCCGTCGGGCTGGATGGTGCCGAACACGGTGTACTGCGGCGGCAGCTGGGAGTCCTTGTACACCAGGAAGAATTGGCTGCCATTGGTGCCGGGCCCGGCGTTGGCCATGGCCAGCGTGCCGCGCGGATAGAGGACCGGCTCCTGCGCCTTCGGGTCGTTGGGCGGGTACTGGTCGGTCGGGTATTCGTTGGCGAATTGATAGCCCGGACCGCCGGTGCCCTCGCCCTTGGGATCGCCGCACTGCAGAACGCCCAGGCCCGGCGAGGTGGTCAGCCGGTGGCATTTGGTGTTGTCGAAGTATTTCTGTCCGATCAGGCTCGCGAAACTGTTGACGGTGCACGGTGATTCGTTGTTCGCCAGCATCAGGCCGATGTGGCCCTGGTTCGTCACCATGCTGGCGCTCACCTGGGCGGGATCGGTGGGCACCTTGCCGGTCCGCGGCGGCTTGACCCCCTGCTTGGCGGCCGGCTCGGGCGAGGCCGGGTACTGGCAGTTGGCGCCGACGGAGTCCGACGGCTTGAACGCCGGCAGCGGCGCCGCGCTCGGCGTCGGCCCCGCGGGCGTCGTGGACTCCGCCGCGCCGCTGCTGCTGGTCGTCGTCGACGCCGCGGTGTTGCTCTTGTGGTCGTGCTTGGTGTTGACGATCGTGATCACCACCGCCGCGACCACGGCCACCGCGACGATCGAGGCGGCCGCGATCAGCACGATCCGGCGCGTCTTGGCTTGCTTCGCGCGCCGCTCCAGCTGCCGTTCGAGCTTGCGTTTGGCGTTGGCGCGTCGCTGTTCGTTGGTCGGCACGGCCGCTATGCCTCCATGCTGGTGAAGTCGGAGTCCCTGGAACGGGTGAGGTGCCAGCTCAGGCTAATGTGGGCGCCGCGACTGGTGTCAAGTGGGGCCCGTGGGAAACTGGGAAGCGTGTTGATCACCGGATTCCCCGCCGGCATGTTGCAGTGCAACTGCTACGTGCTCGCCGAACGGCCGGGGACGGACGCCGTCATCGTGGATCCGGGGCAACGGGCGATGGGCGCGCTGCGCAGCATCCTGGACAAGAACCGGCTGACGCCTGCCGCGGTGTTGCTGACGCACGGGCACATCGACCACATGTGGTCGGCGCAGAAGGTGTCCGACACCTACGGTTGCCCGACCTACATCCATCCCGAGGACCGGTTCATGCTCACCGACCCGATCTACGGCCTCGGCCCCCGGCTGGCGCAGATGGTCGCGGGCGCCTTCTGGCGGGAGCCCAAGCAGGTCGTCGAGCTGGACCGCGACGGCGACAAGCTGGACCTGGGCAGCGTGACCGTCAACGTCGACCACACGCCCGGCCACACCCGGGGGTCGGTGATCTTCCGGGTCGCCGGGGGAACGAAGGACGGGAAAGACCTGGTCTTCACCGGTGACACGCTCTTCGAGCGCGCGGTCGGGCGCACCGACCTGTTCGGCGGCAGCGGCCGCGACCTGCTGAGGTCGATCGTGGACAAACTTCTGGTGCTCGACGACGACACCGTGGTGCTGCCCGGGCACGGCAACTCCACCACCATCGGCGCCGAGCGCCGCCTCAACCCGTTCCTCGAAGGCCTGTAGCCCGTGCCGGAATTCTCAGCGTTCTCCGCACCCAAAGGGGTACCGGACTATGTCCCGCCGGACTCGGCGCAGTTCGTCGCGGTGCGCGACGGCCTGCTGGGCGCGGCCCGCCGGGCCGGCTACGGCGACATCGAGCTGCCCATCTTCGAGGACACCGCGCTGTTCGCCCGCGGCGTCGGCGAATCCACCGACGTGGTGTCCAAGGAGATGTACACATTCGCCGACCGTGGCGACCGTTCGGTGACGCTGCGCCCCGAGGGCACCGCCGGGGTGGTGCGCGCCGTCATCGAACACGGGCTGGACCGCGGCGCGCTGCCGGTCAAACTCTGTTATGCGGGCCCGTTTTTCCGCTACGAACGCCCGCAGGCCGGCCGCTATCGCCAGCTGCAGCAGGTCGGGGTGGAGGCGATCGGCGTCGACGACCCCGCCCTGGACGCGGAGGTGATCGCGATTGCCGACGCCGGTTTCCGTTCGCTGGGGCTCGATGGATTCCGCCTGGAGATCACATCGCTGGGCGATGACAGCTGCCGTCCGCAGTACCGGGAACTGTTGCAGGAGTTCCTCTTTGGGCTCGACCTGGACGAGGACACCCGGCGCCGCGCGCAGATCAATCCGCTGCGGGTGCTCGACGACAAGCGGCCGGAGGTGCGCACCATGACGGCCGATGCGCCGGTGCTGCTCGATCACCTGTCCGACGCGGCCAAGCAGCACTTCGACACCGTGCTGGCGCATCTGGACGCGATGGGGGTGCCCTACGTCATCAACCCGCGCATGGTCCGCGGGCTGGACTACTACACCAAGACCACCTTCGAGTTCGTGCACGACGGCCTGGGCGCGCAGTCCGGGATCGGCGGCGGCGGCCGCTACGACGGCCTGATGCGCCAGCTGGGCGGACAAGACCTGTCCGGCATCGGGTTTGGGCTCGGCGTGGACCGCACGCTGCTGGCGCTGCGCGCCGAGGGCAAGAGCGCCGGGGAGGCCGCGCGCTGCGAGGTGTTCGGGGTGCCGCTGAGCGAGCAGGCCAAGTTGCGCCTGGCGGTGCTGGCCGCACAGCTGCGTGGCGGCGGTGTGCGCGTCGACATGGCCTACGGCGACCGTGGACTCAAGGGTGCGATGCGCGCGGCCGACCGCTCCGGTGCCCGTTTCGCGCTGGTCCTCGGTGACCGCGATCTCGAGTCCGGCACGGTCGGGCTGAAGGACCTCGGGACTGGGGAGCAGGTCCCCGTCGCGCTGGATTCCGTCGTCGCCGAGGTGCTCGGGCGGCTCGGAAGCTGAGGGGTTCCTGTCGGACCCCCGTGCCATACTCGAACCTATGTTCGAACGGTCGGGTCTTCGATCGCCGCCGGAGGTGATCGCCTATTTCGACGAGCTCATGGAGCGCCATCACCCGTCGGCGACGCCGGTGTCGGCGGGGCTGCTGGGGCGGGTCGGTGCGGCGGCGCGGGCGGAGAACCGGGCGGCGGCCGAGCAGTTGGTGGCCATCGGTGAGCTGTTCGGGTACCGGCTGTCGCGGTGCTCGGAGACCGAGGCGTGGGCGGTGGACACCGAGGCGGCGGTGAGTGCGGAGGTGGCCGCCGAGTTGCGCATCGGCCAGGGTCTGGCCGCGAGCAAGGTGCGCTATGCGCGGGCGATGCGGGAGCGGCTGCCCAGGGTAGGTGCGGTGTTCGCGGCCGGTGACATCGACTTGCGGATGTTTCAAACGATCGTGTTCCGCACCGATTTGATCACCGACCCCGACGTGCTGGGTGTGGTGGACGCGCAGTTGGCCGCCAACGTGGCGCGGTGGCCGTCGATGACGCGCGGCCGGTTGGCCGCGCAGGTGGACAAGATCGTGGCGCGCGCCGACGCGGACGCGGTGCGACGCCGCACGCAGGGCGCGGCTGGGCGGGAAGTCTGGGTCGCCGACATGGACGACGGGTTGGCACACATTGAGGGCACCGTGTTCGGCGCCGACGCGCATGCGCTGGATCAGCGCCTGAATGCGTTGGCGGCCACGGTGTGTGAGCATGATCCGCGCACGCGGGAGCAGCGCCGCGCTGATGCGGTGGGGGCATTGGCGGCCGGGGCGGATCGGTTGGCGTGTCGGTGTGGGCGGCCCGATTGCGCGGCCGGCACACGGCCCGCGGGGCCGGTGGTGATTCATGTGATCGCCGAGCGGGCCAGCCTGGATGGCACCGGGGCGGAGCCGGCCTACGAGCTGGGCGCCGAGGGCATGATCTCACCGGAGTTGCTCGCCGAGCTCGCCGGCTCGGCGGCGCTGGTGCCGCTCGTTCATCCCGGTGATGCGCCGCCGGAGCCGGGCTATGTGCCGTCTCGGGCGCTGGCCGACTTCGTGCGCTGCCGGGACTTGACGTGTCGTTGGCCGGGCTGTGACCAGCCCGCGGTGAACTGCGATGTGGACCATACGGTCGCGTTCGCCGACGGCGGCCCGACGCACGCGTCAAACCTCAAATGTTATTGCCGCACACATCATTTGGTGAAGACGTTCTGGGGTTGGCAGGAAAAGCAGCTGCCCGACGGCACCTTGATCCTGACGTCCCCGTCGGGCCAGACGTATGTCACCACCCCGGGCAGCGCCCTGCTGTTCCCGAGCCTGTGCCGGGGTATCGGCGCGATCCCGGCCACCGAAGCCGACGTCGCGCCCGAGCGCTGCGGCGACCGCACGGCGATGATGCCCAGACGCCGCCGCACCCGCGCCCAAAACCGCGCCGCGCGCATCGCGGCCGAACGCCGGCGCAATCGAATGGCGCGGCAGGTCGAAAAGCCTTCGTGCACTGGGGGTTCCGAGCTGACCCACGCCGTCGGCGACGGGGAGCCACCGCCATTCTAGGCGTGCACACATGCGTCAGCGCGGCGCTTATTTCTTGCTGGGAATGATGATGACGACGATCAGCGTCAGGATCGAGAAGAACAGCCCAAGAATTCCCCAGCCCAGCGGATTGCGGCCCTTCATCATGGCGATGACCCCGCAGATTATTGCGGCGATAATGCTGCCGATGGCGACGAAAATTCCCTTGATGCCACGGAGGATAAAGCCGGCCGCGACCGGATCCGAACTTGCCAGAATCACCTGATGCAACATGACAGGTCCTTTCGTAAGGGGCCCTGGGGTAATACCCGCGCAATGTCGCGCAAAACCGAAACTCGATTCACCCGCCGTGCGCGCTTTCGGCTTATCCGCGCGGATAACCGCGCCGCACCGTGCGGTCGAGAATTCCCAGCGTCGCGCGCAACGCGCCCTCGGACAGGATCGGGAAAATCCCGGCTTGCCGCCACTTCGGGTCGATGGTCGACCAGTCGTAGAACGAGGTGACGATCGTGGCCGCGCCGTCCTCGGTGGGGGTGAGCGCGTAGCCGTAGACGTGACCGATCGGCGGCTGGATCTGCCCGAGAACCGTCCAGGAGATCAGCCGATCCTGCTCGAATTCCTTGATGTCGACGGTGACATCGTATTTGCCCAGTTCCGGGAAATCGTTCAGCGATTCGCGGTCCATGTGAACGACGAACTGGTCACCGGCCGCGCGCACGGGATCGCCCTCGGCGTCTTGCAGCATCCCCGACGAGTCGATCGCCACATGGCCCTGCGGGTCGCACAGGACGGCGAAGATGGCCGACGCGGGTGCGGCAATGGTCCGGGAAGTCTCGATGCGTTCGGTCATGTTCCTCGCGGCCGGTCGAGGCCGGTGGTGTGGGCTAGCCCTGCTCGGGCGCGACGTCGGTGCCCGCGGGTGGCCGGGGCCCAGGCTTCCAACACCACCAGCTGCCGTCGCATTTCGGGGCCCTTCGAGTGGGATTTATCGCGCCGGATTGACCCGCAAATCAATGGATCGAGCAAATGTCTCCTCGGCATGGAAGAGCCGAGCATACATCGGCAAAAAGTGTGCCGGGGCGTCTTTCGACGGTTATTCGGTGCGCGCAGATCGGGGTTCGGATTACGCAACGCGGCGGCGTCGGGAACGGCACGCACACCGTCGCCACCGGGTGTTTCCCGTATTCGGTGCTGCCGCCGATTACGCCCGGCGCGACGTCACCACGTGGGGGCGGCGCTTGACTTCGTGCTCGAACTGATGTTCGAATAGAGGGTATGCGGTGGGCACATCAGGCCGTCGCGGTCAACGGGACACCGGTCGAGGACGGGGCGCTGCCGGGGCTGCAACGCATCGGCTTCCTGCGCAGCGTGCGCTCGCCGCAGTTCGACGGGATCACCTTCCATGAGGTGGTGTGCAAGTCCGCGCTCAACAAGGTGCCGAACGCGGCGGCGCTGCCGTTCCGCTACACCGTCAACGGCTACCGCGGCTGTTCGCACGCCTGCCGGTACTGTTTCGCCCGCCCCACGCACGAATACCTGGAGTTGGACTGCGGCAACGACTTTGACACCCAGGTCGTCGTCAAGACCAACGTGGTCGAGGTGCTGCGTCGCGAGCTGCGCCGGCCGTCCTGGCAGCGCGAGACGGTCGCCCTGGGCACCAACACCGACCCCTACCAGCGCGCGGAGGGGCGCTATGCGCTGATGCCGGGCATCATCGGGGCCCTGGCCGAATCCGGTACGCCCCTGTCGATTCTGACCAAGGGCACGCTGCTGCGGCGCGACCTGCCACTGATCGCGCAGGCGGCGGGGCAGGTTCCGGTCTCGGTGGCGGTGTCGCTGGCCGTCGGCGATCCAGAGCTGCACAAGGACGTCGAGCCCGGCACGCCCACGCCGCAGGCCCGGCTGGCCCTGATCGGCGCCATCCGGGCCGCCGGGCTGGAGTGTCATGTGATGGTCGCGCCGGTGCTGCCGCATCTCACCGATTCCGTCGAGCACCTCGACGGGTTGCTCGGCCAGATCGCGGCGGCCGGTGCCAGCAGCGTCACCGTCTTCGGTTTGCACCTGCGCAGCTCGACACGGGGATGGTTCATGGCGTGGCTGGCGCGCTCGCATCCCGAGTTGGTGGGTCGCTATCGCGAGCTGTACCGGCGCGGCGCCTACCTGCCCCAGGACTATCGCGAAGCGCTGCGCCGGCGGGTCGCCCCGTTGATCGCCAGGCATGGGCTGTCCGGCGACCACCGCCCGTTCGCCCGGGCCGCCCCGGCCGCGCCGGCACCGGAAGCGATTCAGCCGACGTTGTTTTGAGCGTCGGGCTTACCCCCCGATGACCGGATGGGGCGGTTCAGCCCATTCTGCAGTGTTCACTGGCCCCTGTCGCCGCGCGGCTTGGTGAGCGTGAATTGGTCGATCACGGCGACTTCGCCGAACGGGCCCCGCAGCGCGTAGTGCGTCGCCTTGATCGAGGTGTTGCCGCCGGGTTGGCCCGGGTCGACCTCGAAAGCCGCGAAACCGTAGGGGTTGTCGCGATCGCGAAACGCTGACCACGGCGCGTCCTCGAGAACGTAGATGGGCGCTTTGCGGCGCAGCGCGGGATCGAACGCGCCCACGGCGGTCACCACTCGGCACCGTGGCTCGGGGAAGAACATGGCGTTGCTCGGGGCCGACGTGCCGCCGCCGCCGATGACCAGATGGACGGTTCCCCGGGTGGCGTCGATCAGATCGTTTCGGGTGTCGACGGGTATCGGCGTGCGGGTGTCGGTGCCCAGCGCGCCGCGCAGCGGATGGGAGCGTTCGTAGTGGTGTTCGTGGCCGCACACCACCAGATCGACCTGGTACTGGTCGAACAGCGGCAGCCACTCCGCGCGGATGCCCAGGTCGGCGCCGTTGGTCTTGTCGGCGGTGGAGATCGCGGTCTGGTGCATGCACACCACGATCCAGTCGATGTCGGGATCGCGCCGTGCCGCCGCGAGTTCGCTTGCCAGCCAGCGCTTTTGCTCGCCACCGGAGTAGCCGTGCACGTAGAAGTTGCCGCCGTCCTGGAAGGCGACGTCGTCATTGCTCAGGCTGATCACCCGCACCGAACCGGCGGTGAACGAGTACCACATGCCGCGGGTTTCCGGGCTCGACCCGGAATCGGGCACCGCGAAGTAGGCCTGGTAGGCGCCGTAACCGATTGGCCCGTTACCCAATTCGTTCTCGTGGTTGCCCGCCGCCGGCATCCAGGGCCGGTAGCGCGCCGAGCGGGTGTTGTTCTCGAACCAGTTCGACCAGGTGCGTACCCGGTCTCGGGCCAGGTTGGCGTAGCACAGGTCGCCGTTGATCAGGTTGAACAGCGGGCCCATCCGTTCGATCGCCATGGTGGTGTCGGCGGCGGCCGGCGAACCGATGTTGTCCGTGGCATAGCTGCCGTCGGGCATCTTGGCCAGCGCAGGAGTGGACTGGTCGCCGAAGCTGGTGAACAGCAACGGTTTTCGGCCCACCGGCGCCGTGCGGACGGCGCCCTGCTCGGGTTCCGCGCCGTCGTGCAGCGCGGCGTATACGTAGTCGGTGTCCGGGGTGAGGCCGGTCAGCCGGGCGTGGTTGACGCGAACTTCGGTGCCCGACTTTGCGTCCCGGTAGGTGCGGGTTTCGGCGGCCACGGTGCGGCCGTAGCCGGATGTCGGTGTTCCGAGCAGCACGCGCGGATTGCGCACCGCGTCGGTGGTGTGCCAGGACACCACCACTTCGGTGCCGGCGTCCTTGCCGAATTGCAGGTGCAGCCCCCCGACCGGTGGTGCGCCATGGCGATCGGGCTGCAGCCAGGCCATCGGGCCTCGTGGGTGCGACCACAGCAGCGTGGCACCACCACCCAGGCCCACGCCGAGAGCGGCCGAGGCCGCCCCGGTCGTCAGCAACCGGCGGCGGGTCACCGGGTCTTCGCGCATGCTTGCTTCATACCGGAGCCGGGCAACCGCGGCACAGCTGCGGCCTAAACATCGAACCGCCGCTAACGAATCCGGTAGCGTTTTCGATATGACGAACGTGCAAAGGACAGCGAGCGCGATCTCAGCGACAATCCTGGCAGCGGCGGCGGGTGCGGTGCTCACGCCCGCGACCGGCTACGCGGATCCGGCCGGTCATCAGGTCACCTACACCGTGACCAGCCCCAACAACCTGACCGCCAACGTCTCCTACGTGAACGCCGACCCGCCCAGCCAGGCCGCTTTCACCGCGGACCCGTCCAAGTTCTCGACCAGCGTGCAGGCGCCGCTGAGCGCCGGATCGCCGGTCACCTACACCGCCACCCTGGCGAACCCGAACCAGTACGCGAGCATCACCGCCAGCGGCATGCTGCACTGGCCGGATTCCGGCAACGGCCCCGCCCAGTTCCACTGCGAGATCGCCGTGGACGGTCAGGTGGTCGCGCACGCCGACGCCACCACCACCGTCACCTGCCGCCCCAGCTAGTCAGCCGGCCGAAGGCGGACACCCGGTCTCATCGGTGCACCCGCAGCGCCAGGTAGTACTCGTGCTGACGGGTGCTGTCGACGGTGTAGCTCACCGCCGTCGCCAGGCCGTCGTGGTCGGACTCCAGCCAGCGCTCGGTGTGCTGGTGCTGAAACTCGCTCCAGGACGGCACGGTGAACCGCTCGAGGACCGCGTCGGGGTCTTCGATGCTGTGATACAGCCGCCAGCTGTGTCCACCGGTGCGCAGCCGCGATCGCCGCACGGCGCTCATCGCCGTGACGAATTCCTGAAGTTTGTCCGCGGCCACCCGATAGCGGATCGCCACCAGGACCGGGCCGTCGTTGGGGCACGGTTCGAAGACGACCACGGGCGACGGCCATGCCCGGGAGATGTCGCGGCTCAGCTTCCCGGTGGACGGCCGCAACGGCAGGACGGCGACGCTGAGGGCGGTGGCGCCCAGGATCGCGGCCGACACAACGAGCGCGAGATCGAGCCCAAACCGGGTGGCGATGGCGCCCCACAGGTACGAGCCGAAGGCCTGAGATCCGGTGAAAACCAGGAGATACACCGACAATCCGCGTGCCCGCACCCACTGCGGCAGATGGAGTTGTGCCGCGGCGTTCAGCGTCGTCAAAGTGATCAGCCAGGTCGTCCCGGACAGCACCAGAAGCGGCGCCGCCGCGGCGAACGGCAGCCACACCACGGCGAGCGGTGCAAGCGCGTAGGCGGCGGCCGAGATGGCCAACAGGGCGTTGGGGGGCACCTTCTGGCGCAGAGGTGCGGGAACCGCCACGGCGAGCACCGCGCCAAAACCTATGGCGCCCAAGGCCACACCGTATCCACCGGCGCCCAGGTGCCACCGGTCGGCCGCGGCCACCGGCAATAGCGCCAGCAGCGCCGAGGCGGGGAAGACGAAAAGCGCTGTGCGCAAGAGAATTCTGCGGAAGATGGGGCCGTTGGCCACGTACCGGAAGCCGGTGACGATGGCCTGGCTGAAGTGCTCCCGCTCGACGGGTGGGTCTTGCCTGGGGCGGCGCCACGCCGCCAGCGCGACGATGATCGCGGCGAAGGATATCGCGTTAATGGTGAAGACGGCTCCGGGACCGGTCGCCGCCAGCACCACGCCGCCGATCGCGGGCCCCACCACGCGGGCGATGTTGACCGAGACGCTGGCCAGCGTCGCCGCGGCCGGGATCTGCTCGCGCGTGACGACCTCGGGCTGAATGGCCTGCCAGGCCGGTGCCGTCAGGGCGGAGGCGAAGCCGACCGCCAACGTGAACAACAAGAGCGACGTGGCGGTAAGTGTGCCGAGGAACGTCAGCATGGCCAGGGCCAGCGTCACCAGGACCGCATACGACTGCAGGAAGATCAGCAGTCGCCGCCGGTCGAAGAGGTCTGCAAGCGCCCCGGCGAAGAATCCCAGCAGCAGCGTCGGGCCCAGACTCGCGGTTTGAACCAGGGCCACGATGACGGGACTGCTGTGGTCCTCGATCAGGAACCATTGCGCGGCGACGCTTTGCATCCACGTCCCGACGTTGGAGACGAACTGCGCGATGAACAACGCGCGGAACACGCGATTGCGCATCGGTGCCCAGGCGGACGCGTTCGGGTCGTCGGTAGGCCTATCCGACATGGGGGCAACGCCTTTCGCGTTGTGCGGGAGGAGCGGTGGGGTTAGCAGTCTAGGACACAAAGATGTCGCAGGTGCTGCGTGCGCTACCGGGCTCGGCGTGCGCAACGACGACGACCTGCGCGCGTTCGGCGCCGACCGCACGGATCTTGTGGCTGACCGACGCGTCGAAGTAGGCGCTGTCGCCCGGTCCCAGGGTGAACGTCTGGTCCCCGTAGTCGAGTTCGACCGTTCCGGCGTGCACGAACATGAATTCCTGACCGGCATGCTCGGGATGGGGATCGTCGGCCAGGTGCTCGGTGGGGTGAACCACGAACGGCGACATCGACTTTCCCAGCAGCGACGGCGCCAGCACCCGATAGCGGGCGCCGTCGCCCGTGTCGGCCCGGTCGACGGTGATCTTTTCCTGTGCGACCCCGGCGGAGAACAGCCGACCGACGTCGACGTCGAGCGCCCGCGCGACCTTCAGGGCCACCGCGATCGACGGAGTGCTTTGGCCCCGTTCGATCTTGGACAGGTAGCTCTTGGTCAGGCCCGTCTGCCGGGCGAGTTGCTCGAGGGTGAGGCCGCGTTGCCTGCGGACGGGGCGCAGCAATGCAGTCACGGGGCTCCTATGACACAAGGTTTCCTAGCTGCTACATTGTGTCACATGGGCGGCACGTTCACCGAATCCAAATCCGAGTTGATGCGCCGGGCCGCCGAGCAGTTGACGGCCTCTCAAACCAAAGAAGCCGCCGATTCGCAGCTGACCACGCGCCAGAAGCTGGCCTTGACCTGCCGCGCGCTCTTTGACGCCGGGCACGACTCCGGGCTGGCCGGACAGATCACCGCCCGCGCCGAGGAGGAGGGCACCTACTACACCCAGCGGCTCGGCCTGGGGTTCGACGAGATCACCGACGCCAACCTGCTGCTGGTCGACGAGGACCTCAACGTCCTCGATGGCGACGGAATCGCCAACCCGGCCAACCGTTTTCACAGCTGGATCTATCGCGCCCGGCCCGACGTCGAATGCATCGTGCACACCCACGCGTTCCACGTGGCGGCCCTGTCGATGCTCGAAGTGCCGCTGATCGTGTCCCACATGGACACCACCCCGCTCTACGGCGACTGTGCGTTCCTGCCGACATGGCCGGGGGTGCCGGTCGGCAACGAGGAGGGCGAGATCATCACCGCCGCCCTCGGGGACAAGAAGGCCGTCCTGCTGGCGCATCACGGCCACGTCATCGCGGGGGCCAGCGTCGAGGAGGCCTGCTCGCTGGGGATCCTCATCGAGCGCGCCGCCAAACTGCAGCTGACCGCGATGGCCGCGGGCACCGTCAAGGAGCTGCCCGAAGACCTGGCCCGCGAGGCCCATGACTGGACGCTGTCGCCGCAGCGCAGCCGCGCCAACTTCGCCTACTACGCCCGCCGGGCCCTGGCCCGGCACCCCGACGTGCTGACGAATCAAGGAGCCGCCCTGTGACCGAGCCCAAATTCCACGGCATCATCGCCTACCCGGTTACGCCCTTCGGCGACAACGGGATTGACACCGAACGGCTGGCCGCACTGGTCGAGCGGCTGGTGTCCGCGGATGTTCACGCGATCGCGCCGCTGGGCAGCACCGGCGAACTGGCCTACCTCGAGGAACCCGAATTCGACGCCGTCGTCGACACCACCATCGCCACGGTCGCAGGCCGGGTTCCGGTGATCGTCGGCGTGTCGGATGTGACCACCGCCAAGACGATCCGGCGCGCCACCTACGCCCAACAGGCCGGGGCGGATGCCGTGATGATCCTGCCGGTGTCCTACTGGAAGCTCGCCGAGCGGGAGATCTTCGGGCACTACCGCAGCATCAGCGACGCGATCTCCATCCCGATCATGGCCTACAACAACCCGGCCACCAGCGGTGTCGACATGCCGCCCGAGTTGCTGGTGCGGATGTTCGAAGACATCGACAACGTCACCATGGTCAAGGAGTCCACCGGCGACCTGACCCGCATGCAGCGCATCGCCGAACTGTCCGGCAACCGGCTGCCCTTCTACAACGGCAGCAACCCGCTGGTGCTCGACGCGCTGAAGGCCGGGGCGTCCGGATGGTGCACGGCCGCACCGAATCTGCGGCCGCAACCCTGCATCGACCTCTACGAGGCGGTGCGCGCGGGCGACCTCGACACCGCGCAGAAGCTCTACGACGATCTCAAGCCGCTGCTCACCTTGATCGTGGCCGGCGGGCTGGCCACCACCGTGAAGGCCGGCCTGGAGCTGCTCGACTTCCCGGTCGGCGACCCCCGCGCGCCGCTGCTGCCGCTCGACGAGCGGGGCCGCGCCGAGCTGCGGGGCTTGCTCGCCTAACCGCAGCCGCTAGCCCAAGTCGGGCGCCGAGAAGGTGTCACACTTCTTCGGGTCGCCGGTCTGGTAGCCGATGGTGAACCACTTCTGGCGCTGCTCCGACGAGCCGTGCGTCCAGGACTCGGGATTGACCCGCCCGGTGGCTTCCTTCTGGATGCGGTCGTCGCCCACCGAGGCCGCGGCCGACAGCGCATCGGCAATGTCCTTGTCGCTCAACGGCTCCAGGTAGGGCACACCGGTGCTCTCCTGCTTGACCGTGGAGGCGTAATGCGCCCAGATCCCGGCGTAGCAGTCGGCCTGCAGCTCGGTGCGCACGCCGTTGCCGCCGGCACCCTGCGCGCCCTGCTGCGAGCGGCCGAGCAGGCCCTGTAACTGCTGCACGTGGTGGCCGTATTCGTGGGCGACCACATACTCCTGGGCGAATGGCCCACCGCTGGAACCGAATCGATCGACGAGCTCCTGGAAGAAGTCGGTGTCGAAGTACGCGGTCTGGTCGACCGGGCAGTAGAACGGCCCGACCGCGGTGGTGGCCGCCCCGCAGCCGGTGTTCACCCGGCCGGTGAACAGCCGGACGTGGGGGCGGGTGTAACCGGGCAGCAGCTGATGCCACACCGCGTCCACCGAGTTGCCGGTGGCGACCACGCGGCACTGCACGTACTTGTTGGCGTCGGCGCCGGTCTTGCACTGGCTCAGGTCAAAACCGGGCGCCGAGTAGCCGCCGGTGTTGGTCTGCGGGGAGTTCATGACCCGGCCGGGGTCGACGCCCAAAAACAGCGCCCCGATGAGGATGAGCAGCCCCAGGCCGCCACCCCCGACGGCCATGCCCATCCCGCCCCCACCGGACGAGGACGCGGTGCTGGTGTCGATCTGCATGCCCTCGTTGAAGGTCATGACGCTCTCCTAACGTTGCCGGGTCGCAAGGGAGTCGGTGTAGCTGCGCAGGTTTCGCAGGTAACGGCGCAGCGCCAGGTTCAGCAGCGGCCCCACCACGACCATGGCCAGCTTCGCCGGGCCGGCCGGCTTCTGGGCCATGGTCCACGTCAGCCGGCAGCCGCCCGGGATGACCTCCACCCGGTAGTCCTCGGCGAAGGCCGCCACGGACCGGGTGGAGCATTCGTTGAATCGAAATGCCATGTGCGTGAACGGTTCCCAGGCGAGGAATTCTTCGTTGCCGACGATGCCGCCGCGCATCTCGACGACGCGGGTGGTCCCGACACCGCGCGGCTCCGGACTGGTCCAGGTCACCTTCGTGATGACCTTCGCCCACCGCGGCCAGGACTCGGCGTCGGAAAGCACCTCGAAAAGCTGCTCGGGGGTGATGGCCAGGTCGACGCTGTTGCTGAAGCGAAAGGGTGCGCTGTCGGTGAAGCTCGTGTCCACGCGCTCGCAGGGGAACATGACAACAACCTAGTCCGGCGACGATGCTCGCGGTGCAACCGCGTGCGGAGGAGTCGGACGATTCGACTTAGTCCGGCGACGATGCTCGCGGTGCAACCGCGTGCGGAGGAGTCGGACGATTCGACTTAGCCGGGGCCGTCGCTGGCCGCGGCCAGTAAGGGCACGATGACGTCGCTGATCGGCGTGGCCAGGCCGTGGGCCCGACCTTTGCGGATGATCACGCCGTTGCGGATGTCCCATTCCGTGCGCCGCTGCTGTTCGGCGTCGGTGAGGATCGAGGTGCCCATGTCCGCGGCGACGTTGCGGAACATGTCCACCAACTCGTCGGCCACGCCGTCGGCCAGCCGGGCGCCCTCGGCCCGCGCGACGGTCAGGCACTCGGCGACATAGCGGCGCGCCAGCGCGGCGACGTCGTCGCGGCGGAACATCCCGGACCGCCTGCGCGCCAGCGCCATGAAGCCGGCCAACGCGTTGGTGAGCAGCTTGTGCCAGGCCGCGGTGATGATGTCGGGATCGCAGTCCACCCGGCACCCGGCGCCGCGCAGCAGTTCGGCGACGGTCTGCGCCGACGGCCCGCTCGGCAGCACCAGGGCCGGTTCGGTGCGCAACCGCACCCAGCCCTCGGGCTGGGCTTGGGCCGAGTACCACACGATGCCGGGGATGACGGGGGACAGCGGGCAGTGCGGCTGCACCTGCTCGACCTGCTCGACGCCGTTTTGCAGCACCACGACGATGGTGTGGACGTCGCACAGCCGGGCCAGCCAGCCGGCCGCCGCGTCGTTCTGGGTGGCCTTGACGGCCAGCAGCACCACGTCCACCGGCCCGGTCACCTCGGCCGGATCGGTGTGCACCGGGCCCGGGACGACGATCGGGTCGGCGCCGTCGGGCCGCAGTTCGATCGTGTCGCGCGGGGTGCGCCCGCACACCACGACCGAATGGCCGGCCCGGTGCAGCAGCGCGGCGGCCGTCGTGCCGACGGCGCCGGGACCGACCAGGGCGATGTGGGTAGCAGCGTCTGTGGCGATGCCACTGAAATTACCTCCTTTAGACTGGGCACTCGTTCTGGCCAGGTGAAGAGGAGTGTTTTGTGCTGCGCAGTCATGCCGCGGGTTCGCTGGACAGTAGCGACGCCGGGCAGCAGGTGACGCTGACGGGCTGGGTGGCCCGCCGCCGCGACCACGGAGGCGTCATCTTCATCGACCTGCGCGACGCCTCGGGGATCGCCCAGGTGGTGTTCCGCGAGGCCGAGGTCTTGGCCCAGGCGCACCGGCTGCGCGCCGAGTTCTGCGTCGCGGTCTCCGGTGTGGTCGAGATCCGCCCGGAGGGCAACGCCAATCCCGAGATCGCCACCGGCGACATCGAGGTCAACGCCACGTCGCTGAGCGTGCTGGGGGAGAGCGCGCCGCTGCCGTTCCAGCTTGACGAACCCGCCGGCGAGGAGCTGCGGCTCAAATATCGCTACCTGGACCTGCGCCGCGACGGGCCGGCGGAAGCAATTCGCTTGCGCTCCAAGGTGAATGCCGCCGCACGCGCGGTGCTCGCGCGGCATGACTTCGTCGAGATCGAGACCCCGACGATCACCCGCTCGACCCCGGAAGGCGCGCGCGACTTCCTGGTGCCGGCCCGCCTGCACCCCGGCTCGTTCTACGCCCTGCCGCAGAGCCCGCAGCTGTTCAAGCAGCTGCTGATGGTGGCCGGCATGGAGCGCTACTACCAGATCGCCCGGTGCTACCGCGACGAGGATTTCCGCGCCGACCGCCAGCCGGAGTTCACCCAGCTGGACATGGAGATGAGCTTCGTCGACACCGAGGACATCATCGCCATTTCCGAGGAGATCCTGTCCGCGTTGTGGGCGCTGATCGGGTATGAGATTCCCAGGCCCATCCCGCGGATCAGCTACGCCGACGCGATGCGGCGGTACGGCTCCGACAAGCCCGACCTGCGCTTCGGTCTCGAGCTCGTCGACTGCACAGAGTACTTCTCCGACACCACATTTCGTGTCTTCCAGGCACCGTACGTCGGGGCGGTGGTGATGCCCGGCGGGGCGTCACAGCCGCGGCGCACGCTGGACGGCTGGCAGGAGTGGGCCAAGCAGCGCGGCCACCGCGGCCTGGCCTACGTGTTGATCGCCGACGACGGCACCCTGGGCGGTCCGGTCGCCAAGAACCTCTCCGACGCCGAACGTGACGGGCTGGCCGCCCACGTCGGGGCGAAGCCAGGGGACTGCGTCTTCTTCTCGGCCGGCCCGCCGAAACCGTCGCGGGCCCTGCTCGGGGCGGCCCGCGGCGAGATCGCCCACCGGCTGGACATGATCGACCCCGACGCCTGGGCGTTCGTCTGGGTGGTGGACCCGCCGCTGTTCGAGCCCGCGGACGACGCGACCGCCGCGGGTGACGTGGCCGTCGGCTCGGGGGCGTGGACCGCCGTGCATCACGCGTTCACCTCTCCCAAGCCCGGCCACTTCGACGCCATCGAGACCGATACCGGCAGCGTGCTCGCCGACGCCTACGACATCGTCTGCAACGGCAACGAGATCGGCGGCGGGTCGATCCGTATCCACCGCCGCGACATCCAGGAGCGGGTGTTCGCGGTGATGGGCCTGGACCACGCGGAGGCCCAGGAGAAATTCGGATTCCTGTTGGAGGCGTTCACCTTTGGCGCGCCCCCGCACGGCGGGATCGCGTTCGGCTGGGACCGGATCAACGCGCTGCTGTCCCGCGTCGACTCAATCCGCGAGGTGATCGCCTTCCCGAAGACCGGCGGCGGCGTCGACCCGCTCACCGAGGCGCCCGCGCCGATCACCGCCCAGCAGCGCAAGGAGTCCGGAATCGACGCCAAGCCCGGCCCGGGTTAGCGCGGACCCGCGCGCTCGTCGCGATATCGGCGCCTACACCACCCGATAGGTGAACGACCACTGCACGTCGTCGCCGCCGGCCGGGGTGCTGTCACCGAGTTGCAGATCGGCCACCCGGTGGCCCCGCCTCACCTTGTGTTGCGCCTTCTGCATGGCGAGCGCGCGAACGTGATTCGCGTCCATGCGTTGCGGCACGGTGATCTTGTCGCTGCGCACCTCGGGTTGATCGGCCATGCTGCATATCCTGCCCGAGATGCGCCGACGCCGCGGATTCGTCTGGCAGCTTTTCAGTCGGCGTCGACACCAATTACCGTGACCGGGTGTTCGCCGAGCAACCGTCACAGCCGAAACCGTCCGGCGCGGGCGGAATAGTCGCCGAGCAGGACAGGGTTGACCGGGCATGACCGAAACCCCTGACGCCGAGACCGTCAACGCCTTCAACAAGAGCATCATCGACGAATTCCGGGCCAACGACGGCAACGTCGGCGGCCAGTTCGAGGGTGCCAACCTGCTGCTGCTGCACACCACCGGCGCCAAGTCGGGTCAGCCCCGGGTATCGCCGCTGGCCTATTTCGACATCGACGGCAGGCTCGTCATCATCGGCTCCTTCGCCGGCGCCCCCAAGGACCCGGCGTGGGTGCACAACCTGCGGGCCAACCCGCGGGCGCGCGTCGAGATCGGCAGGGACGCGTTCGACGTGGCGGCCCGCGAGCTGCCGGCCGACGAGCGCGCCGCGCTCTTCGACAAAGTCACCGCCGCCGCGCCGGGCTTCGCCGAGTACCAGGCCAAGACCAGCCGGGTGATCCCGCTGTTCGAGCTAAGCCGGACGTAGCCGGTGGGCACTTCGCGGCCGGCGGCGCCCTCGGTGGTTGCCGCGGTCGCGCGTGCCGGCAGCAAGCGGCTGCGCACGGTGTGGTTCAACCTGGTGCAGACCGCGGTGGCCGCGGGCCTGTCCTGGTACCTGGCCCACGACGTCCTCGAGCACCCGCAGCCCTTCTTCGCACCGATCGCGGCCGCGGTGTCGTTGTCGACCAGCAACGTGCTCCGCGCGCAGCGCGCCATCCAGATGATGATCGGGGTGACCCTGGGCATCGGGGTCGGCTCGCTGGTGCAGGGCCTGCTCGGGCCGGGGGACGTGCCCATCGCGGTCGCCGCCGTGGTGGCGCTGGGCGCCGCGGTGTTCATCGGGGGCGGCTTCATCGGGCACGGGATGATGTTCGCCAACCAGACGGTGGTGTCGGCGATCCTGGTGCTGGCCCTGTACCGCGGCGGCGTCGGGTTTGAACGCATCTTCGACGCGCTGATCGGCGGTGCGGTGGCCATCGTCTTCGCCGTCCTGCTGTTCCCCGCCGACCCCCGCAAGGTGCTGCGCAACGCGCGCGTCGGGGTGCTCGGCGTGCTGCACGACGTGTTGTCGCGGGCGGCGGACGTCGCCGCCGGACGCACGGCGCCGCCGGACTGGCCGCTGACGGCCGTCGACCGGGTGCACGAACAGCTCAGCGGGCTGCTCGAGGCGCGCACCACCGCGCGCCACGTCGTCACCATCGCGCCGCGACGGTGGGGGCTGCGAGACGCGATCGAGGCGGCCGATCACCAGGCCGTGCACGTGGCCCTGTTGGCCGGCTCGGTGCTGCAACTGGCCCGCGCCGTCGCACCCGGGGACGACGCGCTCGAAGACGCCGGGCGCGAACGCCTTCCGCAGTCCGTGCCCACGGTGCTGGTGGTGCTGGCGGCGGCGGCCGCGCTCGCCGATCCCGACCCGGCGGGCGCCTGCGCGTACACGGCCTCGGCGCGTCACCACGCCACGCAATTGCAGTCCGGCGCCCACGAGACGACGCAGGTGATCCTCCCCGACGTCGTCAGCGCCTGCGTCGACGACCTGCAACGGGTCATCGACCTTCGAACCGTGTGAGCGAATCAGCGCGAGTCGGCCAGGAACTCCTGGACCAGTTTGCGCGGCGCCTGGGTCAGCCAGGCCTCGGTGATCAGGTCCTCGAGGTCGCGCACCGAGATCTCGGCCAGGTTGACCAGCACCGCGGGGTAGCCGTCGAAATGCGGCGTGGTGAAGTAGACCCTCGGGTCGTCGTCGATCAACGCGAACTTGACCCCCTCGTCGGAGACCCGGACTCCGAGGATGTCGCCCCGCGGCGGCAGGGTCCCGTCGCGTTCCAGCGCCTCGCGCTCCGACGGCCGCAGCGGCCGCTCCCAGGCCAGCAACTTCTTGCCGACCCGCCAGTCGTGCGGTGACGGCTCGGAGGTGAGCGCCAGCTCACCAACGATGCGGGCGACCTCGCCCCACGTGGCCACAACACGATTGTGCTCCCGTTTTGGCGCGAGTGCCGTCGGATCGGCAAACGCCGGTTGGCGGCGCGGTCCGCGGACCCCGCGCGACCGGCCGGCATGTGATGAGATCAGCCGTGGACAGGAGGACGCGCTTGCCGGCACAACCAGGCGACCACGGGGGCGGGGCGGCCCGCCGCCATCGGGTGACCCACCGCACCGAGTACCGCTACTCCGACGTCGTGACCAGCTCTTACGGTCGCGGATTCCTCACCCCGCGCGATTCGCTGCGGCAGCGCTGCGTCGCGCACCGGCTGATCATCGACCCGGCCCCCGCCGACAGCTCCACCAGCGAGGACAGCTACGGCAACGTCAGCTCCTATTTCCATGTGACCGAGCCGCACCGCGCCCTGAAGGTGACCAGCGATTCGATCGTCGACGTCTACCCGCCCGCCCCGCAGCTGTACGGCGGCGGGCCGGCGACCGAACCGTGGGAGTCGGCGCGACCGGTCGGGCGCGGCGGGGCCCTGGCGACCGAGTTCACGCTCGACCTGAATCCGCCCGAGATCACCGACGAGATCCGCGACTACGCGGCGCCCAGCTTCGCACCCGGGCGCCCCTTGATCGACGTGCTGCGGGATCTCGCGTCGCGCATCTTCACCGACTTCACCTACCGGTCGGGATCGACGACGATTTCCACCGGAGTCAATGAGGTTCTGGCCGCCCGGGAAGGGGTATGTCAAGACTTTGCCAGGCTGGCGATCGCCTGCCTGCGCGCCAACGGTCTGGCGGCCAGTTACGTATCCGGATACCTGGCCACCGACGCGCCACCCGGAAAGGATCGGATGATCGGCATCGACGCCACCCACGCCTGGGCAGCGGTGTGGACTCCCCAGGAGGCCGGCCAATTCGAGTGGCTGGGGCTTGATCCCACCAACGACCAGATGGTCGACGAGCGCTACATCGTCGTCGGCCGGGGACGCGACTACGCCGACGTCCCGCCGCTGCGGGGAATCATCTACACCAACTCGGAACACAGCGTGATCGACGTCGCCGTCGACGTGGTTCCCTTCGAAGGCGATGTGCTTTATGCGTGATTTCCACTGCCCCAACTGCGGTCAGCGCCTGGCATTCGAGAACTCGGCCTGCCTGTCGTGCGGCAGCGCGCTGGGTTTCTCGCTCAACCAGATGGCGCTGCTGGTGATCGCCAAGGGCAACGAGGGCGAGCACGCCGGCGCCGTGGACGCCGACGAGTACCAGCTGTGCGGCAATCTCCATCTGGCCGAATGCAATTGGCTGGTGCCGAAGAACGACTACGGCCGGCTGTGCGAGTCGTGCTCGCTGACCACGGTGCGGCCCAACGACGCCGACGCCGCCGGGCTGGCCGAGTTCGCCCGGGCCGAGGCGGCCAAGCGCCGGCTGATCGTCGAGTTACACGAGCTGAAGCTGCCGATCATCGGCCGCGACGCGGATCCCCAGCAGGGCTTGGCGTTCCATTTGCTGTCCAGCGCCAAAGAGAAGGTGATGACCGGACACGACAACGGCGTCATCACACTGGATTTGGCCGAAGGCGACGACGTGCACCGCGAGCAGCTGCGCGTCGAGATGGACGAGCCCTACCGCACCCTGCTCGGGCATTTCCGCCACGAGATCGGGCACTACTACTTCTACCGGTTGATCGCCCCGTCAACCGAATACCTCGCACAGTTCAACGAGCTGTTCGGCGATCCCGACGCCGACTACCAGGCGGCGCTGGACCGCCACTACGGCGACGGCCCGCCCCAGGGCTGGCAGGACGACTTCGTGTCGTCGTATGCGACCATGCATCCCGCCGAGGACTGGGCCGAGACGTTCGCGCACTACCTGCACATCCGCGACGCGCTGGACACCTCGGCCTGGTGCGGATTCGCACCGGCGACGGCGACCTTCGACCGGCCCGTGTTGGGGCCCAGCGCTTTTCAGACGATCATCGACATGTGGCTGCCGCTGTCGTGGTCGCTGAACATGGTGAACCGTTCGATGGGCCACGACGACCTCTACCCGTTCGTGCTGCCGGCCGCCGTGCTGGAGAAGATGAAGTTCATTCACACCGTGATCGACGAGATCACCTCGGAGGCCAGGGGACCCGCCGCGATCGCCGGCTAGCCATTGCCGCATTCCTGCTCACCCCGCTTCGCGGGCTGCATCGTCGTGCGGCTAGCCGCATTGCCCCACTCCTCCTCACCCCGCTTCGCGGGCTGCATCGTCGTGCGGCTAGGCCGGCATCACCCGTCGCACCCCGGGGCCCCACAGCGGCTGCATGCCACCGGGCAGCGTCAGCTGGGTGGTGGTGATGACCTCGGCCAGGTTGCGCAGCTCGCCATGCGCGGCATCGAGCAGCTCCGCCAACTCGGCGCGGCGGCCGTCGTCGCTGACCCGTTCGAGCGCGGCGGGATGGGACCGCCGCAGCAGGGTGCCGATCTCGTCCACCAGCCGTTCCGGGCGCGACGAGCCCGACGAGCCCGGCAGGTCCTTGAGATTGAGCCGCAGCCGCTCCAACTGGTACAGCAACGACCGCGGGTTCTGCGCGTCGAACAACATCAGTTCGGCCATGGCGGCCACGCTGACCTTGCCCACCGTGCGGCGCCGGTAGATGACCGAGGACTCGCACGCCACCAGGGTGGACTCGATGACGGTTTGTTCGGCCGCGGACCCGCGGACCACGGTCAGGGTGGCCCGCAGCAACGCCGTCAGCCACAGCCCGCGTTCGATCCGCTTGCCGATGTCCATCATCGTCCAGCCCACGTCGCGCACCATCGACTCGTTGGCCACCCCCGACAGCGTCAGCATGCCGGCCAGCGTCTGGGTCTGCGCACCGGTGAGCAGGGCGTCGGCCTCCGAAAGTGAGTCCGGCGGTTCGCTTTCCAGCGCCAGCGCGCGCTCCACCGCGGCCAGCACCATCCATGTGTCGTTGGACATCTGGTCGCGCACCGCCCGCGCGGCGAGCGCCAAACCCTCGACCGATTGCACCAGGGAGCCGGGCCGGTACGGATCGACGGTGAGTGACCACAGCGTGGACGGCGCGATGGCGATCATCTCGGCGTGGTCGCCGTCGCTGTCGGCCGCGATGTCGTTGCCGGTGATGCGGCCCAGCGCCGTCATCAGCACCGGCACGCATTCGCTTTCCTCGCTGTGCTGATGGTGCCGGTAGACGTGGAACCGGTCGCGGGCGACGATGAGCAGCCGCGCCATGCTTTCGGCGCGCTCGCCGTAGCGGCCGATCCAGAACAGGTCGGACAACACGCGCGGCGAGCTGACGGCCCAGGTGCCCGCGGCCGTCTTCGCCGGGGCCTCCGGCGTGGGAAGGCTGATCGCCTCCGCCCGGGCCCGCTCGGTGGGACGCACCCAGACATCTTTCGCCGCAATGCTTTTCAGCGTGTATGCGCCGGATCCGGGGGCCAGCACATAGCCGATGCCGCCGATCATGGGCGCATAGCCGCCGCGCTGGGCGACGGTGAACAACCGGATGCCGACGCCCGCCGACGACAACACGCCGGCGTGATCGGTCGGCGCGGACGAGAACTGCGGCAGCTCCTGGCCGATCCACTGCCACGGCATCTTCTCGATGCGCGCGGCCAACCCCGTCAGCTGGTGCGACGAAAGCGTCGGGCCGACAAGGGTTTCCGCGCCGACCGTGGACTTCACCAACAGCGACGACAGGTTGGCCAGCAGGTGTGAGCGTTCGCCGGCGATGCCGCCCCAGTAGACCTGCGCGGTGGGCAACTGCAGGGTTTCGGACAGCAGGTGCTCGGCCATCGCGGGCAGGAAGCGCAGCAGCCCAGGGTTTTCCAGGATCCCGCTGCCCAGGGTGTTGACCACGGTCACCGTCCCGCGGTGCTGCGCCTCCACCAAACCGGCCACCCCGAGCCGGGAGTCGGCGCGCAGGTCCAGCGGATCGGTAAAGTCGGCGTCGACGCGGCGAAGCACGACGTCGACGCGTTTCAGGGTGCCCAGCGAGCGCATCCACAACATGCCGTCGCGCACCACCAGGTCGGCGCTCTCCACCATCGGGAAGCCCAGCAGGGTGGCCAGATAGGCCTGGTCGAATGCGGTCTCGGAGTAGATGCCCGGCGAGAGCACCACCACCACGGGGTCCTGGGCGTCATCGGGTGCCGCGTCGATCAGCGCCAGCCGCAGCGCCTGGGCGAACGGTGTCGTGGGCCGCGGCGCGATTCGTTCGTAGAGGTCGGGAATCGAGTGCGCGACGACGCGCCGGTCGGCCAGCGCGTACCCGGCGCCCGACGGGGCCTGGGTGCGGTCGCCGTTGACGACGAAGGCGCCGTCCGGTCGACGGCTGACGTCGCAGGCGTGCATGAAAAGCTGGTGGCGGCCGGGGATTTCGATTCCGTTGGCCGCGCGCACGTATCCGGGATGGCCGAAGAGCAGCTCCGGGGGCAGGACCCCGTCTGTGAGCAGGCTGCGCGGCCCGTAGAGGTCGGCCAGCACCGCGTCGAGCACCCGCGACCGTTGCAGCAGGCCGGCCTCGAGCGCCTCCCAGTCGGCCGCGGACAGCACGATGGGCAGGGTGTCGAGCTGCCAGGGCCTGGGTTCTTGGCCGCGGCCGCCGGGTGCGACGTCGGTGTAGGTGATGCCGTCGTTGTCGATTAGGTCGTGCACCACCGAGCGCAGCCGGTCCAGCCCGGCGCGGCCGCGCTCGGCGATGGCGTCGGCCAGTTCGGCCCAGGCGGGGCGGACGTTGCCGTCCCGGTCGACGAATTCGTCGTAGCCGCTGGCCGGGCCGTGCCGCAGATCGAACAGCGCTTGCTGGGCGCGCGCGGCGCGGTAGCCGGCCAACAGGCGGTCGGCGTCGTAGCGTGCGGTGCCCGCCGCCGGCGGGGCGCCGGTGCCGAAGGTCATGTCCGCGCAGGCCGATCAAAGGTGTGGCCGGCGCGGTGCCCCAGCGCCGCTTCGATGCTCATCATCGCCGATCCCATCACACGCGCCGACCGGGCGCAGCGCACCGCGCCAGCGTCTGACGGGCCGTAATCCGAAAACCTGCGCGCGGCGCTACGCCGGCGCGGGCCCCGGCGGGGGTCCGGACTGGTATCCGGCCTGCGGCACCGGGGCCACTTGCCCGCCGGAGAACTTGCGGTAGGCGTAGATCCCGAACAGGGAGGCGACCGGGGCCGCCACCAGCAGGCCGACTCCGCACACCAGCGCGCCCACCAAGAACAGGGCCACCTCGACCAGCCAGACCAGCAGGGCGTTGCCGAAGTTCGCTGTCACGGTGGAGAAGCTGGACGTGAGCGCCTTGATCGGCTGTTCGGATCGATCGATGGCGTACGGGATGGTGAATTGGGCAAAGATCCCCAGGATCAGCCCGGGCAGGACGCACAGCGCCGAGGCGATCGAGGTGAGGATGCCGACGAGCAGCGCGGCCAGGAACACCGTGCCGAAGTTGCGTGGCTTGAAGAAGGAGCCGATGGTGACCGGGCGCCCGTCGGCCAGATCCAGGCAGCCGGACAGGAATGCGGACTGGGCGAACGCTCCGACGAGGTAGGCGACGAGATAGCCGAGGATGAGCAGTGCCAGCCCACCGCCGTTGAGGTTCGCGGTGAAGGTGAAGTAGTCGTCGTCGGAGCTGCTCGTGGTGTCGCCCACGCTTTGGCTCAGTCCGATCAGGGCCGAGGCGATGCCGAACAGCACCCCGTAGACGAGGGCCGAAACGATCAGCGCCACAGGGTTTTTGGTGAACGCGTTCCAGGCCCAGCCGAACGCGTCGCCGACGCTGAACGCGGGCGGCCCGCCGTAGCCGGGCGGTGGCCCGTAGCCGGGCGGGGGCGCGCCGTAACCCGGCGGCGGACCGTAACCCGGGGGCGGCGGTGCGCCGTAACCCGGGGGCGGGCCGTAGCCCGGGGGAGGCGGGGGCTGTGTGCCGTAGGAGGGCGGCGGGTAGCCGGGAGGATTGGTGCCCTGCGGGTCTGCCGGGGTGCCTGGATACTCGGGAGGTTGGCTCATGTCCGTCCTTGCTGTCGGATTTCCGCGTGTGGCGAAGTTTCCTAGGAGGGAACGCCCGCGGAACTCGGCAACCGGAACTTAGCAAAGATGGGCCGTGGCCGCCCGGATTGCGGACCGCGTGCCTGGACCGGCGCGGGCGTCGGCCCGTCGTGGTATGCCTGAAGCCGTGTCCGACGGTCTGTTTGACCTCCCCGGCGCGCCGCGGCCCACCGATCACGGGCTGGGCGTGTCGGGCGGTGCGCCCCTGGCGGTCCGGATGCGTCCCGCATCGCTGGACGAGGTGGTCGGCCAGGACCATCTGCTGGCGCCCGGGTCTCCGCTGCGCCGCCTGGTCGAGGGCTCGGGCGTGGCGTCGGCCATCCTGTACGGGCCTCCCGGCAGCGGCAAGACGACGCTGGCCGCGCTGATCTCGCAGGCGACCGGCCGCCGGTTCGAGGCGCTGTCGGCCCTGTCGGCCGGCGTCAAAGACGTTCGGGCGGTGATCGACACCGCCCGCCGGGCGCTGCTGTCCGGCGAGCAGACGGTGCTGTTCATCGACGAGGTGCACCGGTTCTCCAAGACCCAGCAGGACGCGCTGCTGTCGGCCGTGGAGAACCGGGTGGTGCTGCTGGTCGCGGCGACCACGGAGAACCCCAGCTTCTCGGTGGTGGCGCCGCTGCTGTCCCGCTCGCTGATCCTGCAACTGCGGCCGTTGAGCGCCGACGACATCCGCACCGTGGTGCGGCGCGCGATCGACGACCCGCGCGGCCTGGGCGGCCAGATCGCCGTCGCGCCCGACGCGGTCGACCTGCTGGTGCGGCTGGCCGCGGGCGACGCGCGGCGCGCGCTGACAGCGCTGGAGGTCGCCGCTGAAACCGTGCGGGCGGCCGAGCCCGGCGGCGAGCTGACCGTCGCCGCCGTCGAGCAGTCCCTGGACGAGGCGGCCGTCCGCTACGACCGCGACGGCGACCAGCACTACGACGTCATCAGCGCCTTCATCAAGTCGATCCGCGGCTCCGACGTCGACGCCGCCCTGCACTATCTGGCCCGCATGCTCATCGCCGGGGAGGACCCGCGGTTCGTCGCGCGCCGGCTGATGATCCTGGCCAGTGAGGACATCGGCATGGCCGACTCGGCCGCGCTGCAGGTGGCGGTGGCGGCCGCGCAGACCGTCGCGCTGATCGGCATGCCGGAGGCGCAACTGACCCTGGCGCACTGCACGATCTATCTGGCCACCGCGCCGAAGTCGAACGCGGTCACCACGGCGCTGGGGGCGGCGATGAGCGACATCGGGGCCGGCAAGGCCGGACTGGTCCCACCCCATCTGCGCGACGGCCACTATTCGGGCGCGGCCGGGCTGGGCAACGCGCAGGGCTACAAGTACTCGCATGACCACCCGGATGGCGTTGTCGCGCAACAGTATCCACCCGACGAGCTGGTTGGTGTCGACTATTACCGGCCCACCGGCCGTGGCGGTGAGCGCGAAATGGCCGGCCGGCTGGACCGGTTGCGCGCGATCATCCGCAACAAGAGGGGACGGTCATGAAAGTCTTCACCGACGAGGAGATGGGCCGGCTGCTGCCCACCGCCAAGTCGTACAGCGTCGTCATCCTCAGGCGCGGCCCGCGATTCGGCGACGAGTCGTCGGTGGGCGTGATCTGGGAACACGGCCGGCGCAACTTCGGGCTGCGCGACGACGGCGTGCTCGCGGTGGTCCTGCCGGTCAGCGACGAATCCGACGTCTGCGGCGTCGGGGTGTTCGCTGCGACGGTCGACGAGACCACCGCGATCATGACCGAGGACCCGGGGGTGGCCGCGGGCGTGTTCACCTACGAGGTGCACGCCTGCCGCGGCTTCCCCGGCGACGCCTTGCCGTAAGCCGGCCGTCAGACCAGCTCGGGCACCCGCAGGTGGGCGATGGCCAGCTCGAACTCGGCCACGTCGATCACCTCGGCGCCCAGCTCCCGCACCCGCCTGCTGCGCAGTTCGCTGGCGCGGTCGCGGTTGCGGGCCATCGCCTCCATCGAGTCGAATGTGGAGCAGGTGACGGCCCGGCGGCAGGCGGGGTGGTCGACCAGCAGGCTGGCGCTGCAGAACCCGTCGAGGTTTTCCATTTCGGGCAGCACCGAGGACCGGTAGAACTCCAGCGACCGGTTCAGCTGATCCGGCACCACCTTGAGCCAGGTGGCGCGCACGCACGCGCCCTGGCGGGACGGGTGGTCGCGGTGCAGCAGGGCGATGTCCCATTCCTCCACGCGGGCGCTGCCGTCGAACATCAGCGCGGCCCGGTCCCGGATGGGCGCGACCCGCTCGGCGCTGCCGCGCATCGCCTCGATGGTCTCCCACGAGCTGGTGGCGATGCAGGTGCCGGATTGCCGGTCGATCAACAGCGACAGCCCTACGCACCCGTCGATCTCGGTGAGGGCGGGCATGACGACGTCGCGAACGTGCGCAATTCCGATGTCGACCGACAGGGGTTGCGCCTGGATGGTGGTGGAACGTGCGTACACGGTCGACCCCTTCTGTGTAGGGGCGGCACCCCGGTGGCGCCACCGGTCCCACCAGTTACCTTCCTCCTGCCCGTTGCGCGCCGCAATGGTTTGGGGGCGCGGGCCGGCGGCCGGCCGAATGCCTGGTTCGGCCGGTCCGTCGCCGCATCTCGATCAGACCAGCTCGGGCACCCGGAGGTGCGCTAGCGCTAGCTCGAACTCGGCTTCGTCGAGTTCCTCGGCACCCGCCTCTTGCATCGAGGAGTTCTTCAGCGCACCCGCCTGTTCCCTGTTCCGCTCCATCGCATCGACGCTGTCGAACGTCGCGGAGGACACGCCACGCCCGGAGGAGCGGTCGATCAGAAGGCTCGCGCTGCAGAACCCGTCGAGGCTCTCGAGCTGGGGCAGGACGGACGACTTGTAGTACTCGATGCCTTGGTCCATGCCCTCCGGCGGCACCCGGACCCAAGTCGCACGCACGCCCGCGCCGTCGGGCGCGCGGTGGTCGCGATGCAGCACCGCGATCTCCCACTGCTCGACGTTCGCCGTGCCCCCGAACCTTTCCGCCGCCCGATCACGGATCGGCGTCACGGTGTCACCGCTGGCGCGCATGGACTCATCGCTTTCCCAGGCGCTGGTGGCGATGCACCGGCCCGAACGACGGTCGACCAAAAGGGATACTCCGACGCACCCCGGCATACCTTGCAGCGCGAGCATGACCTCATCGCGAACATGCGCAATTCCGGCGTCGATGGACGAGGGTTGCGCCTGAATTGTGGTAGAGCGTGCGTACACGATCCACCCCCTCTTTGTTCGGGGCAGCGCCCCGGTGACGCCACCGGTCTGACCTACCTTCCTCCTGCCGGTGGGCACCCGCAATGCCCAACTGTGGCCGCGCTCACAAACGATTGGCTGCTCGCGACGGTCGCGCCGTAGGCTTGGCCGGGTGCATACCGATGTGTTGGACGTGGACACTTCGCGCCGCCGCATCGTCGATCTCACCGACGCGGTGCGCGGGTTCTGCCGGTCGCGCGGGGACGGCCTGTGCAACGTGTTCGTCCCGCACGCCACGGCGGGGGTGGCCATCATCGAGACCGGCGCCGGTTCGGACGACGACCTGGTCGACACGCTGGAGCGGCTGCTGCCGCGCGACGACCGGTACCGGCACGCGCACGGCTCGGAGGGTCACGGCGCCGACCATGTGATGCCGGCGCTCGTCGCACCGTCGGTGACGGTTCCCGTCTCGGGCGGGGAGCCGATGCTGGGCACGTGGCAGAGCATCGTCCTGGTCGACCTGAACCGGGACAACTCGCAACGCTCGGTGCGACTGAGCTTTCTGCAGGGTTAGCGGCCGGGTGCCCGGGGCACCGGGCCAGGTACTGTGAGCGGTCGAAATGCGTCGTTAGATGGGCGTCTCACACCCGGCGAATAGGCTGGGAGTTAGACGTCGAAGTAACGGAAAGAAGCGGGCTGGAAAGTGCAGACACACGAGATCAGGAAGCGGTTTCTTGATCATTTCGTGAAGGCGGGCCACACCGAGGTGCCGAGCGCCTCGGTGATCCTCGACGACCCCAACTTGCTGTTCGTCAACGCGGGCATGGTGCAGTTCGTGCCCTACTTCCTGGGCGCGCGCACGCCCGAGTTCTCGACCGCCACCAGCATCCAAAAGTGCATCCGCACTCCCGATATCGACGAGGTCGGGATCACCACCCGGCACAACACGTTCTTTCAGATGGCGGGCAACTTCTCGTTCGGCGACTACTTCAAGCGCCGCGCCATCGAGCTGGCCTGGACCCTGCTGACCAACGGCGTCGAGCAGGGCGGCTACGGGCTGGATCCCGAACGCATCTGGACGACGGTCTTTTTCGATGACGACGAGGCCGTGCAGCTGTGGCAGGAGATCGCCGGGCTGCCCGAGGACCGCATCCAGCGCCGCGGCATGGAGGACAACTATTGGTCGATGGGCATCCCCGGCCCGTGCGGCCCGTCCTCGGAGATCTACTACGACCGGGGGCCGGAGTTCGGCGTCGAGGGCGGCCCGATCGCCAACGAGGACCGCTACATCGAGATCTGGAACCTCGTGTTCATGCAGAACGAGCGGGGCGAGGGCACCGGCAAAGCCGACTTCGAGATCCTGGGGCCGTTGCCGCGCAAGAACATTGACACCGGCATGGGGGTGGAGCGGGTCGCCTTCATCCTGCAGGGCGTGCACAACGTCTACGAAACCGACCTGCTGCGCCCGCTCATCGACACCGCCGCCGCGCGGGCGCCCCGCGGGTATGACGCGGGCAACCACGACGACGACGTGCGCTACCGGGTGATCGCCGACCACAGCCGCACCGCGGCGATCCTGATCGGCGACGGCGTCACGCCCGGCAACGACGGCCGCGGCTACGTGCTGCGCCGGCTGCTGCGCCGGGTGATCCGCTCGGCCAGGCTGCTCGACATCGAGGGGCCCATCGTCGGTGACCTGATGGCCACGGTGCGCGACGCGATGGGGCCGTCGTACCCCGAACTGGTCACCGACTTCGACCGGATCAAGCGCATCGCCGTCGCCGAGGAGACCGCGTTCAACCGCACGCTGGCGGCGGGCTCGAAGCTGTTCGACGAGGTGGCCGGCACCACCAAAGCCTCAGGCGCGAAGGCGATTTCGGGCTCGGACGCCTTCACCCTGCACGACACCTACGGATTCCCCATCGAGCTCACGCTGGAGATGGCCTCCGAGGCCGGCCTGCACGTGGACGAGGTCGGCTTCCGGGAACTGATGGCCGAACAGCGCCGCCGCGCCAAGGCCGACGCCGCCGCGCGCAAACACGCCCACGCCGACCTGACCGCCTACCGCGAACTGGTCGACGCCGGACCCACCGAGTTCACCGGCTTCGACGAATTGACTTCCGAGGCAAGGATTCTGGGCATCTTCGTGGACGGCAAGCGGGTCCCGGTGGTCACCCATGGCACCGAGGGTGCCGACCGGGTCGAACTCGTGCTGGACCGCACGCCGCTGTATGCGGAGGCCGGCGGCCAGATCGCCGACGAGGGCACCATCAGCGGAACGGGCGCCGGCGAGACGGCCCGCGCGGCGGTCACCGATGTGCAGAAGATCGCCAAAACCCTGTGGGTGCATCGGGTCAACGTCGAGTCCGGTGAATTCGTGGAAGGCGACACCGTCGTCGCGGCGGTCGACCCGCAGTGGCGCCGCGGCGCCACCCAGGGCCACTCGGGCACCCACATGGTGCACGCGGCGCTGCGACAGGTGCTGGGCCCCAACGCCGTTCAGGCCGGGTCGCTGAACCGCCCGGGCTACCTGCGATTCGACTTCAACTGGCAGGGCCCGCTGTCCGAGGAACAGCGCACCCAGGTCGAAGAGGTGACCAACCAGGCCGTGCAGGCCGACTTCGAGGTGCACACGTTCACCGAGCAGCTGGAGAAGGCCAAGGCGATGGGCGCGATGGCCATGTTCGGCGAGGCCTACCCCGACGAGGTGCGGGTGGTGGAGATCGGCGGCCCCTTCTCGCTGGAGCTGTGCGGGGGAACCCACGTGCACAACTCGGCCCAGATCGGGCCGGTGACCATCCTGGGCGAATCCTCGGTCGGCTCCGGGGTGCGCCGGGTGGAGGCCTACGTCGGGCTGGAGTCGTTCCGGCACCTGGCCAAGGAACGCGCGCTGATGGCGGGGCTGGCGTCGTCGCTCAAGGTGCCCTCCGACGAGGTGCCCGCCCGGGTGGCCAACTTGGTGGAGCGGCTCAAGGCGGCGGAAAAGGAACTCGAACGCACCCGGCTGGCCGGGGCGCGGGCCGCCGCGACCAACGCCGCGACGGGCGCCGAGCGCATCGGTAACGTCCGGGTGGTGGCGCAACGGATGTCGGGCGGGATGACGGCGGGCGATCTGCGCTCGCTGGTCGGCGACATCCGCGGCAAGCTGGGCAGCGATCCGGCGGTGGTCGCGCTGATCGCCGAGGGCGAAGGCGGGTCGGTGCCCTACGCCGTCGCCGCCAACCCGGCCGCCCAGGACCTGGGGCTTCGCGCCAACGACCTGGTCAAGCAGCTCGCGGCGACCGTCGACGGCCGCGGCGGGGGAAAGGCGGACCTGGCGCAGGGATCCGGCAAGGATCCGGCCGGCATCGACGCGGCGCTCGACGCGGTACGTTCCGAGATCGCCGTGATAGCGCGGGTCGATTGAGTGGTCTTGACACAGCACCGCCTGCCTGACCGGCCCGGAGATCCCGACCAGGACCCGGGCCGGGGACGACGGCTCGGCATCGACGTGGGCAGCGTGCGCATCGGCGTGGCCTGCAGCGACCCCGACGCCATCCTGGCCACCCCGGTGGAGACCGTGCGCCGCGACCGCAACGGCAAGCACCTGCGGCGGCTGGTCGCGCTGGTCGCCGAATACGAGGCCGTCGAGGTGGTGGTCGGACTGCCGCGCACGCTGGCCGATCGCACCGGCCCGTCGGCGCTGGACGCGATCGAGGTGGCCGACAAGCTGGCGGAAGCACTGGCCCGCCGCGTTCCTCCCGTTCCGGTGCGGCTGGCCGACGAGCGGCTGACCACCGTGGCCGCCCAGCGCTCGCTGCGCGCGGCCGGGGTGCGGGCCAAAGAACAGCGTGCGGTGATCGATCAGGCCGCGGCGGTGGCGATCCTGCAGAGTTGGCTGGATCAGCGCCGCGCGGCGACGGCGGGGGAGCTC
>NZ_QMEV01000048.1 GCF_003284935.1 Mycobacterium colombiense
TGCTCGTCGCCGCGGGCTGCGCCAGCGACTGCAGGGTCTTGGTGGTGTTGGTCGCCGTCGAATTCGCCGTGGCGTTGGTGACCGCCGCGGTCTGAGTGGCCTGACCCGACGGGTTGGTGACCTCGGGCGCCTTCTGGAACTGCGTCACCTTCGTCGCCGACGCGGACTGACCCGCATAGCCATACATCGCCGCGGCATCCTGCGCCCAGAACTCGCCGTACTGCGACTCCAACTGCGCGATGGCCCCCGTGTTCTGCCCCAACACGTTGGTCTGAATCAATTGCTGAACCAGCGCCCGGTTGCTTGCGATCACCGGCGGGGGCACCACCGAGGAGAACGCCGTCTCAAACGCCGCCGCGGCCGCATTGGCCTGCGTGGCCGCCTCCTCGGCCTGGGCCGCGGTAACGCTCAACCACTCCGCATACGGAGTCGCCGCCTGCACCATCGCCGCCGAGGCGGTGCCCGTCCATTCCTCGCTCGACAGCTGAGTCACCACGTTCTGGTAACTCAACGCGGCCGACTGCAACTCCGCAGCGATCGCGTTCCACGCCGACGCCGCGGTCGTGAACGACTCAGAACCCGGACCGGCATAAATCCGCGCCGAATTGATCTCCGGCGGCAGTGCTCCGAAATCCAACATCATCGACTCCTTAACCAGTTGCGGCCGCGTTGGCCGCCTCAGTCACTGCGTAGGACCCGGAGCTGATGCTCAGGGTGTGGACGAACATTTCGTGGATCGCCGCCGCTTGGGCGCTGACGGCCTGGTACATCTGGGCGTGGGCGGCGAACTGCGCCGCCGTCAGCGCCGAGACCTCGTCGGCGGCGGCCGGCACCACGCCCGTCGTGGGGGCCGCGGCGGCGGCGTTCTGGGCGCTCAGCGTTGAGCCGATGGTTCGCAGATTGCCCGCTGCGGCTGCCAACGCCTCGGGCTGCGTGGTCACGAAAGACATCTAGCTTCCTTCCCCTTCCGTGGGACTCATCTGGGCTCGTCGGTTATCCGGCCGAGGGTGGGCGGGTCAGCACGCTGTAGCGGAACCCGTATTTGTTGACGTAGCCGGCGGCCGCGCCGCGGCGGCCGACCGAGCCGACGGGCATGCCGCGTAGCAGGCCGTTGGCCGGTGACCCTGCCCCACCGTTCGCCGTGGCCTGAAGGGGGGTGGCCTCCTCGGACAGCGCCGCCGGGGTGACCGACGACGTCAGCGTGGCCCAGTGCTGAGGCACCGAGAGCATCCCGACCCGCGCGGCCTGACCCGCGCCCGCCGAGATCGCACTCACATGGCCCACCCCGCCCAGGTTGCCCAGCCCCAGGCTGGCGAACTGCGGCGTGGGATACCAGGCACCACCGGCACCGGCCGTACTACCACCGGGACCGGAGATCAGCTGCTGGGCGATCGACGACCAGAAGCTGGTGATGCCGTTCGAGAAATACGCAAGACCCGTGGTCTGCTTGAGCAGGGTGCCGTACATGCCGGGGTTCAGCCCGGCGTAGTTGTTGGTCGGCGTGGGCAGCCCGGATTGCAGGAAGCCGTCGATCAGGTTCTGCAGCCAGGTGAACGGTCCCGGCTGCGACGCCGCCGTCGTCGCCTGGGTCACCGTCTGCGTGCTGGCCGTCAACGCTTGGGGGGTCGCCAGCTGTGACGTCGTCTGGGCGGTGTTGCCCGCCGGCTCGGCGACGGCCTGGGCGACCGCTGCGGCCTGGTCGGAACCGGCCTCGGGCGTCGTGGTGTTGGGCGGTGACGTGAACGGGGCCAGCTCCGACGCCGTCGCCGACGAGGCGGCGTAGCCATACATCGCGGCCGCGTCCTGGGCCCACATCTCCATGTACTGCGCCTCGGTGGCCGCGATCGCCGGGGTGTTCTGGCCGAAGAAATTGGTCGCGACCAGGTTCGCCAGCAGCACCCGGTTGGCGGCGATCACCGGCGGCGGCACCGTCATCGCGAACGCCGCCTCAAACGCAGCGGCCGCCGCCCGGGCCTGGCCCGCCGTGTCCTCGGCGAGCGCGGCCATGGCGCTGAGCCAACTGACATAGGGCGTCACCGCAGCCAACATCGACGCCGAAGCGGGACCCACCCACGGCGCTTGGGTCAGTTCCGAGAGCACCGACGCGTACCCGCTGGCCGCGCTGCCCAGCTCGGCGCCGAGCCCATCCCAGGCGGCGGCCGCGGCCATCATCGGACCCGACCCCGGACCCGCGTACATGCGACCGGAGTTGACCTCCGGCGGTAATGCCCCGAAGTCCATGGTTACCAAGCACCGGGCTCGAACGACATGTATCCCCTCGCAGGTGATCTCTTGGCGACGACCATCAGAATTTGCTTGTTCCGGAGGCTAAATGCCCGCGCCGGCCGTCGCCGCTGCCGCGCTGCGCCCGCAGCTGAGACCGCCGAGGTTTCGCGGGCGCGTCCCGGTGTGGCGGGCCGAGCGACGCGCCCCCGCGACGGGTTTCGCTGTCACCGCCATTACCTGCGAGAACACCGCGCCGGGAGCGATCGTCAGCGACGCATGCGTCCGGCGCCGCGGGCGGTCACGGCGGGACCGCGCCTACGCGACAACGCCTGAGCGGGATAAAAATCCGGGCGCAGATAAAGCCCGCTGGAGATTCGCTGCGACTGCCCCTGCCGCAACGTCCGGGCACGCGAAAACGCGCCCCGCCGCCGATGTTTGGCGGTAGGGCGCGTTTCGGTGTTGTGCCAGAGTTGCTGGGCCCGGAGCTATCCCGCGAAGGGCGGTCGGGCCATGACGGTGGGCCGGAATCCGTACTTGGGACCGGCCACCCCGTGCCCACCGGCGCCGGCACCGGCCAGCGGCATGCCACCGAGCAGGTTGCCCGGCCCGCCGGCGGCCTCCGGGGCCGCGCTGATGCTGCTGACCGGAATGGCATGCCCCAGCGCCGGCGCGGCCGGGGTCCCCGACCAGGCCACCGGCACCGACAACTTGCCCCCGACCGAGGCCGCGCTGCCCAGCGCCGCCACCGGGTGAGCCGCCGCAGCACCGCCACCCAACATGCCACCCAAACCACCCAGCCCAGGCAACGCCTTCGCCACCGCCGGGGCCGCCCCACCGATAGCGCCGGTCGACTTGGCGATCTGAGTGAAGGTGTTGGCCATACCAGTACTGAAGTACGGCAAACCCTCGGTGTTGTAGAAGAGGCTGGCGAACGGGCTGTAGCCGTTGACCGCCGATCCCAGGCTGGTGGGCAGGCTGGTCTGCCCGGTCAACAGGAACCACAGCTCCGACAGCGGGTCGGTGGTCGACGTCGCGGCCGTCGTCGCGTTGGTCGTGGCGTTGGTGGTGCTCGTCGCCGCGGGCTGCGCCAGCGACTGCAGGGTCTTGGTGGTGTTGGTCGCCGTCGAATTCGCCGTGGCATTGGTGACCGCCGCGGTCTGAGTGGCCTGACCCGAGGCGTTGGTGACCTCGGGCGCCTTCTGGAACTGCGTCACCTTCGTCGCCGACGCGGACTGACCCGCATAGCCATACATCGCCGCGGCATCCTGCGCCCAGAACTCGCCGTACTGCGACTCCAACTGCGCGATCAGCGGGGTGTTCTGGCCCAGGACGTTGGTCGCCTGCAGCTGGGTCACCTGGGTGCGGTTGGCCGCGATCAGCGGCGGCGGCACCGAGGAGGCCAACGCGGTCTCGTAGGCCGCCGCCGCCGAACGAGCCTGGGCGGCCGCCTCCTCGGCCGAAGCGGCGGTCGTGGTCAGCCAGGCCGCGTACGGCGCGGCCGCCTGCGCCATCGCCGTGGACGCGGTCCCCAGCCACTCCTCGCTGTTCAGCGAGGTGATCACGCTGTCGTAGCTGAGCGCCGCCGAGTTGAGTTCGGCCGCGAGCGCGCTCCATGCCGATGCCGCGGCCAGAAACGAACCCGACCCCGGACCCGAGTAGATCCGCGCAGAATTGAACTCCGGCGGGAACGCCCCATAATCCACCACGAATATGCCCCTTAACCTGTGATGTTCGAATCGATGCGCCGAGTAGTAAAAGACGTTAATGCGCTGGTGACCACCGCCGGGCCGGTCAGCGGGGTGATGCCCGGAAGGCGCGCCTCTGCGCGCGTTGCCGGGGCCGACCGCCCGATACCCGCCAACCGCGCCGTCATAGGCCTGAGCAGTGCGCGTGAGCTGCGGAAACGATCGGATTCCGGGGTCCGGCCGCCGCGGGCGCCGACGGACGATGCCGGCCTGGCCGGCCGCGCGTGCATCGAGGCCGGGGATAAAATCCGGCCGCGGATAAGGGCGAGCGTGTCCATGCTGCGATTCCGACGCTCATCCGGCCGAGGGTGGGCGGGTCAGCACGCTGTAGCGGAACCCGTATTTGTTGACGTAGCCGGCGGCCGCGCCGCGGCGGCCGACCGAGCCGACGGGCATGCCGCGTAGCAGGCCGTTGGCCGGTGACCCTGCCCCACCGTTCGCCGTGGCCTGAAGGGGGGTGGCCTCCTCGGACAGCGCCGCCGGGGTGACCGACGACGTCAGCGTGGCCCAGTGCTGAGGCACCGAGAGCATCCCGACCCGCGCGGCCTGACCCGTCCCCGCCGAGATCGCACTCACATGGCCCACCCCGCCCAGGTTGCCCAGCCCCAGGCTGGCGAACTGCGGCGTGGGATACCACGCACCACCGGCACCGGCCGTACTACCACCGGGACCCGACACCAGCTGCTGGGAGAGCTGCGACCAGAAGGCCACAATGCCGTTCGAGAAATACGCAAGACCGCTGTTCTGCTTGAGCAGCACCGTGTAGAGGGTGGGGTTCAGCCCCAGGTAGTTGTTGGTCGGGGTCGGCAGCCCGGACTCCTCGAAATTCTGGATTGCGCTCGTGAGCCAGGTGAGCGGTCCGGGATCCGAGGTAGCGGTCGACGCCTGGGTCACCGCCTGCGTGCTGGCCGTCAACGATTGCGGGGTCGCCAGCTGCGACGTCGTCTGGGCGGTGTTGCCCGCCGGCTCGGCGACCGCCTTGGCGACCGCAGCGGCCTGGTCGGCGTCCGCGTCCGGGGTGGTGGTGTTGGGCGGCGTGGCGAACGGGGCCAGCTCCGAGGCGGTCGCCGACGAAGCGGCGTAGCCGAACATCGCAGCCGCGTCCTGGGCCCACATCTCCATGTACTGCGCCTCGGTGGCCGCGATCGCCGGGGTGTTCTGGCCGAAGAAGTTCGTCGCTATCAGAGTCGCCAGCAGGACCCGGTTGGCGGCGATCACCGGCGGCGGCACCGTCATCGCGAACGCCGCCTCAAAGGCCGCCGCGGCGGCCCGGCCCTGCCCTGCCGTCTCCTCGGCCAGCGCGGCCACGGCGCTGAGCCAGCTCACGAACGGGGTGATCGCCGCGACCATCGACATCGATGCCGGTCCCACCCATGGCCCGCTGGTGAGCTCGGTCACCGCCGAGTTGTAGCCGCTGGCCGCTACACCCAATTCCGCCGCAATCTCGTCCCAGGCGGCGGCGGCGGCCATCATTGGCCCCGACCCCGGACCCGCATACATGCGACCGGAATTGATTTCGGGCGGTAACGCCGCGAAGTCAAACACCGTGTCCTCCTCAGTCGGCCGGGATCGCAGGCGATCTCGGCTCTCACGTAGGAATCAGTGGTGGCCGTGGTCACGGCTCTGTAGACGACGCCACCGGTTGGCCGCTGCGCCCACGTCACCAACGGGGCGCCTTCGCCCCGCAACCCCATCAGCCGGGCGGGCCGGCGCATGCTGTCCAGTGGACCGCGTCCGCAAAGCTGGTCTGCCACCACGCTTCTCGGATGTCTGGTCAGGAAAGACATGCACCTTCTGCCTCGGCTAATCTCCCGCTATCAGCAACCGAGCGACAGCTCGCGTGTGCCCGAACTGCCGCCCGGCACTGAGATTAGTTCGTTACGAAGCAAACACCGACACGCAAAGGCGCCTGTTTATCAATGGCCAGCCACTGTTCATTCCCGGTCGGCGGGAGTTCACGCAAGGCAATGAAATGTTCACTCGCCGTTTGCTTAACGCCGACCGCGGTACCACTGGGGCTTCGGCGGTCGCAGCGTCAGTCCTCTTCGAGAATCAACGCCATTTCGGGACACGATGCGACGCCGTCGCGTGTCGATTGCTCGTCCTCGGGCCTGACCTCGTGCTCCTCGAGAATCGAATAGCCGGACTCGTCGATCGGGAAGAGGTCTGGGTCGACGGCGAAGCACTGGGCGTGGCCCACACATTTCGACTGTTCCAGACGAACCCTCACGAGGCTTCCTCCCTAGCTGGCACGGCGTGGCCGTTCAGGTCGTCGCACTCGGACGACGTGCACTTCGCGGTGCGGTACCCAGATTAGTCGCTCGGTACAGTGTCCAAGGTGGTCGCCAATCGCTTTCGCCCACCGCAACCTCGCCTTCGCGCAGCCGGGCGGATCCGTGTTCCGTTGCCCCACATGCAATATTGACGAGCCGATGCAATATTGATGTGCCGCCAGGTGTTGGTAGCGACGAATTGCGACAAAGACGCGACGGCGTAGGGCCATGGCACCGCAGACAGACAACCGGAGATCGAAGCGCATGAGCGAAGGCCAGCAAGGGTCGTTCTACCTGCCCCGGCTCGATTTCGCCACGCTGCCGATGACCGAGGACCGGGGCGTCGGTTGGAAGACACTGCGCGACGCCGGACCGGTCGTGTTCATGAACGGTCACTACTACATCACCCGCCGCGAGGACGTGCTGGCCGCGCTGCGCAACACCAAGGTCTTCTCCTCGACGATCCTGCAGCCCCCCGGCCACCCCCTGCCGGTGCTGCCGCTGGCTTACGATCCGCCGCAACACACCCGCTACCGCCAGATCCTGCAGCCGTACTTCAGCCCGCACGCGTTGAGCAAGTCGCGCCCGGTGCTGCAGCGTCACGCCACCGAGATGATCGCGGCGCTGGCCGGCCGGGGCGAGTGCGAGGTGATGGCGGATTTCGCCAATCTCTACCCGTTTCAGGTGTTTTTGGACCTCTACGGTCTGCCGGTCGAGGATCGTGACCGTCTGATCGAGTGGAAGGACGCCGTCGTCAGCGACAAGCCCTTCGTCAGCCAGAGCGACATAGAGAAATCCGAGCAGCTGCTGACATACCTGGCCGACGTCATCGCGCAGCGCCGGCAACACCCGAAGTCGGACATGCTGTCGCAGGTGATCACCGGCAAGGGCAATTTCACCGACCTCGAACTGCTCGGCATGACCCATCTGCTCATCCTGGCCGGTCTGGACACGGTGACCGCGGCCATCGGATTCTCGCTGTTCGAATTGGCCCGCAGGCCGCAGCTGCGCAAGCAGCTGCGCGACAACCCCAAGCAGATCAGGGTTTTCATCGAAGAGATCGTCCGGCTCGAGCCGTCGGCGCCGGTGGCGCCGCGGGTCACCACCGAATTCGTCGAGGTCGGCGGCATGACTCTGCCGCCCGGCACCTCGGTGCGGCTGTGCATGGCGGCGGTCAATCGTGACGACAGCGACGCGATGTCCACCAACGAGCTGAACATGGACGGAAAAGTCCACCGCCACTGGGGATTTGGCGGTGGACCGCATCGCTGCCTGGGCTCTCACCTGGCGCGCATCGAGCTGACGGTGATCGTCGCGGAATGGCTCACCCAGATTCCGGATTTCGAACTGCCCGAGGGTTACTCCCCCGTCATCAATTACCCCTCAAAAAGCTTCGCGCTCAAGGAGTTACCGCTGCGCTGGGGCGCGATCCCGGTGTGACCGGTCCGGCCCCGGCGCAGCGGCTGACATAACTTTCGCGGCCCTACCTGCGCAGCTCGGTCGCGGCGACCTGAACGAACACGCCGGTGTCCTCGGCCATCAGCAGGCCTCGGCCACGGGGCAGCGGGCCACCCTTCATCTTGCCGCGGATGAATCCCTCGTCCGGATCGGCGTCCATCACCAGCAGCGGCGCGTTCGCCTGGGCCAGGGCCCGCAACATCGGGTCGCTGCCGGCCGACGACCAGCCACCGAACGTGCGCGTGACGATCACGTGCAGGCCGACATCGGCGGCCCGGGTCACCCAGGGAGCGGCCTTGTGCAGCGGCGAATCGAAGCCCGCGGGCAGCTGCTGGATGTCGTCGACGATCAAGAAGATCTCCGGTCCACTCCACCAGTTGCGGGAGAGCAACTCTTCGGCCGACAACCCCGGCGGCGGCTCGCGGCCGGCCAGGACCGCGGCCAGTTCGCCCATCATCGCCTGCACGCCATCGAGGTTGTAGGCGAATTTCTCCACGTAGTCGGAGCCGAGCGTGGTCAGCAGCTGGCGACGCGGGTCGACCAGCCACACCTGGGCCGAGGGCTGCCCGGCCGGCGGCGGCGGTGCGCTGGTGGCTCCCGGCGCGTACAACCGCCCGATCTCGGACATGATGGTGGCCAGCGTCGTGGTGCGCCCACACTCGCGGCGACCGGTCACCATCAGGTGCGCGTTCTCGGCGAAGTTGAGATACACCGGCGACAGATCCAATTCCGAGATGGCCCAAGCGATTCCGCCCGCACCCACACCCTGGCGGGTGTCCTGGGCGGCCAGCTCCCGGAGCTGTTCGACGCCGAATGTCGCCGGCAGTCGGCGCACCGGCGGGGCCTGGCCGGTGGCGATGCGGCTGACGGCTTCGACGATGCTGTCGGACTCGAACCGGTTGTCCGGCGTGCTGGCCAGCGCCGGCCGCGCCACCAGGGTGTGCAGACCGGACTGCGGGTCGGCGTCGAGACGGACGTAGTTGACCGCGACCATGCCGCGGCCCGGCTTGACCGGAACGTCCTTGGCGAACCGCGAGCGCACCAGCTTGGCGTCCTCCACGGCGGCCAACCGCAGCTCGACCCGGGACCCGAATCCGCTGCGCACCGGCGGCCGCAGCTCCGATTCGCGATCGGCCGTGACCACCACGTGCACCCCGAACGAGGGTCCCTGGTTGATGATCACGTTGACCTGCTCGATCAGCACCTCGTTTTCCTCGGCCAGCGCCCGGTAGTTGTCGACCACCAGGTAGACGTCGCCGAACCCGTCGTTGGGAACCGGGCCGGGCTCGTTGCCGAACTTGCGCCGCCGGAACACCTCCATCGACGCGATCCCGTACTCGAGGAAGCTGCGCTTGCGCTCCCGCACCAGCGCCAACAGTTCGGCCACCGTGCGCCGAACGCCGTAGGGGTCGGTCGGGCCGGCCACCTCACCGACGTGGGGCAGGCGGGCGACCGTGGTCAGCGCGGTGCTGCTGTAGGCCAGGCAGTAGAACTGGATCTGCTCGGGCGTGTGGGTCAGCGCCGCCGAGCAGATCAGGGTCTGCAGCGCCGTCGTCTTGCCCGAACCGCCGGCGCCCAGGATCAGCACGTTGGCACCGGGTCCCGACGTGTCGACCGTCCACGGCGGCTGGTCGTGCTTGAACGGACGGTCGATGATCCCGATCGGGAAGACCAGATCCTGCGCGCTGCCGTAGTCCTGCTGCCAGGGGTGGCCGAGGAACCGGTTGACCAATTCGTCGATGGCGACCGGCTGGTTCAGCGGCGGCTGCCACAGCCGGTACGGCTGGAAGTCGATCTTGCGCAGCTGGTCGATGATGACGGTACCGACCTTGGGCGTCCTGATGCCTTCGGCGTCGTCGTCCTCGCCGCCCTCGACCTCGACCGGCAAGCCGTCGGCGGGGTTCGCGGGCGCGGCGACGTCCGGCCCCCCGACGCTGACTTCCAGCGGGGTGAACGAGTTGGTGAACAGTTGCGGCCGGACGTAGTCGATGCTGTGCACCAGCGCCGGCGCCTCGTCCCCGTCGTCGGTCAACCCGCGCGGGAAGTAGTCCCGCCACAGGAATTCGGCCTGGAACCGGGTGATGTCCTCGAGGCTGCGGCGGAAGTAACCCAGACCGGCCTGCGCGGGCAGGTTGACCGCGTTCGGCACGCCGGCCGCCTGCGCCGCACCGGCGGTACGCGCCTTCAGCACCAACCGGTAACCCATGTTCTCCATGAGCTTTTCGGCGCGGCTCTCGATGGTCTGCGACGCCATCATCAGGTGGATCCAGTAGGCGCGACCCTGCCGGCCGATCGAGTCGAGGACGTCCACCGCCGTCGGCATGATGCGGAACCATTCGTAGAACTCGTCGATGACGACCACGAGCATCGGCAGTGGAGCCATGTCCTGGCCACGCGCCCGCATCCGGCTGCGCACCGAGTTGTATTCCTTGGCGTCGTCGACGCCGGCGCTGTCGCAGATCGCCTTGCGGCGGGCGATCTCGCCCCACAGGGCGTCCAGGAAGCGCTCCATCAGCGCCTGGTCTTCTTCCAGGTCGGTGATGATGCGGGACACGTGCGGCACGCCGGCGAACGGCTTGACCGCCGATCCACCCTTGAGGTCGGCGAGCACGAACTGCAGCTCTTCGGGCGGGTGGCTGAGCATCAGCGATTCGATCACGGTTCGCACCAGGGTGGATTTACCCGAACCGGTCGTTCCGGACATGACGCCGTGCGGGCCGTCGCCGCCTTCGTCCAGCGACTTCATGTCCAGGAACAGCAGCTCGCCGTTGTCGGAGCGGACACCGAAGGGCGCCCGCAACCGCGACCTGCCCATCGAGTCGTTGCGGCTGCCCCACAGTTCGTGGAAGTCGATGCGGCCCGGGTCGTCGATTCCGTAGTAGGACAGGATGTCTCGGGCGCCGATGTGCGCCACCCGCTGGCCGATCTCCTCGTACGCCTCGGCGAGCCGCCAGCGCGCCAGCTTCTGCGAGAACTCCTCGGCCTCGGCGGTGCTGATGTGGTCGGTGAGGGCGAAGAACCAGGGCTTCTCGTCGATGACCATCCAGGTGTCGCGGTCGCGGGGCAGCGCCTCGATCACACCCTTCTCGTCGAACCGTAGCGTGCGCTCCGGGACCGCGCTCCACATCGCCGAGCCGGTGAGATCGAAGAACGTCACCCCGTCGACGCCTTCGCCGCTGATCACGTACTCCCATTGCGGGTCAACCACATCGGCGATGATCACCGTGTGCGGCGTCGGGGTCTGGGCCGACGAACTGGCGTGGCGGGGCGTGAAAGACCCACGGCCGGCGAACAATTCGGCCTGCTCGGCGGCGAACTCGCGCACCGAGCTGTAGACCATCCGCGCGTTGCCCGCGGCGTCCTGGCGGCGCGGGTCACCGAAGTGGGGCAGCCATTTCACCCAGTCCCATTCGTCCAGCTCGGAACTGACCACGATCATCCGCATGTGGTCGGGCCCGTGCGAGAAGGCCAGCTGGCAGATGATCGCCCGCATCAGCCCCAGCACTTGTTCGCGGTCCCCGGCCAGCGAGTACCAGGGCTCGACGAGCACCGAGATCATCTTGGGCAGGTTGTAGACGACGCTTTGATAGCGACCGAATTCCTGAAGCGCCTTACCGGTCACCGGCTCGAGCTCGATGTCGGTGGGCATGTTCTGGGGCTCACCCCAGGTCACCTCGGGGCGGGTCATGCCGACGCCGACGCGGACCACGCCGAAGTTCAGGTCCTTGCCGTCGGGCTTGCGCTCCCACATCCGCGACGACCCCACCGCGGCGGCCAGCGTGGTGGGCGCGGGGTGGAACCACCGGTAGTTGGCGTCCATGCTGTCGGCCGACTCGTGGGCGGTCTCGCGCAGCATGTCCAGCATCAGCATGAACTGGGCGCGCATCGAGTCCAGCTTGGGGCGGCTCATCTGCTGCTGGCCGCCGAATCGGCCGCCGAACATCATCATCGCGACGCCACCGATCATGAAGATCGGGAAGATCGAGCCGGCGCCCCCGAACACGTGCGACCCGCTGGCGAAGGTCATGGCGACCATGCCGATCAGCAGGCCGACCACCACGACGCCGACCACCACGATCCACCAGGGCTTGCCCTCCGGCGGCGGGATGCTCAACGGCGTCGGGAGGACGATGTTCTCCGGCTTGATTACCGGAGGCTTCTCCGGTGTCGGCCGCGCAAATCCACGTTTCACTTCGGTACCGCCAACTCTCCTGGGGACATATCCATCGGTAGCGTGTCGTGCTCCACCAGCGCATCCGCCCGCGACAACGTCGGCCCTTGCGGGAGCAGTCGCAGCGCCACCCACGGCGCCAGGCCCGGTTTCGTCTTCAGGCCCAACGCCTCTCGCACCTCGCGGGTGTCGTCGACCCCGAACCGCGCGCCCGCGTCGGTGAGCCACCACAGCGATTCGGTCGTCTTGGCTCCGGGATCGTTTCCGGTGACGGCCACGAAGTTCGCGTAATCGGGGCCGAAGAAGACCTGGTCGGCTTCGCGGCCGGTGGTGTCCGCCTTGACCAGCGACACCACCCGGTTGACGTCCTTCTGCTCGACCGGAATGGTCGCGCCGGAGATGACCTGCACGCGGGCCCGGTTCTCACCGGAGGTCTTCTGCCACCACCAGCAGGTCGCCGGGTTCTCGCGGATATCCATCACATTGAGGGGCGCGTCCGGGTACGACGACAGGTCCAGCTTGTTGACCACCGGCATCTTCGCCAGCGCAGACGGCTCCACGGTCACCGGTTTGGTGTTGCCCGGCCCGGCGTTCTGCAGGATCTGGGCCACCAACGGCGGCAGCGTCTGCACACCGTCGGCCAGCACCAGCGAATACTGTTGCGGCCCACTGATCTGCGGGGTGACGATCACCGTGCCGATCGGGCCGGGCGCGTTGGGGAACGACGCCCCGGCGCCCGCGTTCTGGATCTGGGGCACGGTCAGCTCCGGCCCCACCGGCAACGCGTCGTACAGGGCGCGGCTCATCGGCTTGGCCATGCTGACCTGCTCGGGGGTCAGCCCCAGCGGCAGCAGCACCGATCGGTTCGACCCGTCGATGCGGGAGCGACGCCCGTCGCGGACCACCCAGGCGTCCCCGCTGTAGTTCAGCACCACCGCGTCCGAGCCGGTCAGCACCCGCCGGTGGTTGCTCAGGTCGGGGTTGCCGTCGATGACCGTGACCGTCACACCCGACGGGGCGCCGGCACCGGTCGAGTTCGCCACGGTGTCGCAGACCAACCAGGACGACGTGGCGGGGCTGGTCGGATGGAAGCTGGACGGTGCGCCCGGGATGCCGACCATCGGGCCGCGCGGCAGGCTGGCGATCTGGTTGGACTTGACCAGGTGCGGGTTGTCGGGGCGACCGGTGATGAGGCGGGCCGACGCCAGGTTCAGCGCGGGGTACAACTTCTCGCCGACGCGGACGTACAGCGCACCCGAGTCGCGGTCGGCGATGATCGGTGACTCGTTGATCTGCCCGGCCGGGCTGATGAAGGAGTAGAGCAGCGCGCCCAGGCAGATGACCAGCGCGGCGGAGATCGACGCCACCACGGCCAGGTTCTGTCGCCGTCCCGGCTCGACCTCCATGCGGACGCGCCACCGGGTCAGCGCCATCGCGGTGCGGCGCGCAAGGAACTGGTAGCCGGTCACCTGGGTCCGGGTCGACAACCCGAGGCCGTACCCCGACCCGCGCTGCCCGCGACTCTCTTCCGCCACTTATTCACCATCCGGTCTGCTGAAGCGCCTGGATATCACCATCTGATCGATCCAGCGCGAATTACATGACAACGTTAAGGCACCTGCGCGGACCTCGCCACGCGGCGCCAATGCGCATTGGCTTCTACATTTGTTTATGCACCCGGATCCGGCCCCGTCCACCGCCGCGGGCCGCCAGGGAATACCGCGCCGACGCGCCCCACTGAGCTGGCAGTTTTCGTTCCCCCGCGGATGAGCCGACCGGATCCCTTCGATCCCCTCAGGGCATCGTAATCGCCGCGGGCCCGCCCGTCCTGTCGAGCGCGCGAAGCCGGCGCCGGCGGCCGATCCAGATGAACGGCGGGCGACCGCCCAGCAAAGAATGCGCCAACCCGCCCCGGGTCCGAGTCGCCGACCGGCGAATCCGGACACCAAGATGGCGGTATGACTGAACTCGCGCCGTCGCTGATCGAACTCGCTCGCAGATACGGCATCGCGACCGAGTACGAGGACTGGTCCGGCCGCCGGGTGCGGGTCGCGGAGACGACGTTGAAGGCGGTGCTGGGTGCGTTCGGCGTGGCGGCCGACAACGAGCAGGAGCGCAACGCCGCGCTGACGGCGAAGCTGCGGTCGCACTGGGCGCGCCGGCTGCCGCCGACCATCGTCGGGCGCACCGGCGAGCAGATCCGGTTCTGGGCGCATGTCACCCACGGCGATCCCGCCGAGGTGTGGTTGCAGCTCGAAGACGGGACGGTGCGCGACGGTGTCGAACAGGTCGACAACTTCACCCCGCCGTTCGACCTGGACGGTCGCTGGGTGGGCGAGGCCAGCTTCCTGCTGCCCTCCGATCTGCCGCTGGGCTATCACCGGGTGCACCTGCGTTCCGGCGACTGCGAAACCAGCACCGCGCTGATCGTGACCCCGGATTGGCTCGGGCTGCCCGAGCGGCTCGGCGCCCGGCGCGCGTGGGGGCTGGCCGCGCAGCTGTACAGCGTGCGGTCGCGCCAGTCGTGGGGTGTCGGCGATCTGACCGATCTGACCGACCTCGCGGTGTGGTCGGCCTCCCGGCACGGCGCCGACTACCTGCTGGTCAATCCCCTGCACGCCGCGGCCCCGACCAAGCCGATGGAGCCGTCGCCGTATTTGCCGACATCGCGCCGCTTCGTCAACCCTATTTATCTTCACGTCGAGGCGATCCCCGAGTTCGCCGAGCTGACCAAGCGCAGCCGGGTCCGCCGGCTGCGTTCCGAGGTCCAGCAGCGCGCCGGCGGCGTCGACGCCATCGACCGCGACGGCTCGTGGGCGGCCAAGCGGGCGGCGCTGCGGCTGCTGCACCAGGAACCGCGCTCGGCGGGCAGGGAGCTGTCCTACGCCGCGTTCCGCGACCGGGAGGGCCGCGCGCTGGACGACTTCGCCACCTGGTGCGCGCTGGCCGAGAAGCACGGCGACGACTGGCATTCCTGGCCGGAGGCGTTGCAGCACCCGGACGCGTCCGGCGTCGCGGAGTTCGCCCGAAAGCATTCCGACACAGTCGATTTCCACCGCTGGATGCAGTGGCAACTCGACGAGCAGCTGGCCGCGACGCAGTCACAGGCGATCCGGGCCGGCATGTCGTTGGGCATCATGCACGACCTGGCCGTCGGTGTGCACCCTAACGGCGCCGACGCCTGGGCGCTGCAGGACGTGATGGCACTGGGGGTGACCGCGGGCGCGCCGCCGGACGAGTTCAACCAGCTCGGCCAGGACTGGTCACAGCCGCCGTGGCGACCGGATCGGTTGGACGAGCACGAATATCGGCCCTTCCGCGCGCTGATCGGTGCCGTGCTGCGGCACGCCGGCGGGGTGCGCATCGACCACATCATCGGGTTGTTCCGGTTGTGGTGGATCCCGCGGGGCGCCTCGCCCACCGACGGCACCTACGTGCGGTACGACCACGAGGCCATGATCGGCATCGTCGCCCTGGAAGCGCACCGGGCGGGGGCGGTCGTCGTCGGCGAGGATCTCGGCACGGTCGAGCCGTGGGTGCGTGACTACCTCTTGTTGCGCGGCTTGCTGGGTACGTCGATCCTCTGGTTCGAGTTGGACCGGGACGGTAACGGTGGCCCGCTGCCGGCCGAGCGCTGGCGCGAGTACTGCCTGTCCTCGGTCACCACGCACGATCTGCCGCCGACCGCCGGCTATCTGGCGGGCGACCATGTGCGGCTGCGGGATTCGTTGGGACTGCTGACCCGGCCCGTCGAAGAGGAGCTGGAGTCCGACCGGACCGAGCTGGCGGCGTGGATGGCCGAGCTGCGCCGGGTCGGGCTGCTCGAGGACGGCGAGGACGATCCCGAGCACGTCGTCGTGGCGCTGTACCGCTATCTGGGCAGGACGCCGTCGCGGCTGCTGGGCGTGGCCCTGACCGACGCCGTCGGCGACCGCCGGACCCAGAATCAGCCCGGCACCACCGACGAATACCCCAACTGGCGGGTGCCGCTGACGGGTCCCGACGGGCGCCCGGTCATGCTCGAGGACATCTTCGCCGATCGCCGCACCGCCAGGCTCGCCGAAGCCGTGCGCGCCGCAATAGCCCCCGCCGAAAGCGCGGCCCGCTAGTCGCCGGGCGGGGGGCCTTGTTAGCTTCGGACACCATGAAGGTCTCAGTCGTGGCCCCCGTCGCCGACGGTGTCACTGCGGACCCCGACTGGATGGTGGCCTTCGCGCGCCACCTCGAGGCCTGTGGGTTCGACTCGATCGTCGTCGTCGAGCACACCGTCTTGCTCACCCGCTACGACAGCGTCTATCCCTACGACAGTTCGGGCCGCGTCGGCCTGGCGGCGGACTGCCCCATCCCGGATCCCCTTGACCTGCTTGCCTTTCTGGCCGGCCAGACCAGCGGCCTGGGGCTGGCCACCGGGGTGCTGGTGCTGCCCAATCACCACCCCGTGGTGCTGGCCAAGCGGGTCGCCACCGTCGACGCCCTGTCGGGCGGCAGGCTGCACCTGTGCGTCGGGGTGGGCTGGCTCTCCGAAGAGCTGGCCGCCTGCGACGTGGAGTTCGACAGCCGGGGACGGCGGGCCGATGAGCAGCTGGCCGTCATGCGCGCGTTGTGGGCGCAGCGGCCCGAGGGGGCGTCTTTCGCGGGCGAGTTCTTCAACTTCGAGAATGTCATGTGCTATCCGAAACCCGTTGCAGCCGAACGGTTCCCGATTCACATCGGCGGACACAGCCGAGCGGCCGCGCGCCGCGCCGGGCGCTTCGGTGACGGCTTCCAGCCGCTCGGGGTGACTGGGCCGCAACTCGCGTCGTTGATTGCGTTGATGCGCGACGAGGCATCATCGGCGGGCCGCGATCCGGCGGCGCTCGAAGTGTCGCTGGGCCATTCGGTCGCCAAGGTCGATGCCGAGCGCGCGGCCGCCCTCGCCGATCAGGGGGCGGACCGGTTGGTGTTGGCCATGCCGCCGACGACCGATATCGAGCAGGCCAAGGACCTGTTATCGGCGTGCGCGCAACGGTTGTCGCTGAGCTCATGACGCTGTCCGCCGAGCAGCGGGCGGCGCTGAGCGATCTGGTGCACCGCTACGCGGCGCACGTCGATGACCGTGAATTCGGCGCTGTGGCGGAGCTTTTCAGCGCCGATGCCGAGCTGCTGGTGCCCGCGCCGCCGGCCGACTTGCGGCCGATCCATTCGCATCGCGGCCGCGACGCCATCGCGGCGGCGGTGGCGGCCGTGTCCGCGGTGGTCCGCACCGAGCACGCGATCGTCGGCGAGGTGTACGACGCGACCGGGCGACCCGATAGCGCCCGCGGGCGCATCGCGTGCGTCGCGCACCACTGGAGCGAGCGCGACGCCGAGTTGGTGGACGTGGCGTGGCACCTGCGCTACGACGACGAGTACACGCTGACCGAGGCAGGCTGGCGGATTGGCCGGCGGGCGTTGACGGTCAACGCCATCGAGACCCGCCCGGTGCGCCGGCTGCTGCCGCGCGACACCGCCTAGCGCCGATCTGCTAGGAGGTTCGTATAAAACTCACAGCAATCGGCAAGGAACCGAGTTTGCGGAGCAAATCGGGCGTTCCATAGGCAATTGCGTCAACCGGCGTCCACGCGGAGGCAAATCCTGCCCGCTGGCAACTGTTGTCGACGAACGTCTGGTCGAACCGCGGCCGGCCGTCACCCTTTTTTCCAATCAGACTTGGATTTATCCGGGTTTTTTCGTGTATTTTCAAGCCCGTGACGCAGGCCGAAAGCAAGCACGTTGGTCCGGAGGGAAACGGCTCAGCCTCGACCCTGACAGTGGGCACGCCCCTCACGTCCATCCCGGACTACCGCAACGAGATACACACCGCCGAAGACGTCATCGATGTGGAGCATTACGGTGGCGGCTTCGATCTCACCAGGCGGGCCACCGCCCCCAAGCTGCGCATCGGCCGCGACCGATGGTTCAACCTGCTCTGGTTGATCCCGATCGGCTTTGCCGTGCTGATCGCCGGGATCGCGGTCGGCAAGGGCTTGCACCACGTGCCGGCGGTGCAGTCGTTCATTCAGCGCTACCCCGGCTCCGACAGCGCCGGCATCCCCCCGGGCCTGCCGGCGTGGATCGGCTGGACGCACTTCTTCAACCTGTTCATGATGATGTTCATCATCAGGACGGGCATCCAGATCCTCTGCGACCATCCCCGCCTTTACTTCAGCCGCAACGCCACCCCCGGCAAGGACGAATGGCTGCGGGTGGGTCCGCCGGTTCCGGACGACGAGCTGTGGACCGCCAACGCCGACACCGTCGCCCTGCCCCCGCAATTGGGGCTGCCCGGCTTTCGGCACTCCATCGGCCTGGCCCGGTGGTGGCATCTGGGCGTCGACGTGCTGTGGCTCGTCAACGGGGCCGTCTTCTACGTGCTGTTGTTCGCCACCGGTCAGTGGCGCCACATCGTGCCGACCAGCTGGGACGTCTTCCCGAACGCGGCGTCGGTGGCCATTCAGTACCTGTCGCTGGACTGGCCGACCGACAACGGCTGGGTCGCCTATAACGGCCTGCAGCTACTCGCCTACTTCACCACCGTGTTCATCGCCGCCCCGGCCGCACTGATCACCGGACTGGGCATGTCGCCCGCGCTGTCCCAGCGGGTGCACTGGCTCAGCAAGCGGCTGAGCATCCAGCACGCCCGGTCGCTGCACTTCGTGGTGCTGGTCTACTTCCTGTTCTTCATCCTGGTGCACGTGACGATGGTGCTGACGACCGAGGCGCTGCGAAACCTCAACCACATGTTCGCCTCCCGTGACGACAACAGCTGGGTCGGTTTCGGCATCTTCTCCGCGGCCATGGTGCTGACCGCCATCGCGTGGGTTTGGGCCACGCCCTTCACCATTCGCCATCCCCGGGTGGTGCAACGGGTCGGCTACGCGTTGGTGGGCCCCTTCCAGCGGATGCTCGAACAGCTGGACCCCAAGCCCGGCGCCTTCACCGAAAAGGACATCTCCCCGCACCACTGGCGCAACGGCCGCCTACCCGAGACCGTCGAGTACAAGGAACTCGAGCGCGACGACTTCAAGGACTGGCGCCTCAAGGTTTACGGTCTGGTCGAGCACCCGATGGAGTTCTCGCTCGAGGACTTGATGGCGCTGCCCTATCACGAGCAGATCAGCCAGCACTTCTGCATCCAGGCGTGGTCGGGCGTCGCCAAATGGGGTGGCGTGCAAATGAAAACGATCATGGACATCGTCAAACCGCTGCCCGAAGCGAAATGGGCGGTCTTCTATTCGATGGGGCTGGGCGCCACGGGCGGCATCTATTACAACGCCCACCACATCGGCCAGATGGACCACCACATGACGATGCTGGCCTACAACATGAACGACCAGCAGCTCCCCTACATGCACGGGCGGCCGCTGCGGCTGCGCAACGAATTGCAGCACGGCTTCAAGCTGGTGAAGTGGATCAAAGGCATCGAGTTCGTCGCCGACTACCACGACATCGGTAGCGGCTACGGCGGCTATAGCGAAGACCACAAGTACTTCGGCCGCCACCAGACCCTCTAGGCGAAACCGCGCGTCACCTCCGCCAAAGTCGTTTGTCCCGACAGCCCGTTGGGTAGCTCCAAGGAATCGGGCCGAAACGGAAGTGACAGCAGAGGAGACGCCATGAGGCACCGCCCTGTCGACCATGATCGGACCGCTGACCCGCGGATGGGTGGGGCCGGGCAGACACCCGGGCTACTCGTGGTCGCCGCGGCCGCGTTGGCGTTCGTCGTGTGTGTGGCCAACTTCGCCCTGGGCCAGGTCGGCGCGGGGGTTGCCGCCGCGATCGTCGCCATGCTCGCCTTCGGGGCCGGGCTGTCCTGGCTTGCCATGGACCGCAGGCGAATTCGTGACGCCGAACGGCATTGGACGATCAGCCACCCGGCGCACTAGCGCCCGACCGGATGGGTCCGTAATTGCAGCGCGTTATTGCAGCGCCGCCAGGTTGTTGACGGACTTTTGCACGTCGGACCGCAGCACCCGGGCGACCAATCCCCCGACGGGCCCGCTGAGCAGACCGCCGCCGAGGTCGGCGGTGAGGTGAAACGTCGATCCGGGGTGATTGTCCGCGACGGTCATCGCCACGGTCAGGCGGATCCCGCCGCGCCCGCGGCCCTGCAGCTCAATCGCTTTCGGCTCGTCATAGCGGGTGACCTCCCAGTGGATGACGTTGCGGAAGCCCTTGACCTTGACGCACGACGAGATGCAGGTTCCCTTCTCGATGGTGTCGGGCACCGGCCCACGCCATCCGGCAAAGATCGTCATCCACTCGTCGAATCGGTCCAGGTCGGAGGCCAGCTTCCACGCCGCCTCCGGTTCCACCTGCGACGACACCGACACATCTACGCGAGCCAAAGTCTTCCTCCCCTGGCGATCGGGAACGCCGTCGCCCACGGGGGCGACAGACGCACAACCATGTCTGGGTACCCCGACGCCCTCACGCGTATTCGTGGGCGGGCCGGTCAGGGCCAGGCTGACTCCAGCTGCTGGGCCACATCGATGATTTGCGCCGCCTGCGACTGGGGCGTGTCGATCTCGGCGGCGACGTATTGCGCGATGAAGCGCCGGATCTCTCCGTCCACGCCCGCCAGGATGCGCAGCACCTCGCCGCGAATGGAGTTCGACGAGACGTTGACGGTGATGTCGGACGGTCGCGGTTTGGCCACGTCGACGATCAGCAACAGGGGTTCGGCCGCGCGCGCCGTCGCCCGCAGCTGGATGTCGCCGGAAACCACGAAACGCGGCTTGTCGAGCCACAAATCGATCAGCAGATCGATGGACAGCGGAATGTGGATGACGAAGGTGATGCTGTCGCCCAGCCGGCGCGTGACGCGGGGCTCGTGAATCTTGACGTTGGCACTGACCTTGGCGATCCCGCCGGGCCCCTGCGCAATCGGCTCCATGGCGAACTCACTGCCGGCGATGTCGGCGAACGCGGCGGCGACACGCTCGGGGGTGACGGCGACCTCGAAGAACCTGCGGCCAAACTCTTCGTAGGTGACATAATCGTGATTCGTCATAGGCTTATACCGTCTCATGTCACCTGCCGGAACGGTCGCTGATCTGCTCGCGTCGCCGCAATTCCGCGTCAGATGCCCCCTCGTTGGACCGGCGGGTGTGAGCGATGCGCGGCCGGGGATCTGCGTCGATTCCGCGGACTTGTGAAGCGCGCCACAGGCGGGGCGCTTCGATTCGATGTGTCGGGCGGTGGCCTGCGAGGCTTGATGGTGGAGGTGTGTGGAGCCCTATGCCCCAGGAAGTAATCGAGCAGCGCTCAGGCCTGGCCCGGGCGGCGGAGGCGCTCATCTGGTTGGGCGGCGGACACCGGCGCGAGCTGGGTGAGCGGCACGAGCGGTCCACCCACGCCGTCGCCGGCGCCGTTACGTTGTCGGGCGCGGCACTGGCGTGGCTGGTCGCGGCGCTCGCGCTCGCCGGCGCGACCCGTTGGCCGCTGCCGGCGGTGGTGGCGCTGACCCTGGTCTTCGGTGTGCTGGTCGGCGCCATCGGCCGCGGCACCATCCCGGGGCCCGACCGGAGCCGGCCCGGCGTCCTGGGACGCGTCGCCGTGGCGGCGGCGGTGGGCGTGGTCGTCGGTGAGCTCGCCGCGCTGGTCCTGCTGTCCAGCTCGATCAACCATCGGCTCGACGAACGGGCGTTGCGCCACGCCGAATCGTCCCCCGCCGTCGCGCGTGCATCGGCGGCCCTTCAGCAGACCAGGGATGCCCGCGCCGCGCTCGACAACTCCGTCGCCCAGGCCCGTGACCGCCAGGACAAGGCCCTGGTCATCGCCCGCTGCGAGTACCACCCCACCCCCGGCTGCCCGCAGACCCGGATCACCGGCGATCCCGGCACCGGGCCCGAAACACGCACGGCGAACGAACTTCTCGCCGATGCCCAGCGCGAATTGGACACCGCCCTGGCGGCGCGGGACGGTCGGGCGCCAGGCCTGGACGCCACGATCTCGCGACAGGAGCAAGCGCTGCGCGACGCGCGGGACGGTGTCGTGTCGGACGCCGACCGCGGCCTGGGCGCGCGCTGGGTGGCGATGAATGACCTCACCTCGGCCGACGCCGGCGCGATGACCCTGCGCCTGTTGACGATCGGGGCCTGCGTGCTGCTCTACACCGCACCCCTGATCCTTGGGTGCTGGCGCGGCGAGACGACGCACGACCGCCACGCCACCTCGCGGGCCGAGCGCGAACGCGCCGAACTCGACGCGGACACCGCGATCGCCATCAAACGGGCCGAGGTGCGTCGGGAGGCCGAAATCCTCTGGGCCGAACACCAACTGACGCAGGCGCGCCTTGCCATCGAGGCGCAGACCCAGATCGATCGCGAGCAGCAGCGCCGCCGGGTTTCCGACGCTCTGCAGAGTCCGGTGCATGCCGCGTCGCTGCGGGAGTTCGAGTCGGACGACGACGTGTACCTGCCGATCGCCGCCGAAGCCGAGGCGGCCAGCCGCGCCATCACCGCGGTGCCCGCACCGGAGCCGGCCGCGGGCCTGGTCGGCCCCCACACCGACATTCCGGAGCATCTGCCCGCTCCCCTGCCGACGGGCGGGGAGGTCGAGCAACACCAGGAACGGCATGCGTCGTCGATCCCCTCGATTCCGGACGCCACCAAGGCCGCTGCCCGCTGGATTCGCCCGCTGGTGCCGCCGTTCGTGGCCAAGGTCATCGACACCACCACCCAGCCGCTGCGCGCCGCGCGCCAGGTGTTCGAAGGCGTCCTCGAGGAGACCGGGGAGATCGCGTTCACGCTCAAGCGCACCCGCAAGGTGACGGTCAATTCCGAGGCCTCCGACACCCGGCTGTCCGGTCACCCCGCGGGTGAAACGCCTTCGGAACGAGCGGAATTCGTTGTCTCGTCGCGACACCACCCCGCCGGGCGCCCGCAGGGCCGGGTGTCCGGCCGCGAGTCGGGCCCGTCCCTGCCGGGGCGGGCCGACGCCGAGCGCCTGTCGGTCCGGTCCGCCGAAAGCGATCGCCGGCGTGCGCTGACGAAACGCGACGGTCCGCCGGAGTTGGGTCCGCCCGACGGCCCGCGCGAGCTGCCGCCGCCGAAATAGCCTGCCGCCGTACCTGGACGCGCTAGGACTTCGACGCGTCAGGACTTCGTCGCCTCGACGAAGTAGCCGCGCGGTATCCCGGGCACCTCCAGCGGGACGACCGGATGATCCCAGCGATTCCACCTGGCGCCGGGTTCGGCGACGTCGGTGACCTTCGCGGTCCAGCCGTGCCGCTCGATCAGGGCGGCCGGCGCGTCGGTGCCGAACGTCCACGCAGCGCCGCTCTGCCGCATGTACTCGAGGGTGGGCTGCATGAAGTCCGCCTCCAGCAGCGTCGCGCCGACCAGGTCATAGCAGGCCCGCGAACCCGGTGCCGACAGCGCATCGATGCGGGCGAACACGAGGTCGACGGCGGCGGCGTCGAGGTATTGCAGCAGCCCTTCGACGAGCCACGCCGTCGGGGCATCCGGCGAAAACCATGGGACAGCAGCGCTTTCGGCCAGTCATCGGCCAGATCGATGCCCACCGGGACGCGACGGCAGCGCGGACGCTCGCCCGCGAGCCGCTGATCCTTGATCGCCATCACCTGCGGCTGGTCGACTTCGTAGACGGTGGTGCCGGGGCGCCACGGCAGCCGGTACGCGCGCGCATCCATGCCCGCGGCGAGGATCACCACCTGCGCTACGTCGGCCGACTCCGCCCTGTGCAACGCCTCGTCCCAGAACCGCGTGCGGATCGCGATCTGCGGCGAGGACGCGCCCGTCGCCGCCGCCGCTCTGGCAAGCAGCGAGCGGCCTTCCGCGCCGGCCAGCCGGTCGGCGAACGGGTCGGTGAACAGCCGGTCCGGGCGCTCGGATTCCTCGGCACGCATCGCGGCGACCAGGAATCCGGTGTCCGCTACGGCTTGTCTGGTTTCTTCCATGTGGTCATCATCGGCGCGCCGGGCCGCGCGGTCTTGGATTTTTGTGCCCCTCCCACGGAACGTGGCTGGGCAACAGGATTCGCCGCCGCCGGTAGGACGTCGGCGTCATACCGCTGAACGCGCGAAACTCGCGCACCAGATGGGACTGGTCGAAATATCCCAGCTCGGCCGCGATGCGGGCGCCGCCGCTCGCGTCGTCGCCAAGCCGGCTCAGCGCTGCCTGGAACCGGCGAGCACGGGCGAATTCCTTTGGCGCCAACCCAACCTCGGCGCGAAACAGCGCGATGAGCCGCTTGGTGGACAATCCCGTCATGCGGCGGACTTCCGCCAAGCGCACCGAGGGATCGGCCTCGATGGCGGCCATCGCGGCACCCACGCTCGGGTCTGGCTGCCTCGACGCGCCCGCCCGCGCGAGCAGGAACCGCTCGAGCAGCGCGAACCTGTCCGAGATCGACGGCGCCTCGATCAAGCGCTCGTGCAGTTCGCGTCCCGCACCGCCCCAGATCTCGCCGATGCCGACGGGCCCGCCGGCCAGGTCGCTCAACGACCTGCCCAGAAACGAAAAAGCGCCGCCCGGCCGGAAATGGATGGCCATGACGGGCTCGTCGGCCGCGATGTCCGACACGTAGGACACGTTCTGCGGTCCCGTGACGAACGCCGGCGGGACGCTCAGTTCGGTTGTGCCGTCGGCGGCATAGAAATCCAGTCGCTGTCGGTCGCCGACGTCGAAGACGACCGTCACCGCCCCGCGTGGCAGCGCCCGGCTCCGATAGCTGCCCCCGCGGTGCAACCAATGCCCAAAGAATTCGACGTGGTCGGCCAGCGGCCCGCGCGGGCGGTGCAGCCTGGGCCCCGCACCCATCGGCGTCACCACGCGATCGATTGCGGACACGCCGGCAATTGTCCCACCGACGCCGTCTCAGCGGAGCAGGTTGATCCCGTAGTCGGGCTCCGGACCGGACCGGATCGACCCGCGGCCCATCCGCCACCGCCGCATACCCCGCGCCCGTGTCGGCCAGTGCAGCCGCAGCCCGGCGGCACCCCCCTCCGGACGGGTTTTCGGGTCGATGTTGTTGGAGTTGGAGGCGGCCGGGTTACCCCTCGAAAGCTCGGCCGCCCCAACGTCTTGGTGCGCGCTCAACCGGTCAGCGCGGCGGATGTGAACAGCGGACCCCACTCCCGGCGGGCCGCGGATTGCGCGTCGACGAAGCTCGGTGTCTCCTCCCCGTCGCCCGCCAGGTGGACCAGCGCCCAAGCCATGGCGAAGACCGGCACCTTGTGCCGGATTGCCGCGCCGTGCAATTCGTCCAGTGCGGCGTCGGAAGGACACCGGCGAAGACCGATGAGGATGCCCCGCGCGGTGTCGAGAATGCGGCCGGAGTTCGGGCCGCACGAAGTTTGGGCGGGGACCCAGTTCGTCGTCATGCTGTTGATACCTCCTGCTGCGCCCTGGCGAAACCGCTACTCGCATAGCGGCAGGAATCCGTGCGCGTCGTCGCGGCCGCAATCCCCAAAAGGCGCCCTGTGCAATGATTTGCGGATCCGTCGCGTTGTGCCAGTGCACCACTGACATTGATACGCGGCTGTGACCGTTTCGGGATCGGCTGCTCACCACGGAAATTCGCGACTTGTGGTATCGAAACAGGCTGTGAAACAGCGCAATTAGCGCGACGGCCACCCGACCGACCGGCTTCCTAGAGAATCGCCCCGGCCTCCTTCGCCCTGGCGATCTCGTCCCAGTCGACGTCGAGTTCCAGCAGGATCTCTTCGGTGTGTTGCCCGTGCTCCGGGGCGCGGGCGGGAGCGGGTGGCGTCTCGTCGAATTGCACTGGGGCGGCAACGATTCGGTACTTCTCGCCGTGGTCGTCGACGTTGGTGACCACGTAGCCGTTGGGTTCGACCTGCGGGTCGTTGAGGGTTTCCCGCGGGGTCGCCAGCGCACCCCACACGCCCGGTTCGTCTGCGAGCACCGCCTGCCAGTGCGCGAGGTCGTGGCGGGCAAAGGTATTCGCCAGCAGCTCGGTCGCCGCGGCCGCATTGGCGATCAAATTGCTGGACGGGACGAATCGCCCGTCGTCGGCCAGTTCCGCGAGCCCCATGCGACGGCAGAAGCCGGCCCAGAACTTGTCGGGCTGCAAAAACACCAGTTGGATCCACCTGCCGTCGCTGGTCTTGTACCGGTTGACGAGCGGGTTGATGGCCAGGCCGGGCGGCGCACCGGGGATCCCGTCGATATCGAAGAAGTCGGCCGCGCAAATGGACGGCGCTATCGACCACATCGCCTGCGCCAGCAGCGACGAGTCGACGATCGTCGGTTCGCCGGTGCGTTCCCGGTGAAACAGCGCGGCGCAGACGCCGCCGGCCAGCGTCGCCCCGCCCTGCAGGTCACCGAAGCCGGGCCCCTGCACCGCAGGGGTCTCACTGCCGAACGGTGTCAGCGTGTAGGCGACCCCGCCGCGGGCGAGATAGGTGGCCGCGTCGAAGCCGCCGCGGTCGCGGTCGGGACCGCGGACGCCCAGCCCGGTGCCGCGCGCGATGATGATCTTCGGGTTGAACGAGCGGATGTCCTCGACGGTCAGCCGGGCGCGTTCGAGCGCGCCGGGCAACCAATTGGTCAAGAACACATCGGCACTGGCCAACAGCCGGCCGAACAACTCGCGACCCGTGTCCGACTTGATGTCGATGGCGATGCTGCGCTTGCCGCGGTTGCCCAGCTCGAGGATGAAGTCGGCGTCGGGCCGGGCCGCTTCCCGGGTGAAGCCGCCGACCACCAGCGCCCGGCCCGGGTCACCGGAGGTGACGCCTTCCACCTTGATCACGTCGGCACCCCAGTCCGACAGGGCGGCCCCGGCCGAGGGCACATAGGTCCACGACGCCAGCTCGACGACCCGCACCCCGCGCAGGACCCCGCCGTGCACGTCAGGCATCGCCCACCCCCTCGTCGTGTTCATTCCTTGCTATTTTAGATATTCTAGCTAGTCTTGGGCGTAGTGATAGCCCATCTGCAGGTCAGCGCAGTTTTTCGGGGAAGAGATGCGATGCAGCCGACCGAAGGTCTCACTGCGACGCCCGCCGCGGTGACCGCGCGCCGCGCCGCGCCGCGGACGGGACAGCGGTCGGATTCTTGCCGCTCGAGCATCAGTCGTGACGGCGAATGGCGTTGGGTGCCAACGCGGATCGCGATGTAGACACCGACGAAGGAACGGGCGATGGGCAGGGTAACGGGCAAGGTGGCCGTGATCAGTGGCGCCGCGCGCGGGCAGGGCCGCTCTCACGCGCGGATGCTGGCCGCCGAAGGTGCGGACATCATCGCCGTGGATCTCTGCACCGACATCGACACCAATGAGTATCCGCTGGCGCGCCCCGAGGACCTGGACGAAACGGCACGGCTGGTGGAGAAGGAGGGGCGGCGCGCGCACACCGCGGTCGCCGACGTCCGCGACCGCGTGGCCCTGTCGGCGGCCATCGATGAGGGCGTCGCCGAGCTCGGGCGCCTCGACATCGTGGTGGCCAACGCCGGCATCTGCCCACTGACCGCGGGACTGCCGCCGAAGGCCTTCGCCGACGCGGTGGACGTGGACCTCATCGGCGTGCTCAACCTGGTGCACGCCAGCCTCAAACACCTGCAGGCCGGGGCGTCGATCGTCGTCATCGGCTCCAACGCGGCGTTCATGTCATCGATGAACACCACCGGTATCGACGGCGGTCCCGGCGGAGCGGGCTACGCGTTCGCGAAATTGGCCGCGGCGCACTATGTCAACGACTTCGCCCTGGCGCTGGCGCCGTTCTCCATCCGGATGAACGCGGTGCACCCGACGAACGTCAACACCGACATGCTGCACAGCGCGCCGATGTACCGGGCCTTCCGCCCCGACCTCAAGGAGCCGACCCGCGAGGACGCCGAACCGATCTTCCCGTTCGTCCAGGCGATGCCCATCCCCTACGTCGAACCCGAGGACATCAGCGAGGCGGTGCTGTTCCTCGCCTCCGACGCCGCCCGCTACATCACCGGACAGCAACTGCGCGTGGACGGCGGCGGCTTCCTCAAGGTCAAGCCGTGGTCGGGCGCGTGACCGAGGTGACCCCAATCGTCATGCACCGCAACGGGACTCCACGATGACCGAGGACCGCAAGATCCTACGACGCCTCTACGAACTGATGGTGCTCATGAAGGCGGCGGACGACCGGCTGTCCACGGGGATCGGCACCGGCGAGTTCATGTGCGTGTACTGGCCCTCCCGCGGCCAGGAGGCGATCGCCGCGGCGCTGGGTGTCGCGCTGCGGCCCGACGATCAATTGGTGACCACCTACCGCGGCCTGCACGATCTCATCGGCAAGGGGGTCCCCCTCGAGGAGATCTACGGCGAGATGATGGGCCGCGCCGTCGGCGCGAGCCGGGGCAAGGGCGGCACCATGCACATCGCCAAACCCGAGGTGGGCGTGATGCTTTCGACCGGCATCGTCGGCGCCGGGCCGCCGGTGGCCGTGGGCCTGGCGATGGCCGCCCAACGCAAGGGGCTCGACCGTGTCACGGTGGTCAGCTTCGGGGACGGCGCCACCAACACCGGCTCCTTCCACGAGGCCGCCAACATGGCCGCGCTCTGGGACCTGCCCATGGTCTTCGTCTGCCAGAACAACCAATACGCGGAGATGACCCCGACGGGCGACACCATGAAGCTCGAGCGGGTGGCCGATCGGGCCGCCGGATACGGGATGCCCGGGGTGCGCGTCGACGGCAACGATCCGCTGGCGGTGAAGGCGGCGCTCGACGAGGCGCTGCAGCGCGCCCGCGGCGGCGCCGGCCCCACCTTCATCGAATGCGTGACCTTCCGCTTCCGCGGCCACTATTTCGGCGACCGGATGCCCTACATGCCCAAGGATCAACTCGAGGCGGCGATGGCCGCCGATCCGGTGCCCCGGTTCCGCTCCTACCTCGCCGAGACGGGCAGCTGCGGCGGCGACGAGCTGGACCGGATGGACGCGCAGGCGGTGGCGGCGGTGCAGGGCGCGCTGCGCGCCGTCATGGCCGCGGATGCGGCATCGGTCGACGAGCTTGACCGCGACGTTTACGCGACGCCCATCGGGTTTCCGGTGTAGGACATGGGCGACACCGAGATGACGATGCGCGAGGCGCTCAACCTCGCGCTGGACCAGGCGCTCGCGGCCGACGAACGGGTGTTCTTGCTCGGTGAGGACATCGCCGATCCCGGCGCATCCGGTCCCACCGCCGGGCTCTCGACGAAATACGGGCACGACCGCGTCCTGGACACCCCGATCTCGGAGGCCGCCATCCTCGGCGCGGCCATCGGCGCCGCCATCGACGGGCTCCTGCCGGTCGCCGAGATCATGATCATGGACTTCATCGGGATCGCCGCCGACCAACTGATCAACAACGCCGCCAAACTGCGGTTCATGACCGCCGGCCGCACGTCGGCGCCGATCACCGTGCGCACCCAGGTGTACGCCGGGCTGGCCACCGGTGCGACGCATTCGCAAAGCCTCGAGGCCTGGTTCATGCACGTTCCCGGGATGAAGGTGATCGTGCCGTCCACCCCGCGCGACGGCAAAGGTCTGCTGACCACGGCGATCTTCGACCCCGACCCCTGCCTGTTCGTCGAAACCATCCGGTTGCAGAGCAAAAAGGGGCCGGTGCCCGTCGAGCCCGGCTTCTCGATCCCGCTGGGCCAGGCCGACATCAAGCGGCCCGGCACCGACGTGAGCCTGATCGGCTACGGACGCTGCGTGCACGACGCGCTCGCCGCGGCGGCCACCCTGGCCGACCAGGGCGTCGACGCCGAGGTCGTCGACCTGCGCACGCTGGTGCCGCTGGACCTCGACGCCATCGTCGACTCCGTCCGGCGCACTCACCGCGCCGTCATCGTGCACGATGCGGTCCAATTCGCGGGCCCCGGAGCCGAAATCGCCGCCCTCCTGTCGGCCGAGTTGTTCGGCGAACTCGCCGCGCCCATCGAGCGGGCCGCCGCGCGGTTCGTGCCTAATCCGGCCGCCCCCGCGCTCGAAGCGCAGGTGTATCCGTCGCCGGCACGCATCGTCGCGGCGGCCCAGCGCACGCTGCAGAGGGCGAAGGTGCATGGCTGACTTCATCATTCGCATTCCGCGGGTCTCGGTGGCCGTGTCCGAGGCCGAACTCACCGGCCTGCTGGTCGGCGCCGGTGAGCACGTCGAGGCGGGCACGCCGATCTACGTCATCGCGACCGAAAAGGTGGAACAGGAAATCGAGGCGGGGGCATCCGGCACTGTGCGCTGGACGGGTCAGGTCGGGACCACCTACGACATCGGCGCCGAAATCGGCGTCATCACGCCCTAACGAGGAAAAGCTAACGAGGAAAGGTAGCGCCGCATGGATCTCAACGAGACCCGCGAGAGAATCATCTACGAAAAAGAGGGCCCGATCGCCCGCATCACGCTGAACTGGCCGGAAAAGGCCAACGCGCAGGATCAGAAGCTGGCGGAAGAGGTCGACGCCGCGCTGGCCGACGCCGACCGCGACTACGACATCAAGGTGCTGGTGCTCAAAGCCAACGGCAAGGGCTTTTGTTCGGGACATGCGATCGGCAACAACGCGGTGGACTACCCGTCGTTCGTGGAGAACGCCATGGTGACCGGGCACCCGTGGAAGGCGCAGTCGGATCTGTTCGTCAAGCCCACGCTGAACCTGTGGGAGTTTTCCAAGCCCACGATCGCGCAGGTGCACGGCTACTGCGTGGGCGGCGGCACGCACATGGGCCTGACCACCGACATCGTCATCGCCTCCGAGGATGCCTACTTCTCCTACCCGCCCCTGCAGGGGTTCGGGATGCCGTCGGGTGAATGCTCCATCGAGCCTTGGGTTTTCATGAACTGGCGCCGGGCCGCCTACTACCTGTTCACCGCCGAGGTCATCGACGCCAAGAAGGCCCTCGACGTCGGCCTGGTCAACGAGGTCGTCCCGCGCGACCAGCTCGACGGCAGGGTCGACGCCATCGCCCGCCATATCGCCCAGGCGCCGCTGACGACGCTGATGCTCACCAAGGCCAACCTCAAACGCGCCTGGGAGCTGATGGGCATGCGGGTGCACTGGCAGAGCTCCAACGACCTCGTCGCGCTCGCCTCGATCAGCAAGGACGTGCAGCAGCTGATCCAGACGGTCTTCAAGGACAAGGTGCTGCCCTCCGAGCATGCCCGCCGCCAGGCCGCGGCGGCCGCCCAGACCGACGGCGCCGCAACAACTTAGGGATTGCCGGTGAACATCGCCGAGCACGCGATCGCCGCCGCAGGGTCGCCGGCCCTGATCACCGACGGCGGCACGATCTCGTTCGGCGAACTGCACACCCGCAGCCGGCGGGTGGCCGCCGCGTTGCACGGGGCGGGGCTGCGCCGCGGCGACGGGATTGCGCTGGTGCTGCCGAACCGCCCGGAGTTCCTCGAAATCACCTGGGGCGCCCAACTTTCCGGCCTCTACTACACCGCCGTGAACACCCACTTCCTTGCCGAGGAGGTCAGCTACGTCATCGACGACTCGGACGCCAAGGCGGTGTTCGTCGATGCCGCGATGCCCCAACTGGCCGCGCACATCCGAAACGCCAACGCCGTGGTGGTCGCGCATTTCTCGGTCGGCGGCCCGCTGCCCGGCTGGCGATCCTACGAGGACGCGCTGGCGGCGGCCGGGGAGCCCCCACCCCTTTCGGACGGATCGGAGATGCTGTATTCGTCCGGGACCACCGGGCGGCCCAAGGCGGTGCGGCGGCCGCTTCCCGTCGACGGCAACGGATCCTGGGCGCAGTCGGTGCTCGAACTGGCGCTCATTCACAAATACGCTATGAACTCCTCGAGCGTGTACCTGTCCCCCGCACCGCTGTATCACGCGGCCGGGGTGAACTACACCATGGCGGTTAACCGGGTGGGCGCAGCGTCGGTCCTCATGCCCAGATTCGACGCCGAGGCGATGTTGCGCCTGATCGAGGCCCACCGGGTGACCCACGCGCAGTTCGTGCCGACGATGTTCGTGCGCATGCTCAAGTTGCCCGCGCCGGTTCGGGAGCGCTACGACGTCTCCAGCTTGCGGTGCGTCATTCACGCGGCCGCACCGTGCCCGGTCGACGTGAAACACCGGATGATGGACTGGTTTGGCCCCATCATCCACGAATACTACGGTGGCACCGAAGGTTTCGCGGGCACCACGATCGGCCCCAGCGAGTGGCTCGACCATCCCGGGTCGGTGGGTGTTCCGATGGCCCCGGTGCACGTGGTCGGCGAGGACGGGCGCGAGCTTCCCGTCGGCGAATCCGGCGAACTCTATTTCGAGGGTGGACCGGACTTCGAATACTTCAAGGACCCCGCCAAAACCGCATCGGTGTCCAACGAGCGCGGCTGGCGATCGCTCGGCGACATGGGCTATGTCGACGCCGACGGCTATTTGTACCTCACCGACCGCTCTTCGTTCATGATCGTCTCCGGCGGGGTCAACATCTACCCGCAAGAGGCGGAGAATCTGCTTGTCATGCATCCGAAGCTGGTGGACGCGGCGGTGTTCGGGGTTCCCAACGATGAGTTCGGCGAAGAGGTCAAGGCCGTCGTGCAGCCGGCCGATGGCGTGGCGCCCGGACCCGAGCTGGAGGCCGAACTCATCGAATATTGCCGGGCGCACCTGGCCGGGTACAAGTGCCCGCGCACCGTCGAATTCGGCTCCCTGCCGCGCGACCCGAACGGAAAGCTCTACAAGAGACGCCTGCGCGACCGCTACTGGCAAGGACGGGTGTCGCGGATCGTGTGATGTGACCCGAGGGATGACGAGATGGCTGTAGGAATGGGCAACGAGACTTCCAACCCGCGAACCCCGCACCGGGCGGCGGCGAACTGGACGCCGCTACCGGTGCCGTGGGCGGTGCAGACCGCCGACCGGATCCCCAAGCAGCGCTATTACGATCCGGAGTTCTACGCGCTCGAGGCGCGGCTGTTCTGGCCGCGGGTATGGCAGATGGCCTGCAGGCTGGAGGAGATCCCCAAACCGGGCGACTACGTGGAATACGAGATCCTCGACGACTCGATCATCGTGGTGCGCGTCGACCATGACACCGTGCGTTCCTACCACAACGCCTGTCGCCATCGCGGCGTAAAGCTGGTGGAGGGCAACGGGAATCGGCGCACCTTCGTCTGCCCCTTCCACGGCTGGTGCTGGGGCATCGACGGCCGCAACACCTTCGTGCTGCGCCCCGAGGCGTTCGCCGAGGACAACATGCGTCCCGAGGACCTGGAGCTGGTCTCGGTGCGCTGCGAGCTGTGGGGCGGATGCGTGTGGATCAACCTCGACAACGACGCACCGGCACTGCGCGACTGGATGGAACCGTTCGCCTCGACCTACGACGCATGGCAGGTGGAGGCGCTGCGGGTGGAGTGGTGGCAATCGTGCCGGCTGCCGGTGAACTGGAAACTCGCGACCGCGGCGTTCATGGAGAGCTACCACGTGCCGCAGACCCATCCGCAGCTGCTGCCGTCCGCGCAGACCGGGGAGCCCTCCGCCGCAGTACATCCCGTCGTCGCGAGCAACCTGTATTTCATGCGCACACTCGGCGCCGGCATGGCCGGCATGACGCATGAGAACGACATTCGCATCGCCGAAGGCCTGCAGCACATCGAGTTGCCCGCCGACCCGAGCGCGGCGATGGCGGCGTGGCGCGACGCGCTCAACGACGCCGTCGTCGACTGGCATCGCGCCCGCGGCAGCACCATGCCCGATCTCAACGACCTCGTCCGCCGCGGGATCACCGACGCGATCGGATTCGCCTTCCCGCACCACTTCATCCTGCCCACCTACAGCAGCGCCTCCTCGTACCGCATCCGTCCGCTGGGGCCCGAGGAGACGCTGTTCGAAATCTGGTCGCTGACCCGGTTTCCCGCCGACGCATCGGCCGGCAAACCCGCGCCTCCCGAACCCATGGCGCCCGACGACCCGCGCTGGCCGCCCATCCCGGCCCAGGATTTCTCCAATCTGCCCCGGCAGCAGAAGGGCTTGCATTCCACAGGCTTTGACTTCATGCGGTTGTCCGATCAGATCGAAGGCCTGATCTCGAATTTCGAACGCGTCATCGACGGTTTCCTGGCCGGGCTGCCGTACACCACCCTGCTGCCCGCCATCCAGCGGACCAACACCACCATCGACGTGCCGATCGTCGACCTCGGCTTCGGCTCGGAGGCGCGATGACCACCCGGTGGGACCATTCGGTGGACCTGGTCATCGCGGGCAGCGGTGGGGGCGGCATGGTCGCCGGGCTGACCGCCCTGGACTGCGGGCTCGAACCGCTGATCATCGAAAAGCAGCCGCTGGTGGGCGGTTCGACGGGGTTGTCGGGCGGCATCGTGTGGCTGCCGAACAACCCGCTGATGCGCGCCGACGGGATCGCGGACTCCCACGAGGACGGCCTGGCCTACCTGGCCGACGTGGTCGGCGACATCGGCGCACCGTCCTCCCCCGAACGACGCGAGGTGTTCCTCACCGCCGGCTTCGACATGATCAACTTCCTCATCCGCAAGGGTGTCACACTGGTCCGCTGCGCGGGCTGGAGCGACTACTACCCGAATCACAAGGGCGGCAACGCCTCCGGCCGCGCCGTCGAGGGCATCCCGTTCGACGCCGCGCGGCTCGGCGTGTGGAGCGACAAGGTGCAGCCGCCGCTGGCCAAGAACTACGGGTATGTGGTGCTGACCAACGAGTTACGGTCGGTCCAATATTTCAACCGCGCACCGCGCGCCTTCGCAGTCGCGTCGCGGGTGTTCCTGCGCACCGCGATCGCCCGGGCCCGGCGGCGCCGGCTCCTCACCAACGGCGCCTCGCTGATCGCCCAGATGCTCAAGGCGCTGATCGATCTCAGCGACGGCGATCCCCCGCTGTGGACACAAGCCGCGATGACGGATCTGGTCGTCGACGACGGCCGGGTGGTCGGGGTGCGCGCGGTCCGCGACGGAAAGCCGGTGACCGTCGAGGCCCGCAAGGGTGTCCTGTTGGCCGCCGGCGGTTTCGGCCACAACGCAGAGATGCGCCGCCGCTACAGCGGCAACCAGCCGAACGAAGGAAAGTGGTCGATCGCCAACGCCGGCGACACCGGCGAGGTGCTCGAGGCGGCGATGCGGCTGGGCGCCAAGACCGACCTGCTGGACGAGGCCTGGTGGCTGCCTTCGGTTTTCATCGCCAATGGCGGCTCCGTCGCCGCCTCGCTCGGTTCCGGACGCCAGCGCCCCGGCGCCATCTACGTCGACTCGGCCGGCAGGCGGTTCTGCAACGAGTCCAACTCCTACGTCGAGGTCGGCAAGGCGATGTACGCCAACAAGGCGGTGCCGTGCTGGATGATCTTCGACGAGGGATACGTGCGCAGATACGTCACCAGCGCCAATCCCCTGAAAACCCTGAAGCGGAACCAGCCGCTGCCCCCGGACCTGATCGAGTCCGGCGCCGTCAAACGAGCCGCGACCATTCCCGACCTCGCCCGCCAGATCGATCTTCCCCCCGACGAATTGGCGCGCACGATCGAGCGATTCAACCAATTCTCGGCCAAGGGCCTGGACCCCGACTTCGGCCGCGGCCAGTCCGCCTACAACGACTGCCTCGGCGACCCCGGCTACCGGCCGAACGCCGCCATCGGCCCGCTCGACACCGCCCCCTACTACGCGACCAGGGTGCTGCCCGCCGACGTCGGCACGTGCGGCGGCGTCATCACCAACGAACACGCCCAGGTGCTCGACGAACAGGATCGGGTGATCGAGGGTCTGTACGCCACCGGCAACACGACCGCGACGGTGATGGGCCGCACCTATCCGGGCGCCGGCGCGAGCATCGCCAGCTCGATGGTGTTCGGCTACGTCGCCGCCCGCCATGCCGCCGGACGCAAGATCGCCGGTGAGATGAGCCGCTAGGCGGGCATTGCCGCCGAGCGTGACGTTAGCTTCACGTTCGGCGCCCAGCGTGAAACCAACGTCACGCCGGCGGGGGATCCTTCTTGTCAGTGTCGACCTTGTCAGCGTCGACCTTGTTAGTGTCGAGCTTGTCGCTGTCGACGAATTCGCGTGGCTTCATCCCGGAGCGCATCAGCTCGGCCCGCCGTGCCTGCACATCGGAGGCGGCGCCAACCATGTTCGTCAGGATGTGGCTGACCTGAAGATGGACCCGCATGCCCATCAATTCCCATGCTCGCTTCACGTTGTTCTTGACCGCCATGAGTGTGGTCAACGGGATCTGGGCGATCTTTCGCGCCATCTCCTCCACGGTCTCCTCGAGGTCCTCGCGCGGGACCACCCGGTTGAGCAGACCCCAGTCGAGGGCCTGCTGCGCGGTCAGGGTCGGCGCCAGCAACAACCAGTCCATGGTGCGATGCCAATTCATCAGCAGCCACGGCTCGATCATGGTGTGCCCGCCGGGTTCGCCCAGGCTCTGGGCAAGTGGCATCTGAAAATACGCGTCCTCGGAGGCGACGCAGAAGTCGGTCAGCAAGCCGAGATAGATCCCACCGCCCATGCAATAGCCGTGGATCTGCGAGATGGTCGGCTTGGGAAATTCCCACAGGTACAGCGTCGGCCACAAAAACAGATCGGCGGTGCCTTTGTAGAGGTCCTCGAACGTGTCCCCGAAATCCGGATACGGGTTTTCGTCCGGGCCCCAGCGCGCCACATGGCCGCCGCAGAATCCCTTGCCGTTCGCCTTGAGGATAACGACCTTGACGTCCTTGTCGCGGTCGGCTTCGTGCAGGCAACTGTCGACCTCGCCGACCAGGACAGCGTCCTTGGTGTTGGCCTTGTCCACCCGGTTCAGAATGATCCGCGCTATCGGCGGTTCACGCTCATAAATGACCGCTTCCAGGACACGCCGCTCCATTCCGGTGACGTTACCGGAGACCGGCGTACCGGAGTTCGCTTTGCGGTTGCGCAATTCCGGCCAGAAGAGTGAAGTATGAGCAAGCGCTGGACTAGTCGAATGGAGCTGGGATGACGACTCCGTCGGACCGAGCCGCACAGCTCGACCTGATAGCCCGTCTGCAGTCCTCCTACCCGGAACTCCCCGACGCCCCCACGCCGGATCTCATTGACCACGAACGCTTCAACGCCTATGTCAAGACGCCGCACGACGTCGGCGGTGAGCCGGACGCTCCCATCGAATTCGAGAACAAGCAGTACGAACTCTGGGAGCACAACACCTACGTCATGTGTGAAGTGCTCGGCTGGCGCGGAATCTGGTTGTCCGAGGAGCGACGCCGGATGGGCAACGTCGACCTCGGTCGCACCATCTACCTCGGCCTGCCCTACTACGGGCGGTGGCTGCTGGCGGTCGCGCGCGTCCTCGCCGAAAAACACCACATCGGCCTGAGCGAATTGGCCGAACGCATGGCCGAGGTCAGGGCACGCTACGCCGGCGGCCTGAGCGGAAAACCCTTGGCGGCCAAGCCCAAGTCCGAAGGCGACCCCGCCGCCGTCAAACGCAACCGGCACCATCGTCACGCCGTGGGCAAGGGCGACCCGCAGGTGTATGCCGGACAGGCCGGCGCGCCGAAGTTCAAGGTCGGCGACAAGGTCGTGGTGCGCGACCTGCCCGTGTTGCTCTACACCCGCACCCAGGAGTACGTGCGCGGGGCGACGGGCGAGATCGCGGTCGTCTCGTACGAAAGCCCGGCCGCCGAGGACGAGACGTGGGACGGCCCAGACCAACAACCCGAATGGTTCTACATCGTTCGGTTCAACCTCGCCGAGCTGTGGCATGGCTACACCGGGCCCGGCAACGACACGTTGCAAACCGAAATCCCGCAACGGTGGCTCGAACCGGCCGAATAGCTTGGCGAAAGGACCCCCGCATGACCGCCCACGAGCACGAGCACGATCACGACCGCACCGCCGCGCCCATGGTCGATGAGATCACCGACTTCGAGGTCCTCGAGATCGCTCTTCGCGAATTGTGCATCGAGAAAGGCATTTTCACCGCCGAGGAGCACCGTCGCTTCACCGAGTTCGCCGAACAGATCGGACCCACTCCCGCGGCGCGCCTGGTGGCGCGGGCCTGGCTCGATCCCGACTTCAAGGAGTTGGTGCGCACCGACGCGCTGGCCGCCAGCAAGGAGGTTGGGGTCGACTGGCTGGAGCCGACCGGGTTCGGAACGCCGAGTGACTTCACCGCCCTGCATGTGCTCGAGGACACCCCGACGCTGCATCACGTGATCGTCTGCACGCTGTGCTCGTGCTACCCGCGCCCGATCTTGGGCAATTCACCGGAGTGGTACCGCACCCCCAACTACCGGCGCCGCATCGTGCGCTGGCCGCGGCAGGTGCTCGCGGAATTCGGGCTGATCCTTCCGGAGGACGTCGAGATCCGGGTGGAGGATTCCAACCAGAAGCATCGGTTCATGGTGATGCCCGTCCGGCCGGCCGGAACCCAGGATTGGACCGAAGACCAACTCGTCGAAATTGTCACGCGCGATTGCCTGATCGGGGTCGCGCTGCCTAAGCCGGGGGTGACGACCAACGCCGTCACGCAGACGCGCCCGGCCGTGCACCCGGCGGACCAGTGAGGCGACAGATGAGCGCCGCGCCCGGACCACACCCCATCGAGGACTCCAGCGTCGCACCGCTGGCCAAAATCGTTGCACGCAACCAGGTCTGGAGTCGCATGGCGGCGAAATACGGGGTGGCGAACTCGGCGCCGCCGTGGCAGACGAGCCTGGACGGCATCTGCGATGCCCTTGACCAAAGTGGTTGCGGCACACGGATGCTCAGTTTCATCGAGCGCCGCGACGACGAGGACGCGCTGTCGGCAACCGTCTACGCCGGCCTGCCGTATCCGGAGAATCGGCTGGTCGCCCTGGCGCATTCGCTGGTGTCGCGGGGCGTCATCACCGAGGACGAACTGGCGGCGCGGCTGGCGGCCGTTCGTGCGCGGCTCGAGGAGTGAGCCACGCCATTTAGCCGTTCGGCACCGCATGCGCTAGGCTGACAGCAACGTTGGCTGCATGACACTGCATGCCAACACCGTCGTGGAACGCTTCCTCATCCCCCCGGTGCCAGCGCAAAGATCGCGCTTGTCACCCAGATGACCCGTGCATCCCGCACGAGCTTGTCTCGCGGCGATCGATTTTGCCATCCGGCAATCTCGCCACCTCGTGCCGATGCCGCGCGGCGTTCTCTCGCCTCCGGCACGGCACCACCGATGCCTGAAAGGCACCGAAAAGTGACCACTAGCAAGACTTTCGCCGACCTTGGCGTGCGCACCCACCTGGTCGAAGCGCTCGCCCAGCGCGGCATCACCCATCCATTTCCGATCCAGGTCGAAACCCTGCCCGACATCCTGGCCGGCCGAGACGTTCTCGGTCGCGGCAAGACCGGCAGCGGCAAGACCCTGGCCTTTTCGATCCCGCTCGTCAGCCGCCTGCCTAAGGCCAACCGGCGCCCCTCGCGGCCCACGGGCCTAGTGCTGGCCCCCACCCGGGAGTTGGCGACGCAGATCACAGCGACGCTCGAACCACTGGCCGGTGCCAGCGGCCTGCGGATCACGACGGTTTTCGGCGGCGTTTCGCAAAGCCGCCAGGTGGCCGCGCTGAAGTCCGGCGTCGACATCGTGGTGGCCTGCCCGGGCCGGCTCGAGGATTTGATGAAGCAGCGCTTGATCAGCCTGGACGCCGTCGAGATCACCGTCATCGACGAGGCCGATCACATGGCCGATCTCGGCTTCCTGCCCGGCGTCACCCGAATCCTGGCCGCTACACCGAAAGATGGCCAGCGGCTGCTGTTTTCGGCCACCCTGGACAACGGCGTCGACAAGCTCGTGCAGCGATTCCTCCGCAACGAGGTGCTGCACTCGGTCGACGAGGCCAACTCGCCGGTATCGGAAATGACGCACCACGTCTTCCACGTCGCCAATGCCGAGTCCAAAAAAGAGGTGGTGCACCGGCTCGCCTCCGGCAGCGGCCGGCGGATTCTGTTCATGCGTACCAAGCACCAGGCGCGCAAGCTCGCCAGGCAGCTCACCGAGGCCGGTGTTCCGTCGGTCGATCTGCACGGAAACCTGTCTCAGCCCGCTCGCGAGCGCAACCTGGCGATGTTCGCCTCGGGCGGCGCCCGGGTGCTGGTGGCGACCGATATCGCCGCGCGCGGCGTGCACGTGGACGAGGTCGAGCTCGTCGTGCACATCGACCCACCCAGCGAGCACAAGTCCTATCTGCACCGGTCAGGGCGGACGGCGCGGGCGGGCAGCGCCGGTGACGTCGTCACCGTGGTGCTGCCCGAGCAGCGCCGTGACACCCAGCTGCTGATGCGCAAGGCCGGCATCACGGTCGCGCCCGTCCAGGTGACCGCCGCATCCGATGCGGTGCAGGCGCTCGTGGGCGAGGTCGCGCCCTATCAGGCCCCCGCGCCCGCCCGGGTGCCTGCGCGCACGCCCGCGCAGCATCGGCCCAACTCCGCCGGTCCGGGGCGTCGCCGGACCAGCCGGTCGCCGAAGAGCAATCCCACGCCCACCGAATCCGCGATGTCGCAC
>NZ_QMEV01000049.1 GCF_003284935.1 Mycobacterium colombiense
GGTGTGTCCCCGGCCACCGTGTTCTTCGGCAGCTACGTGTTCGCCGGCATCGCCGCCCTGCTGGTGGCGGCGGCGATCGCCGTGCTGGTGGCGATTTCGGATTTCCGTGCACGCGGTAGCACGTCGGGCCCGGCGCTGGTCGCCGCGGCCGCCGGATTGATCGTCGTCGCCGCGTTGGTGGTGTCACTGGGTGTGCTCGACGATCGCGGACGCAGCGGGGCCCGAGTCGTGACATGGGTCGTCTGCGGTCTTGGATTAGCCTCGGGCGCAGCGATTTTCGTTGTCGACCCGGGGGAGTCGGTGGCGTGGTTCGATCAGTTGCTGCACGTGGGCGCGGTGGTGACGATCATCGTCTCGGTCGCCGCCGCCGCGTTGCTCGCGCTGCCGGACTCCAACGCGTATTTCCGGCAGAGCGGCCCTAAACCCGTTCCCGCATCGACCTTTCCGCAACACGTCGCCTTTCCGCCACCCGCGCCGCATCAACCCCCGGCGCCTCCGCAACCGCCGGCCGGTTCCGCACCGCCGCCGAGGACGCCCGCGAATGACCCTGACTACGACCCGTTCTCATGACGGCTAGCTGGCCGGGCCCCAGTTGGCCCAATCCGTTCGACCCGGGCGCCCCGCAGCCACCGCCGCCCGCCCCGCCCTCCGAGGAAGTGAACACGCTGGCGACGCTGTCGGTCGTGTTCGCCTTTCTGCTGGCACCGGTGGGAGTCGTGTTGGGGCACTTCGCCCTCAAAGACATTCGTCGGCGGGGTGAGCGCGGCCGCAATCGCGCGCTGGTCGGACTGACGCTGTCGTACGCCTTCACCGTGATCGCCGTGGTGGCGCTGGTGCTGTGGGCGACGCTGGGTGACAAGCAGACTGGCCAGTCGACGGCGCATTCCGGGGGCACCACCGCCGCGGGTGCGGCGAAGCTGAGCGCCAACGCCTCGGCGCCGCCCGAACCGTCGGTGACGGCCGAAGGCCTGCAGTCGCTGGTGCTCACCGGCGAAGACGTCGCCGGTCTCATCAAGGCGCCGGGCATGTACGTCAACAAGACCTGGACGCAAACGCACGAATTGCAGCCCGGTGACAGCTTCGATCCCCCCGAATGCACCGAGGCGGTGTTCAACGGCTTGACGGCGTCCTATCGTGACAGCGGTTATCGCGCCATCTACGGCGTGGACCTGGGCCAGCACACCAACGGTTTCCCGCACGGGGTTTCGGAGTTCGTCGCGACGTTCGACAACGCCGCGGCCGCAAAGGGTTTCGTCACCAAGGCCGTCAACCACATCAACGGTTGCGCCGGCAAGCAATTGACCTACTCGCACGGCGGCATCTCCGGCATCTACAGCGTCGGAACACCGGCGCAGACCGGGCCGGTGACCTCGGTGCGCAGCACCCTGGGGACGGTGCAGGACAACGGGCGGACCACCGATGTCGGCGGCCAGCACACCAGCGCATTGCGGGCCCTGGCGGCCAAGGCCAACGTCGTGGTCGACGTCGACGTCATCGGACGCGATCTCGGCGACGACGCCACCGCCCTCGTGCAGGGCATCCTGGGCCGTATCCCGAGTTGACCAGGCTGCCAACAGATTGGTGGATCTACAAGACCCGAACGTCTGCAGGTGACCAGAACGCGCGCATCGAGGTGATCTTGGCGTCCCCGTCGAACGACATCGTCGAAATGGGCGAGATCCGGGTGCTGCTGTCGCCGGCGTCGAGCGTGAGATGCCACAAGAAGGCGGCTTCGCTGCCGCCGATCCGTATTTCGGCGAGCTCGGTGTCCTTCTTCGCGTCCTGAAATCCCGCATAGAAGGTCCGGATGGCGTCCTTTCCGCGGCGGATGTCGGACCCGATCGGGTCCTCGATGGTGGCGTCGTCGGCGTAGAGCGCCACGATGTCGTCGGCGGTACCCGTGGCGACCAGCGCGAGGTAGCGATTGACGGTCTCGGTGATGGCTTCTGGGGACGGCATGGCTCGGACGCTACTCCTAGCCGTTGCCACCGTATGCGTTGCGGTATTCGCGGCAATACTGGCGGCGTGACTTTTATCGAACGCCTCGCGAGCCGCGAGATCTACCGCAACCAGTGGATGGTGCTGCGTGAGGACGACATCCGCCGCCCGGACGGCAGCCAGGGTATCTACGGCGTCGTCGACAAGCCGGCCTATGCACTCGTGATGCCTTATGACGGGCGCCGCTTCCGGCTGGTCGAGCAGTTTCGCTATCCCCTCGGCGAGCGGCGTTGGGAATTTCCCCAAGGCACCGCTCCCGAATTGGCCGACGCCGAACCGGCCGAGCTCGCCGCGCGCGAGCTACGGGAGGAAACCGGGTTGCGCGCAACGTCGTTCGAGGCGATCGGCCAGCTCGACGTCGCACCGGGAATGACCAGTCAGCGGGGTTGGGTGTTTCTGGCCACCGGGATCGCCGAAGGGGAAGTCGAGCGCGAGCACGAGGAGCAGGACATGCGCAGCGCGTGGTTCTCGCGCGACGAGGTCGAACAGATGATTCGCGAGGGAGTCATCGTCGACGCGCAGTCGGTGGCCGCCTACGCGCTGTTCCTGTTGCGAGCGGGGTGAATCGGCGCGACCGCACCGCGATCGTGTCCGCGCCGAGATCGGGCCGCGTCATCGAACGTCCACCATTGACGCAATGCGGCCGACGTCTCGGGTAGGTGCGGTGCTCACTGCCGTCACCGCGTGGGTCGTGGGCGCATCCGGCGTGTCTGTCCACGCGATGTCGCCATCGTGGAGCGGCAAATATTCATTGGTGAGGTATGCGGCCGGTAAATCCGGCACCAGCGTCGCCGCCAAACAGGCCGAACCGACCTTCAGTGCCGATTACGTCTTCACCACCGCGTGCTCGTCGGGCCGGTGCGTCGCCACCGCCACGAACGGGCCCGCGCCCAAAAACCCGACGTTGCCCCAGCCTTCGCATTACACGTGGGACGGCGCCAAGTGGGTCGAGCGCTTCGACTTCCAATGGGATTGCTATATGGGCGAAGGGATTCCGAAGGTGTGGGCACCGGCACGGTCGTGGGCGTTCTACACACCGCAGGCGGACGGATCGTTGCGTGGCACCTGGCACACCGATATCAGCGGCGGGCCCTGCGGTGGGTCCGTCGAAATGCCGGTGGCGGCGTTCGCCGCCGCGCCGGCATGACGGAGACGCCGTCAGGGCGGCGCCTCAGAGATTGATCAGGGGCAGTAGTTGGATTCCGCCGCGCTCACGATGGCCGTCGCGTCCCCGTAGTTGAAGGAACTGTTCAACCCGGAATGGACATCGGTGGCCAGCTCGTCGGGAGTCTTGCCCGCGGCGCGATCCGAGCAGATGGCATGGCCCAGCGAGATCAGCGTGCCTTCGCCGCCCGGCTGCCACACGACGCCGATCTTCTTCAGTTGACCCAGGTATCCGTCATCGTCGGCGGCGGGCGACCCCGCTACCTGCCGTTAACGCGGCAGCAACGACCGCCGGAATACACAACATGCGCAGCCCGCAAACAGCCTTCATCTCGGCTCCTTCTCTTTAGGGATGGTGATAACGGGCTCATTATGCGGCGCACCGCCTGCGATTGCGCGGCGAACAGCAAAAGCTGGCAAGCCATCACTGGGCAACTATGTCCTGCATCAGCAATCGAAGGCGATTGCCGTGGCAACCAACTCAAACCCGGTGCCGGGTGGTGCCCGGCGGATCAGTCCGGCGGAGCTGGGGTCATCGAGGCGATGTAATAGGTTTCGTGCCCGCTCGGGTAGCCGCCCCCGCCGGTCGCGATATGGACGTGGTCGTAGTGGTCGGCGGTCTCCGAACCCAGGTCGGCCATCCAGTTGCCACCGCCGACGCCCGGGTAGATCTTCTGTCGCCAGATCACGTGGTTGATGCCCCATCGTTTCGCGTTCGCCAGGGCGTAACCGGCGATCTGGTTGCCGAGCTCGATGCCTTCGGGGGAGTGGTAATTCGGGATCATCACGTCGATCGCCAGCCCGTTGGGATGCCACGGCAACGGGTCCTCGCGGTAGCCGTAGATGGTCTTGATCTGGGGGAAGAGCACGGTGATGACGCGGGCCGCCCAGATGGTCTTGACCTGCAACCGTTCTTCGGATCCCACGCTGTGCGGCAAGGCGAGCTGGAATTGCTGGCCGGCGGACGGGGCCGGCGGTGCCAGGGCCGTCAGCGACTCGATCTCGGCCGGGCTGGCCGGGCGCGGCGCGCTGGCGGGCGGCACAGGCGCCGTCGCGCTGGGGGTGATCGGACCCGGCGCCGCCGCGGGCGTTTCGACACAGCAGCGCGTCTTGGTGCCCTGCGCGTGGATCATGGCCGCGGAGACGACGAGCGACGCCGCGATCGCCAGCCATCGCCCCCGCCCGTTCGCGAACACCTTCACGGCCACGACCAGCAGCTTAATGTCGTCTGTGACGCGTGGGGCCCGTTTTCACGTTGCTTGTCCAGCGCGGGCGAGCGGACCAGAATGACACCATGGCCGGGCGGTCGTTCGACGATGCGAATGCCTTTCACCGAACGATGCGCCGCTTCGCGTCGACGACCGTGGGCGCGGCGCTATTGCGCCCGACGGCACACCACCTCGACCGCCTCGTCGCCAAGGCCACCGGAGGACGGAAAAGCTTCGCCGAGGTCGCGACTGGCATCCCGGCGGTCTTGCTCACCACCACGGGCGCCAAATCCGGTGCGTCGCGCACCGTCGCCGTGTACGGGATCCCGCATCCGGACGGCCTGGCCCTCATTGCGTCCAACTTCGGCGGCAGCAAGCATCCGGCCTGGTACCACAATCTCAAGGCCCACCCGGAAGCGACGGTCACGATCGGCCGTGACACCTGGAATGCCACCGCGCGGCTCGCGACGCCACGGGAGCGCGACGAGATCTGGGCCAAAGGACTCGAGCTGTATCCCGGCTGGCGGAAGTACGAGGTGCGGGCGAAAGATCGACACATCGAGGCGTTCGTGCTGACACGAAGCTCTCAACACACACAGGGGTCGGCCTCATGACACGGCGACACAGGCAAGTCGACCGGACGTGAAGCCGAGGTCGGGCCACCCGAGAAGCCGGGGTGGGGCGACCGACCGCCGGCGTGAACTAGGTCGGCCGTGAGAGGCCCCGCTCGATACGATGCACCGCATGGCCATCAAACTCGAGAACGTCGGCATCGCCGTGCGTGACCTCGAAGCAACGATCGCGTTCTTCACCGATCTTGGTCTCACGGTCGTCGGCCGCGACACCGTCCGCTGCGAGTGGACCGACACTGCCGTCGGCCTCGATGGCAACCACGCAAACATTGCGATGCTTCAGACGCCGGACGGTCATGGACGCCTCGAGCTCTTCGAGTACATCCATCCCAAAGCGATTGAGTCGAAGCCCACTCGTCCCAACGAGATCGGCATGCACCGCGTCGCGTTCTCGGTTGATGACCTCGACAAAGCCCTCGAAATTGCCGCGAGGCACGGCTGCCGTCCGCTTCGTGGCGTGGCGACTTACGAGGACGCCTACAAGCTCACCTACGTCCGCGGTCCCAGCGACATCCTTGTGATGCTCGCCGAGGACCTGAAGAAGGCCTAACGGCCGATCCCACTGGGGGTGTGGCTAGACCTTCGTCGAGGTCAGGCGGTGTTTTGCGTGGTGCCCCCGGCAGGATTCGAACCTGCGGCCTTCTGCTCCGGAGGCAGACGCTCTATCCCCTGAGCTACGGGGGCGCACCGACATACCTGTTGCGCCATGGGGCTTTCGAACAAGCACGGACAGACTAACGCATCCAAGCGGCCACCCTGCCACCGCAATGGATTCGGGGTGGGAGCACCCCAGCCAATAGGATGGACGCTCGTGACCCCCGCTGACCTGGCTGAGCTGCTCAGAACCACCGCCGCCGCGGTGCTCGCCGAGCGCGGGCTCGACGCTGCCGCGTTGCCGCCGACCGTCACCGTGGAGCGTCCCCGCAATCCCGAGCACGGCGATTACGCCAGCAACCTGGCGCTGCAGCTGGGTAAGAAGGTCGGCGCCAACCCCCGTGAGCTGGCCGGATGGCTCGCCGAGGCGCTGGCCCGGGCCGACGGCATCGCGTCGGCGGAGGTGGCCGGACCGGGCTTCATCAACCTGCGCCTCGAGGCGTCGGCGCAGGCCGTCGTCGTCACCAACGTGATCGACGCCGGCGACCGCTTCGGCCATTCGGACGGCTTGGCCGGGCGCAACATCAACCTCGAATTCGTGTCGGCCAACCCGACCGGGCCGATCCACATCGGCGGCACCCGCTGGGCCGCCGTCGGCGACGCGCTGGGCCGGCTGCTCACCACGCAGGGGGCCGCCGTCACCCGCGAATACTATTTCAACGACCACGGCGCCCAGATCGACCGATTCGCCAGCTCGCTGATCGCCGCGGCCAAGGGCGACCCCACCCCGGAGGACGGGTACGCGGGCGCCTACATCAACGACATCGCGGCTCAGGTGTTGCGCAAGGCGCCCGACGCGCTGAGCCTGCCCGACGGCGAAATGCGGGAGACCTTCCGCGAAATCGGCGTCGACCTGATGTTCACCCATATCAAGGAGTCGTTGCACGAGTTCGGCACCGACTTCGACGTCTACACCCACGAAGACTCGATGCACACCAAGGGCCTGGTCGAGGAAGCCATCGCCAAACTGCGCGAAACGGGCAACATCTACGAGAAGGACGGCGCAACGTGGTTGCGCACCAGCGCCTTTGGCGACGACAAGGACCGTGTCGTCATCAAGAGCGACGGCAAGCCAGCCTACATCGCCGGTGACATCGCCTACTACCTGGACAAGCGCCAGCGCGGCTTCGACCTGGCCATCTACATGCTCGGGGCCGACCACCACGGTTACATCGCCCGGCTCAAGGCGGTGGCGGCGGCGTTTGGCGACGACCCCGCGGCCGTCGAGGTGCTCATCGGCCAGATGGTCAACCTGGTCCGCGACGGCCAGCCGGTCCGGATGAGCAAGCGGGCCGGAACGGTGATCACGCTGGACGACCTGGTGGAGGCGATCGGCGTCGACGCCGCGCGCTACAGCCTGATTCGTTCCTCCGTCGACACCCCGATCGACATCGACCTTGCGTTGTGGTCGTCGGCGTCCAACGAAAACCCGGTCTACTACGTGCAATACGCGCATGCCCGGCTCTCGGCGCTGGCCCGCAACGCCGCCGAGCTCGGCCTGATCCCCAACACCGGCCACCTCGAGCTGCTCAGCCACGACAAGGAGGGGACGCTGCTGCGGACCCTCGGCGAATTCCCGCGAGTGCTCGGCACCGCGGCGACCTTGCGCGAACCCCACCGGGTGTGCCGGTACCTGGAAGACCTCGCCGGCGACTACCACCGGTTCTACGACTCGTGCCGTGTCTTGCCGCAGGGCGACGAGCAACCGACCGACCTGCACACCGCGCGCCTGGCGCTGTGCCAGGCCACCCGCCAGGTGATCGCCAACGGTCTGGCGATTCTGGGCGTCACCGCTCCGGAGCGAATGTGAACGTTCATCCCGCCGGTCCTCGGCACGCCGAAGAGACCCGCCACGCCGAGAGCCCGCTGCGGCCGCAATCCCCCGAGGAGTTGCTCCTGCTGGCGCCGAACGTATGGCCGCGCAGCACCGTTCGCAACGACGATGGGGTCGCCAGCATCGCGGGCGTCGCGGTGACCGACCTCGCCCAGGAGTACGGCACCCCGCTATTCGTCATCGACGAGGACGACTTTCGGTCCCGCTGTCGCGAGATCGCGTCGGCCTTCGGTGGCGGCAAGAACGTGCACTATGCCGCCAAGGCGTTCCTGTGCAGCGAGATCGCGCGCTGGATCGACAAAGAAGGGCTGTCGCTCGACGTCTGCACCGGCGGTGAGCTGGCCGTCGCGTTGCACGCGAACTTCCCGCCGGAGCGAATCACCTTCCACGGCAACAACAAATCCGTCTCCGAGCTGACGGCGGCGGTCAAAGCCGGTGTCGGCCATGTCGTTTTGGACTCGATGCTCGAGATCGAGCGTCTCGATGCCATCGCGGCGGAGGCCGGCATCGTCCAGGACGTCTTCGTTCGTCTCACGGTCGGTGTCGAGGCGCACACCCACGAGTTCATCTCCACCGCACACGAGGACCAGAAGTTCGGCCTGTCGTTGGCCAGCGGTGCGGCCCTGGACGCCGTGGGCAAGGTGTTCGAGACGCAGCACCTGCGGCTGGTGGGTCTGCACAGTCACATCGGGTCGCAGATCTTCGACGTCGCCGGCTTCGAAATCGCCGCGCGCCGGGTCATCGGCCTGCTGCACGACGCCGTGGAACGGTTCGGTGTCGACAAGGCCGCACAGATCTCTACCGTGGATCTCGGTGGGGGGCTTGGTATCTCGTACATCGCCGCCGACGATCCGCCGCCGATGGATGAGTTGGCCGCCAAGCTGGGTGCGATCGTGCGGAACGAGTCGGCGGCCGTCGGGCTGCCGACCCCACGGCTGGTGGTCGAGCCCGGGCGCGCGATCGCCGGGCCCGGCACCATCACGCTCTACGAGGTGGGCACCGTCAAAGACGTCGACGTGAGCGCCACCGCACACCGGCGCTACGTCAGCGTCGACGGCGGCATGAGCGACAACATCCGCACCGCGCTCTATGACGCGCAGTACGACGCCCGGCTGGTCTCACGGCTCAGCGATGCGCCGGCGGAGCTGGCCCGCATCGTCGGAAAGCATTGCGAGAGCGGCGATATCGTGGTGCGCGACACCTGGGTTCCCGGCGATCTGCGGCCCGGCGATCTCATCGGGGTGGCCGCCACCGGCGCCTACTGCTATTCCTTGTCGAGTCGCTACAACATGATCTGCCGTCCCGCCGTCGTCGCGGTTCGCGACGGCCGCGCGCGTCTGGTCCTGCGTCGCGAGACGGTCGACGATCTCCTGAGTCTGGAAGTGAGGTGAACTGTGCCCCGTGACGAAAAGCCGGTCGGCGTAGCGGTACTCGGATTGGGCAACGTCGGCAGCGAAGTTGTCCGGATCATCGAGGACAGCGCCGATGACCTCGCCGCCCGTGTCGGCGCGCCCCTGGTGTTGCGCGGCGTCGGAGTGCGCCGCGTCGCCGACGACCGGGGTGTCCCCGTCGAGCTGCTCACCGACGACATCGAAGAGCTCGCCGCGCGCGACGACGTCGACATCGTCGTGGAACTGATGGGGCCGGTGGAACCGGCGCGCAAGGCCATCCTGTGCGCGCTCGAGCACGGTAAATCGGTCGTCACGGCGAACAAGGCGCTGCTGGCCACCTCCACGGGTGAACTGGCGCAGGCCGCCGAAAGCGCGCACGTGGACCTGTATTTCGAGGCGGCCGTCGCCGGCGCCATCCCGGTCATCCGCCCGCTCACGCAGTCGCTGGCCGGTGACACGGTGCTGCGGGTGGCCGGGATCGTCAACGGCACCACCAATTACATCTTGTCCGCGATGGACAGCACCGGCGCCGACTACGACACCGCGCTGGCCGAAGCCGGCGCGCTGGGCTACGCCGAGGCCGACCCCACCGCCGACGTCGAGGGCTACGACGCGGCGGCCAAGGCCGCGATTCTGGCGTCCATCGCCTTTCACACCCGGGTGACCGCCGACGACGTCTACCGGGAGGGCATCACCAAGGTCACCCCGGCCGACTTCGAGTCGGCCCGTGCCCTCGGCTGCACCATCAAGCTGCTGTCCATCTGCGAGCGCATCACGACCGACGGTGGCCAAGAGCGGGTTTCGGCGCGCGTCTATCCGGCGCTGGTGCCGCTCTCGCACCCGCTGGCCACCGTCAACGGCGCGTTCAACGCGGTGGTGGTCGAGGCCAAGGCCTCCGGCCGGCTGATGTTCTACGGCCAGGGCGCCGGCGGGGCGCCGACGGCCTCCGCGGTGGCCGGCGACATGGTGATGGCCGCACGCAACCGGGTGCTGGGCAGCCGCGGGCCGAAGGAATCCAAGTACGCCCAACTTCCGATCGCACCAATGGGTTTCATCTCCACGCGCTATTACGTCAGCATGAATGTCGCCGACAAGCCCGGCGTGCTGTCCTCGGTCGCGGCCGAATTCGCCAAGCGCGAGGTGAGCATCGCCGAAGTTCGTCAGGAAGGCGTCGCGGACGAGGGCGGCCGGCGGGTGGGCGCCCGCATCGTCGTGGTCACCCACCGCGCCACGGATGCCGCGCTCTCCGAAACCGTGGAGGCGCTGGCCGATTTGGATGTCGTGCAGAGCGTGACCAGCGTGCTGCGACTGGAAGGGACCACCCTATGAGCGCCCCGCGCACCGCCGTCCACAAACCGTGGCCGGGTCTCATCGAGGCATACCGGGACCGGTTACCCGTGGGCGACGACTGGACCCCGGTCACCCTGCTCGAGGGCGGTACCCCGCTGATCGCGGCGGGCCGGATCTCGGAAAAGACCGGCTGCAACGTGCATCTGAAGGTCGAAGGCCTCAATCCCACCGGCTCCTTCAAGGACCGGGGCATGACGATGGCGGTCACCGATGCGCTGGCGCGCGGCCAGCAGGCGGTGCTGTGCGCGTCGACCGGAAACACCTCGGCGTCCGCGGCGGCCTACGCGGCGCGCGCCGGCATCACCTGCGCGGTGCTCATACCGCAGGGCAAGATCGCGATGGGCAAGCTGGCGCAGGCGGTGATGCACGGCGCCAAGATCATTCAGATCGACGGCAACTTCGACGACTGCCTGGAGTTGGCCCGCAAGATGGCCGCCGATTTTCCGACAATCGCGTTGGTCAACTCGGTCAACCCGGTGCGCATCGAGGGTCAGAAGACGGCGGCGTTCGAGATCGTCGACGCGCTGGGAACCGCGCCCGACGTGCACGCCCTACCGGTCGGCAACGCGGGCAACATCACCGCGTACTGGAAGGGATACACCGAGTATCACCACGAAGGCTTGATCGAGAAGTTGCCGCGCATGCTGGGCACCCAGGCGGCCGGTGCGGCCCCGCTGGTGCACGGCGCGCCGGTCAAGAACCCGGAGACCATCGCGACCGCGATCCGCATCGGCGCGCCCGCCTCGTGGACGGCGGCCGTCGACGCGCAGCAGCAATCGAATGGCCGCTTCCTGGCCGCGACCGACGAAGAGATCCTGGCCGCCTACCACCTGGTGGCCGAGTCCGAGGGCGTGTTCGTCGAACCCGCCTCGGCGGCCAGCATCGCCGGGCTGCTCAAGGCCGTCGACGACGGCTGGGTGGCCCGCGGGTCGACGGTCGTGTGCACGGTGACCGGCAACGGCCTCAAGGACCCCGACACCGCGCTGCGGGACATGCCGACCGTGACCCCGCTGCCGGTGGATCCCGTCCTGGTGGTCGAAAAGCTGGGGCTGGCCTGACACATGTGCGCGCTCGCGACGAAGGGCTGTTGATGACCCCGATGCTGCCCGTCGGGCTGGTGGCCAGCGCCGTGGTGTCGGCGTCCAGCGCCAACCTCGGCCCCGGCTTCGACAGCATCGGGCTGGCGTTGAGCCTGTACGACGAAATCATCGTCGAGACAACCGATTCCGGCTTGGTTGTGCTGGTCGAAGGCGAGGGAGCGGGCCAGCTGCCCGTCGGCCCGGAACACCTGGTGGTGCGCGCCCTGGAATGTGGGCTGCGTGCGGTCGGGGTTCGCGCACCGGGTCTGGTGGTGCGTTGCCGCAACGCCATCCCGCATTCGCGCGGCCTCGGTTCCTCGGCGGCCGCGGTGGTCGGTGGCCTGGCTGCCGCTAACGGCCTTGTCGCACAGACGGATTGGAACCCGCTCAGCGATACCCAACTGATTCAGCTGTCCTCGGAGTTCGAGGGTCATCCCGACAACGCGGCGGCCGCCGTCCTGGGCGGTGCGGTGGTGTCGTGGGTGGACCGCGGTGGCGATCGCCCCCAGTACGCTGCGGTGCCGCTGCGACTGCACCCCGACATCCGTCTGTATTCCGCGATTCCCGAGGAACGCTCGCTCACCGCGGAGACCCGCGTGCTGCTGCCCGCGCAGGTCAGCCACGAGGACGCCCGCTTCAACGTCAGCCGGACGGCGTTGCTGGTAGTAGCGCTCACCGAGCGCCCCGACCTGCTCATGGCGGCAACCGAAGACGTGCTGCACCAGCCGCAGCGCGCACCGGCCATGCCGGCCTCGGCGGAATATTTGCGGCTGCTGCGGCGTCACAATGTTGCGACGACTCTCTCCGGGGCCGGACCATCGTTGATCGCGCTGACCACGGCGTCGGAGTTGCCTGCGGAAGTGGCGGAGTACGGGGCGGCGCACGGATTTGCCATCACCAAAATGACGGCTGGCGAACCTGTTCGCTGGAACCCGGGGGTCACCGTCGTCGGTTGATCCACGGCGTGGCCGGAGGGTTTGCTTGCTTCCGACAGGGATGGGGGCTATCCTCGGAGCCGTCCAGCAATCGCAGCATCTGCATCTGCATCCATACTGCCTTGCCGCTAGGACAACACCAATTCTTCTTGTGGACGAGGTTCGCCGTTTACTCCGCCGATCCAGGCGATCACCGTTGCAGAGTCGATGATTGGGCGCACTCGGCAATTTGCCTGAATGCAACGAACCCCCCGTATGACCTGATCAGCGGGGGAAGAAAGGAAATCCGTGACTGATACGGACCTGTTCACGGCTGGCGAAAACACTGACGCCAATCAACTGTCGAATGCCGTGACCACTGACACTCCAGACGCGAAACCCGCCGTCTCGGGAGGTGCGCTGTCCACGATGGTGCTGCCCGAACTGCGCGCGCTGGCCAATCAAGTTGGCGTCAAAGGGACGTCGGGCATGCGTAAGAACGAACTGATCGCCGCGATCAAAGAAGTCCGGGCACAGGCCAACGGCGTTCCCGCCAACGGCACCAAGTCCGCAGAGGACAGCGGCAAGTCGGACAGCAACGACAACGCCAAGAACGGCACCGACGGCGCCGAGGCACCGGCCGCCAAGGGCGACCAGAACGGCGCGAGCACCGAGGCGCCCCGCCGCGAACGACGCGGCGCTTCCCGCGAGGCCGGTTCGGCCGGGCGCGGCAACGACGAGGCCGACCGCGAGGGCGCAGGCGACCGTGAGGGCGCAGCCACCGGTGAGGCCGAGCGTCGCGAGAAACCTAAAAACGACAACCAGAACGACGACCGCGGCCAGGGCGGCGGCGGCAACGACCAGGATCAGAACTCCGGTGGCCAGCAGGGCCGCGGCGGCTCGAACCAGCAGGACGACGACGGCGAGGGCCGTCAGGGCCGGCGGGGACGCCGGTTCCGCGACCGTGACCGTCGTCGCCGGGGTGAGCGCTCCGGCGAGGGTGGTGACACCGAGCTGCGTGAGGACGACGTCGTTCAGCCGGTAGCCGGCATCCTTGACGTCCTCGACAATTACGCGTTCGTGCGCACCTCCGGTTATTTGGCCGGTCCCCACGACGTCTACGTGTCGATGAACATGGTGCGCAAGAACGGCCTTCGCCGCGGCGACGCCGTCACCGGCGCGGTCCGCGTGCCGAAGGAAGGTGAACAGCCCAACCAGCGGCAAAAGTTCAACCCGTTGGTGCGCCTGGACAGCATCAACGGCGGCTCGGTCGAGGACGCCAAAAAGCGTCCCGACTTCTCCAAGCTGACACCGTTGTACCCCAACCAGCGCCTGCGTCTCGAGACCACGCCCGACCGGCTGACCACCCGGGTCATCGACCTGATCATGCCGATCGGCAAGGGCCAGCGCGCGCTGATCGTGTCGCCGCCCAAGGCCGGTAAGACGACGATCCTGCAGGACATCGCCAACGCGATCACCAAGAACAACCCGGAATGCCACCTCATGGTCGTGCTCGTCGACGAGCGGCCCGAAGAGGTCACCGACATGACCCGCTCGGTCAAAGGAGAGGTCATCGCCTCGACCTTCGACCGGCCGCCGACGGACCACACGGCGGTCGCCGAGCTTGCCATTGAGCGCGCCAAGCGCCTGGTCGAGCAGGGCAAGGACGTCGTCGTGCTGCTGGACTCGATCACCCGCCTGGGCCGCGCCTACAACAACGCGTCGCCTGCGTCGGGCCGGATCCTGTCCGGTGGTGTCGACTCCACCGCGCTGTATCCGCCCAAGCGGTTCCTGGGCGCTGCCCGCAATATCGAGGAAGGCGGGTCGCTGACCATCATCGCCACCGCGATGGTCGAGACCGGGTCCACCGGTGACACGGTCATCTTCGAGGAGTTCAAGGGCACCGGTAACGCCGAGCTCAAGCTGGATCGCAAGATCTCCGAGCGCCGGGTCTTCCCCGCGGTCGACGTCAACCCGTCGGGCACCCGCAAGGACGAGCTGCTGCTCTCGCCGGACGAGTTCGGCATCGTGCACAAGCTGCGCCGCGTGCTGTCGGGGCTGGACTCGCATCAGGCCATCGACCTGCTGATGTCGCAGCTGCGCAAGACGAAGAACAACTACGAGTTCCTGGTCCAGGTGTCCAAGACGACCCCTGGGGCGATGGACAACGACTAGGGGGACGGTCGCTCACCGCGACACTTAAACCACGCACCCGACACGCCGGTGGCCATCGCCGTGATTTAAGTTTCGGCGCAACCGCCCCGGGAATGGCGGAGCCTATCCCGCTGTTTTGGGGACATGGCGGTTGACCCGGCATAATCGACGCGGACACGATCGAAGAGGACATCATGAAAGCTGACATTCACCCCTCCTACGCGGAGACCACGGTGCTCTGCGGGTGTGGCAACACGTTCCAGACGCGCAGCACCAAGGACGGCGGCCACATCACCGTCGAGGTGTGCTCGCAGTGCCATCCCTTCTACACCGGCAAGCAGAAGATCCTGGACAGCGGTGGCCGGGTGGCGCGTTTCGAGAAGCGGTACGGCAAGCGCACCGCCGGAGCCGCTGCCGACAAATAGCTCGGTTACCGACGCCCGAACTGTGCGAGTCGTCGCACGGGCCGGGCGTCGGTTTGCGTTTGCGGCAATGACGGGCACAACGGGGCAGGAGGTAGGGCGGTGACCAAGCCGGTACAGACCATTGACGTGCTGCTGGCCGAGCACGCCGACCTCGAGCGCCGGCTGGCCGACCCCGAATTGCACAGCAACCCCGACGAGGCGCGCAAGGCCGGACGCCGGTTCGCCCGGCTGGCCCCGATCGTGGGCACCTACCGCAAACTGGTGGCCGCGCGCGACGACCTGGAGACCGCGCGAGAGCTGGCCGCCGACGACGCGTCCTTCGCCGCCGAGGTCACGGACCTGGAAACCCAGGTGGCCGAGTTGGACACCCAACTCACCGACATGCTGGCCCCGCGCGACCCGCACGACGCCGACGACATCGTGCTCGAGGTGAAATCCGGTGAGGGCGGGGAAGAATCGGCCCTCTTCGCCGCGGACCTGGCGCGAATGTACATCCGCTACGCCGAGCGGCACGGCTGGACCGTCACCGTGCTGGACGAGACCACCTCGGATCTGGGCGGCTACAAGGACGCGACGTTGGCCATCGCCAGCAAGGGCGACAGCGCCGACGGGGTCTGGTCCCGAATGAAGTTCGAGGGCGGAGTGCACCGGGTGCAACGCGTCCCGGTAACGGAATCCCAAGGCCGCGTTCATACTTCGGCCGCCGGCGTGCTGGTGTACCCAGAACCCGAAGAAGTGGGCGAGGTGCAGATCGACGAGTCGGATCTGCGCATCGACGTTTACCGCTCCTCGGGGAAGGGCGGCCAGGGCGTCAACACCACCGACTCCGCGGTGCGCATCACGCACCTGCCCACCGGCATCGTCGTCACCTGCCAGAACGAGCGCTCGCAGCTGCAGAACAAGGCCCGCGCCCTGCAGGTCCTGGCCGCCCGTCTGCAGGCCTTGGCCGAAGAACAGGCGCTGGCCGATGCCTCGGCGGACCGCGCCAGCCAGATCCGCACGGTGGACCGCAGCGAGCGCATCCGCACTTATAACTTCCCGGAGAACCGGATCGCGGACCACCGCATCAACTTCAAGGCGCACAATCTCGATCAGGTCCTCGACGGTGACCTGGACGCCCTATTCGACGCCCTGGCCGCCGCCGACAAGCAGACCCGGCTGCAACAGGCATGAACGTCCTGCGGCGCGCGATCAACGATGCTGCGGCCACCCTTGCCGAGGCGGGAATCGATTCTGCGCGTTGGGATGCCGAGCAGCTGGCCGCGCATCTGGCGGGTACCGACCGGGGGCGCCTGGCCCTGCTCGAGTCGCCCGGCGCGGACTTTCTCGGGCGCTACCGCGACGTCGTCGCCGCACGCTCGCGACGGGTGCCCCTGCAACACCTGGTGGGGACCGCAGCGTTCGGACCCGTCCTGCTGCACGTCGGCCCCGGCGTCTTCATACCCCGCCCCGAGACCGAGGCCCTGCTGGAATGGGCGACCGCGCAACAACTTACGCCGACACCTATCATCGTCGACCTGTGCACCGGTTCGGGCGCTTTGGCGGTGGCGCTGGCCCACCACTGGCCCGAAGCGCGAATCGTCGCCATCGACAACTCCGATGCCGCGCTCGAGTATGCGCGCCGCAACGCGCAGGGCACGACGATCGAGCTGCTGCAGGCCGATGTCGTCGAGCTGGCGTGCGATCCGGGCCTGCTCGCCGATCTGGATGGGCGGGTTGACATGGTGGTGGCCAACCCGCCCTACGTTCCCGACGATGCCGTGCTGGATCCCGAAGTCGCCCAACATGATCCACACCAGGCCGTCTTCGGCGGTCCGGACGGAATGGCGGTGATCGCGCCCCTCGTCCGTCTCGTCGGTCGCTGGCTGCGCCCCGGCGGGCTCATCGGCGTCGAGCACGACGACACCACCTCGGCGCAGACGGCGGAATTGTTCGTTGGCACAGGGGCATTCGACGACGTCCAGGCCCGCCGCGACCTGACCGGACGGCCACGCTTCGTGACGGCGCGACGAAAAGCGGGGGAGAGCGGCGCCGATGACTGACGTCTTCGATTGTGCGGATCCCGATCAGCGCTCACGTGGGATCGCCGCCGCGGCGGCAGCGCTCAAGGGTGGCCGGCTGGTTGTCATGCCGACCGACACGGTGTATGGCATCGGCGCCGATGCGTTCAACAGCGCCGCGGTATCCGCATTGCTCTCGGCGAAGGGGCGCGGGCGCGACATGCCGGTGGGCGTGCTGGTCGGCTCCTGGCACACCATCGAGGGGCTCGTCTACACCATGCCGGACGGGGCGCGCGACCTGATCCGCGCCTTCTGGCCGGGCGCGCTGAGCCTGGTGGTGACCCAGGCGCCGTCGCTGCAGTGGGACCTCGGCGATGCCCGCGGCACCGTGATGCTGCGCATGCCGCTGCATCCGGTGGCGATCGAACTGCTGCGCGAGGTCGGGCCCCTGGCGGTCTCCAGCGCCAACATCTCCGGCCGTCCGGCCGCGGTTGACGCCAACGAGGCGCGCAGCCAGCTCGGCGATCTGGTCGACGTCTATCTGGAAGCGGGTCCCTCGGATCAGGGGGCGGCGTCCACGATCGTCGACCTGACCGGGGCCACGCCGCGGATACTGCGACCGGGCCCGGTGAGCGCGGAGCGGATCGCCGAAGTGCTGGCCCTCGATCCGGAAAGTTTGACCGCCCAGGCCTGACTGGAGCGGTTGTCGAGGTACCAGGTTTGTCCAGTACGGTCTCGGTGATGTCCAGCGACGTGACCAACCTTGCCGGTGGTTTGCTCGCGCTGGCCGACCGCGGCGCCGGCGTTCCGCTTCGCGAACTGGCGCTGGTGGGGCTGACCGCGGCGATCATCACCTACTTCGCCACCGGGCCGGTGCGGGTGCTCGCGACCCGGCTGGGCGCGGTCGCCTATCCGCGGGAGCGCGACGTCCACGTGACGCCGACGCCCCGGATGGGCGGGCTGGCGATGTTCGTCGGCGTCATCACGGCCGTCTTTCTGGCGTCTCAGCTTCCGGCGCTCACCCGTGGGTTCGTCTACTCCACCGGCATGCCCGCGGTCCTGGTCGCCGGCGCGGTCATCATGGGCATCGGCCTGATCGACGACCGCTGGGGCCTCGACGCGTTGACCAAGTTCGCCGGTCAGATCACCGCGGCCAGCGTGCTGGTCACCATGGGTGTGGCATGGAGTGTCCTGTACATCCCTATTGGCGGCGTGGGCACCATCGTGCTCGACCAGGCCTCGTCGATCCTGCTGACCCTGGCGCTCACCGTCTCGGTCGTCAACGCGATGAACTTCGTCGACGGGCTCGACGGTCTGGCCGCCGGGCTGGGGCTGATCACCGCCCTGGCCATCTGCATGTTCTCGGTCGGGCTGCTGCGCGACCACGGCGGTGACGTCTTGTTCTATCCGCCCGCGGTCATTTCGGTGGTGCTCGCCGGGGCGTGTCTGGGCTTCCTGCCGCACAACTTTCATCGCGCCAAGATCTTCATGGGCGACTCCGGTTCGATGCTGATCGGTCTGATGCTGTCGGCCGCGTCCACCACCGCCGCCGGCCCCGTCTCGCAGAACGCCTACGGCGCCCGCGACGTGTTCGTCCTACTGTCGCCGTTTTTGCTGGTCGCGGCGGTCATCTTCGTACCCATGCTCGATTTGCTGCTAGCGATCGTGCGCCGCACCCGCGCGGGCCGCAGCGCGTTCAGCCCCGACAAGATGCATCTGCATCATCGGTTGCTGCAGATCGGTCATTCGCATCGCCGGGTGGTGTTGCTGATCTATCTGTGGGTGGGGATCGTCGCGTTCGGCGCGGCCAGCACGATCTTTTTCCGTCCTCGCGATACCGCCGCGGTGATGCTGGGCGCCATCGTGGTGGCCGGCATCGCCACCGCGATCCCGCTGTTGCGGCGGGGCGACGACTACTACGACGAAGGGTAGTAGTAGGGTTCGGCATGTGGTACGGTGCTGGTAGAACCCCAAAACGCCGTGCAGGCTACCGGCCCATCGGAGGCCACTCCGACCGGGCTGGTTCAAGACCGGCCTCGGGAGATACCCCTTGGGTGATTCAACTGTGACGTGCGATACGCTCGGCGGACCACCGATCAGTCGGTCGGGGGGTTCCCGTTCATCAACCTGGGATTGAGGTGCTGCAGTGACGACACCAGCGCAGGACGCGCCGTTGGTGTTTCCCTCTGTTGCTTTCCGTCCGGTTCGGCTCTTCGCGATCAGCGCTGCCATCACCGCCGTGGCGGTGCTCGCCGCCGCACTGTCAGGTCACCTGATGGTCGGCGTCTTCTTCGGGGTCGGGCTTCTCCTGGGTTTGCTCAACGCGGTACTGGTGCGTCGCTCGGTTGAGTCCATCACCGCCAAGGATCACCCGCTGAAAAGGTCGATGGCCGTCAACTCGGCGTCACGGCTGGCCATCATCACCGTCTTCGGGCTGATCATCGCCTACGTCTTTCGGCCCGCCGGCCTGGGCGTCCTGTTCGGATTGGCGCTGTTCCAGATCCTCTTGGTCGCCGCGACGGCGCTCCCGGTCTGGAAGAAGTTGCGCGCCGGCGACTGGGCGGAGCCGACGGACGGTGCCGAAGGCGGAGTGATCACAGGGTCGGAAGGACCGGAAGGAAGGAACACCACCGATGCCTGAGACGACGTTCCTGGCCGAGGGCGCGATCGAGGTCGGCGCCCACACCCAAGCCAAGTGGCTCGGCCTGACCGTCAACACCGACACGATTCTGGCGACGGGTATCGCCGCGGTGATCGTGTTGGCATTGGCCTTCTTCCTGCGCGCCAAGATCACCTCCACCGGTGTGCCCAGCGGCGTTCAGCTGTTCTGGGAGGCCATCACCGTCCAGATGCGCGATCAGATCGAGAGCGCGGTCGGCATGCGCATCGCGCCGTTCGTGTTGCCCTTGGCCGTCACCATCTTCGTGTTCATCCTGATCTCCAACTGGCTCTCGGTGCTCCCGCTGCAGTACACCGATAAGTCGGGCCACACCACCGAGCTGCTGAAGTCGGCGGCCGCGGACATCAATTACGTTCTGGCGCTGGCTCTGTTCGTGTTCGTCTGCTACCACGTGGCGGGCATCTGGCGCCGCGGCGTCATCGGACACCCGCTCGCGGTGATCAAGGGCCACGTGGCCTTCCTGGCGCCGATCAACCTGGTCGAAGAGCTCGCCAAGCCAATCTCGTTGTCGCTGCGACTTTTCGGAAACATCTTCGCCGGCGGCATCCTGGTCGCCCTGATCGCGCTGTTCCCGCCCTACATCATGTGGGCGCCCAACGCGATCTGGAAGGCCTTCGACCTCTTCGTCGGGGCGATCCAGGCCTTCATCTTCTCGATCCTGACCATCCTGTACTTCAGTCAAGCCATGGAGATCGAGGATCACCATGACTGAGACTGCCGTGAATCGCTTTGAGTCACACACCATTACAGAAGCCTGGTAGACCGCTACCAGATTAGAGGAGGAAAACAATGCCCAGCTTGGACCCCCAAGTCGCAGCCGCAGCTCTCATCGGCGGTGGACTCATCATGGGCGGCGGCGCGATCGGTGCCGGTATCGGTGACGGCATCGCCGGTAACGCGCTGGTTTCCGGCATCGCCCGGCAGCCCGAGGCGCAAGGCCGGTTGTTTACGCCGTTCTTCATCACCGTCGGTCTGGTTGAGGCGGCCTACTTCATCAACCTGGCCTTCATGGCGCTGTTCGTCTTCGCAACCCCCGTCGGCAAGTAGTTCGCATGGGTGACGCGAGCCCGAGCGTTCTGGCATCCAGCCAGGTGGTGGCCGAGGGGGGCAGCAACTTCCTCGTCCCGAACGGCACCTTCTTCTTCGTGCTGGCCATCTTCCTGATCGTGCTGGCCGTCATCGGCACCTTCGTGGTGCCACCGGTCATGAAGGTGTTGCGCGAGCGTGACGCCATGGTCGCCAAGACGGCTGCCGACAACAAGAAGGCGGCGGAGCAGTTCGAAGCGGCCAAGGCCGACTACGAAGAAGCCCTGACCGAAGCGCGGGTTGAGGCGTCGTCTTTGCGCGACGACGCTCGCGCCGAAGGCCGTAAGGTGATAGAAGACGCGCGCGCCCGTGCCGAGCAACAGGTGATGTCGACGTTGCAAATGGCATCCGAGCAATTGAAGCGGGAGAGGGACGCCGTGGAACTGGATCTGCGTGCCAACGTTGCCGCGCTGTCGGCGACACTGGCCAGCCGGATCCTGGGCGTCGAGGTCGCGCCCGCCACCGCGAGCGCGTCCGCAACAGGGAAGTCCGGGCGGTAATCACCTATGTCGACTTTCATCGGGCAGTTAATCGGATTCGCGGCCATCGTGTTACTGGTGGTGCGGTATGTCGTGCCGCCTGTGCGTCGTCTGATGACCGCTCGGCAAGACGCCGTACGCCAGCAGTTGAAAGACGCTGCGACGGCGAGCGATCGGTTGACCGAGTCGACCACGGCACACAGCAATGCCGTCGAGTCCGCCAAGTCGGAGGCCGAACGGATCGTCGAGGAGGCCAGGAGCGACTCGGGCCGCATCGTCGAACAGCTGCGGGCCCAGGCCGACGTCGAATCCGAACGCATCAACGTGCAGGGCGGCCGACAGGTCGACCTGTTGAGCACCCAGCTGAGCCGGCAGCTGCGTCTGGAACTCGGCCACGAAGCGGTGCGTCAGGCGGGCGAGCTGGTGCGCAACTTCGTCGCCGACCCGGAGCAGCAGTCGGCCACCGTCGACCGGTTCCTCGACGAGCTCGACGAGATGGCTCCCGCGTCGGCCGACGTTCAATATCCGTTGATGACCAAGATGCGCTCGTCGAGTCGCGTCGCGCTGGGCAACCTGTCCGAAAAGTTCAGCTCCATAGCCAAAGACCTTGACAGCAAGGGCCTTTCGAGTCTCTCCAGTGAGCTGGTAGAGGTGGCCCAGATGCTGGACCGCGAGATCGTCGTCACGCGGTATCTCACCGTCCCCGCCGAGGATGCCGCCCCCCGGGTCCGGTTGATCGAGCGGCTCGTCTCCGGCAAGGTCGCCGACGCCACACTGGAAGTGCTGCGCGCGGCGGTCTCGGAGCGTTGGTCGGCCAACTCCGACCTCGTCGACGCCATCGAACACGTGTCTCGACAGGCGCTGCTCGAAGTCGCCGAACGCGAGGACAAAGTCGGCGAGGTCGAAGAACAGCTGTTCCGGTTCTCCCGCATCCTCGACGCGCAGCCTCAACTTTCCATCCTGCTGGGTGACTACGCCGTTCCCGTCGAAGGCCGAGTCGCGTTGTTGCGCAAGGTGCTTGACAGCGCAAGCGGCAGGGTCCAGCCGATTGTGACTGCGTTGCTGACCCAGACGGTCGAACTCCTCAGGGGCCAGCCGGCCGAGGAGGCCGTTCAGTTCTTGACCGAAGTCGCCGTGGCGCGCCGCGGTGAGATCGTCGCCGCGGTCAGCGCGGCGGCCGAACTCAGCGATGCCCAGCGGTCTCGTCTGACCGACGTGCTCAGCCGCATCTACGGTCACACGGTGGCGGTGCAGCTGCAGATCGATGCCGAACTACTGGGCGGCCTGCTCATCTCCGTGGCCGATGAAGTGATCGACGGGACGCTCGCTTCTCGCCTTGCCGCGGCCGAGGCCCAATTGCCCGACTGACACCAACCATTCATCACAATCGCACGCGAACCACGATCAAGTAGGAAGACGAAAAGCCATGGCCGAGTTGACAATCTCCGCTGATGACATCCAGAGCGCCATCGAGGAGTACGTAGGCTCTTTCACCTCCGACACCTCCCGGGAAGAGGTCGGTACCGTCGTCGATGCGGGGGACGGCATCGCGCACGTCGAAGGCCTGCCCTCGGTCATGACCCAGGAGTTGCTCGAATTCCCCGGCGGCGTCCTTGGCGTCGCGCTCAACCTCGACGAGCACAGCGTCGGCGCGGTGATTCTGGGTGACTTCGAGAAAATCGAAGAGGGACAACAGGTCAAGCGCACCGGCGAGGTCCTGTCGGTCCCCGTCGGCGACGCCTTCCTCGGCCGCGTCGTCAATCCGCTCGGCCAGCCGATCGACGGCCGCGGAGACATCGACACCGACATTCGCCGGGCGCTGGAGATCCAGGCGCCGTCGGTGGTGCAGCGGCAGAGCGTGAGCGAGCCGCTGCAGACCGGCATCAAGGCCATCGACGCCATGACCCCGATCGGTCGCGGCCAGCGCCAGCTGATCATCGGCGACCGCAAGACCGGCAAGACCGCCGTCTGCGTCGACACCATCCTCAACCAGCGGGAGAACTGGGAGAGCGGCGACGAGCGCAAGCAGGTGCGGTGCGTGTACGTGGCCATCGGCCAGAAGGGCACCACGATCGCGTCTGTGCGGCGCGCCCTGGAGGAGGGCGGCGCGATGGACTACACCACCATCGTCGCCGCGCCGGCGTCGGACTCCGCCGGCTTCAAATGGCTTGCGCCGTACACGGGTTCGGCCATCGCCCAGCACTGGATGTACGACGGCAAGCACGTCCTGATCGTCTTCGACGACCTGAGCAAGCAAGCCGAGGCCTACCGGGCGATCTCGCTGCTGCTGCGCCGCCCGCCGGGCCGCGAGGCCTACCCCGGCGACGTGTTCTACCTGCACTCGCGGCTGCTGGAGCGCTGCGCCAAGCTCTCCGACGAGCTCGGTGGTGGCTCGCTGACCGGGTTGCCGATCATCGAGACCAAGGCCAACGACATCTCCGCCTACATCCCCACCAACGTCATCTCCATCACCGACGGGCAGTGCTTCCTGGAGTCAGACCTGTTCAACCAGGGTGTGCGGCCGGCCATCAACGTCGGTGTGTCGGTGTCCCGCGTGGGTGGTGCGGCACAGATCAAGGCCATGAAGGAGGTCGCCGGTTCGCTGCGGCTGGACCTGTCGCAGTACCGCGAACTGGAATCGTTCGCCGCCTTCGCCTCGGACCTGGACGCGACCTCCAAGGCGCAGCTGGAGCGCGGTGAACGCCTCGTCGAACTGCTCAAGCAGCCGCAGTACCAGCCGATGCCCGTTGAGGAGCAGGTGGTTTCGATCTTCCTGGGCACCGGCGGCCACCTGGACTCGGTGCCCGTCGAGGACGTCCGGCGCTTCGAGACCGAGCTGCTCGATCACATGCGGGCCTCGGAAGAGAAGTTCCTGGCCGGCGTCCGCGACAGCGGCAAGCTCTCCGAGGAGGGCGAGAACCAGCTCACCGAGATCATCAACAACTTCAAGAAGGGCTTCGCGGCCACAGGCGGCGGGTCTGTGGTGCCCGATGAGCACGTCGAGCCCCTCGACGAAGAGGACCTGGAAAAGGAGTCCGTACAGGTCAAGAAGGAGAAGCCGAAGGACAAGAAGGAATCCAAGGATTCCAAGGCCTCCGGCAAGGACAAGAAGTAGCCACCGATGGCAGCCACACTTCGCGAATTACGGGGCCGGATCCGTTCGGCCGGGTCGATCAAGAAGATCACCAAGGCCCAGGAGATGATCGCGACCTCGCGCATCGGCAAGGCGCAGGCGCGGTTGGAAGCCGCGCGGCCCTACGCATTCCAGATCACCTCGATGCTCACCACGTTGTCCTCCGAAGCCGCCTTGGACCATCCGTTGCTGGTCGAGCGTGACGAGCCTAAGCGGGCCGGCGTCCTGGTGGTGTCCTCCGACCGTGGTCTGTGCGGCGCGTACAACTCGAGCATCTTCCGCCGCTCCGAGGAGCTGTTCTCCCTGCTACGGGAGGAAGGCAAGACGCCGGTCGTCTACACGGTGGGTCGTAAAGCGCTGAACTACTTCAAGTTCCGCAACTGGGACATCACCGAATCCTGGACGGGTTTCTCCGAGCAGCCCCGGGTGGAAAACGCTCAGGAGATCGCGTCCACCTTGGTCGAGAGCTTCATGGCCGGCACGGGCGACGACGAGTCAGAGGACGGCCAGGGCGTCGACGAACTGCACGTCGTCTATTCGGAGTTCAAGTCGATGATGTCGCAGTCCGCGGTGGCCCACCGCATCGCTCCGCTGGTCATGGAATACGTCGAGGACACTGACGAACTCCACACCTTGTACTCGTTCGAGCCAGACGCCACAACGCTTTTCGACGCCCTGCTGCCGCGGTATGTGACGACCCGCGTGTACGCGGCACTGCTCGAATCGGCGGCGTCGGAGCTCGCGTCGCGGCAACGGGCGATGAAGTCGGCAACGGACAACGCGGACGACTTGATCAAAGAGCTCACGTTGATGGCGAACCGCGAGCGGCAGGCCCAGATCACCCAAGAGATCAGCGAAATCGTCGGTGGCGCAAACGCGCTGGCCGACGCTAAGTAGCACACGAGGAAGAAGAAAATGACTGCTACTGACGAAAAGACCACCAATTCCGACACCAGCGGCCGCGTCGTGCGAATCACCGGCCCGGTGGTCGACGTCGAGTTCCCGCGTGGCTCCGTGCCGGAACTGTTCAACGCGCTCAACGCCGAGATCACGTTCGAGGAGCTCAAGAAGACGCTGACGCTCGAGGTCGCACAGCACCTCGGCGACAACCTGGTGCGCACCATTTCCATGCAGCCCACCGATGGCCTGGTGCGCGGGGTCGAGGTGAAGGACAGCGGCAAGTCGATCTCGGTGCCGGTCGGCCAGGAGGTCAAGGGCCACGTCTTTAACGCCCTGGGGCATTGCCTCGATAAGCCGGGCTATGGAGAAGATTTCGAGCACTGGTCGATTCACCGCAAACCGCCGCCTTTCGAGGAGCTCGAGCCCCGCACCGAGATGCTCGAGACGGGCCTGAAGGTCGTCGACCTGCTCACCCCGTACGTGCGTGGCGGCAAGATCGCGCTGTTCGGCGGTGCCGGCGTGGGCAAGACCGTGTTGATCCAGGAGATGATCAACCGTATCGCCCGAAACTTTGGTGGCACTTCGGTTTTCGCTGGCGTTGGTGAGCGCACCCGTGAGGGCAACGACCTGTGGGTCGAGCTGAAGGAAGCCGATGTGCTCAAGGACACCGCGCTGGTGTTCGGTCAGATGGACGAGCCGCCCGGCACCCGTATGCGGGTGGCGCTGTCCGCGCTGACCATGGCCGAGTGGTTCCGTGACGAGGCTGGGCAGGACGTGCTGCTGTTCATCGACAACATCTTCCGATTCACCCAGGCCGGTTCGGAGGTCTCGACACTGCTCGGCCGGATGCCCTCCGCGGTGGGTTACCAGCCGACGCTGGCCGACGAGATGGGCGAGTTGCAGGAGCGCATCACCTCGACGCGAGGCAAGTCGATCACCTCGATGCAGGCCGTCTATGTGCCTGCCGACGACTACACCGACCCGGCGCCGGCAACGACCTTCGCGCACCTGGACGCGACCACCGAGCTGTCCCGAAACGTGTTCTCCAAGGGCATCTTTCCGGCGGTGGACCCGCTGGCATCGAGCTCGACCATCCTCGACCCAAGCGTTGTCGGTGACGACCACTACCGCGTGGCGCAGGAAGTCATCCGAATCCTGCAGCGGTACAAGGACTTGCAGGACATCATCGCGATCCTCGGTATCGACGAGCTGTCCGAAGAGGACAAGCAGCTCGTTCAGCGGGCACGGCGCATCGAGCGATTCCTGTCGCAGAACATGATGGCGGCCGAGCAGTTCACCGGCCAGCCGGGCTCGACGGTGCCGCTCAAGGAGACGATCGAGGCATTCGACCGCCTGGCCAAGGGCGATTTCGACCACATCCCGGAGCAGGCGTTCTTCTTGATCGGTGGCCTCGACGACCTGGCGAAGAAGGCTGAAAGCTTTGGCGCCAAACTGGAATCCTGAGGCGTGAGCGGAACGGCTCTGAAAGGCTTGTGGCATGGCTGAATTGAACGTTGAGATAGTCGCCGTCGACCGAAAGATCTGGTCGGGTGAAGCAACGTTTCTGTTCACCCGCACCACGGTCGGTGAGATCGGCATCCTGCCGAGGCACATCCCGCTGGTAGCGCAGTTGGTCGACGACGCAATGGTGCGCGTCGAACGAGAAGGCGAGGACGACCTGCGGGTCGCGGTGGACGGCGGATTCCTGTCCGTCACCGAGGAATCGGTGACAATCCTCGCCGAATCCGCCGAGTTCGAGTCGGAGATCGACGAGAGCGCCGCCAGAGAGGCTGCTGAGTCGGACGATCCGCGCATCGCCGCCAGGGGGCGCGCGAGATTGCGCGCCGTCGGCGCGATCGACTAGCCGCCGATGAGCGCGCCCATGGTTGGCATGGTCGTGCTCGTCGTCGTGCTGGCGGGCGCCGTCGTCGCGCTGAGCTATCGGTTGTGGAAGCTGCGCCAGGGCGGCACGGCGGGGATCATGCGAGACGTTCCCGCGGTCGGAGGCCATGGCTGGCGCCACGGCGTAATCCGTTACCGCGGTGGTGAAGCCGCGTTTTACCGGCTGTCCAGCCTGCGCTTGTGGCCGGACCGACGGTTGAGCCGGCGCGGCGTCGAGATCGTGTCCAGGCGGGCACCCCGCGGTGACGAGTTCGACATCATGACCGATGAGATCGTCGTCATCGAGTTACGTGACACCACCCAGGACCGCAGGTCCGGGTACGAGATCGCCCTCGACAAGGGCGCTTTGACGGCGTTCTTGTCCTGGCTGGAATCGCGTCCGTCGCCGCGGTCCCGCCGGCGCAGCCTCTAGAGCGCATCGCCCTATCGGACCCCTGCTAACTTCCGCCGGGGTTCCCGCCGCCCGGCTTCCACAGCACATCGCCATCCGCGTTGGCCACCCGCGACAGGATGAAGAGCAGATCCGAGAGGCGGTTCAGGTATTTCGCGGGCAGCACGCTGACCTGCCCGGGCGCGGCATCGACCGCCGCCCACGCCGACCGTTCGGCCCGGCGCACCACGGTGCGGGCGACGTGGAGAAACGCCGACAACGGCGAACCGCCGGGCAGCACAAACGAATTCAGCTTCGGCAAGGGCTCGTTATATGTGTCACACCACTTTTCGAGCCGATCGATGTAGGGCTGGGTGACCCGCAGCGGGGGATATTCGGGGTTGTCGACCACGGGGGTCGACAGGTCCGCGCCGGCATCGAACAAGTCGTTCTGGATCTGGCGCAACACGCTCGCGAGCTGCTCGTCGGGCCGGCCCACGGCGACCGCGACACCGATCGCCGCGTTGGCTTCGTCACAATCGGCGTAGGCCACCAGGCGGGGATCGTTCTTGGAGACCCGCGAGAAGTCGCTCAATCCCGTAGTGCCGTCGTCGCCGGTCCGTGTGTAGATGCGAGTCAGGTGTACAGCCATGAGCAAACCGTACTCGGGTGTGGCTTGGCCGACTGACAAGGCGATACCGCTTCACTAGACTGACGCGGGTGGCTGAGCGATTCGTGGTGACCGGCGGCAACCGGTTGGCAGGCGAAGTCACAGTCGGGGGCGCCAAAAACAGCGTGCTCAAGCTGATGGCCGCGACGCTGTTGGCCGAGGGAACCAGCACGATCACCAACTGTCCCGACATCCTGGACGTGCCGCTGATGGCGGAGGTGCTGCGCGGGTTGGGCGCAACCGTCGAACTCGACGGCGACGTCGCCCGAATCACCTCTCCGGATGAGCCGAAATACGATGCCGACTTTGCCGCGGTGCGACAGTTCCGCGCGTCGGTGTGCGTGCTGGGACCGCTGGTCGGCCGGTGCAAGCGCGCCCGGGTCGCGCTGCCGGGCGGCGACGCGATCGGATCGCGCCCACTGGACATGCACCAGGCCGGCCTGCGCCAGCTCGGCGCGCAGTGCAACATCGAGCACGGATGCGTGGTGGCGCAGGCCGATACGTTGCGCGGCGCGGAGATTCAGCTGGAGTTCCCCTCGGTGGGGGCCACCGAGAACATCCTGATGGCCGCGGTCGTGGCCGAGGGTGTGACCGTCATCCACAACGCGGCGCGCGAGCCCGACGTCGTGGACCTGTGCACGATGTTGAACCAGATGGGTGCGCAGATCGAAGGCGCGGGTTCGCCGACTATGACCATCACGGGCGTCCCGAAGCTGCACCCGACCGAGCATCGGGTCATCGGGGATCGCATCGTCGCCGCCACGTGGGGGATCGCCGCCGCGATCACCCGCGGCGACATCACGGTGACGGGCATCGACCCCGCGCACCTGCAGGTGGTGCTGCACAAGTTGCACGATGCCGGCGCCACCGTGACCCAGACCGACGACAGCTTCCGGGTGGCGCAGTACGAGCGCCCAAAGGCCGTCAATGTGGCGACGCTGCCTTTCCCCGGGTTCCCGACTGACCTGCAGCCGATGGCCATCGCCCTGGCCTCGATCGCCGACGGCACCTCGATGATCACCGAGAACGTATTCGAGGCGCGCTTTCGGTTCGTCGAAGAAATGATTCGCCTGGGCGCCGATGCCCGAACCGACGGGCACCACGCCGTCGTTCGGGGGCTGCCGCAATTGTCGAGCGCGCCGGTGTGGTGTTCGGACATCCGGGCCGGCGCGGGCCTGGTATTGGCCGGGCTTGTCGCCGACGGAGACACCGAGGTCCACGACGTCTTCCACATCGATCGCGGCTACCCGTTGTTCGTGGAAAACCTGGCGATTTTGGGAGCGGAGATCGAGCGGGTACAGTAACCAAAGTCAGTGCCCCACAAGCGCGATCACCAACGCGAAGGTGGACGAGAGCGGGGCCTTGACTCCCTCGCTGGATTGGTACTAGCCTGGCACGGCTGCTCCCGAGACGGTCTCTCGCAGATCAAAATTGGGAGTTGACTTACCTGCCGGATCTGTATTAAGCTGGCAGGGTTGCCCCAAAACGGGCGAAACAAGTGTTGTTTGAGAACTCAATAGTGTGTTTGGTCTTTTTATTTGTTGTTGTTTTTTGACCATATTTCGCACCCCCCGTGTGTGGGTATGGTCGCTTTTTTGATGCCAGTTTTTGGCGTCTTGTCAGGTATCTCTGATTTGAAATTCAACTCGCCTTGCGAGGAGATTTTGTTTGGAGAGTTTGATCCTGGCTCAGGACGAACGCTGGCGGCGTGCTTAACACATGCAAGTCGAACGGAAAGGCCTCTTCGGAGGTACTCGAGTGGCGAACGGGTGAGTAACACGTGGGCAATCTGCCCTGCACTTCGGGATAAGCCTGGGAAACTGGGTCTAATACCGAATAGGACCTTTAGACGCATGTCTTTTGGTGGAAAGCTTTTGCGGTGTGGGATGGGCCCGCGGCCTATCAGCTTGTTGGTGGGGTGATGGCCTACCAAGGCGACGACGGGTAGCCGGCCTGAGAGGGTGTCCGGCCACACTGGGACTGAGATACGGCCCAGACTCCTACGGGAGGCAGCAGTGGGGAATATTGCACAATGGGCGCAAGCCTGATGCAGCGACGCCGCGTGGGGGATGACGGCCTTCGGGTTGTAAACCTCTTTCACCATCGACGAAGGTCCGGGTTTTCTCGGATTGACGGTAGGTGGAGAAGAAGCACCGGCCAACTACGTGCCAGCAGCCGCGGTAATACGTAGGGTGCGAGCGTTGTCCGGAATTACTGGGCGTAAAGAGCTCGTAGGTGGTTTGTCGCGTTGTTCGTGAAATCTCACGGCTTAACTGTGAGCGTGCGGGCGATACGGGCAGACTAGAGTACTGCAGGGGAGACTGGAATTCCTGGTGTAGCGGTGGAATGCGCAGATATCAGGAGGAACACCGGTGGCGAAGGCGGGTCTCTGGGCAGTAACTGACGCTGAGGAGCGAAAGCGTGGGGAGCGAACAGGATTAGATACCCTGGTAGTCCACGCCGTAAACGGTGGGTACTAGGTGTGGGTTTCCTTCCTTGGGATCCGTGCCGTAGCTAACGCATTAAGTACCCCGCCTGGGGAGTACGGCCGCAAGGCTAAAACTCAAAGGAATTGACGGGGGCCCGCACAAGCGGCGGAGCATGTGGATTAATTCGATGCAACGCGAAGAACCTTACCTGGGTTTGACATGCACAGGACGCGTCTAGAGATAGGCGTTCCCTTGTGGCCTGTGTGCAGGTGGTGCATGGCTGTCGTCAGCTCGTGTCGTGAGATGTTGGGTTAAGTCCCGCAACGAGCGCAACCCTTGTCTCATGTTGCCAGCGGGTAATGCCGGGGACTCGTGAGAGACTGCCGGGGTCAACTCGGAGGAAGGTGGGGATGACGTCAAGTCATCATGCCCCTTATGTCCAGGGCTTCACACATGCTACAATGGCCGGTACAAAGGGCTGCGATGCCGTAAGGTTAAGCGAATCCTTTTAAAGCCGGTCTCAGTTCGGATTGGGGTCTGCAACTCGACCCCATGAAGTCGGAGTCGCTAGTAATCGCAGATCAGCAACGCTGCGGTGAATACGTTCCCGGGCCTTGTACACACCGCCCGTCACGTCATGAAAGTCGGTAACACCCGAAGCCAGTGGCCTAACCTTTTGGAGGGAGCTGTCGAAGGTGGGATCGGCGATTGGGACGAAGTCGTAACAAGGTAGCCGTACCGGAAGGTGCGGCTGGATCACCTCCTTTCTAAGGAGCACCACGAAAAGCACTCCAATTGGTGGAGTGCGAGCCGTGAGGGGTTCTCGTCTGTAGTGGACGAAAACCGGGTGCACAACAGCAAATGATTGCCAGACACACTATTGGGCCCTGAGACAACACTCGGTCGATCCGTGTGGAGTCCCTCCATCTTGGTGGTGGGGTGTGGTGTTTGAGTATTGGATAGTGGTTGCGAGCATCTAGATGAACGCGTGGTCCTTCGTGGCCGGCGTGTTCATCGAAATGTGTAATTTCTTCTTTGGTTTTTGTGTGTAAGTAAGTGTTTAAGGGCGCATGGTGGATGCCTTGGCATCGAGAGCCGATGAAGGACGTGGGAGGCTGCGATATGCCTCGGGGAGCTGTCAACCGAGCATTGATCCGAGGATTTCCGAATGGGGAAACCCAGCACGAGTGATGTCGTGTTACCCGCATCTGAATATATAGGGTGCGGGAGGTAACGCGGGGAAGTGAAACATCTCAGTACCCGTAGGAGAAGAAAACAATTGTGATTCCGTCAGTAGTGGCGAGCGAACGCGGAACAGGCTAAACCGCACGCATGTATAACCGGGTAGGGGTTGTGTGCGCGGTGTTGTGGGAGTGATATGTCTCAGCTCTACCTGGCTGAGGGGTAGTCAGAAAGTGTCGTGGTTAGCAGAAGTGGCCTGGGATGGCCTGCCGTAGACGGTGAGAGCCCGGTACGCGAAAACCCGACACCTACCTTGTATCAGTTCCCGAGTAGCAGCGGGCCCGTGGAATCTGCTGTGAATCTGCCGGGACCACCCGGTAAGCCTAAATACTTCTCGATGACCGATAGCGGATTAGTACCGTGAGGGAATGGTGAAAAGTACCCCGGGAGGGGAGTGAAATAGTACCTGAAACCGTGTGCCTACAATCCGTCAAAGCCTCTTCGTGGGGTGATGGCGTGCCTTTTGAAGAATGAGCCTGCGAGTCAGGGACACGTCGCGAGGTTAACCCGTGTGGGGTAGCCGCAGCGAAAGCGAGTCTGAATAGGGCGCATCCCCTTTGGGGTGTAGTGGCGTGTTCTGGACCCGAAGCGGAGTGATCTACCCATGGCCAGGGTGAAGCGCGGGTAAGACCGCGTGGAGGCCCGAACCCACTTAGGTTGAAGACTGAGGGGATGAGCTGTGGGTAGGGGTGAAAGGCCAATCAAACTCCGTGATAGCTGGTTCTCCCCGAAATGCATTTAGGTGCAGCGTTGCGTGGTTCACCACGGAGGTAGAGCTACTGGATGGCCGATGGGCCCTACTAGGTTACTGACGTCAGCCAAACTCCGAATGCCGTGGTGTAAAGCGTGGCAGTGAGACGGCGGGGGATAAGCTCCGTACGTCGAAAGGGAAACAGCCCAGATCGCCGGCTAAGGCCCCTAAGCGTGTGCTAAGTGGAAAAGGATGTGTAGTCGCAGAGACAACCAGGAGGTTGGCTTAGAAGCAGCCACCCTTGAAAGAGTGCGTAATAGCTCACTGGTCAAGTGATTATGCGCCGATAATGTAGCGGGGCTCAAGCACACCGCCGAAGCCGCGGCACATTCACCGTACGGTGAGTGTGGGTAGGGGAGCGTCCCTCACTCAGCGAAGCCTCCGGGTAACCGGTGGTGGAGGGTGGGGGAGTGAGAATGCAGGCATGAGTAGCGATAAGGCAAGTGAGAACCTTGCCCGCCGTAAGACCAAGGGTTCCTGGGCCAGGCCAGTCCGCCCAGGGTGAGTCGGGACCTAAGGCGAGGCCGACAGGCGTAGTCGATGGACAACGGGTTGATATTCCCGTACCCGTGTATAGGCGTCCCTGATGAATCAGCGGTACTAACCACCCAAAACCGGATCGACCATTCCCCTTCGGGGGCATGGAGTTTCGGGGCTGCGTGGGACCTTCGCTGGTAGTAGTCAAGCGATGGGGTGACGCAGGAAGGTAGCCGTACCAGTCAGTGGTAATACTGGGGCAAGCCCGTAGGGAGAGCGATAGGCAAATCCGTCGCTCATTAATCCCGAGAGGTGATGCATAGCCGATTGAGGCGAATTCGGTGATCCTCTGCTGCCAAGAAAAGCCTCTAGCGAGCACATACACGGCCCGTACCCCAAACCAACACAGGTGGTCAGGTAGAGAATACCAAGGCGTACGAGATAACTATGGTTAAGGAACTCGGCAAAATGCCCCCGTAACTTCGGGAGAAGGGGGGCCGGAATACCGTGAACACCCTTGCGGTGGGAGCGGGATTCGGCCGCAGAAACCAGTGGGTAGCGACTGTTTACTAAAAACACAGGTCCGTGCGAAGTCGCAAGACGATGTATACGGACTGACGCCTGCCCGGTGCTGGAAGGTTAAGAGGACCCGTTAACCGTAAGGTGAAGCGGAGAATTTAAGCCCCAGTAAACGGCGGTGGTAACTATAACCATCCTAAGGTAGCGAAATTCCTTGTCGGGTAAGTTCCGACCTGCACGAATGGCGTAACGACTTCCCAACTGTCTCAACCATAGACTCGGCGAAATTGCACTACGAGTAAAGATGCTCGTTACGCGCGGCAGGACGAAAAGACCCCGGGACCTTCACTACAACTTGGTATTGGTGTTCGGTACGGTTTGTGTAGGATAGGTGGGAGACTTTGAAGTACAGACGCCAGTTTGTATGGAGTCGTTGTTGAAATACCACTCTGATCGTATTGGACACCTAACGTCGAACCCTTATCGGGTTCACGGACAGTGCCTGGCGGGTAGTTTAACTGGGGCGGTTGCCTCCTAAAATGTAACGGAGGCGCCCAAAGGTTCCCTCAACCTGGACGGCAATCAGGTGTTGAGTGTAAGTGCACAAGGGAGCTTGACTGCGAGACTTACAAGTCAAGCAGGGACGAAAGTCGGGACTAGTGATCCGGCACCTCTGAGTGGAAGGGGTGTCGCTCAACGGATAAAAGGTACCCCGGGGATAACAGGCTGATCTTCCCCAAGAGTCCATATCGACGGGATGGTTTGGCACCTCGATGTCGGCTCGTCGCATCCTGGGGCTGGAGCAGGTCCCAAGGGTTGGGCTGTTCGCCCATTAAAGCGGCACGCGAGCTGGGTTTAGAACGTCGTGAGACAGTTCGGTCTCTATCCGCCGCGCGCGTCAGAAACTTGAGGAAACCTGTCCCTAGTACGAGAGGACCGGGACGGACGAACCTCTGGTATACCAGTTGTCCCACCAGGGGCACGGCTGGATAGCCACGTTCGGACAGGATAACCGCTGAAAGCATCTAAGCGGGAAACCTTCTCCAAGATCAGGTTTCTCACCCTTTTAGAGGGATAAGGCCCCCCGCAGACCACGGGTTTGATAGGCCAGACCTGGAAGCCCAGTAATGGGTGCAGGGAACTGGCACTAACCGGCCGAAAACTTACCAACACACAATCGCAACCACAGTCCATTTCACGGCAGCAATGCCGCGGAACACCACGCCCCCCACCAAACAAATTTAAATAGAGTTACGGCGGCCACAGCGACAGGGAAACGCCCGGTCCCATTCCGAACCCGGAAGCTAAGCCTGTCAGCGCCGATGATACTGCCCATACGGGTGGAAAAGTAGGACACCGCCGAACATACACAAAAACACCCCCGGCAACGGGGGTGTTTTTGCATTTCCGGTTAATCGAATAGCGTGAGATTTTCCCGTTGCTTTTCCAATTCGAGCAATGTGCGCTTTCGGCCGAGCCCACCGCCGAAGCCGGTGAGACTCCCGTTGGCCCCGATGACGCGATGGCAGGGAACGACGATGGCGATCGGGTTGTGGCCGTTGGCCAAACCGACCGCGCGGGCGGCGCCCGGCGCCGCGATCTGCTCGGCGATTTCACCGTACGAGCGGGTCTCGCCATACGGAATGGTCAGCAGCGCCCGCCATACCCGGCGCTGAAATTCGGTCCCTCTCAGGTCGAGCTCGAGATCGAAATGCGTCAGCTCGCCGGCGAAATACGCGGCGAGTTGTTCGACGGCCTCACCAAACGCCCGGGGGTTGGGCGACCAGCCGGCGCGATTCGGTTCGTAGGTCTGGTCGACCATCCGTAGATTCGTCAGCACCGGGCCGCGGCCGGCCAGGGTCAGCAGCCCGATCGGGCTGTCGATGGTGCGGTACTCGATCATGCGCGCAACTCCTCATCGCTTCGGTCTGCATCCTCGGCGGGGCGAATCATGCGACCTCCTGCGGCGGCCATTGGTTTACCGGATGCTCGAGAGTGGTCCAAAGGTATTGGGTGGCATAGGAACGCCATGGGCGCCACCGCGCACTGTGCGCGGCAAGGGATCGGTCGTCGGACGGCAGGCCCAGCTGTTTGGCGGCCACGCGCAAGCCCAGGTCGCTGGCGGGAAACGCGTCGGGATCGCCGAGGCCGCGCATGGCGATGACCTCCGCGGTCCACGGGCCGACCCCGGGCAAGGCGAGCAGTTGTGTTCGGGCCCTGTCCCAGTCACACCCGGCGCTCAGCACGACGCTTCCGTCGGCCAGGCCGGCGACCAGGGCGCTCAGCGTTCGCTGCCGGGCTTTGGGCACCGCCAGATGAACGGGGTCGATCTCTGCCAGCTGCTCGACCGACGGGAAGGTGTGGGTCAACGATCCCTGCGGATCGTTGATCGGCTGCCCGTAGGCAGCGACCAAGCGGCCGGCGTGCGTGCTCGCCGCCTTGGTGGACACCTGCTGGCCCAGCACCGCGCGGACCGCGAGTTCGGCCTCGTCGACCGTGCGCGGGATTCGCTGCCCGGGCGCCTTGGCTACGACGGCGCTGAAGTCCTCGTCCGCGCTGAGCGCTTCGTCCACGGCTTCCGGGTCGGCATCGAGGTCCAGTAGGCGCCGGCAGCGCGCGATGGCCGTCGTCAGGTCGCGGAAGTCGTCGAGCACGAGCACGCAACGGACATGATCGACGGCGGGCGTCAGGGCGACGATCGCGTTGCCGAACGGCAGGCGCAGACTTCGCCGGTAGGCGCCATCGCGGATCTCCTCGCACCCGGGCACCGTGCCCGCCGCCAGATGACCGAACACACCGGCGTACGCAAAGGGCGTGCGTACCGGGAGCCGAAGGCACACCGTGCCAGGCGAATTCGGGGCCGACGCGGGGCGTGTCACCGCGCGCCGCCGCAGCGCGCTCGGTGTGTTCTCGAACACCGAGCGCACCGTGTCGTTGAACTGACGGATGCTGGAAAAGCCGGCGGCGAAGGCGACGTCGCCGAACGGCAGATCCGTCGTCTCGATCAGCACGCGCGCGGTTTGCGCGCGCTGCGCGCGGGCCAGGGCGAGCGGACCTGCCCCCACCTCGGCCTGCAGGAGGCGCTCCAGCTGCCGGGTGGTGTAGCCGAGGCCGGCGGCCAGGCCGGCGACCCCTGCACGGTCCACCGTGCCGTCGGCGATCAGCCGCATCGTTCGCGCCACGATGTCGCCCCGCACGTTCCACTCCGGGGACCCTGGGGAGGCGTCGGGTCGGCACCGCTTGCACGCGCGAAAGCCGGCGCGCTGCGCGGCGGCGGCCGTCGGATAGAACCGCACGTTACGGGCGAACGGGGGCCGCACCGGGCAGCTGGGCCGGCAGTAGATCCGGGTGGTCAGCACCGCGGTGACGAACCAGCCGTCGAACCGGGCGTCCTTGGACTGGACCGCGCGGTAGCAGCGTTCGAAATCGTCGTGCACGGTTCCAGACTTACACCCGGCGACCGACAAAACTGGCGGAAAACCGACATCGTCGTGGGATGCGCCGGGACGGCCGATCGACCACGTCGGCGGCTCACCCTACTGATGCGCCTTTCTCGTCCAATCCAGGCTTTTACCGCGCCCGATGGTATTTACTGTGATCCGGCTCGCTGGTTCTGGTGGTGTGACCCGACGGGTGAGCGAGTTCGGGGAAAGGCGAACCGATGAAGCGGGTGGCGACCTGGTGGGGCCAAGAGGACCATTTCGATTGGCTGACAGGCTATTTGCAAGCGCATGGATTGAGCACCAGTACCCGCAGGATTTTGGCCGTGGTGGCCGCCTCGTTGGTGTTGGTACCGGTCAACGTGTTTTGGGGCCCCGTCCCATTGTATCCGGTTGTGGCGCTGGTGGTTTCCCTCGTGTCCGCCGTGATCGGCTTGGGCATGGCCGTGCTGTGGTTGAGCGGGTGGCCCACTCGGCGCCAGTCCATTTTCTACATCATGACCGGCTGTGTTTCCATCGGTGGCGGTTGTCTGTGGCAGCCCCAGCCACTCGTCGGGCTGATGTCGTGCTCGGCGCTAGCGGTGACCGGCGGCTACATCGCGTTCTTCCACACCACCAGGCTGATGGCGGTGAACTTCTGCGTGGCATGCGGCATCGGGGTCTGGCAGGCGATACGACTGGCGGCTACGGGACAGGCGTTGCTGGCCTTCACCGGCTACTTCCTGGTCCTGGAGCTCAACGTCGTCGTGCCGCTCGCCATTCAAGTCATCGTGCGCGCGCTCTGGATTGATCTTTTGCGCTCCAACCGCGACCCCCTGACCGGGCTGTTGAACCGGAGGGCCTGCGACCGGGCGATCGTCGGCCGGATGCTGGCCGGCGCCCATCACATGTTCCTGGCGGTGGCCATGGTCGATCTGGACCGCTTCAAAGAGCTCAACGATAGCCGCGGGCACGCCGCCGGCGACGAGGCGCTGATCGCGGTGGCGGACACCTTGACAGGCGCATGCGGGGAGAGCGCCATCGTCGGTCGCGTCGGCGGGGAGGAATTCCTGGTCGCCGACATCGTGACGACCGAACAGCTGCCGGAGTGGGGCCGGCAGCTTTGTGACGCCGTGGCGGGAGTGGACGTGTCCGTGACGGCCAGCGTCGGGATCGCCACCCTGGCGTTGAGCAGCGTCGTCTCGGACTACGCCGAGCACGCGTTTCACCAGTTGGTCGCCCACGCCGACACCGCGATGTATGAGGCGAAGCGGTGTGGCGGCAACCAGACCCGCCACCACCAGATCGCGGTCTGAGCCGCGCCCGCGCACGTCGCGTTCAGCTGGTCGGGCTCGTCGGGTGGTGCTCTACCGCGGCGGCGGCCGCGATGAAGTCGCGTGCCGAGCGAGACAGCGGTCGATCGGAATTCCAGACCATGCCGACGTCGCGGTAGGCGTCGGCGTCGGCCAGCCGCAGCACGCGCACCCCCGGCGCGTACTCGCTGCCGTCGATGGGCACCAGGCTGACGCCCAGGCCGGCGGCGACCAGGCCGGCGACTGTCGTGAGGGTCGGGGCTTCCAAGCCGATCCGGGGCCGAAATTGCGCTGCGGCACAGAGCTCGTCGAGCAGTCCGCGCATGCCGAATCCGCGGCGCATGGTCACGAAGCGCTCGTCGGCCAGATCGATCATGGACACCGTCGCATCGTGCGAGAACCGGTGGCCCTGGGGCACGGCGATACCGAGCCGTTGACGAAACAGGCTGCGCCAGGCCAGCGTTCGCTTGCGCGGCCGCGGTGATACCACTCCGATGTCGACGACGCCGGACCGCACACGATCGCCGATCGATTCGGCGGGCCCCTCCTCTAGCGTGAACGTCACCCGCGGTGCCGATTCCCCGAATCGCGCGATCAAGCGCGGAACCACCGTCGACCCGAACGAACTCAGGAAGGCCAACCGGATCTCGCTGAGGGCCGGGTTCGTCAGGTCATCGATGGCGCGCCTGGCCGAATCGAGCTCCAGCTGGGCCCGCCGCAGGAAATAATTCATTTCCTTTTTGGTCACGCCGGCCGAAGCATGGTGGCCATGCCTCAGCTCGTCGCGCATCGGGCCGGATCCAAGGGATACCGGCGAATGACGATCGCGCTGTACGGCGCCGGGTTGTCCAGTTTCGCGGCGATGTACTGCACGCAGGCGCTTCTCCCGGCGTTGTCGGCGGCCTACCGGATCACGCCGGCCACCGCGGCGCTGACGATCTCACTGACGACGGGCATGTTGGCGGTGTCGATCATCCCCGCCAGCGCGCTATCCGAGCGCTACGGGCGCGTCACCGTGATGCTCACGTCAGGCATAGCGTCCAGCGTCATCGGGCTGTTGTTGCCGCTGAGTCCGTCCCTCAGCGTGCTGCTGGCGGGACGCGCGCTGCACGGCGTCGCGTTGGCCGGCATCCCGGCGGTCGCCATGGCATTCCTGGCCGAGGAAGTGCATGGCTCCTCGCTCGGTTCAGCGATGGGCCGCTATGTCGCGGGGACGACGGTTGGTGGGCTGGTCGGGCGGATCGTGCCGTCCCTGGTGGTCGACGTCAGCAATTGGCGGGTCGCGCTGTTGGTGTGCTCGGTGCTGACGCTGGCCGGCACGGCCGTGTTCGCGCGGTTGGTGCCCAGGTCGCAGTTCTTCACCCCGAAGGCGGCAAGCGTGCGCGACACCGTGCGCAACCTCGCCGCGCATGCGCGAAACCCCGTGCTGCTGAAGCTGTTTGCGCTGGGGTCCGTGGTGATGGGGGCGTTCGTCACGGTCTACAACTACCTCGGGTACCGACTGACCGACCGGCCCTTCGGATTGGCATCCTCGGTGGTCGGCGTGTTGTTCGTCCTCTACCTGGTGGGCACCGCGACGTCGGTCGTGGCCGGGCGCCTCGCCGACCGCAGGGGGCGAAGGCTGGTGCTCGGCTACGCGTTACCGATCACCGCGGCCGGCCTGCTGCTGACCATCCCGCACGCGCTGGCCGTCATCGTGGTCGGTGTCGGCGTGTTCACCGGCGGACTCTTCGCCGCGCACACCGTCGCCAGCGGCTGGGTGGGCGCGGTGGCCCACCGCGACCGCGCGGAGGCGTCCGCGCTGTACCTGTTCAGCTACTACCTGGGCGGGTCGGTGGCGGGCGCCTTGGGCGGTCTCGTCTACGGCGTCGGCGGCTGGCCGGCGACCGTGTGGTTTGTGGGCGCGCTGCTGGCGGCCGGCGCAGTGCTCGTCGCAATGCTGGTGCGGGAGAGGGGATCTAGCCCCAACCGGCGCCTCGCCGTCGCCGTCGCCCAATGATCCGCCCGCTGCGCTAGCCAGACGGCATCAGCCGGGAGGCGTT
>NZ_QMEV01000004.1 GCF_003284935.1 Mycobacterium colombiense
CACGCGCATGGTCGAGCCGTCGCGAAGCTCGTCGGCGACCCGGTTCAGATCCGGCGAGGCGCCCAGCAGATACACGTCCTGCGGGGCGTCCTGGTGGGCGCCGAGGCTGGCCATCATGGTGTGGAACGCGGCGGTCGCATCGCCGCCGGGGGCTTCGGCCAGCGGCTGGGTGGCCAGCACGGTCGGCGGCGCGTCAGGATCGCCGTCGCCCGAACCCACCATCGACAGCGTGGCCGTCGCCTCATCCATCACCAGCGCCGCGCCCGGTCGCCCGGCCGCGCGCATCAGGGCGGCCACCGCCTGCGACTCCGAGAGCACCGCCACGTTGTGGACGCCGGAATCCTCCAGGGCCCGCCGCAACCGGTCGGCGGCGGGGTGGTCGGTCCAGCACACCCGGGTGCCGACCAGCCGGTGGTTCTCGTCGGCCAGCAGCCGGTTCGTGCCGACCACGGTCTCGGTCAGCGTCCCGATCGGATTGCCGGCGAGGTCGACGACGGATTGGTCGATCACCTCCCCCTGCGCGCCCGGCCCGACGAGCGCCAAGCGGGCGACGGGGCCGGTGACCGCGACCCCCAAAACGACGTCCATCCCGCTTCTCCTTCACCCTGGCTACCCCGCAACCAGCATGTCCCGGCATCACTACACTTGCGATACCGTTGGCAGTGTCAGTCACTCAGGCGACAGGCTTTGCCTACTAGCGCAGCGTAACCAGCTTTTCGAACGACAGGACGGTCGCCGCGGAATCGTCTCCGCCCCAGCGGTCGCTCCCAGCCACTGCCACGGCATCCGAACGGAGAATATGTTCGCAAGCGAGCAGTGCACTTGGCTCGGCGGGGTGATTCCCGGCCGAACACCCGAAACTGCGCCACGAATGTCGGTCCTTGAATCCCTGGGGGCATGGTGAGCCAGAGCAGCGACGACACGCCTACCGGCCCCATCCGCGGTCAGGACGAGCAGGCGCCGGCGACCCGCATCATCCGCCCACACGCCACGGGTGGCGGCGTGCCGGCTCCCGCGGCGAGCGGGCGCTACCGGCACGTCGCCGGCGACCTGGCCGCGGTGGTGCTGCTGGTGCTCGCGCTGTTCCTGCCGTGGAACCTCTACTTCGGCCTGGGAATCCCGAACAGCAGCGCGACCTGGGCCGCGGTGTTGATCGCGGTGACGGTGCTGGCCGTCGCCGCCGTCGCCCTGGCGGGTTCCTGGCGCTCGAGCGGCGCGCGGTTCAACCCCGCGCGGGCCGCCCGGCTTCGCCTGGCGCTCAACGTCCCCTACCTGCTGCTGGTGCTCGGCTTCGTGGTGTTCGACGCGTACGAGACCGTCCGCCTGGGCGGCACGGTCAACGTGCCGGGCGGCGTCGGTCCGGGCGCGTGGGCCGGGGTCGCCGGCGCGCTGTTGAGCGCCCAGGCGGTGCCGGCCGGCGCACTGGCCGGACCGGTTCCGGCGGGCGACGAGTCCACCGGCTGGCACAGATCGGCGCGGGTCATCGGCGCGCTGTCGATGATCGCGGCGGTGCTCAGCTTCGGTTTCAACCTGTACTGGCGGGTGCGGTACGCCCTGCAAAGCACCGGCGGCGCGCAGGAATTCGGCAAGCAGAACATCGCGGTGATCGTGACCGCGGTGGTGTATGGCGTGGTGGCATTGGTCGCGGTCCTGGTCGCCTCCAGGTGGCTGCTGCGCAGCGCCCGGGCGAGCCGGCTGACCATCACCGCCCTCGGCGCCTCGACGCTGGCCGCCGGGATCCTGGTGTGGTTCTTGCCCGCCGGTCGTGACCTCGACGCGTTCCACGGCATCGCGCAGAACACGTCCACCGCCGGAGTCGGGTTCGAGGGCTACCTGGCGTGGGCGGCCGGGGCGGCGCTGTTCGCGCCGCGGGCGCTGTTCGGGCACCGCAACGCTTCGACGACGGAGGAATCCGCGTGGCGCGAGACCGCCCGAAATGGCTTGCTGCTGATCGCCATCTGGTGCGTGGGGTCGGTGGCGATGCGGATCACCGACCTGGTCGTCGGCGTGATTCTGAATTACCCGTTCTCCCGGTACGACAGCATCGTGCTGGCCGCGTTCGATCTCATCACGGCGGTGCTGGCGTTCTGGCTGCGCCGCAGGCTGGCCACAATGTCGGCGCGGATGGTCACGTCGCTGTGCGGGCTGGTCGCCGCGCTCAGCGTCGCCCGCGTGATCGTGGGCGTCGAGCTGGCGCCGCGGTTCGCGGACTCGCCCAATTCGCCTGCGCTGCACCCGGTTTACGGCAACAACCTGGCCCAGCAGATCACCAGCACGTTCGACGTGACGTTGTGCGGCCTGGCGCTGGGCATCCTGGTGGCGGCCATCGTCACCGGGCAGTTGCGCGGTCGGCGGCTGGCCCGCCGCGCCGCCCGCCGGCGCGCCGCCGCGGCGAACGCGGCGGCACCGACCACCCGGGTCCCCGTCCCCCACGTGGCGGGACCGTCGGCCGCGGCGACCACCCGCATCCCCAGCGGCGCCGGCGCCGACCACGAACCGCCGACCACCGAGATCCCGCCGCTGGCGGGCGGGCCCCGGATCTTCCGCGGCGACGACACCGGAACGCGGCAGATCGCCGCGCAGAAGCCGCAGATCTACCGTCCGCCGCAGGGCTAGCGCTCACCGCAGGGGCGCGAACGCGAATTCACGCAGCCCGTCCCCGGGCGTGACGGCCGCACGGAACCCCAGCACCTCGGCGGCCCGGGACGGGTCGGCGACGATGTGGCGCACGTCGCCGCTGCGGTACTGTCCGGTGACCACCGGGGACAGCGAGCCGCCGCGTGCGTCGCACAGCGCGCCGGCCACCTCCAAAATCGAAATGGGTTGTCCCGAGCACACATTGACCGCGGTGAACCCCTCGCGTCGCTGCATGGCCGCGACGTTGGCGGCGGCCACGTCGTCGACGTGGACGAAATCGCGCATCTGGCCGCCGTCTTCGAAAACCCTTGGCGGATCGCCCTTTTCCAGCGCCGAGCGGAAGATGGCCGCCACCCCGGAGTAGGGGGTGTCGCGCGGCATGCCCGGACCGTAGACGTTGTGGTAGCGCAGCGCCACCACCGAGGCGCCCGTGGCCTCCGCCCAGGCCAGGGCGTAATGCTCTTGGGCGGTCTTGCTGGCGGCGTAGAGACTTCGCGGCCGCAGGCAGGCGTCCTCGCCGACCAGGCGCCAGTCCAGTTCCTCCCCGCCGAGCGGGCAGCGGTGCTCGAAGGCCCCGGCGTCGAGGTCGGCGCGCCGCCGCGGCAGCGGATCCACGGGCCCGTGCCGCTCGCAGTGATAGCTCCCCTGCCCGTAGACCACCATCGACGAGGCCAGCACCAGGCGGCGCACCCCGGCGGCGAACATCTGGGCCAGCAGGACCGTGGTGGCCAGGTCGTTGTGGCCGCCGTAGGCGGGGGCGTCGGCGGCGTCCACGCCCGCACCCACCATCGCCGCCTGATGGCACACCACGTCCACGCCCGCCAGCAGGGGTGCCAGCGCGTCGGCGTCGCGCACGTCGACGCGGTGACATCCCCGCGGCAGCACCGCATTCGGGCCGTGCGCGGCGGGCAGCAACGCGTCCAGGGCGACCACCTCGTGTCCGGCCGCCCGCAGCGCGGCGTCCACCCGCGACCCGATGAACCCGGCCGCCCCGGTCAGCAGCACCCTCACGGCAGCTCGATGGGCAAGGTGACGCCCGCGTGCGGCAGGCAGTGCGTGCAGCTGCGCTCGGCGGCGACCCGGGCGATCGCCTGGCGCACCAGCGTCTTGAACACTTCGACGTTCTTCTCGAATTGCGCGAACACGTCGACCGTCTTCACGCCCTCGCCCGCGTTCACCCCGGCATCCAGGTCGGTCACCAAAGCGATTGCCGCGTAGCACATTTCGAGTTCACGGGCGAGCACCGCCTCGGGATAGCCGGTCATGTTCACCAGCGAGAAACCGGCCGAGGCGAACCACCGGCTTTCGGCGCGGGTGGAAAAGCGCGGTCCCTGGATCACCACCATGGTGCCGCCGTCGACGACGTCGGGCAGGCCGGTGACCGCGTCGCGCAGCGCCGGGCAGTACGGGTCGGCGAAGTCGACGTGGATGCCGCCGGAGTCGAAATAGGTGTCGGCGCGGCCGCGGGTGCGGTCGACGAGCTGGTCGGGCACCACGACGGCGCCCGGGCCGAGTTCGGGGTTGAGGCTGCCCACCGCGCACGGCGCGAGCACCCGCCGCACGCCGAGCTTGCGCAGCGCCCACATGTTGGCCCGATACGGCACGGTGTGCGCGGAGAATTCGTGCTTGGCGCCGTGGCGGGGCAGGAAGGCCACCTCGTGGTCGCCGATGGCGCCGACGGTGACCGGGGCGCTGGGCGGCCCGTAGGGAGTGTCGACGGTGACGTCGTGGGTGTCGGATCCGAAGAAGGTGTAGAAGCCGCTGCCGCCGATGACTCCGAGCATCCGACCATTGTGGTGCATGACGCCTCCGGCGATCGCCGGTGCGGGCGCGCGGGCCGCGGCCCGCGTCCTGGCAGGATGTTCGTGTGGCCAATTTCGGGCAGTGGATTTCGGGTGCGCGGCCGCGGACGTTGCCCAACGCGGTCGCGCCGGTGGTCGCGGGCACCGGGGCGGCGGCGTGGCTGGGGTCCGCGGTGTGGTGGAAGGCGTTGCTGGCGCTGGCCGTCGCGCTCGCGCTCACCATCGGCGTCAACTACGCCAACGACTACTCCGACGGCATCCGTGGCACCGACGACGACCGGGCCGGGCCGGTGCGCCTGGTCGGCTCGCGGCTGGCGGCGCCGCGCGCGGTGCTGGCCGCCGCGGTCACCAGCCTGACCGTCGGCGCGCTGGCCGGCCTCGCGCTGGCGCTGTGCAGCGCGCCGTGGCTGATCGCGGTGGGCGCGGCCTGCATCGCCGGGGCGTGGCTGTACACCGGCGGGTCGAAACCCTACGGCTACGCCGGTTTTGGCGAGATCGCGGTGTTCCTGTTCTTCGGGCTCGTCGCCGTGCTGGGCACCCAGTACACCCAGGCGCTGCGGGTGGACTGGGTGGGGCTGGTGCTGGCGGTGTCGATCGGGGCGTTGTCCTCCTCGGTGCTGGTGGCCAACAACCTGCGGGACATTCCGACCGACGCGCGCTCGGGCAAGATCACGCTGGCGGTGCGGCTGGGCGATGCCCGCACGCGGATGCTGTATCAGGCGCTGCTGGGGACCGCCGGGGTGTTGACCCTGGTGCTCATGGTGGCGACGCCGTGGTGCGCCGTTGGATTGGTGGCCACACCGCTGGCCCTGCGGGCGGCGGCGCCGGTGCGCGCCGGTCGCGGCGGGCCGGAGCTGATCCCGGTGTTGCGCGACACCGGGCTGGCGATGGTGGTGTGGGCGATCGCGGTCGCAACGGCGTTGGCCGTGGCTACCTAACGACGAGGCAAGGGCTACCCACAGTGCGGGCAAAGACCCCCGAGCGCGGCGCTTCTGGGGTACCTTTGCGTCTGCTCGGCGATAGCGGAGGACCGCAATGAACCAGATTGCCGCGACCAGCGGGCCCACGAACATCGGCTTGCTCAGCGTGGGGTCATACCGCCCCGAGCGGGTGGTCACCAACGACGAGCTCTGCGAGAACATCGACTCGTCCGACGAGTGGATCTTCACGCGGACCGGGATCAAGACCCGCCGGTTCGCCAGGCGCGACGAATCCGTCACCTCCATGGCCACCGAGGCCGGGCTGGAGGCGATCACCAAGGCGTCCCTCGAGCCATCCGACATCGATTGCGTCCTCGTCGCCACCAGCACCCATTTCACCCAGACCCCGCCGTGCGCGCCGGCGGTCGCGACGGCGTTGGGTGCCACCGGCGTGCCCGCCTTCGACATCTCGGCGGGCTGCGCGGGCTTCGGCTACGCGCTGGGCGTGGCGGCCGACATGATTCGCGGCGGGACGGCCGCCAAGGTGTTGGTGCTCGGTTCGGAGAAGCTGTCCTGCACCGTGGACATGACGGACCGGAGCAACTGCTTCATCTTCGCCGACGGCGCGGCCGGGGTGGTGGTGGGCGAGACACCCGACCAGGGCATCGGACCCACCGTGTGGGGCAGCGACGGCGCGCACGCCTCCGCCATCCGACAGGACATCGAGTGGATCGACTTCCTGGACAACCGCACCGGCGAGCGCCCGTACCTGCGCCTCGAAGGCAGCGCGGTGTTCCGGTGGGCGGCGTTCGAGATGGGCAAGGTCGGCCGGCAGGCGATGGACGCGGCGGGTGTGCGGCCCGACGAGATCGACGTGTTCCTGCCGCACCAGGCCAACAGCCGGATCAACGAGGTGCTGGCCAAGAGCCTCGATCTGCGCCCGGAAGCGGTCGTGGCCAACGACATCGAGCACACCGGGAACACCTCCGCCGCGTCCATCCCGCTGGCGATGGCCGAATTGCTGGCGACCGGCGCGGCCAAGGCCGGCGACCTGGCCCTGCTGCTCGGTTACGGCGCGGGCCTGAGCTACGCGGCCCAGGTCGTCCGGCTGCCGAGCGGCTAACCGCGCCCTGATTCTTGGTCGCCGCCCCCGTCGGGTGGCGCGTCGCCGTGCAGCCGGGCCTGGAGCAGTTCGCGCTCCCGGCGGCGTCGTTCCCCGGCGATCGCGAGCGCGGCGGTGGCCCGGCGGCGCAGCGGGGCGAACACCCAGATGCCCAGCGGCATCGCGATGATCAGCGCGAACAGCACGGCCACCACGATCGGGAACTGGCTGATGCCCGCCAGGCGGGCCACCCCGTAGATCACGCCGGTGAGCGCGGCCGCCAGCAGCACCCGCGCCGCCATGTACGCCAACACGGGCACGGCGACGCGGTTTTCGGCGCGTGGCGCCGCGCCCTCGTTCGGTGCGTTCCCGGTGCTGTCGTCGCTAGCTTCGTGTGACACAGGCTGAGCCTACGGCGCGGGTATATTCGCCCACAGGAGGTGTTGCGTGCTCTACCTGCTGCTCGTCGTGATTTTGGGGACGCTGATCTACGTTGGCTGGCGTGCTGCGCGATCGCAGGCCCATCGGCCGAAGACGCGCGTCATCGGGCCCGACGACGATCCGGATTTCTTGCGGCGGTTGGGTCACGGCGACAACAACCCGCGCTAACCCAGCACTCCCGGGTTGTGCTGGTCGCCGGGGAATCCGTCGGCGACGACGGCGGCCAGCTCGGTGAGCGCTTCGCGCGTCCCGCGCCGTAGCCGGTCCAATTCGATCTCGGCGCCCTCTTCGAGGTGCGGGTCGAACGGCACCAGCTGAACCGCCCGGCAGCGCCGGGAGAAGTGGTCGATCACCTTGTTCATGTCGACCTTGCCCGGGCGAGACTTCACCCCGTTGATGACCGCGATGGAGTTGCGGACCAGGTTCTCGTGGCCGTGGGCGTCCAGCCAGTCCAGCGTCGCCGAGGCGCTGCGGGCGCCGTCGATGGACGCCGAGCTGACCACGATGAGCGCGTCCGCCTTCTGCAGCACCGAGCTCATCACCGAGTGCAGCAACCCGGGCCCGCAGTCGGTGAGCACCAGGCCGTAGAACCGTTCCAGGATGTCGAGGATCCGCTCGTAGTCCTGCGCGCTGAACGCCTCGGATACGGCGGGGTCCGTCTCGGACGCCAGCACCTCCAGGCCGCTCGGCCCCTTGGAGGTGTAGCGGCGCACATCGCTGTACCGCTCGATGGTTCCGGCGTCGTGCAGCAGCTGGCGCACCGTCGCGGCCGTCTCCAGCGGGATCTTCTGGCTCAGCGTGCCGCGGTCGGGGTTGGCGTCCACGGCCACCACCCGGTCACCGCGGATCGAGGCGAAGGTGGCGCCCAGCGTCGCGGCGATCGTGGTCTTGCCGACGCCGCCCTTGAGCGACAGGAACGCCACCCGGTAGGAACCCCGCAGGGGCCGGTTCACCTGGGCGACCAGGTTGTTGTACCGGGTGGCCCGCGGGCTCTCGCCCAGGTTGATCAGCCCGCCGGACAGCTTGAACAGCAGCAGCCGCCATCCGTCGGAGGGCGGTGGGGCGACCGGCCGCAGCAACATGCCGGTGGACAGTTCCGGATACGGGGTGTGCGGCAGGCGCTCGGGACGCTGCGGCACCCCCTTGATCTGGGTCGGCGGCGCGTCCGGGCCGGTGTAGTAGGCGCCGTACGCCGTCGGGTCGACGCGCGGGATGCCGGTCACCGGCGTGGCGTCCCAGGGCGGCATCCCGCCCGGCCTGGGCGCCGGGGGCGGCGCGGCGGGCTGACGTTCGGGACCGGGGACGCGGCGTTCGGTGCGGAATCCGGCGAAGGCACGGGTGGGGGCGTCACCGCCGGAGTCGGCCTGCGGTGGGGCGGCCTCCGGCTGGTCCGTCGCCGACGGCGTCTGCGGGGGAATCTGGGTGGTCGGTTGTTCGGGCGCCCCCACGCCCGTCGTTGGATGCTCGGTCACTGCACTCCCCCTTGTCGTGCGTTTTTCCCGTTTCGTTCCTATTCGGGCCGGTTGTGCACCGTCACCCGACGCCCGCATACGAATGCAGGCCGACAGTGACCAGGTTAACGAAGAACAGATTGAAGACCATGGCCACGAACCCCGCCACATTGATCCAGGCGGCCTTGCGGTCCCGCCATCCCGCGGTCGACCTGGCGTGCAGGTAGGCGGCGTAAATCACCCAGGCGACAAAAGACACCGTCTCCTTGGGATCCCAGCCCCAATATCGGCCCCACGCTTCCTCGGCCCAGATGGCCCCGAAAATGACGCCGAAACCGAACACCGGAAAGGCGAAAATCGTCGTCCGGTAGGCGATGCGGTCCAGCGTCTGCGCGTCGGGGAACCGTTGCACCAGCCGGCTCAGCGCGCTGTGCGTCCCGCGGTCGGGGTCCGCCAGCGGCGACGTGCGCAGCAGGAACAGGATGCTGGCGATGCCGGCGACCAGGAAGACCCCCGACCCCAGGCTGACCACCGACACGTGGATGGGCAGCCAGTAGGACTGCAGGGCGGGCATCACCGGCGCGGCATTGGTGTAGAGCCAGCGACCGGACACCGTCAGCAGGATCAGCACCGGCAGCAGCAGGAAAACCCACAGCGGCCGGTATTGCGGGCGGCGCAGCACGACCGCCCCCGCGATCAACCCGCACAGGCACGTCAGGTTGATGAATTCGTACATGTTGCCCCACGGCACCCGCAGGGTGGCCAGGCCGCGCAGCACCAGGCAGCCCAGCAGCAGTCCGATGCCCAGGTACACCACGGCCAGCCCGGACCGACCGACGCGCTCGTCGATCGGGCGCTGGGTTGCCTCTTCCACCACGCCGGGGGTGGCGGAATCGGCGCTGACGGCGCCGGCCAGCACCCGGGCGCGCTGATCGGCGCGGCGCCCGCCGGCGTAGGCCAGCTCGAAGGCCAGCAACAGCAGCGCGATCACCAGCGCGACCACCGCGGACGTGAACGCCCAGTCGGAGTAGCGGGCCAGCTCGATGTTGACGTGCACCGTATTCATTTGACGTCCACCTCAGAACTCCTTTTGGACGCAGCGGGTGTCGCGTCGCCGTCCGACGCGGTGGGCGCGGCGCCGGCGCCTTGTAGCCCGGTCCGGGGGTACCTCCCGCTTGCGGGGGACAGCCGATCGGACAGTCGCTCGAACTCGTCGCCCCAGCCGGAGTTGTCGGTGCGCGCCAGGCCACCCAGTTCGACGTTCACCGTACCGGGCGACCCGCCGGCGTCGGGCGTCAGACGGACCCACACCCTGCGGCGGCGCACCAGCAGCGACACCACCAGACCGCCCATCATCGTGATCGCGAAGACGAGCACCCAGGTCTGGCCCGGGTCGTGCGAGACCTGCAGGTTGACGAACGGCACGGCGCCGTCGAAGCGGACCACCGTGCCCGCGGCCGGCCCCGCCTCGATCCGCACCGACTGTCCCGCACGCAGATTGACCCGCTTCTCCTTGGTCAGCCGGTGCTGCTCGATCAGGCGGGGGTCCAGGGTGAACAGCGACTGGGGCCGCCCGGTGTCCAGACCGGTGTCGCCCCGGTAGATGTCGACGGCCACCGCCGGGGCGTCCAGGGCCGGGAAGCGCGACGACAACAGCGTGCCGTCGAGCTGCTCGGTCGGCGCCAGCAGGCCCTGGATGGCGATTTCGTGGTTGCGGCGTTCGGCGGCGCCTGCGTAGCTGCCGGCGGGCGGGTCGATGCGCATCACGCCCGACGAGAGCAGGGTCTGCGGGTTGTCGGGCCGCCACTGCACGGTCGACGTGCGGATCTGCCCGTCCGGGAAGGTGACGCTGAAGGTGGGCGCGTAGCCGTGCCCCTGCAGGTACACCCGGTCGCCGCCGAGCCGCAGCGGGTGGTTGACCTCGAGCCGGTAACGCCGCCACTGGTTGGCGGTCAGGTCGTCGCCGGACTGGTAGGCGATGTGCGCGGCGAACGAGGTGGCCTGCCCCGAGGGCAGGTAGTGGGCCGTGAAGTCGTCGACCCGGATGCACAGCGGGTGCAGCGACGTGCCGTCGACGGTGTTGCCGGCCCGGAACGAGTCGAACGCGGCCGGTGAGGCCGAGCAGAAGCCGGGTCCGCCGTCGGCGATGACGATGACGTTGCCCTCGTAGCCGAACAGCTTGCCGACGGCCACCGCGACCAGCAGCCCCAGCAGCGAGAAGTGGAAGACGATGTTGCCGAATTCGCGCAGGTAGCCCTTCTCGGCGGACACCTCCACGACGTCCGGGCCGCCCCCCTCGTCGCCGTCGCGGTGCCGGATGGCGGTGCGCCAGCCGCGCAGCCGTGCGACCAGCGTGTTGGCCAGGCTGTTCAGTTCCTCGGCGCCGGCCTGGATCTGCTGACTGTGGTGCTTGGGCAGCCGGGCCAGGTTGCGCGGGGCGGCCACCGGGGTGGCCCGCAGGCTGCGGACGTGCTCGATCATCCGCGGGGTGAGGCAGCCGACCAGGGACACGAACAGCAGCACGTAGATGGCGGTGAACCAGAAGCTGGAGAAGACGTTGAACGCCTGCACCCGATCCAGCCACGGGCCGATCACCGGGTGCGCCTTCAGGTAGTCATCGACCTTGCCGGCGTTGAGGCTGCGCTGCGGCAGCAGCGCGCCCGGGATGGCGCCGAGGGCGAGCAGGAACAACAGCACCAGCGCGGTGCCCATCGAGGTCAGCGCGCGCCAGGTGTTGCGGGCCACGGCGAGAAGGCGCCTCAAATCGGCAACCTCACGTCGGACACGAACGCGTCCCGCAGCCACGAGACGAAGTCGTTCCACACCCCGGTGACCAGCAGCGCGCCGACCGTGATCAGCAGGACGCCGCCGAAGATCTGGATGGCCCTGGTGTGCCGGCGCAGCCAGCCCAGTCCGCCGACCGCGCCCGCCGAGCCGAACGCCAGCAGCACGAACGGGATGCCCAGCCCCAGGCAGTACGCGATCACCAACACGATGCCGCGCGCCACGCTGGCGCCGTCGGTGGCCGAGGCGACGGTGATCACGCCGGCCAGCGTCGGACCCAGGCACGGCGTCCAGCCCAACGCGAACACCGCGCCCAGCACCGGCGCGCCGACGACCGTAGTCAGCTGCCGCGGACTGAACCGGGCCTGGCGTTGCAGGGCCGGGATGAGGCCCACGAACACCAGGCCCATGACGATGGTCAGCACGCCCCCGGCCCGCTGCAGCAGCAGTTGGTTGGTGATCAGTGTGGTCGTCATGCCGAGGACGGCGACGGTGCCCAGCACGAACACCGTGGTGAACCCGGCGACGAACAACGCCGCGGACCCCGCGACCCGCCACCGGGCGCCCGGTGGGGCCTTGGTTGCACCGGCCGGCGGCTGTTCGTCCACCCCGACGACCGCGGCCAGGTAGGACAGGTAGCCGGGCACCAGCGGCACCACGCACGGCGAGGCGAAGGACACCAGCCCCGCCAGCAGGCACACACCGAGGGCCACCAGAAGCGGTCCGGCGGCGGCGATCTGGGTGAATCCGGTCATTGTTCTTGGGCCATCCGCTGCACCACCGGCCGCAGGTCGGTCGCCAGCAGTTCGCGCAGGAAGACCGCCGCGACGCGGTGCTGACGGTCCAGGACCAGCGTGGACGGGATCACCGTCGTCGGGTATTTGCCGCCGAACGCGATCAGGGTGCGCATCGCCGGGTCGTAGATGGACGGGAACGTCACCTGGCGGTCGTTGACGAAATCCAGCGCCGCCTGCCGGTTGTTGTCCCGGACGTCGATGCCGAGGAAGGACACCCCGGCGCCGCGGGTGGCGTCATACACCTGCTGCAGCTGGGTGACCTCGGCGCGGCACGGGCCGCACCACTGGCCCCAGATGTTGATGACCACGACCCGGCCCGCGAAGATCGGGTCGTCCAGCGAGAGCGTGTGCGCGGGGTCGGCCAGGTCGGGGCCGGACAGCGGCCCGGGGCGGCCCCGGCGCGACGGCGGGTCGTAGTAGATGTCGGTCTTGCCGCCGGGCGAGACGAATTCGAAGGTGCCGCCCTGGGCGACGGCGTCGTGCCCGGCGGAGCAGCCGCCGAGCAGGGCCGGCAGCAGCGCCGCCAGCACCACCCCGGCCATCGCCTGTGGTCGCAGGGCCAAGGCGCCACTCCTCCTCATCGCTTCGCTCTGCATCGTCGTCGGCGCGCGATCAAGGCGCCGCCGGTTCGCAGTACTCGACGTCGAGAAGCCGGTCGCCGTCGTAGACCAGGGTGGTCACCGACGCGAGCCCGCACTGCCGCCGCCGCGGGTCGTGCCACAGCCGGCGGCCGGTCACGTGCAGCCGCAGCGTCCACACCGGGAGTTGGTGGCTGACGCACACCACCTCGTGGCCGGCGGCACGGGCGCGGGCCTTGTCCACCGCCGTCTGCATCCGGGCCGCGATCTCGGCGTACGGCTCGCCCCAGGACGGCCGGAAGGGGTTGCGCAGTTGCCACCACACCCGCGGGTCGCGCCAGGCGCCGTCGCCCGGGCTGACGCGGCGGCCCTGGAAGAAGTTGGCCGATTCGATGAGGTCCGGGTCGGTGTCCACGGCCAGCCCGTGCGCGGCGGCGATGGGCGCGGCGGTCTCCTGGGCCCGCTGCAGCGGCGAAGCGATCACGGCGACGATGTCGCGGTGAGCCAGCGCGTCGGCCACCGCGGCCGCCTGCGCCCGGCCGTTCTCCGAGAGGTGGAACCCGGGCAGCCGGCCATAGAGGATGCCGGTCGGGTTGTACACCTCGCCGTGCCGCACGACGTGCACCCGGGTGCGCTCGGCCATCAGGACTTGCCCTCCTGTGCTTGCGCGGCGGCCCTGGCCGCGGCGGGCAGCGCGTCGGCGATGCGGTCGAACGCGGCGTCGTCCAGCGCGGTCGAGACGAACCACGCCTCGAACGCGCTGCACGGTGGGTACACGCCCGCGTCCAGCAGGGCGTGGAAGAACGGCGGGTAGCGCCAGGTCTGGGTGGTCCGCGCGGACGCGAAGTCCGTCACCGGCGCCTCGGAGAAGAACACGCTCAGCATGTTGCCGGCACGCGGAATCTGATGCGGCACACCGGCATTCGTCAGCGCATCGGAGAACAGCCCGGCCAGGCGATCGGCGTTGGCGTCCAGGGCCGCATACGCGGCGGCGTCGGCGCTGCGCAGGGTCGCCAGCCCGGCGGCCATCGCGACCGGGTTCCCCGACAGCGTGCCGGCCTGATAGACCGGGCCCAGCGGCGCGAGCCGCTCCATCACCTCGGCGCGCCCACCGAACGCGGCGGCCGGCAGCCCGCCGCTCATCACCTTGCCGAAGGTGAACAGGTCGGCGTCGACGGGATCGATTCCATACCAACCACTTCGGCTGACCCGGAAGCCGGTCATCACCTCGTCGATGATCAGCAGCGCGTCGTGCTCGGCGGTGATCGCACGCAGCGCCGCGTTGTAACCGGGCGCGGGTGGGACCACGCCCATGTTGCCGGGGCTGGCCTCGGTGATCACCGCCGCGATCTGATCACCGAACCGGGTGAACGTCTGTCGTACGGCGTCGATGTCGTTGTAGGGCAACACGATTGTGTCGGCCGCCGTCGCACCGGTGACTCCGGGCGAGGACGGCAACCCCAGCGTCGCCACCCCGGAGCCGGCGTCGGCGAGCAACGCGTCGACGTGGCCGTGGTAGCAGCCGGAGAACTTGACGACCTTGGCCCGGCCGGTGAAGCCGCGGGCCAGTCGCACCGCGCTCATGGTGGCCTCGGTGCCGGAGTTCACCAGCCGGATTCGTTCGACCGGCGCCACCCGCCCGATCATCTCGGCGGCCAGCTCGCTCTCGGCCGGCGTGGGCGCCCCGAACGACAGACCCGACGCGGCCGCCTTGGCCACCGCCTCGACGACGGCCGGGTGCGCATGCCCCAGGATCATCGGCCCCCACGAGCAGACCAGGTCCACGTAGCGGTTGCCGTCGGCGTCGGTCAGCAGGCACCCACGGGCGTCGGTGATGAACGGCGGCGTCCCGCCCACCGCGGTGAACGCGCGGACCGGGGAGTTCACCCCACCGGGAATGACGGCGCAGGCATCCTCGAACAACCGGGCCGAGGCCGCCGTAGCCCGGCGGGCCCCGGCGGCGTGCACGGTCGCCTGATCACTGCTTCCCATGACGACCAGTGTCCCAGCCCGCGCGCGACATTCCACTACAGGGTGTAGCAGACCGTGCTGAACGAAGCCGAGGCGGTCCCGGTGGCCGGTTACTCGGCGTCCTGCCCGCCGGCTTCCCGCGCCGCGATGAACTGGCGGCGCGCGGCCGCGCCGACAAGTGGGTTGTCCTGGCCCTGCGCCGCGAGTTGGATAGCCGTATGCAATTCCCACAAGGGCTTGCCCGGTTCAACCGGCACGTCACGAACCCGATTCAGCGGATGTGGGCCGGGTGGCTCCCGCCGTTCGGGATCGTCGAGCACGTCGGGCGGCGCTCGGGCAAGCCGTACCGCACACCGGTCACGGTGTTCAACATCACTGTCGAGGGCAAACCCGGGGTGGCCATCCTGCTGACCTATGGCCCCGACCGGGATTGGCTGAAGAACCTGAAAGCCGCGGGCGGCGGCCGACTGCGCACCAAGGCCAAGGAATTCGGCATCGCCGATCCGCGCGTGGTCACCAAGGACGAGGCCGCGGCGCACGTAACACGCAGGATGCGACCGGTTTTCGCGAGGCTGCCGTTCGAGCAGGCGGTGTTGCTCACCCGGACTTCCTGACTACCGGGTGATGCGGATCACGTCGATCGTCGAACGATCGGTCGGCCTGGACGGCGGTCGGCGCGGCGGGCCCGCCAACGCGGTGGTCGACTTCTCCCACCACACCGTCTCACTGGTCGCGGTGATCACCGACGTGATCCGGCGCGGACGGCCGGTGGTGGGCGTGGCGTTCGATTCGATCGGGCGGTTTGCCCAGGGCGGGATCCTGCGCGACCGGATGATCCCGCGGGTGCTGGCGGCCCGCCCCGACGAGCTGCTGCACGGCTCCGGATGTGTGGATCCCGCCGCGGTTTTGGCGTGCGCCGTGGCCGACGAGAAGCCCGGCGGCCACGGGGACCGGGCCGCGGCCGCCGCCGCCCTGGAACTGGCCTGCTGGGATCTGAACGCGAAACTGCGCGACGAGCCGGTCTGCGTGACCATCGCCCGCCACGCCGGACGGACGCCGGCGCCGTCGGTGCCGGTGTACGCCGCCGGCGGCTACTACTACGCCCAGGGCGGTGTCGAACAGCTGCGCCGGGAAATGCGCGGGTATCTCGACGCGGGCTATGACGCGGTCAAGATGAAGATCGGCGGCGCCCCGCTGGGCGAGGATCTCGAGCGGATCGAGGCCGTCATCGATGTCGTGGGCGACGCGGGCCGGGTCGCGGTGGACGCGAACGGCCGCTTCGACCGGGACGAGGCCACCCGGTGGGCGGCCGCGCTGGCTCCCTACGGGCTGCGCTGGTACGAAGAGCCGGGCGATCCGCTGGATTACGCGCTGAACCGGGCGGTGACGGAGTGCTACGACGGCGCGGTGGCCACCGGTGAAAACCTGTTCTCGGTGCCGGAGGTGACCAATCTGGTGCGCTATGGCGGGATGCGGCCCAATCATGATGTCTTCCAGATGGATCCGGGCCTGAGCTACGGGTTGACCGAATACCTCCGGATGCTCGACGTCGCGGCGGCCCACGGGTTCGATCGCGCCTTCGCGTTCCCGCACGGCGGTCACCTGATCAACCTGCACGTCGCGGCGGGGTTGGGCCTCGGCGGCTGTGAGGCCTATCCCGGCGTGTTCGCGCCGTTCGGCGGTTACCCCGAGGCCTGCGCGCCGACGGCCGGCCGGATCTCTCCGACCGACGCAGCCGGGTTCGGGCTCGAACAGAAGACCGGCCTGGCCGACCTGATCGCCGAGCTGACCACCTGACGGGAGAGTGCGGATGAAGATTGCGGTAATCGGCTGCGGCGCAATGGGTTCCATCTACGCGGCCAGGCTGGCCGCGGCGGGCAACGACGTGCTGGCCATCGACCGCTACCAGCCGAGCATCGATCAGATCGCCCGGCACGGGCTGCGGGTCACCGGCCCCGGTTACGACCAGGTGGTGCCGCTGCGGGCGAGCACCACCGCCCCTGCCGAGGCGATGGATCTGATCGTGCTCGCCGTGAAGGCGGCCGACGTGACAACCGGTGCGCAGCAAGCGCTTCCGATGCTGGAGGCAGCCACGCCGGTGCTGACCATCCAGAACGGCCTGGGCTCGGCGGAGACCGTGGCCGGCGTCGTCGGCCACCAGCGGGTCGTTGTCGGCATCGCCAGCGGTTTCGGCGCGGCCACCGTGGCGCCCGGGCACGTGCGCCACAACGCCATGAAGGCCATGCGGTTCGGGGCGTACTCGTCGCTGCCGCTCGCGGCGGTCGAAACGATCGCGAGGGCGTGGACCGAAGCCGGATTCGACGCGGCCGCGGTCACCGACATCGCCGCCATGCAGTGGGAGAAGCTGATCTGCAACGCCGCCTACAGCGCGCCGTGCGCGCTCACCGGCATGACTGTCGGGCAGGTGATGGACGACCCCGAGATGGCGCCGGTCAGCCAGGCCGCCGCCACGGAGGCGTGGACCGTCGCGCGGGCGTCGGGCATCGCCATCGCCGTCGCCGACCCCGTCGCACACGTCCGCGCGTTCGGCGCGCAGATGCCCGACGCGAAACCGTCGGCGCTGCTGGACCACGAGGCGCGCCGGGTGAGCGAGATCGACGTCATCAACGGCGCGGTGCCCCATCAGGGCGCCCGGGTCGGGGTTGCGGCGCCGGTGAACGCGACGCTGACCGCGCTGATCAAGTCGATCGAACGGCAGTGGCGCAGCTGAGCTTTGCCGCGGCCCGGACCGCTAAGGGCCACACCGGCGCGGGGAGGACCCTAATCCCCCGAAGCGACCCGGATGCGGCCGCGGGAGCGGGCAAGGAAGTACAGGCCGATCACCACCGCCCAGGACAGCAGGCTGAGCCATAGCTGGCTGCGCGCGGTGTGGTCGAACGCCATTTGCACCAGCACGGCGGTGATTCCGGCCAGCGTGAGCATCGACAGCACCGGGTAGCACCACATTTTCACCGTCAGTTTTTCGGCGGGTGTGCGGCGGCGCAGGATGATCTGCGAGCAGGCGATCAGCCAGTAGACGAACAAGACGATGGCGCCCGACGAGTTGAGCAGGAACAAGAACACCGTGTTGGGCGCGACCCGCGCCATGATGACGCATCCGAATCCGACGGCCGACGAACACAGGATCGCGACGTGGGGAACGCCGCGCCCGCTCAATCTGACCAACCGCATCGGCGCCTCGCCCCGCTCGGCGAGCACGAACAGCATCCGCGACGCGGTGTAGAGACCGGAGTTCAGGCAGGACAGGACCGCGGTCAACACCACCGCGTTCATCACCTGATCCGCACCGGCGAGCCCCATGTGTTTGAGCGCCGCCACGTACGGCGAGGCACCGAGTTCCACGGAGTCCCACGGCAACAGCGCCACGAGCAGGAAGACCGAACCGACGAAGAAGATCCCGATGCGCGCCACCACCGATCGGGTCGCCCTCTGGACCGCGAGCTGCGGGTCGCGGCTTTCCGCGGCCGCGACGGTGACGATCTCGGCGCCCACCATCGAGAAGATCACCACCACGATGGCGGCGAACACCGCGCCGACGCCATGCGGAAAGAACCCGCCGTGCGACTCCAGATTGGCCAGACCGCCGCGATGTCCCGGCACCAGTCCCAGCACGTACACCGTTCCCACGACCAGAAAGATCACGATGGTCGCGACTTTGATTCCGGCGAACCAGAATTCGAATTCGCCGAAGGACGACACGGAGAACAGGTTGGTGGCCGTCATCAACACCATCAGGCACAACGACAGCAGCCATAGCGGTGCGTGGAACCAGTAGTTGAGCACCTTGCCGCCGGCAACCGCCTCGAAGCCCACCACGATCACCCAGAAGTACCAATACAGCCACGCGACCGAGAATCCCGCCCAGCCGCCCAGGGCCTTGGCCGCATAGTCGGCGAAGGATCCGGTCGAGGGGTTCGCGGCAGCCATCTCGCCCAGCATCCGCATCACCAGCACGATGAGCAGACCGCACAGCGCGTAGGTGAGGAACGCGGCCGGCCCGGTGTCCTTGATCACCACTCCGGATCCGACGAACAAGCCGGCGCCGATCACGCCGCCGAGGGCGATCATGCCGAGTTGCCGCTGCGACAGTCCTTGGCGCAGTTGCGTATTGCTAGCCATGCCCGGACGCTAGCGGGCTTTGGTGCCCGCAGCAACAACGACCTACAGGTAGAGGTCGCGATCGCGGATCAGCGCCGTGGCGATCACGCTGATCACCGCCGTGGCAACCAGATACCCGCAGGCCAGCCACGGCGCACCGCCGACGGCCGCGATCAGCGAGGTGAGAATCATCGGCGTCACCCCGGACGCGTACACCCCGGAGAACTGGTAGACGAACGACAAACCGGTGTAGCGGGTGCCGGTGGGATACAGCGACGAGTACAGGGTGCCCTGGGCGCCGTAGAACACCGCGTGCACGACACCGAACACCAGGACCATCGCCAGCCCGAACCAGACCAAGTTCCTGGTGCCGAACAAGGCGAACGCCGGAAAGGCCGCCACGCCGTAGAGGGCGACACCGACCAGATACACCCGGCGTGCGCCATACCGGTCGGTCAATGCTCCCGACACGGGCAGCAGCACCGCCATCAGCAGGGCTGCGATCGTCACCACGACCAGAACCGAGACCTTGTCGAAGCCCAGGGCGCCGCTGGCGTAGCTGATTGCGAAGACGCCCCAGGTGTTGAACGCCGAACCCTCCGCCCAGCGAGACAACAACCCCAGCAAGGTGTTTCGCCGGGATCGGGGTTCACGGACGATCTCCCGGATGGGGACGGTGGACGCCGCCTCGAGCTCGCCCAACTCACGGAACGCCGGGGTCTCTTCGACCCGCAGCCGCACCACCACACCGATCGCCACCAGCAGCACGCTCAGCAGGAAGCCGATGCGCCAGCCGTAGGACAGAAAACGCGTCTGGCCCAGGACAACCTGCAGGAAGGCGAACACGCCGGTGCCCAAGGCCAGCCCCAGAGCCAACCCGACTTGCGGAATGGCCCCGTAGCGGCCGCGCCGGTCGCCGGGGCTGTGTTCGACGGCCAGCAGCACCGCGCCGCCCCACTCGCCGCCGAGCGCGAAACCCTGCAGCACCCGCAGGGCGAGCAGCAGCACCGGCGCCCACACCCCGATCTGGGCGGCGGTCGGCAACGCCCCGATCAGCGCCGTCGCGCCGCCCATGATGAGCATGGTCAGCGCCAGGCTGCGCTTGCGGCCGATCCGGTCGCCGATGTGGCCGAACACCAGTCCCCCGATGGGCCGCATGACGAACCCGACGGCGAAGGTTGCGAACGCCAAAAGCGTTCCCACCAAGGAACTCTCGTTGGGGAAGAACACCTTGTTGAATACCAGGCCGGCCGCGGTGGCGTACAGGAAGAAGTCGTACCACTCGACCGTGGTGCCCAGCAGGCTCGCCGCGACCACGATGCGCAACCGGCGGCGCCGCTGCTCGGTGGATTCATGCAAAGGCGGGTCCGCGTCGGGCGCCCGGCCGGCGGGCGCGGACGCGGGCAGGATGGCTGCCATGACCCGTTAGTGCGCCGAGGCGATCGCGAACGGCGTTCCCGCGACCGGGTGCGACTGGCGATTGGGGTGGCGCCACAACCCCATTCGCTCCAGAATCGGCAGCACGCCCTCGCCGAACCAGTAGGCCTCTTCCAGATGCGGATATCCCGACAAGATGAAGTGGGAGATGCCCAATTTGGCGTATTCGGACAGCCTTTCGGCGACCTCGGCGTGCGATCCGACCAGGGCGGTGCCCGCTCCCCCACGGACCAGGCCGACCCCGGCCCACAGGTTGGGCGCGACCAGCAATCTGCTGCTGTCACCGCCGTGCAGCTCCCGCATGCGGCGCTGGCCTTCGGATTCGCTGCGCGCCAGGCTGTGTTGCACCCGCTCGATGTCGGCCGGGTCGATCGCGGACAGCAACCTATCGGCCTCGGCCCACGCCTCGGCGGATGTATCTCGGCTGATCACATGAATCCGCAAGCCGTACTGCAGGATTCGGCCTGCGTCGACGGCCAGCCCGCGAATCCAGTCCAGCTTCTTGGCGACCGCGGTCAGCGGTTCGCCCCAGGTGAGGTACACGTCGGCGTGTTTGGCCGCGACCGGTCCGGCGGATGCCGAGGATCCACCGAAGAACACCGCCGGTATCGGGTCGGGCGGGTTGTTCAGTTGCGCACCCTCGACCTGAATGTGTTCGCCGGTGAAGGTCACCGGCTCGTTGGCGGTCCACAGTTGGCGCACCACGTGCAAGAACTCGGCGGTGCGGGCATACCGGGCCTGTTTGTCCAGGAAGTCGCCGTAGGCGCGCTGCTCGTGCGGTTCACCGCCGGTGACGACATTAAGCAGCAGCCGCCCGTCCGAGTGCCGCTGGAAGGTCCCGGCCATCTGGGCGGCCAGGGTGGGACTCAGCATCCCGGGACGGAACGCGACCAGGAATTTCAGGGTCTCGGTCGATTCGACCAGCATCGCGGTGGTCAACCACGCGTCCTCACACCACAATCCCGTCGGCGTGAGGACCGCTTCGAAACCATTGTCTTCGGCGGCCGTACAGATCTGGTGCAGGTATTTCAGTGTCGCGGGCCGGTTGCCCGACATCGGCGTGCCGTGCCCACCCGCCACGAGATTGCGCGAATCGCCGTAGGTCGGCAGAAACCAATGAAACGCGAGACTCACTTCACAATCCTCTTTCGCTCCGCTTTCGCCCTGTGCAGCAATCGCCCATCCTGCTGAAATCGCCGCCGGGAGGCGAGGGTTGAAACCTGCGAGATTGCATCCCCGTCCGGACACCGCGATCGGCACGGCGGCCCGCGGCACCGGACGCTGGGACGCCGACCTGGAGGCACCGGATCGACGCCGCGCGCGCACCGCATCTGGGCTGTCCCAGAAGGCAATACGATCGCAATGATTCGGCCGGCGGCAATCGGCGACATCGGCGCTACGATGACAACGACCCCGAGCGAGGCCGCAACCCGGCGCCACGATCGCCCCGGCCGGCGCGGACCCGACACGCGAAAAAGATCACCGCTTCGTGACCGGAAGGTCACGCCGGATCACACAATGCTTCCAATACGGCGTGGCTCGGCGGGTAATCCCCGGTCAGCGCGGCATCATTGCGATCATGCCTGACCTCACGCGCCGAGCGGTGCTCCGGATGGGCGCCGGTGGCACCCTCGGAGCCGCCGGCGTGCTCGCGTTCAGCTCCCTGCTGGCCCCCGGCCCGTCGCGCGCCGCGACGTTGCCGCAGGCTCCCGCGCCGTTCGAGCCGCCCACGGCGGGCAAGACCCTGCCGACCAAGCTGACCGGTTCGTTCGTCTCCGCCGCCCGGGGTGGCATCAAGACCAACTACGTGATCGCGGTGCCGCCGGGTCAGACCGGGATGCTGCGTCCCGTCATCGCCCTGCACGGCGTGGACGGCGACGCCAACCAGATGCTCGACATGGGCGTCCCGGACGCGCTGGCCCAGCTGGTCAAGGAGGGCAGGCCGCCGTTCGCGGTGGTCGGCGTCGACGGCGGCAACACCTATTGGCACAAACGGACTTCCGGTGAGGACTCCGGCGCCATGGTGCTCGACGAGTTGCTGCCGATGCTCTCCACGATGGGTTTCGACACCTCCCGGGTCGGCTTCATGGGGTGGTCGATGGGTGGCTACGGGGCGCTTCGCCTGGGCGCCAAGCTGGGGCCCGCGCGCACCGCCGGCATCTGCGCGATCAGCCCGGCGCTGTACACCTCGTATGCGACCAGCGCCCCCGGGGCGTTCGACAGCAACGACGACTTCGTGCAGAACAGTGTGCTGGGGCTGCCGGCGCTGAATGCGATTCCGCTGCGGGTGGACTGCGGCAACTTCGACCGCTTCTATTTCGCCACAAAGCAATTCGTCTACCAGTTGAAGACCCCACCGGCGGGCAGCTTCTCGCTGGGCGGCCATGACATCGCCTTCTGGCGAAGTCAACTGCCCGGCGAGCTGGCCTGGATGGCGACCTAGCCCACGCAGATGACACTTCGGGAGCGATCGGTCGCCAGCAGCCCACAACAGGTGGAGCGGCGGACCTCCCGAAGGGGATTCCGGCCCGACATCGAGGGATTGCGCGCCGTCGCGGTGATCGCCGTGGTGCTCTACCACGCCGGCGTCCCGGGCGTCACCGGCGGCTACATCGGCGTGGACGTCTTCTTCGTCATCTCCGGCTTCCTCATCACCGGGTTGCTGTTTCGCGAGGCGAGCGCCACGAATACCGTTGCGCTGGGCCGGTTTTACGGTGCGCGTGCCCGACGGCTGTTGCCGGCCGCGGCGATCGTCGGCACCATCACGGCGATCGCCGCGGCCGCGGTGCTGCCGCCGCTGCAGGCGCGCAGCGTGTTTCTCGACGGCATCGCCAGCGCCCTGTACGTCGGCAACTACCGGTTCGCCCTGCGCGGCACCGACTACCTGACCGCCGACGCGCCGTCGCCGTTCCAGCACTACTGGTCGTTGGGCGTGGAGGAGCAGTTCTACCTGCTGTGGCCGCTGCTCATCATCGCCACGGCCTGGGCGCTGCGTCGCATTCCACGCGTTCGCGCGGCCGCGACGCGCGCCACACCGTACGCGGTGGTCCTCGCGGTGGTGGCGGCGGCGTCGTTGACGGCGGGCGCGGTGTGGACCCGCACCTCGCCGTCGTGGGCGTTCTTCTCGCTGCCCACCCGCGCCTGGGAGCTGGCGGCCGGCGGCCTGGTGGCCCTGTCGATCCAGCAGTGGCGGCGCCTGTCGCTGCGAACGGCGGCGATCGTCGGGTGGGGCGGGCTGGCGTTGATCCTGCTGACCTGCACCCAGCTCAACTCCCACACCCCCTATCCCGGCACCGAGGCGCTGTTGCCGGTGCTGGGCACCGCGCTGATCCTCGGCGGCGGCGCCGTCACGGGCGGGCTCGGGCCCGGCCGCCTGCTGTGCCGCCCGGCGATGCGCGCGATCGGCCGGATCTCCTACTCCTGGTATCTGTGGCACTGGCCGGTGCTGCTGCTGATGCCGGCGCTGCTCGGCGAGCCCGCGGGGCTACCGGCCCGGCTGAGCGCGACAGCCGTCTCGGCCGGGCTCGCCGTCATCACGCTGCACTTGGTGGAAAATCCCGGCCGCTTCGCCGCCGCGCTGCGCCGGTCGGCGAAAGTCAGCCTGGTGGTGGCGGGCGGCGCGAGTGCCGCCACCGCGTGCGCATGCATGTTGCTGCTCAACGTGATACCGGCGCCGGTGGGCCACGGGGTGGCCGCTCCCCGCGCCAACATCATCGCCACTCCTCCGGCCAGCGTGCCCGCCGTCAGCCCGCAGGAAGCGGCGGTCCGTCAGGCCTTCGACCAGGCTCGGGTGGCGTTGGCGGCGGCCGTCGGCCTGCGGGCGGTCCCGTCGAACCTGGACCCGCCGCTGGCCAAGGCGCCCGCCGACAAGGCCGCGGTGTTCGTCAACGGCTGCGTGCGGTCCTGGCGCGATGTCGGGCAAAGCGAATGCGCGACCGGCGACACCGCCTCGCCGACCACCGTCGCCCTGATCGGCGACTCGCACGCCGCCATGTGGAATCCCGCGTTCGAGCAGCTCGCCGAGCAACGGCACTGGCGACTGGAGACGCTGGCCAAGGTGACCTGCCCCCTGCAGGACCTGCACATCGTCAGCCCGTATCTGGGGCGCGAGTACACCGAATGCGAACAGTGGCGCGCCCAGATCATGGGCCGGATGAACGCCGAACACCCACGCCTGATCGTGCTGGACATGAGCCGCCGCTACGGCGGAGACTTCGGCTTCACCTCCTACGACCCGGCGTGGATCGACACCCTCGGACGCACCGTGGCGCAGCTGCGCGGCACCGGCGCGACCGTCCTGGTGCTCGGGCCGGCACCCGACCCGCATTCGTCCGCGCCGGCCTGCCTGTCCGCCCACCTTGACGACGTAACTGCCTGTACGCCAACGAAAGTCGCCGCGGTGGATGGCGACGGGATCGCCGCAGAACAGGCGGTGACGGCCCGCAGCGGTGGCCACTACGCCGACCTGACCGACATGTTCTGCACCCCCGACCGGTGCCCGATCGTCGTCGGCAACACCCTGGTTTTCCGCGACGACAACCACGTGACAACCGAGTACGCGCAGTTGGTGGCACCGCTTTTAGGTGCACTCGCGGACCGCGCACTGACGAACGGGTGAAAAGCAATGAACTTCTCATGGCTGACCAACGTCAAATCAGTGAAGGGTTTTTGGAGGTCTTAGGGTCATGTCTCCGCTGTTGCTGGTCTGCATCGCAGTAGCCGCGCCCTTCGCCGGAATCGGCTTCCTGCATGTGCAGGACCGCTTGGAGCGCTGGGACTACGAGCGGCACGCGGACGACTGAGCCCCACGTCTGGGCCAAAGTCGCTGTGTCCTCGCGGGTTCAGCCTGCCCGGCAAGCCGCCCGCCACATCCGAGTCAGGTCGACAGCTGCGTGCGTATCAGCGGAGCGATCTTGTCCGCCATGTACTGATGCCCCGCGTCATTGGGATGCACGCCGTCCGCACCGATCAAATCGGGCCGGCCGACGAACCAGTGTTCGGCGATCGGATCGATGAACGTCGCCCCCGCCGCCCCGGCCGCAGCGCCGAGAATGTCGCGGATCAAGAACATCGAGGGCGGGACGTCGGCGGTCGGCCAGGGCGGACCGATCACCAGCAGCCGCGCCGCCGGCGCCAGCCGGCGCGCCAGATCCAAAGCGGCGTGCGTTTTTTCGGTCAGGTACCCGGGATCGACCCCTTGGTCGTTGCGGGAGCCGAAGAAGACCACCAGCGCGTCATCGGGCTGCACCGCCCTGGGGGTCAGATCCTCGAAGATGCTGCCGTGGTCCCCGGGCGTGCCGTAACCGGCCCGGCCTTCGGCCGCCACGCTGCCCGAGATCCGCGAACCGCGTGAGCCGAGCACCTGAAAAGCGCGCGACGTCCACGATCGAGAGCCCAGACCGCCCTCATCGGTTCCGGTGGTATACGAATCCCCCACCACCGCCACATGATTCAGCCGGAAGTCGAGCGTCAGTGTCTCGTAGGTGCGCACCTGCGCCGGGTATGCCAAGCCTACGCCCGCCAGAAAACTCACCCCAATGAGAAAGGTGGCCAGACGACTCACTCTCACCTCCACTGTCAACGGCATAGTCGGGTGCCGCCGCGTCCTCATCAAGTATTCCCCGTGAGTCGTGGCCGGCCGCTGAGGCGGCCATCACACCGCGCGGGCCGAAACCGCTTCCAGCGGACGGTCGATCGGATGCAGCTTACTGTTCGGCTCGCCGGGATCGCTTCTCGCGTTGATGGCCCTGACATCGACCATCTTGCGCATCCAGCGGCGGGCGGGCTCTTCGACGCCGTGATACAGCAGCACCGAGGCGCCCAGGGCGATCGCGAGCAGGCCGATGATGTTCCACTTCCACGGGTTATCCAGGGTGGGGAGCTCGAATTGCTCCACGGCCCATCCCCAGGAGGTGTGCACGAGCTCATGCACCATGTACAGGCAGAACGAGATCTTGCCGCCGTACACCATCACTCGGGTCGACAGCACCCGCGGTAGGCTTCCGAGCCCGACGGCCAGCGTTATCACCAGCGGAACGAACAACACGTCGACGACGCCGCCGCTGTCATTCTCCACGACCCCCGAGATCGGGTGCGCGCCAAACCAATACAGCACGCCCACCATCGCGGCCAGCAGAAGCAACGAGACGTATCCGGCGGCGCGGCGGCCGCGGTCGCTCAGCCGTAACCTGCGCACCGCGGCACAGGCCAGGGCGCCGGCGGTGAACTGGGTGACGATTCGCGGCAGCCAGCTCCACGGCGTGTAGAAGTGGCCGCTGGCGAGCAGCATCACCACCGGCGGCAGCGATGCCGCGAAGGCCAGGATCATCAGGCTGCGCGCCCTGGTCGCCTGTTTCATCCGCAGCAGCACCAGCACCAGGACGGCAAAGAGCACATAGGCCAGCCATTCCGCGCTGATCGACCAGGCCGGCCCGTCCCAACTCGAGTCGTCGAAGAACGGGACAAACCACAACTGCACCAACAGGATTTGGCGCACGTAGCTGATGGCGGTGAGCGACGCGGCATCCGGCGACGGCACATGACCGACGTGCAGGGTGAAGATCACCCACAGGGCGGCCAGGTGCAGGGTGACCAGGTACACCGGCCACACCCGGGCCAGCCGCAGCCACAGGAAATGCAGCGTCGCGCGGGTCGACCAGGACCGCCCCATGCGGTCGAGATAGTTGTACGTCAGCACGAACCCGCTGAGGATGAAGAACAGGTCGACGCCCTGGGCGCCGCAGTTGAGCACCGGGGCCAGGGCGTCGCGGAAATCGGGCGACACGTCGCCGAGCATCGGCCGGAAGTGGAACAGCACCACCCAGAGGGCGGCGACGATACGGAGCCCCGTCAGGGCCGTGATCTCGCCCCTGATCTCTACGCCCCGCACGCTGCTCTTCCCGTTTGAATCGTGGCCGTTCCGTCTCCCGCTACTTCGGCCGAGCGGGAAACCTCGCCTTTTCACAAGCCCCCCGACTAGAACCGGCAGCCTTGGCAGCCTAGCAGCGCAATCGTCGGCACGGGTGGACGGTTGTTGTGTGGCATACCGGGTTCCGGGGTACTACATGGGCCCGACGGCCCGCTGGGCGTTTGCTCAGCGCCCCATTCGGGGCGGGGCCGCCACCGCTTCTTAGCAAAGCGTTAGACGCGGCTTCCGGTCCCCTTAGGCTTGCGGCGTAACGTTTTAATCACACTTTGGTGAGCGTGGAGGCGCCCCCCGAAGCCGGCGCGAACGCCACGGAGAGTGAGGGGTCTGCATGACGGTCGCAGGCAACCAGACTGGCCACGACAACTGCGTGTTCGACTGCGACGGCGCACAGGTCCGGGCGCACTACCGCCACCTGGCGACGGTGGTGCACATTCGCGGCGAGATCGACGACGACAACGTCGACCGCCTCAGCGATCACATCGCGCGCTTCACGCTCGGAGAAAACCCCGTGGTGCTCGACGTGGCGGACGTCAGCGAATTTGCTGAGGCGGGCATCTCGCTGCTGTACGCGTTCGACGCCGATTGTCGCGCCGCCGGGGTGGATTGGACCCTGGTCGCCAGTTCAGCGGTGACCCAGGTGCTCGACGACACCGGTCACGACGCCAACTTCCCGATCATGCGCTCGGTTCACGAGGCGCTGCAGGACCGGGCCGACGCCATCGTTCTGCGCCGCCGGATGGCGTTGCCGCTCGTCAGAAAGCCGTCGTAGCGCGCGAGCGCGCGCGCCGCAGCCTGGCACCGCCGATGACCGCCAGCACCCCGGCCGTCGTCAACAACACCAGCGTCAGCAGCAGCAGCTGAGGGTCATAGACCACCGACGTGGTGGAGGGCTGCCCGTCCGCGATCGGCGCCACCGACACGGTGTGATGCGAGTGCCACCACGACAGCCCCGAGCACACGAACGCGGCGCAGGCCAGGCCGAGCTCGACGATCGCGCGGTAGCGGGCGTTCATTGCGCCGCCCCGGCGTCGTCGTCGCGATCCCCGTCGACGACGTCGGAGCCGGTCGGCTCCACCCGCTCCTGCACCAGGGGGGTCAGCGCGTCCCGCAGCTGACGGTGACGGCGCGCCCAGGCCTGGGCCGTGCGGTCGCCGGTGAGCTTGAGGCCGATGCCGACGCGCCCGCGCGGGACCCCGACCAGTTCGCCCAGGGCCCGGGCCGATTGCCAGCGCGCCAGGTCTTTCCCGGAGGCTTCGTGATTCTCGGGCTCGGGATACACCTTGACGATTTCGCGCACCAGAATCGTTTCGGTGCCCTGGCGCAGGGCGTCTTCGGTCAGCTCGACCGACACGTGGATCCGCGCGGCCTTCACCTGTATCCCCAGGAACGCCGAGACGAGCACCAGAAAGATCGCGGGGACCACCAGCGACACCGGGGCGCCGCTCCAAATTTCGATGAGGATCATCGCGACCGCCGCGAGCGGGCCGCACGCCAGCCACCACCAGCTAGCGCCGGGTTCGTAGAACAACGGCTTGGCTGCAGTGTCGCTGGTCATCGCAAGCCCCATCTCACGAAAGCCACCCTGCCGCATCCGCGGCCCAATAGGTGAGAACGATATCGGCCCCGGCGCGCCGGATGCTGGTCAGTGACTCCAGCGCCGCGGCGCGCTCGTCGATCCAATTGTTCGCGGCGGCAGCACAAATCATCGCGTACTCCCCCGACACCTGGTAGGCGGCGACCGGCACGGGCGAGACGTCGGCCGCGGCCGCGACCACGTCGAGATAGCCCATCGCCGGCTTGATCATCACGATGTCGGCGCCCTCGTCGAGATCGAGCTCGATCTCGCGCAGCGCCTCGCGTGCGTTGCCCGCCTCCTGCTGATAGGTGCGGCGGTCACCGGAGAGGCTGGAGCTCACGGCCTCACGAAACGGGCCGTAGAACACCGAGGCGAACTTGGCGGCGTAGGCCAAAATCGCCACGTCGGTGAAGCCCGCGGCGTCCAACCCGTCGCGGATCGCCCCCACCTGTCCATCCATCATGCCGCTCGGCCCCACCACGTGAGCGCCCGATTCAGCTTGCGCCACAGCGAGTTCCACGTACCGGGCCACGGTGGCGTCGTTGTCGACCCGGCCCCGGTCGTCGAGGACGCCGCAGTGGCCGTGGTCCGTGAACTCGTCCAGGCAGGTGTCGGCCATCAGCACGGTGGCCTCGCCGAGGTCCTTGGCCAGGTCCCGCAGCGCGACGTTGAGGATGCCGTCGGCGTCGGTGCCGGCCGACCCGATCGAATCCTTGTCCTCGTCGCGTGGCACGCCGAACAGCATCAGCCCACCCACCCCCGCGGCGACCGCACTGGCGGCCGCGCTGCGCAACGAGTCACGGGTGTGCTGCACCACGCCCGGCATGGACGTGATCGGCCGTGGTTCGTCGATGCCGTCGGCAACGAACATCGGCAGCACCAAATGCCTTGGCTCCAAGGAGGTTTGCGCCACCAATCGGCGCAATGCCGGGGTGGTGCGAAGCCGACGCGGGCGCTGCCGCGGGTACGACACTAGCGCCTGCGGCTCTTTTTGCGCGGCGGCGGCAGCGCACCCTCGGCGCGCAACCGCGCGGCGTGTTCGGCCAGCGCGTCGACCAGCGGACCAACCGCGGCGGTCTCGGGCTGGACATCCACCCGCAGACCGAATTCGGCTGCGGTCTCAGCGGTTTTGGGACCGATGCAGGCGATGATCGTCCGCGCGTGCGGCTTGCCGGCGATGCCGACCAGGTTTCGCACCGTGGAGCTGGACGTGAAGCACACGGCGTCGAAGCCGCCGGTCTTGATCATCTCCCGCGTCTCCGCCGGTGGCGGGGCGGCCCGCACCGTCCGGTACGCGGTGACATCCTCGATCTCCCAACCGCGTTCGCGCAGACCCTCGGCCAGCGTCTCGGTGGCGATGTCCGCACGCGGCAGCAGAACCCGGTTGACCGGGTCGAAAATGCTGTCGTAGGGCGGGAAGTCGTCGAGCAGACCCAGCGAGGACTGTTCACCGGCCGGCACCAGTTCGGGGCTGATCCCGAACGCCCGCACCCGGTCGGCGGTCGACTCGCCCACGCACGCGATCTTCACTCCGGAGAACGCGCGCGCGTCCAGACCGAATTCGCCGAACTTCTCCCACACCGCGCGCACCGCGTTGGTGGAGGTGAACACCACCCACTGGAAGCGGCCGTCGACCAATCCCTTGACCGCCCTTTCCATCTGAGCGGGGCTGCGCGGTGGCTCCACGGCGATGGTCGGCACCTCGATGGGCAGGGCGCCGTAGGACGTCAGGCGCTCGCTCATCTCGCCGGCCTGGTCCTTGGTCCGCGGCACCAGCACGGTCCAGCCGTACAGCGCCCGGCTCTCCCACCAGTTCAGCTTCGCCCGGCTGGCCACCGTCTTGCCAATGGTCACCACCAGCGGTCCGGTCAGCGGACCGGCGGGGTCGGTGCCGCCCAGCACCGCCGAGTCGGTCAGGCCGTGCAACGTGGTCTCGATCGAGCGCTGCTGGCAGGTCGTGCCGTGCGCGGTGACCACGCACGGGGTGTTCTCGGCGAGCTCGTGCTCGATCAGGGTGCGCGCCGCGTCGGCCAGATGCGACGACGTGGCCTGCAGGATCAGCGGACCGGGTGCGGCGGCCAGCGCCTCCCAATCCACCTGGGGGTCGCGCACGTCGGCGACGGTGTGCGAGGAGCCCAGCGGCAGCCCGGCATAGGTCGGGACGGCATCGGTGGGGGCCAGCCCGGGCACGATCTCGATGTGCAGGTGGCTGCGCGCGATGGCGTTCACCTCGGTGATGACCGCGTCGACCGTCAACGGGTCGCCGGCAACCAGCCGCACCACGTCCACGCCCGTCCGCGCCTCGGTGGTCAGCGTCTTGGCCACCTCGGCGGGGTCACCCAGCGCCGGGCGGATGTCCGGGCCACCGGAGATCACGGCCGGCTGAGCCTTGGCCTGGTCGGCACCGCCGTCACCGGTGGAGGCGGCGGGCTCCGCTGGAGCCGGGCCGGAAACCGGTGGCAGGTCTTTGCCGATCAGCGCCAGCACCGGCTCAGGCACGTCAGGGTCGGTGAACACCAGGGCGGCGTTCGCCAGCACCGTGGCGGCCCGGGTCGTCAGCAATCCCGGGTCACCCGGACCGGAGCCCACGTACGTGATGCGGCCGGGTGTCGGCTTACGCCCTCGCGTCGTCATTGTCGCTCCCACGTAACTCGCATTTAATTTCCTCGCGCCGGGTCTTGACGCGCGCCGCTCATCAGCTCTCGGGCACCCAGCTCGAACAGCTCGGCGGCTACCGAGAGCCCGAGCTCTCGTGCCCGGCCGGGACTGCCGATCCCGGACGCGCGGATCACGTCAGACCCGTCCAGCGCCGCCACGCATCCGCGCAGCGACAGCTCTTCGAAGATCCGGCCTTCCTCATCGATGGACTCGACCACTTCGGCGATCGCGCCCACCGGTGCGGAGCAACCGGCCTCCAGTTCGGCCAGCAGGGCTCGCTCCGCAGTGACCGACGCCCGCGTGTCGGCGTCGTCCAGTTCCGCCAGCACTGCCGCTAACCGGCTATCACCGGCACGGCATTCGACGGCGAGCGCGCCCTGAGCCGGTGCTGGCAACATCTGCACCGGCTCTAGCGTCTCGGTGACATCGTCGAGGCGACCGATCCGGGCCAGTCCCGCCCGGGCTACCACGATCGCGTCGAGATCACCACTGCTTACCCTGTTCAACCTGGTATCTAGGTTGCCTCGTAGGGGGCGGATTTCCAAACCGAGACCCAATGCTCTAAGCTGCGCGGCCCGCCGCGGCGACGAAGTGCCCACCAGCGAACCCGCTGGCAACTCCGCGAGCACCAGCCCGTCGCGCGCGACCACTGCATCGCGCGGGTCGTTGCGCACCGGTATGGCCGCCAGAGCAAACCTCGGGTCCTCTGCGGTGGGAAGGTCCTTGTGCGAGTGCACCGCGGCGTCGACACGGCCCTCTTCCATGGCCTCACGCAGCGCGGTGGTGAAGACGCCCACCCCGAGGTCTTCGATGGGCGCCGACGAGCGGTCCCCGGCGGTGGTGATGGTCACCAGTTCCGCCGGATGCCCCAGCGCGATCAAAGCGTCTCGGACCGTTCCGGCCTGGGTGGTGGCCAACAGGCTGCCCCGGGTGCCTATCCGGATCACGTTCGGCAATCGGCTACTCGGCGGTTTGCTGCGGAGTGCCCGCGTCGAATCCGCTTGCGATGACTGGCAATTCGCCCGCGGCCACGGCATCCACCGCGGTCTGGTCGAGCTCGAAGAGTTCGCGTAGCGCCTCGGCGTAGCTGTCACCGCCGGGCGCGCTGGCGAGCTGTTTGATCCGCACGGTCGGCGCGTGGAGCAGCTTGTCCACCACCCGCCGCACGGTGCGGGCCACCTCTTCGCGCTGGGCGCTCTCGAGCCCGGGCAGCCGGTTGTCGAGGCGCAGCAGTTCCGCTTCGACGACGTCGGCGGCGCGCTGGCGCAGCGCCGTGACCGTCGGCGTGACCTCGGCCATCCGCTGGCCGGCCAGATAGGCAGCAACTTCGGTGGCGACGATGTTGCGGGCGGCGTCGACGTCCGCGGCCGCGGCGTGCGCCGAGGGCTCATGCTGGACGCGGTCCACGTCGACCACCCAGACGCCGGGCAGGCCGGCCACCGCCGGGTCGACGTCGCGCGGCATGCCCAGGTCGCAGATCACCAGGGGGTTCGCCTCTTCGTCGCGGTGCCCGGCGGCCAGCGCGTGGTGCACGTCGGCCAGCGAGACCACCGGGGTCACCGCGCCGGTGCAGCTGACGACGAGGTCGGCACCGGCCAGGGTGTCGGCCAGCCGGTCCAACGGCAACGCGTCGGCCGGTATCCCGGTGTCGCGAATCTTGCGGACCAGGCGCTGGGCCCGGGACAGCGACCGGTTGAGTACGTGGACGTGCCCGATGCCCGCGCGGGAGAGGTGCGCCGCGGCCAGGGCGCCCATGGCTCCGGCGCCGACCAGGACCGCCTTCTTGCCGGACAGCCCGCCCAGCCGGCGTTCGGCCATGTTCAGCGCGACCGACACCACCGAGGCGCCGGCGGCGTCGATGGCGGTCTCGGAGTGCACCCGCTTGCCCACCGATAGGGCCCGCTGGGCCAGCTCATGCAGCACCCGGCCGACGGTGCGATTGGCCTCGGCGTCGGCGTACGCGCGACGGACCTGACCGAGCACCTGCTGCTCGCCGATCACCGCGGAGTCCAGGCCGCTGGCGACCGCGAACAGGTGCTCGACGGCGGCCTCGCTGTACCGCACGTACGCGTATTTGGTGAGGTCGGCCATCGACATGCCGGACTGTTCCGACAGCACCTGCCCGATCACGGCCAACCCCCCGTGGAACGCGTCGACCACCGCGTAGACCTCGACGCGGTTGCATGTCGACAGCACCATCGCCTCGGTCACCAGCGGCGACTGCAAAACCCGGTCGACGATCTTGCCCTGATCGGCCTCGTCGATGCTGAGTTGTTCCAGGACGGAGACCGGCGCACTGCGGTGCGAAACCCCGAAGAGCAAGACGCTCACGGCAGCATCACCTGGCCAGCTCCCTTGCTTCCTCCAGTAACTGAACTGCTGTCCACGGTAAACGTTTATCAGCTGGGCTACCAAATAATTGCCCGCCGCCGGCCGGCGGCCAGCTGCTGACCGGTCAGCGGGCGAGATCGGCCCGCAGCCGCGGCTCGTCGATCTCCCAGTAGCTGTGTTCGCGGCCGTCGAGCAGGATCACCGGGAGGCGGTCGCCGAACTCGGCCCGCAGCGCGGGATCACCCGCCGCGGCGGCCGCGTCGACGTCGGTCGTCGACAACTCGAAGCCCAACTCCGCGGCCAGTTCGACCAGCCGGGCGTGCACCCGCTCGCAGATGGCACAGCCGTCGCGGGTCAACAGCTCCACCTGTGGCCGGCCGGTCGCCTCAGTCATGGGCACCAGTGTGGCATCGGTGACTTGTGGGCCCATTTACCAGGCGTTATGTTCCGACTATGGCCGATGAGACGCTCCGGGTCGATCCCGTCGTGATGCAGGGCGCCGCCGTCTCGCTCGCCGGTGCGGCCGAGCAGCTTTCGGCCCAGCTGTCCCAGCTCGACGACCAGGTGGGCCAGCTGTTGGGCGGTTGGCAGGGCGCGGCCGGCACCGCGTACGGATCCGCGTGGGAGCTGTGGCACAAAGGCGCCCGCGAGGTAGAGCTGGGGCTGTCGATGCTGGCGCATCTGGTGGGCCAGGCCGGCGGGGCGTATCAGGCGAACGAGGCCGGATCCACTCAGGCGGAGCGGGCGGTGCGCGGTGGCTGAGGCGTTTCGGGTGGATCCGCAGGCGCTGGCCGATGCGGTGCAGCGGATGGCGGCTTTCCAACGCTATGCCGAAGACATGATCAACGAAATCGATTCGCGCGTAACGCGTTTGCACGCATCGTGGACGGGCGAAGCCGCGGCGGCGCACGCCGAGGCGCATCAGCACTGGGTTCGCGGCGAGGCGATGATGCGCCAAGCGCTGACGCAACTGGAGAAGGTAGCCACGACCGCGCACGGCAATTACACCGGCGCAATGTCGACGAATCTCGGCATGTGGTCGTGAATCCATGGCGCCGCTGGCGTGTGACCCGACTGCCCTAGACCGCGCCGGTGCCACGATCCTGACCACCGGCGTTTCCTTGGGCTCGGTGATCTCGACGCTGACCACGGCATTGGCCGGCACTGCGGGGATGGCCGGTGACGATCCGGTGGGCGCGGCGCTGGGCCGCGCGTACGACGGTGCTGCGGCCAAGGTGATCGAGGCGATGACCAGCACCCGCAATGGGCTGGCCAGCATTGGCGACGGGGTGCGGATGTCGGCGCACAACTATGCGCTGGCCGAGGCGATGTCGGACGTCGCGGGCCGAGCCGAAGGCCTGCCGACGCCGCCGGTGACCGCGCCGCTGACCGCGGCGGCGCATCCGCCGTCAGCCGTCGGCGCCGGAAGCAGCGCGCCAGCGGGTTGGAGTTGGGTCGCGCCGTATATCGGGATGATCTGGCCCACCGGCGATTCGGCGAAATTACGCGCCGCCGCGGCGGCATGGACGACCGCGGGCGCCAACTTCATGACGACCGAGTTCGCGGCCGGCGGCGGCACCATGGCCGCCATTGCGGCGCAACAGATTCCGGAGGGCGCCGCCATTAACAAGGCGTTGACCGACGCCTCGGGTGCCGCCATCAGCGTTGCGGCCCAATGCCAGACGATCGCGGCGCAGCTCAATAGCTACGCGGCCAAGATCGACAAGGTGCACGCGGCGATCCTGGACCTGTTGTCGCGCATCTGCGATCCGCTGACCGGCATCAAGGAGGTCTGGGACCTTCTCACCGACGAGGACGAAGACGAGATCAAGAGGATCGCCGACGACATCAAAACAGTGGTCGACAACTTCTCCCAGGAAGCCGAAACGCTGGCCGACCAGATCAAGGCCACCATGTCGGCGGCCGCCACCGCCGCAACGGATATGGCCCACTGAGCCGACAAAGAGTGGAACCACTTTTTGCACGGGACGCCGGTGGGCCGGGCGCTCAATCAGGTAGGCCAGACCGTCAAAGGTGTGGGCGTCGAGGGCTGCGACTTCCTCGAACAACTTGCGAAATTCAGCCCCAGCCGGCTCCAAAGCGATCCGGTGGGTTACGCCAAAGACGTCTTCGACATGGCCTCTGGGGCCGCGCCGCTCGTCGGACTGGGGCCCGACGGTGGACCCGGCGTCGCCGAGTCCTGGAAGGCCGTCGGTAAGGACGTCACTCATTGGGACGAGTGGGGCACGAACCCAGCGGAAGCGCTCGGGAAATCGCTCTTCGACGTGGCCACCCTGGCCTTGCCCGGTGGACCGCTCTCCAAGCTGGGAAAGGTCGGTCACGGCGCTGCCGACGCGCTGAGAGGTTTGAAGAAGCCGCCCGAGCTGAAACCCCCGACCGTTAAGCCTCCCGAGCCCGCCCCGGCCGCGCCCAAGCCACCGGAATCGGCCCAGCCGGCGCCAGCGCCGCCGGGCAAACCGGCACCCTCGGGCAAACCGGCGCCGGGACCCGCCGACGGTCCACTTCCGCACAGCCCCACCGAATCCAAGCCACCACCGGTCGAAAAGCCCCCTGCGGCCGAGCGCCCAAACCGGCCGCGGCGCCGGTAGAGCCCGCCGGTAAGGCCCCGGTGGCCGCACCTCCAGCGGACAGCCCGCTGCCCCATTCGAAACCGCCAGAACCGGTCCCCGCCCACGCGCCGGCGCCTCCCAGCGAACCTCCTGCGCCGGCTCCTCATGCTGGCCCGCCGGCAGGGCCCGCGCCGGCGGCTCCAGCGGCCCCGCACCTGCCGACGCCGCCTTCAGTCCCGATGGGCGGCGGAGCCCCGGCCGAAATGCCTCCCGGCTTAGGTGATGTGCCCCATGGCGGGGAACTCCCGGCCCACCCCGCAGAGCCGAATGGCGGAGGCCCGCACCCGGCCGGCGACGGCGGGGTGCCGCATCCACCCGGCGACGGCGGAGGCCCGCACCCACCAGGCGACGGCCATCCACCAGGCGACGGCAACGGTCACCATCCCCCCCGGCGACGGCAACGGACCGCACGATCCACATCCAGGCGACGACGGTAGTGCGCCCGGTGACCATCCCGACGGCGACGGCGGCGACCAAACGCATCCGAAGGCGCGGGATGTTTTCCCTGACGCTAAGGAATTCGGCGAGCTTACTGAAGGTGAATATCGAGAGCTCTTTGAAGACGAAAACGGTGCACTGAGGTATCCTGACGTTAATGACCCGGCAAAGCCCTACGCAATTCCTGGTACGGTTCGCGATTTAACCCCTGCTGACATTAAATCATTAGACGGCCAATGGTTCGATCGTATCGGGCATCCGGGTGGGAATTGGCTAGCTTTCGAAGGAACTCCCTATGAGGGCCGCGCACTTCCTCACACAAGTTTGGATAAAGATTATTACCGTTTTAAGGTCGATGCATCGGTGGGACTACCGCCAGGTTGGAAAATCGAGTTCTCGAGGGCAGCGCCCTGGTTTGGGCATCCCGGCGGCGAACCTCAATTTCTTATACTCGCACCGGAAGGAGAGCGTGCCGACGTTCAGACCCTGATGGATCGGTTCTTCTTGAATGAACCCTAGACACGAGGAGTCTTGATGGCAGATTTCATTGTCGATCTCACTACGTTTCCTAAATCTCTCCACAGAATTGTGAAGTGTTGGTATGTGTGGCAAGTCGTTCGTCTGAGGGGTCAAGGGCGTTACCCGGGTGACGCGCAGCGCGAGCCCAGGGGCCGCGAGACGCGCGAGGAGATATTTTGGGGACGTCGCCCGCCCCAGATGGTCAACCACAACGAATTGGCTTTGATTGACGTAGGCGACGTTTCTTATTACCTGACCTTTAAAGACGATTGCTACTTTATTGATAGCGAAGAGCGAGGTTCGCGGAAGACGTATTGGATGTTCAGGCGGTTCGAAGATGCTGAAAAATATCTTTTGTTCTTGATAAGCCAGATGAGTCGTCCCGGTCGGTATAATCAATCACCAGCCTTTCGTTGGTATCAGGAAGGCTTGGATCCGAGGGTAACGTTGAGTAAGCCTGATCCGGTTAATTTTCCGGGACGAGTTAGTTTAAGAGTTGACCAGGAAACTACGGATCGCGGATGGATGGGGCAAAATGATGCACCTGCGGGTTCTCATGTCTTAGTCATGACCTTCGAGGAACTCGATTCCGCCCTTCGCGAGGGCATTCCAGCGGATTGGTTCACCGTCAACATTCTCAGCGAGTAAGCGATCCGCAACGGGGCCTCGATCGTCGAAGGTGACTTTGGCGTCACACTCTGCGTCGAACGTGACTTAGCGTCACGCTCGCCGGCCCGGGACACGTCAACGCCCGCACGCCATCTGCCCGATAGGGTTGAAGACCGGGCACCCGCTGGGTCGCCAGGCACCACAGCGATCTAGGAGGTTTGGCGATGACTTCCTCTGACCCGGTCAACGCAGACCACGCCGGTTATGTTGATCCGGAGTCGCTGGCCGCGGACGCCAGCGCCGCGCGTGCGATCGAGGGCATGCAGGAAGCCGCCGCCTCCGAGGACCGCCCCCAGCCGCCGATCGACCTGACCGCGGCCGCCTTCTTCGACGTGGACAACACCCTGGTGCAGGGCTCGTCGGCCGTGCACTTCGGGCGCGGGCTCGCCACGCGCAACTACTTCACCTACCGCGACGTCGTCGGATTCATCTACGCGCAGGCCAAGTTTCAGATCCTCGGGACGGAAAACAGCAACGACGTCGCCGCCGGCCGGCGCAAGGCGCTCGCCTTCATCGAGGGCCGGTCGGTCGAACAGCTGGTCGCGCTGGGCGAGGAGATCTACGACGAGATCATCGCCGACAAGATCTGGCCCGGCACCCGCGAGCTCACGCAGATGCATCTGGACGCCGGCCAACAGGTCTGGCTGATCACCGCGACGCCCTACGAGCTCGCCGCGACCATCGCGCGACGCCTCGGCCTGACCGGCGCGCTGGGCACCGTCGCCGAATCGGTCGACGGCGTCTTCACCGGCAGGCTGGTCGGCGACATCTTGCACGGCACCGGCAAGGCGCACGCGGTGCGGTCGCTGGCAATTCGCGAGGGGCTCAACCTGAAACGCTGCACCGCCTACTCGGACAGCTACAACGACGTACCCATGCTGTCGCTGGTGGGCACGGCCGTCGCCATCAACCCCGACGCCCGCCTGCGCGCGCTGGCCCGCGAGCGCGGCTGGGAGATCCGCGATTTCCGCACCGCCCGCAAGGCGGCCCGGATCGGGGTGCCGTCGGCGTTGGCGCTGGGCGCCGCCGGTGGTGCGCTGGCCGCGCTGGCCTCTCGGCGACAATCACGCTGATAGGCTGCGCCGCGCAGGCACAATCGACGGAGGGCATAGCGCCATGACGACCCCCAAGGAAGCCGAAGGACTCATCGGCAGCCATTACCGCGCGCCGGATTACTTCGAGGTCGGTCGCGAGAAAATCCGCGAATTCGCCCGGGCGATCAAGGACGACCACCCCGCGCACTTCGACGAGAGTGAATCCGCGAACGCGGGGTACACCGACATGGTGGCGCCCCTGACGTTCCTCGCGATCGCCGGGCGCCGTGTGCAGCTGGAGATCTTCACCAAGTTCAGCATCCCCATCAACATCGCCCGGGTCATCCACCGCGACCAGAAATTCAAGTTCCACCGGCCGATCCTGGCGCACGATAGGCTGTACTTCGACACTTACCTCGACTCGGTGATTGAGTCGCACGGCACCGTGCTTGCGGAGATCCGGAGCGAAGTGACCGACGCCGACGGACAGCCGATCGTCACGAGTGTCGTCACGATGTTGGGAGAGTCCTCAAACCAGGAGGACGTCGAAGCTACCGCCGCGGCAGTGGCATCCATATCAGCAGGAAAGTTAGGGGCGTTGTAAATGACTGCTCAGGGGGAAACGGGAAGCACGCAACTCAAACCGCCGGTCGAAGCGGTCCGATCCCACTACGACAAATCGAACGAATTCTTCAAGCTGTGGCTTGACCCGTCGATGACCTACAGCTGCGGCTACTTCGACGAGAATCCGGACCCGCAGAATCTGACCAAGACGCTGGAAGAGGCGCAATACGCCAAGCGCAAGCTGGCCCTGGACAAGCTGAACCTCGAGCCCGGCATGACGCTGCTGGACATCGGCAGCGGCTGGGGGTCGACGATGCGGCACGCGGTGGCCGAGTACGACGTCAACGTCATCGGTCTGACGCTGAGCGAGAACCAGTACGCCCACTGCGTGGCCGAGTTCGACAAGATGGACAGCCCCCGCCGCAAAGAGGTCCGGATCCAGGGCTGGGAGGAATTCCCGGGCGACGTGCCGATCGACCGCATCGTGTCGCTGGGCGCGTTCGAGCACTTCGCCGACGGCGCGGGCGACGCCGGGTACGAGCGTTACGCCACCTTCTTCAAGAAGTACTACGACCTGCTGCCCGACGACGGCCGGATGCTGCTGCACAGCATCGTGGTGCCCAACGCCGAAGAGGGCAAAAAGCTGGGCTTGCAGGTGAACATGACCCTGCTGCGGTTCATCAGTTTCATCCTCAAGGAGATCTACCCGGGCGGGAAGCTCCCCCAGGTCGACCTGGTCGATAAGTACTCGACCGACGCGGGTTTCAAGATCGAGCGCCACCACTTCATCGGCAAGAACTACGTGCCGACCCTGACCGCCTGGGCGGACGCCCTCGAGGCGCACAAGGAGGAGGCGATCGCCCTGAAGGGGCAGGAGACCTACGACATCTACTTGAAGTACTTGCGGGGCTGCTCGGACCTGTTCCGCGACGGCTACACCAACGTCTGCCAATTCACCATGGTCAAGTAGTCGCTTGCATGCAGATGCGCCCGGGCCCCGTTCGTGGCCCGGGCGCTTTTTGTGGCGGGGATGCTACGGATTTAGTTCTTCGTTGCGTCGTACTCAGTACCAGAAACGTCGTCCCAGAATTTCGGTGAGACGTCCGTTTTGCGGTCCTCCGGCGCGACGGCGTCGACTTTGGCCTGGAACTCGTCGAAGCCCTTCCTGGCGCGGGCCAACTCCGATTCCGTCGGCACGGTCACGCCTGCCTCTTCCGGCGTCGAAAAAGTCTTGCCGGCCATCTCACTGCCCATGATGGGCTCAGCCGAAGAAGATGTTGCGACGGCCGGCGAGCAGCCGGTACAGCGTCTGCTGGATCGTCTCGCGCACCTGGTCGGTCAGCTCGAAGGTGACCATCGGATCGTCGGCGTCGGAGGCGGCGTAGTCGTCGGTGTAAATCGGTTCACCGAAGGTGATGTGCCATTTCGACGGCAGCGGCACCAGGCCGAGGGGCCCGGCCAGCGGGAACAGCGGCGTGATGGGGAAATACGGCAGCCCGAACAGCCGAGCCAGCAGCTTGACGTCGGTGAGCATCGGGTAGATCTCCTCGGACCCGATGATCGAGCAGGGAATGATCGGCGCCTTGGTCCGCAGCGCGGCCGTCACGAACCCGCCGCGGCCGAATCGCTGCAGCCGGTAGCGGTCCTCGAAGCGCTTACCCAGCCCCTTGTAGCCCTCCGGGAAGACGGCGGTGAGCTCGCCGGCGGCGAGCAATCGGTGCGCGTCCGTCGTGCAGGCCATGGTGTGGCCCGCCTTGCGGGCGGCCTCACCGACAACCGGCAGGTCGAACACCATGTCGGCGGCGAGCAGTCGCAGCTCGCGCTGCGCGGGGTGCTCGTCGTGCACGGCCACCGAGAGCATCAGCCCGTCGAATGGCAGCACGCCGGCGTGGTTGGCGACCACCAGCGCGGCGCCCTCGGCCGGCAGGTTCTCGATCCCGCTCACCTCGACCCGGAACCAGTTCCGGAAGAACACCCGCAGCAACGGCAGCACGATCGCGCTGTTGAAGTGCGGGTCGAAACCGAACTCGTCGACGCTGTAGTCACCGGTGATGCGCTGGCGCAGGAACCCGGCAACGGCGGCGACGCGCTGCGCCAGATCATTCAGCGGTGCATCGGCGGCCGCGGCGCCGGCGGCGCGGCGGTGTTCGTCGATCTCGCGAACCACCGCGGCGATCTGCTCGGCGGACGCGCGGCCATTCGGATCCGACAGCAACGAAGGATGTTGGCGAGCGGACTCCGCTCGTTGGTCTGCTCTCCGACGCGCCGCTACCCGACCCCGATTCGTATGCAGTGGAATGACATTCGCTCTGGTTTCACCCGCCACGATACCTACCTGACCCCACCCCACGGAATTGGATTTCGGCTACCCCAGCGCTGGGCCAGGGATATGGCGCGACCTTCCCAGGAGCGTACCCGATGTGGGTCGATAATGGGAGTCAGGCTTCGGCCGCGAACATAGTCGTCAAATGCTTCTGCCGTCGTCCATTTCGGTTGGAAGCCAAGTTCTGAGCGCATTCGGCTGGTATCCATGACGCGGCCATAACTCAAGTAATCAAACTGATCCCGACTGATCTCGTTGTAACGATTTGCGCGCCGCAACGAATCCAGGGCCCAGACGCCGAAACCCGGTACGGGCAAAGGAATCCGGCCGGCCCGCCGGATCGCTTGCGACAGCATGATGATGCCGTCGGCGCCGATGTTGAACGTTCCCGCCTTGCCGGCCATCGCCGCGCGCTCCAGCGCGCCCAGCGCGTCTTGCTCGTGCAGCAGCTGCAATCGCGCGTCGCGGCCGAACATGGTTGGCACCAAAGGCCCGGCCAGATAACGCGACAGCGTGGTGTCCATCGCCGGGCCGATCATGTTGGCCAACCGCAGGATCGTCACCGCGATGTCGGGCCTGCGCCGTCCCAATCCGCGCGCGTAGGCCTCGATGTCGAGGCTGTCCTTGGCGAAACCGTCGCGGAAGGGGCGACGGCTGGTGCTGTCCTCGGTGAACATCACCGGGTCGTGCGCGCTCGACCCGTACACCTCCGACGTCGACTTGAGCACCACCCGGCGCACCGAGGGCGCCTTCTGGCAAGCCGCGAACAGCTGCATCGCGCCCATCACGTTGATCTCTTTCAACGCGGCGGTACCGCCGGACCGCGGCGCGTAGGACGCAGCCGCCGCGTGCACCACCGTGTCGACGTCGCCGTTACGAATCACCTTGGCTATGAAGGGATTTCGAATGTCGGCGCGGACGAACTCGGCGCGCCCCATCCGGCGCAGCATGTCCTTGCTCGGGGCGATCGCATCCACCGCGATGACCCCTTTGATCATCGGGTTCTGCGCGAGCCGGGCCGTCAGGTACCCACCCAGGAACCGGCAGGCACCTGTGACCAGCACGATCTTGGGGTAATGCACCGTGTTGCCGGCGGTGTCGCCCGGCCCGGTGTTCTCCCCATTCGACGGATCCACCCGAACAGCCTAGCGGCCAGTCGAGATCGCGGCACTATGCCGCGGACGCGGTTACTTGCCGAGTTTTCTGCGCTGCACCCGGGTGCGACGCAGCAGCTTGCGGTGCTTCTTCTTCGACATACGCTTGCGCCGCTTCTTGATTACTGAACCCATGAACTCCGCTATCTGACCGTGACCTGCTTCAAAGATTGGACCCGGACACTTTACCCGGCGGAACGCACCGAACACCAAACCGGCGTCGGCCGATCGCCGCGCGACGGCGGAGCCTGAATGCCGCCCGCGAGCGGCACGGTTTCAGGTCAGCCGGCGTCGAAGTACGACGTCTCGAGCATGTCGTGGACGGCCTTGGCGTGCACCCGGAAGGACCGGCCCACCCGGACCGCGGGCAGCTCGCCGTTATGCACCAACCGGTACACCGTCATTTTGGAGACCCGCATCAACGCCGCCACCTCGGCGACGGTGAGGAACTGCGTCCTGCCCTGCTGGCTGTCGACGGAACTGGCGTCCCGTGGCTTACCTGCAGCATCTCGCGCTGATGGCCCGTTACTAGACGTCATCGCAACCCAATCGTGTCAGGCACGCGCATGCCAGCGGCTTCCCCTCCGCTGGCACCCACACGTGCTTACAAGAGGAGAATAGCGGGACTAATGGGGTTACTGGTACTGGTGGGGGACAATCAGTTCAAAAAACTTGGATTACTCTGATGTAATTCTTAGCTGCTCAGAGCGCATTTTTGCGGCCTGAACGGCCGCATCGACGGCCGCACGCAGGCCCCCTCGTTCCAGCTCACGCAGGGCGGCCGCGGTGGTGCCGCCGGGTGAGGTGACCGTCGCCCGCAGCTGCGTCGCGGTGGCGTCCGCCCGCAGCCCCGGCCCGTCGGCCTCCCCCACCTGCCGGTCGGCGTCCATGCGTTCCAGCAGCATCGCGGCCGAGCCCGCCATGGTCTGCGCGGTCAGGTCGGCGGCCACCTCGCGGCTCAGGCCCGCCGCCACGCCGGCGTCGACCAGGGCCTCCACCAGCAGGAAGAAATACGCGGGGCCGGACCCCGAGAGCGCGGTGACGGCGTCCATCTGACCCTCCGGAACGCTCAGCACCCCGCCGACCGAGTCGAACAGGGCCGAGACGCCCTCGAGCTGGGGCGCGGTGACGAACCTGCCCTTGGCCAGGGCCGTGACCCCGGCGCCGACCAGGGCCGCCGCGTTGGGCATGGCCCGCACCACCGGCGTCCCGGCCGGAAGCTTGGACTCGAAGTAGGTGATGGTGATCCCGGCCGCGACCGTGACGAACACCTGCTCGGCGGTGTCGCTCTCGGCGGCGCCGGCCGCGCGGGCGATCTCGGCCATCACCGACTCGACGTCGGCGGGCTTGACCGCGACCACGACGAACGACGCGTTCTCCACGGCGTCGGACACCGAGCTGATCAGCACCGAATAGGTGTCGGCCAGGTACTTGGCGCGCTCGGGAACCCGCTCGACCACCACCAGATCCTTGACCTGCCGGCCCGCCCGCAGCAGACCCGACAGCAGTGCCTCCCCGATGCTGCCGCCACCGATGATCGCGATTCTTGCCATGCCGGACAGCATCGCAGACCTCGCGCGCTAGCGAGCGGCAGGGACCAATGCCAGCTGGCGGGCCTGCACCACCAGGCGGCCCAGGCTGTCGACGACGGTGTGGTCCTCGTCGAACCAGTCGTGCCCGATCTCGGTGCAGGTCGCGATGATGCGCAGCCAGCCGTCGGCCGGCAGGCCGCGCAGAAACGCCGTCAGCTGGATCGTGGGCGCCCAGCCCGTCCGGTCCACGGCGAACGTCACCGGCGCCGACAGATCACCGCACATGAGCGCGAACAGCGCGTCCGGGGCCACCCCCCGGGGGCGCGCCCACATCTGGATCACCGGCGGGCGCCCGTCGCTGCGGGGCTGCATCGTCGACAGCACCGGCCGCACGTCGCAGCCCTCCCCCAGGTGCACGAGGCCGGCCAGCGGATGCCCGGGCCCGATCGGCTCGATGTCGTCCGGGGGTTCGGGCGCCATCACGTCGGCCACCGGGTGGGCCGACAGCAGCGGCCCGGCCGCACCGTCGACCGGATAAAGCTCGGGCTCGCCCAGGTTGACCACCGCGTGCACCGCGGTGCGATCCCCCTGGTTCAGCTCGACGTCGACGACGCTGATCCGCCGGCCGCGCTTGCGGATCGACGTCACCAACTGCACTTGCCCCGGATCGGGCGCCCACAAATAGCTCGCCGACACCGCGACCGGCTGCTGAACCGGTTCGGCGCCGTCCGCCGGGCCGCCGCAGACCGTGCGGGCGGCGTTGGCGCACAGCGCCAGCATGGCGCCGCCGTGCACCTTGGGGCCGATGGTCCAGCGCTTGTCGAGTTCGCCCTCGAACACGCCGGAGCCGACCTCCCGCAACGTCATCGCGGTGGTGAATAACGCACTCATATGTGTGGATTTCTCCTGGCTAGGTCAGCGCAGCAGATGCGTGCGGGCAAACTGCAGCGATTCGGCGAGCATGGTCTCGCGCTCGTTGGCCGACCGCGCGCTGGACGTCGACACTTCCAGGACGACGTGTCCGGCGAATTGGCTGGCGGCCAGCATCTGGCACACCTCGGCGGTGGGCTGGGTGCCGCGCCCGGGCACCAGGTGCTCGTCGGCGGGCAGACCGTTGCCGTCGCACAGGTGCAGGTGGACCAGGCCGCTACCCATCCGCTGGGCCATGTCCAGCGAGTCGGTGCCCGCCGTCGCGGTGTGGGACAGGTCCAGCGTGTAATGCGCGTGGTTGCCGTCGAGTGGGTCGTAGGAGGGCGCGAACGCCGAAATTGCCGGGCCGGGCCCGCCGCCGCGTTTGCGCATCCGTTCCAGGGACTGGCCGGCCCCGAACAAGCGGTCCGCCCGGAACGGGAACATGTTCTCCACCGCGACCAGCACGTCGCTGGAGGCCTCCAGCGCCGCCACCTGCTCGCTGAAGCCCTCGGCGTAGCGCCGCTGCCAGCGAAACGGCGGGTGCACGACCACGGTCTGCGCGCCCAGTTGTTCGGCGGCGCGCACACTGCGATCCAGCTTGGGCACCGGGTTGGCGCCCCACACCCGCTGCGAGATCAGCAGGCAGGGCGCGTGCACGGACAGCACGGGGACGCGGTAGCGCCGCGACAGCTTCTTGACGGCGGCGACGTCCTGGCTGACCGACTCCGCCCACACCATCAGCTCGACGCCGTCATAGCCGAGCCGGGCCGCGTACTCGAAGGCGGCCTCGGCCCGCAACGGGTACACCGAAGCCGTGGAAAGGCCGACTTTGATGGCAGGGCGCACTGTCTACGGTTGCCGCTAGCCCGATTGCAACGACAGCGCCAAGGGTCCCAGGGTGATCAGCGCACCCACCGCGACCGCGATCAACGTGCTGGCGATGTCCTCGGTCTTGCGGACCACCCGCACCCCGGCCACCAGGCCCAGGATGACCAGCACCGATAGCACCAGCGCCACCAGGCTGTTCCACCGCCACAGCTGGTCGAAGGCCACGAACAACCCGCCGCCGAACGCCACGGCCAGCATCGACTGCAGCACAACCACGCCACTGCGCCACAGCGCGTCGAATCTGCCGTGCTCCGGGTGAACATCCAGGTCCGCGTCCGCGTGCCGGTCCTCATCGAGGTCCTCGTGGCCCAGCACGCCGGCGCTCAGCGATCCCTCGGCGTCCTCGTCCTCGTCCAGCTCGGCATCCCCGGACCGCAAAAACGAGCGCACGTACGCGGAGTCCTCCAGCGCGGGTTCGGCCTCGCGCACTTCGGAGTCCATGACGTCCACGGGGACGTCGGCGTAGTGGTCCATGGGGTCGGGGCTCATGCCCTCGGCCCCGGAGGATTGCCCCGGCTGCCCGGTGCCGTTGCGGGACGAGCCGGGCCGGCCGGCGTCGGGCAACGGCCGCGGGTATTCGCTGCGCTCGGGCCCCGACGCCCGCTTGGGCTGCGGCGGCGACTTGGGCCAGCGCGGTTCGGGCTCCGACCAATAGGGGGTTTTGGGCTCGTCTGTGGTTACCGGCTCGGCGACGGCGTCCCGGGGCGCGGGTTCGGCCGGGGCGGGCTCGGCAACCTCGATCGTGTCGGTGGCGCCGTGGTCGGCGTCGTCGTCATCGCGGACCACCGGGATTTCGCCGGTGAGTTCGGCGACGGTCACCGAGTCGCTGTCGCCGCGCCTGCGGCGGCGCCGCCGGGTGACCGCCGGGGCGCCGATGGTTCCGTTTCTGGCCAGCAATTCGGCCACCGAGATGGGCCGAGTGCCGGGGCTCTCGGTCTCGGAGTGCGGTCCGGTCATGGTTTGTCGCCTCTCGATCGGTTCTGATTCCGATCAACTACCTGACCTCCAGCATTGCGCACCGAAGGCTCCATGAGGGCCGATCCGTCGGCTTCGCTGTCGAGTTTGCGCAAGATGAGACCTTCCCGTAATGCCCACGGGCAAATATCCACCGATTCGATCGACAGCGCTCGCATGCTTGCCTCCGCCACCAGAGCACCCGCAACGATCTGCGGTGCCCGCTCGGCGCTCACTCCTTCCAGTTCTGCCCGGTCAGCGGTCGTCATCCTAGAGATGAAAGATATGAGTTGCCTGAGGCCGTTTGCTGTGAGCGTCCGCTTGACCCGCGGTCCGGCGCCCGACGGCGCCGCGCCGGTGAGCCGCGCCAGCGACCGAAAGGTCTTCGACGTCGCCACCGTCAGGTCGGGACTACCCGCCTCCAGGATGTTCACGCTGGCTTCGGAGAGCTCGGCGTCGAGCCAGTCGCGCAGCATCGCCACCCGGCGCCGGCCGGGCGGGTCGTCGGGCAGCCACTCGCGGGTCAGCCGCCCGGCACCCAGCGGCAGCGACAACGCGACCTCGGGCTCCTCGTCCACGCCGCTGGACATCTCCAGCGAGCCGCCGCCGATGTCGAGGTTGATGATGCGGCCCGCGCTCCACCCGTACCACCGGCGCACCGCCAGGAACGTCAGCCGCGACTCGTCGACCCCGGTGAGCACCCGCAGTTCCACGCCGGTCTCCTTGCGCACCCGGCTCAGCACGTCGTCGGAATTGCCGGCGTCGCGGACCGCGGACGTGGCGAAGGCCATCAGCTCCGCGCAGCCCGAGCTGTCGGCGATCTTGGCGAATTCGTCGATGGTCGAGATCAGCTTCTCGGCACCGCGTTTGGTGATCTTGCCGGCGCTGTCGGTGGCCTCGGCCAGACGCAGGGTGGCCTTCGTCGAACTCATCGGCGTCGGGTGACCGCCCCGGTGGGCATCGACCACCAGCAGATGCACCGTGTTGCTGCCCACGTCGAGAACGCCCAATCGCACGTAAACAAACTAACGAAGCCTTCGAAGCGGTGCTTTGCGCGACCCGGTTAACCCACCGTGATCACGGCCATACGGGGCCCGAGTGTCAGCGGCTCGGATCGCCCGAATCGTGGTCTAACGTGGACCGCGTGGCGAATTCGCACCCCGCGCCGGGACAAGAGGTCGAGCTGGATTTCGCCCGCGAATGGGTGGAGTTCTACGACCCCGACAACCCCGAACACCTGATCGCGGCGGACCTGACCTGGCTGCTCTCCCGGTGGACGTGTGTGTTCGGCACTCCGGCGTGCCGGGGCACCGTGGAGGGCCGCCCGGACGACGGGTGCTGCTCGCACGGTGCGTTCCTGTCCGACGATGACGACCGCGCCCGCCTGGACGACGCGGTGCAGAAGCTGACCGACGCCGACTGGCAGTTCCGCGAAAAAGGTTTGGGCCGCAAGGGTTATCTGGAGCTCGACGAGCATGACGGCCAACCGCAGTACCGCACCCGCAAGCACAAGGACGCGTGCATCTTCTTGAACCGGCCGGGTTTTCCGGGCGGTGTCGGCTGCGCGCTGCACAGCAAGGCCCTCAAGCTGGGCGTGCCCCCGCTGACCATGAAGCCCGACGTCTGCTGGCAGCTGCCGATCCGCCGCAGCCAGGAATGGGTGACCCGGCCCGACGGCACCGAGATCCTCAAGACCTGGGTCACCGAATACGACCGCCGCGGTTGGGGTTCCGGTGGCGCCGACCTGCACTGGTACTGCACCGGCGACCCGGCCGCCCACGTCGGCGCCAAGCAGGTGTGGGAAAGCCTGGCCGACGAGCTCACCGAGTTGCTGGGCGCCAAGGCCTATTCGGAGCTGGCCGCAATGTGCAAGCGCCGCAGCAAGTTAGGGCTCATCGCGGTGCACCCGGCCACCCGCATCGCCGAGTAGCCCCGCACATTTCACGATCATCGCCGGTAAGCCGTGGAACTGCCGTACGCCTGACCGTCCTGGGTCGGTCAGCTGGCCATGCCGGCGAAGAACGCGCCGGTGATGAGGCCGATGATCATGGCCATGAGCACCTGCCCGAGAGCCGCGGCCACAAAGGTGGAGCTGACCCCCGCTATGAAGAGCAGCAAAAGCAGGCTTACCCACAGCCGGTGAGCGGTGATCAATGATCCCGCGGCGGGAGACGGACCGGCGATCGCCGCACGGTTCTGCCTTCGGATCATTGGCAGCCCCCAATCCATGAGTCACTCACAACATACCCCTCCGGTGACCTGAATCACAGCGGCGCCCGGAACGTTGCGCTCTGCGCCGACGGCGGCGGTTAACGCACGTATGGGGCCTTCGACAACCTCTCGCGGGCAGGCCGGTCGTAGAACCTCGGCGTACCCATCGCGCCGCTTGAGGCAGCCGTGGCCGGCGTGGGTGATGTCGTGCCCCCCGCGTTGGCGTGGCGTCCGTCCGTTATGGGGTAGGTTTTTTACGATCTCGTCAGGGAACCCGGGTTCCGTTGTGGCGGACGCGCGGCGACTCGATGCCAGGTGTCTTGAATGAACGAAGCGAAGGGGGCAGGGGGCATGCAGTGGTTTACCGGCTGGTGAAGCGCTTCTGGATTCCGATGCTTCTTGTGGTCGTGGCCGCGCTCGGCGCCTACGCCATCCTGCGGATTCACGGGTTCGGAGGACCGCGAGCGCCGAAGTCAGCGGAGGGGTCTGGGATTACCGCGAACTTCAACCCGAAGCACATAACGTACGAGATCACCGGGTCCGGTGGCACCGCGAACCTCAACTACCTCGATGAGAACGGTCAACCCCATCTCGTCGAAAACACGCCGCTGCCTTGGTCATTCACGATCGTGACGACGCTGCCGTCGATGTCGGCCAACATCATGGCTCAGGGTGACCGAAACGTCAGCGGCCTTCGATGCCGGGTCACGGTCGACGGTGACGTGCGCGACGACCGGGCCAGCACCGATTTGGTTAAACCGTTCATCTACTGCTTGGTGAAATCCGTATGAGCATCCAGCAATCGAAGCCCCATCGCCCGTTCTTGGGGCGGATGGTCCGGACCTTCTCGCTGCCGATCATCGTGTTCTGGGTGCTCGTGGCGATCGGCCTGGGCATGCTGGTCCCCTCCCTCGATGAGGTCGCGGCTAGCCGGTCGGTGCCCATGAGTCCGACCAATGCGCCGTCCTACCGGTCGATGCTGAACATCGGCAAGGTCTTTCAGCAGTACGACTCGGATTCTTCGGCGATGGTCGTGCTCGAGGGCAAGGACAAGCTCGGCGATTCCGCGCACAAGTTCTACGACGAGATCGTCGCCAAGCTGAAGGCCGATCACCAGCATGTGCAGAACGTTCAGGATTTCTGGAGTGATCCGTTGACCGCGGCGGGCTCGCAGAGTGTGGACGGGAAGTCCGCGTACGTGCAGATCTTCCTCAACGGCTCACAGGGCACTAGTGAGAGCCATGAGTCGGTAGCCGCTGTTCGTCAGATCGTCGCTTCGGTGCCGGCGCCGCCGGGCATCAAGGCCCACGTCGCCGGCAACAGCGTTCTCAACGCCGATACCAGCGTCGCCGGGCATCAAAGCATGGCGACGATGGAGTTGGTGTCGGTCGCCGTCATCATCGTGATGCTGCTCGCCATTTACCGCTCGGTCGCGACGATGCTGGTGTCCATGGTCATCATCGGCCTGGAACTCTTTGCCGCGCAGGGGGTTACCGCCACAGCGGGTTACCTGAAAATCATCGGCTTGACCCCGTACGCGGTGAGCATGGTAACCATGCTGGCCCTGGCCGCCGGAACGGATTATGTGATCTTCCTGCTGGGCCGATATCAAGAGGAAAGATCAAAGGGCCTAGATCGCGAAACCGCGTTCTATGTGTCCTATCACGGTGTCTCGCACGTCATTCTGGGTTCCGGCTTGACGATTGCCGGCGCCACCATGTGCCTGAGCTTCACCACGCTGCCGTATTTCAACACCATGGGTTTGCCTTGCGCGATTTCGGTCTTGGTGATCATCGCCGCGGCGCTGACGCTGGCGCCGGCGATGCTCACGGTGGGGTCCAAATTCGGGTTGCTCGACGCCAAACGTGACCTCTCGGCACGGGGCTGGCGCAAGGTGGGCACCGCTGTCGTTCGGTGGCCGATCCCCATCATTTTTGTGACCACCATGGTCGCCATCATCGGTTTCGTCAGCCTGCTGACCTATGTGCCGCAGTACAACGACCAGAAGTTCACTCCCGCCAACATGCCGGCCAACCTCGCCATGGGCGTCGCGGACCGGCACTTCTCCCAGGCTCGGATGAACCCGGAATTGTTGATGCTGCAGGCCGACCACGACCTGCGCGATCCCGCGGACATGCTCGTCATCGACCGGGTCGCCAAGAACGTGGCACACATGCGGGGCATCGATCGGGTGCAGACCATCACCCGCCCACTGGGTTCGCCGATCGAGCACAGTTCGATCCCGTTCATGCTCGGTGCGCAAAACGCCGGCACCCTGCAGTCCGCGAAATTCAACAACGACAACTCGGCTCAAATGCTCGAGCAGGCGGACGAGATGAGCAGGACGATCGCCAACATGGAACGCATGTACACCATCACCAAGGAGATGACCGAAACCACGCACAGCATGGTCGGCCGCACGCACGAGATGGTGGACACCACCAATGAATTGCGCAATAACATCGCCGATTTCGAGGATTTCTTCCGTCCGCTGCGCAGCTACTTCTATTGGGAAAAGCACTGTTATGACATCCCGATCTGCTGGTCACTGCGGTCGGTGTTTGACACACTGGACGGGATCGACGCACTCGCCGACCAAATACAAGGCCTCACAACCGATTTGGATCGTTTGGATCATTTGCTGCCGCAGATGTTGCCGGTGCTGCAGAACACCATCAGCTCGATGGCAAAAATGCGCGACTTCATGATCGCGACCCACAGCACCATGGCCGGCACCCAGGCCCAGCAACAGGAACTGGCCAAGGGCGCGACCGAGATCGGCCTGTACTTCGACCAGGCCAAGAACGACGACTTCTTCTACCTGCCACCGGATGTGTTCCAGAACCCAGATTTCAACCGTGGCCTCAAGATGTTCGTATCGCCCGACGGCAAAGCTGTCCGCTTCATCATCACGCACCAGGGCGACCCCGCCTCCACCGAGGGCATCGCCCACGTCCGGGACCTCAAAGGTGTCGTCGCGGACGCCATCAAGAACACCCCACTGTCCAATGCAAAGGTGTCCCTTGCCGGCACCGCATCGATGTACGCCGATATGCAGGACAGCGTCAAAACCGACCTGATGATCGCTGTCATCGCGTCGATGATCCTGATCTTCGCGATCATGTTGGTTATCACCCGCAGTCTGGTCGCAGCACTGGTGATCGTCGGCACGGTGGCCGCGTCGCTGGGCACCGCATGCGGGCTGTCCGTGCTGCTGTGGCAGGACATCCTGGGCTTAGGCGTCCAATGGATCGTGATCCCGCTCTCCATAGTGATCCTGCTGGCGGTCGGCTCGGACTACAACCTGCTCGTGGTCTCGCGCCTCAAAGAGGAGATACACGCAGGACTCAACACCGGCATCGTCCGCGGCATGGGGGCAACCGGACGCGTCGTCACCGCGGCTGGGATGGTGTTCGCGTTCACCATGATGTCGATGATCGTCAGCGACCTGCGCGTCATCGGCCAACTGGGTATGACCATCGGCATCGGCCTGATCGTCGACACGCTGATCGTGCGTGCGTTCATGACCCCATCGATCGCCGCGGCACTCGGCCGCTGGTTCTGGTGGCCGCTGAACACCTTCAAAATTGTGCAGAGGACGCGTCTTGGACGGCATTCCGACGACAGCACCGCGCCAATCCCGCAGGTCGCAACCACATGAATGCCACCCGAACGTCTGGCCGGCTGTCGACACCGTCGTCGACCGCCGGTCGACCCGAATGCCTGGCCGAATCCCAGTCCAAACTGCGCCAACGTACCGACGGGCGCCTGGACCGGTCGCGTGATCCCGCAATCCTCGACGCGGCCTTGGAAATGATCGTCGAACACGGCTACGACGCCACCAACATGAACGACATCGCCGCACGGGCCGGTGTCGGTAAAGCCGCCATCTATCGCCGCTGGTCATCCAAAACGGCACTGATCACCGACGCGTTGGTCTATTGGCGACCGGATCTATTGGACGACGACCCGCCCGATACCGGCAGCCTGTCGGGTGACCTGGAGGTGATCGCCGAGCGCGCAGCCCGCAACGACGACGGTCTGATCTCCAATGACCTGATCCTGCGCGTCGCGTTGGAAGCTGCTCAGGATCCCGATCTGGCTTCTGCGCTCGACGATTTGATTCTCTTCAAAGGCCGCCGGGTGATGTCAGCCATTTTCGCCCAAGCTGCCGAGCGCGGCGAGATACCCGGCGACCGCGATTGGTTACTTGTCGCCGATGTGATCGTGGCGATGGGCGTGCTACGGGCCGTGGGCGGACAGGCCGTCGACGCCAATTTCGTCCGGCAGGTCATCAATACGCTTGTGCTGCCGGCGGTCACCTGCCCGTCCACTGCTGGCCCTGATCACCAATAACTCGCCGGCGCTGCCGTCGGGCTAGCCTTCGAGCTTGTAGCCCAGCCCGCGCACCGTCACCAGGTGCACCGGGTTGGCCGGGTCGGCCTCGATCTTGGACCGCAGCCGCTTGACGTGGACGTCGAGGGTCTTGGTGTCGCCGACGTAGTCGGCACCCCACACCCGGTCGATCAGCTGTCCGCGGGTCAGCACCCGGCCGCTGTTGCGCATCAGATACTCGAGGAGGTCAAACTCCTTGAGCGGCAACGTGATCGTGTCACCGTTGACCGAGACCACATGGCGTTCGACGTCCATCCGCACCGGGCCGGACTCGAGCACACCGTCGCTGATCTCCGAATCGTCGTCACCGCCGCGGCGCAACACCGCGCGGATGCGCGCGATCAGCTCACGCGCCGAATACGGCTTGGTCACATAGTCGTCGGCGCCGAGCTCGAGGCCGACGACCTTGTCGATCTCACTGTCGCGGGCGGTCACCATGATCACCGGCACGCTGGACCGCGCACGTAGCTGCTTGCAGACGTCGGTGCCGGACATCCCGGGCAGCATCAGGTCGAGCAGCACGATGTCGGCGCCGCCCCGGTCGAACTCGGCGAGCGCGGCCGAACCGTCGGTCACCACGGTGGCCTCGAAGCCTTCCTTGCGGAGTAGGAACGCCAGCGGATCGGCCAGCGACTCCTCGTCCTCCACGATCAGCACACTGGTCATCGGCGCGATTCCTCCTCATCGCTACGCTCTGCATCGTCATGCGCGCGGGTCATCGACTTAGTTCTTCCTTTCGTTGTGAGCGGTTGGGCCGCACGTCGCGGCCCTGCGACTGCTCGGATTCACCATCGTCTTGATGAGACGCCTTTGCCGCCGGAATGGACAAAGTGAACGTCGATCCGGTTCCCGGCTTGCTCCACACGCCGATGCTGCCGTTGTGGTTGGCCGCCACGTGTTTGACGATGGCCAGGCCCAGCCCGCTGCCACCGGTGGCGCGCGAGCGGGCCTTGTCCCCACGGAAGAACCGCTCGAAAACCCGTTCCTGGTCTTCCAGGGCGATCCCGATGCCGCGGTCGGTCACCGCGATCTCGATGTTCTCGCCGCGGCGACGGCGGCTGATCGACACCGGCGAACCCGGCGGCGAATAGGCGATGGCGTTGGACACCAGGTTGGCCAAGGCGGTGACCAACAGAGTCTCGTCGCCCAGCACCCGCAAACCGCTGGGCGCGTCCGTGCGAACCTCGATGTCGGCGTTGTCGGCCCCCACCTTGTGCCGCGAAATCGCTTCGCTGACAACCTTGTCGACGTCGACCTCGATGACGTTGGGCAGCCGCTCGGCGCCCTGTAGCCGGGACAGCTCGATCAGTTCGGCGACCATGTCGCCGAGCCGGTTGGCCTCGACGAGCACCTTCTCGGCGAACCGCCGCACGGTTTCGGAGTCGTCGGACGACGCCAGCAGGGCCTCGGCGAGCAGGGCCATGGCGCCCACCGGGGTCTTGAGCTCGTGGCTGACGTTGGCCACGAAGTCCCGCCGGGTCGCCTCCATCCGCGCGTAATCGGACTGATCGTGGGCGAAGACCACGGCGAACCGGCGGTCTTCTTCGCTGAGCAACCGCGCCTGGCCGTGCACCGAGAGCCCCGACCGGCCACCCGACCGTTTCGCCGGCTGCAGGTCGAATTCGACGTCGACGCCGGTCAGCGCCTGCTGCGCCGCCTCCCAGGCCTGGTCATCGAGCTGACGGTCGCGCACCAGCCCCAGTTCCTTGGCCCGTTCGTTGAGGTAGACGACGTCGCGATGGGCGTCCACCACCGCCGCCCCCAGCGGCATCAGGGCCACGATGCGTTGCAGCATCTGCGCGACGGTGATCCCGGTCCATTCGATGCCGACGCGCTGGCGGCGTTGTACCGCCCGCGGTGATAGCCGGGTCCCGACCAAAACACCCGCGGCCAACGTCAGCGCGGACAAAACCCCGGCCAGCAACAGCGCCGAGAACACAGTCACATAGCAAATCCTACAAATCTTCCTGAACGCTGCCCTAGCGCAACGAGGCCAAAATCGGACAAGTCACACCCTGCGCAACAGGTGTTCCGCTCCCGTTCACGCGATGTTTGGCTAAATCGCCTTTATCTCGCCCAACGGCGCGTGCGCGCCGGGGTCAGGCCTGACCCTGGCTGGCAACGGCGGCGGCGCCCGCGGCGGCGGCCTCCGGGTCCAGATAGGTGCCCCCAGGAACGACGGGCCGCAGGTCAGCGTCCAGGTCGTAGCGCAGCGGGATGCCGGTGGGGATGTTCAACCCGGCGATCTCGTCGTCGGACACCTGATCGAGGTGCTTGACCAGGGCCCGCAGCGAGTTGCCGTGCGCCACGATCAGCACCGTCTTGCCGCTGCGCAGGTCCGGGACGATGACGTCGGTGTAATACGGCAGGAAGCGCACGACCACGTCGGCCAGGCACTCGGTGAGCGGCCCGCCACCGATGTCGGCGTAGCGCGGATCGGTGTCCTGGCTGTAGGTGCTGCCCTTCTCGATGGGCGGGGGCGGCGTGTCGTAGCTGCGCCGCCAGGCCATGAACTGCTCGTCGCCGTAGCGGGCCTTCGTCTCGGCCTTGTCCAGCCCCTGCAGCGCCCCGTAATGGCGCTCGTTGAGCCGCCAGGTGCGCCGCACCGGAATCCAGAGCCGGTCGGCGGCGTCCTGCGCCAGGTGCGCGGTCGAGATGGCTCGGCGCAGCAGCGACGTGTAGAGGATGTCGGGCAGCAGGTTGTTCTCGATCAGCAGCTCGCCGCTGCGCACGGCCTCGGTCCGGCCCTTTTCGGTGAGGCCGACGTCGACCCAACCGGTGAAGAGGTTCAGCGAGTTCCATTCGCTTTCGCCGTGGCGAAGCAGTACCAGCGTGGCGGTGTCACCCATGCCGGTCAGTCTCTCACGGGGTGGCTAAGGCGTCGCGAGTGTCACGCCAGAGTGACGCTGACCGCCGAGCGTCACGTCAGAGTAACGCTCGCGGAGCTAGTCCGAATCGTCGTCGATCAAGTGGGCGAACGCCTCCAGGTTCTTCAGCGACTCACCGCGCGACACCCGCCAGTCCCACTCTTTCTGGATCGACGAGCGAAAGCCCAACTCCAGCAACGTATTGAAGTCCGAATCCACCGCTTCGAGCACCTGCCCGAGCACCCGGTCGAGCTCGTCGGCGTCCACCGACGCCAGCGACATGCGCCCCACTAGATAGATGTCCCCGACATTGTCGAGCGTGTAGGCCACGCCGTAGAGGCGCCGGTTGCGCTTGAGCATGAAGCGGTAGACGCCTTCGTGGTTCTCGTCGGGCTTGCGGCACACGAAGGCCTCGACCCGCACGGAATGCTCGCCCACGCTGAGGATGGTGTTCGTCTTGAGCTTGCGCTCGCCGGGCAGCTCCACCACCAGGCCTGGCAGACCGCCATGTGCCCCAGCATGTTTCGAGTAGTTCAGCCCGCTGGCCTGCAGGGCATCCTCGATCACCTGGGTCACCGCTGGGCTCATGCTCCCACCCCGCGGCGCTCGGTGGTGTACTCGCGTATCGCGCGCCGATAGCTGGCCAACAGCGCGTCGGTGGTGTGATCCCAGGAGAACGTGGCCGCATGCGCGGCGGCCGCCCGGCCCATGGCATCGGCCTGCGGAGCGGGCAAAGCCAGCAGCCGGCCCAGCGCGTCCGCCCACTGCCCGACGTCGTGGCCCGCCACCAGAGTGCCGGTCACGCCGTCGCGCACGGCCACCGGCAGCCCACCGACCGCGGCGGCCGCCACCGGCGTCCCACAGGCCTGCGCCTCGAGGGCGACCAGACCGAACGACTCCGAATAACTCGGCACCGCAACCAGATTGGCGGCCTGGAACAACGTGGCCAGATTCGGGCGCGACTGTGGCGGCAGGAACGTGACCCGGTCGGTGATGCCGAGTTCGTCGGCCAGGCGGACCAATCCGTCCGGGGAGGCCAGGCCGCTACCGGAGGGCCCGCCGGCCACCACGATGCGCACCCCGGGCAGTTTCGCGGCCGCGCGCAACACGATGTCGGGCGCCTTGAGCGGCTGGATCCGGCCGACGAACGCGACGATGTCGTCTTCGAGCGGCAGCCCCAACGCGGCCCGGGCGGCCCTGCGGTCGCCCGGGCGGAACACATCGAGGTCCACCCCGGGATGGACGACGTCGATCCGGGGCGGGTCGGCGTGGTGAATCGAGATCAACTGCCTGGCTTCGTCATCGGTGTTGACGATCAACCGGTCCGACTCGTCGACGACCTGTTGCTCGCCGACGGTGCGCAGCGGCGGTTCGGGCGAATCCCCCTGCGCCAGCGCCGCGTTCTTGACCGCGGCCAGGGTGTGCGCGGTGTGCACCAGCGGCACCGCCCAACGGTCGCGCGCCAGCCAGCCGACCTGCCCGGACAGCCAGTAGTGCGAATGCACGATGTCGTAATAGCCCGGCTCGTGCGACGCCTCGGCGCGCAACACCCCGGCCGCGAACGCGCACAGCTGGGTGGGCAGGTCGTATTTGTCCAGGCCCTCGAAGGGGCCCGCCACCACGTTGCGCACCAGCACCCCGGGTGCCACCCGCGCGACCGGCGGGTCGGCGGAGGCGGTCGCCCGCGTGAAGATCTCCACCTCGATGCCCCGGCGCGCCAGGTGCCGCGCGGTCTGCAGCACGTAGACGTTCATGCCACCGGCGTCGCCGGTACCGGGCTGGGCCAATGGTGAGGTGTGGACCGCCAACACTGCGACCCGGCGCGGTTCGTTCAGCCGGAAAACGTCATCGTGGCGCACCCTGTCATCTTTACAGGATGGTTCGCCGGCCAGCCCACGCGCGCCGGACACCCGTCGCGTCAGGCGGAGGACTCGTCGCCGGCCACCTCGCGCAGCCGGGTGTCCAGCGCCCCGGCGCGCCGCATCGCGCCCAGCGGGTCGGCGTACAGCCCGGACAGCGAGACCGTTCCCGCGCCGGCCTCCTGCACCCGGTTGCCGAAGGCGGTGAGGCGGATGTCGCGGGGTCCGAGCACGGAGCGTTCCAGGAACGCCGCCTCCACCTGCGCCATCGCCTCGGGATACTCGGTGAAAGCCTGGCCGCCGACCACCAGTTCGTCGGGGTTGAGCATGTCGCGCAGCAACGCCACGGCCTCGCCGAGCACGCGTCCCCGCTCGGCGAGCAGGTCCTTGGCCTGCTGGTTGCCGGCTCGGGCCACCCGCAGCAGATCCGCGATGCCGGCGGCCGATCCGCTGGCGCGGTGGGTCGGGGCGAACGGCAGGATGCGCTGCTGACGTGCCGTGGCCACGACGGCTTCGTCGCTGACGGTGGACTCCAACTGGCCGGTGCCGCCGAGCAATTCGGACTGCGCCGGCAGGGTCGCGATGGTGCCCGGGCCGCTGGCCGGCACGTGCACCCGCCCGCCGATCACCAACGCGTAGCCCACGGTCTCGCGGGCGTAGACGTACAAGCTGGTCGGCGAGCTCGGCAGGAACCGCCGCATGCCCAGCAGCAACTCGGCGCCGGCCATGGCGTCGACGTGTGAGGCCACCGACACCGGCAGGCCGAGCGCATCGGCCAGCACCTGCCCGACGGGGGCCTGCCGCCAGCCCAGCCGTGGGTGGTCGACCTGGCCGGTGGCGCCGTCGACGGTGCCACCGATGGCGACCCCCACCCACAGCGGCCGCCGGCGATGCCAGCGCCGCAGGTAGCGGCGGGCGCTGTCGGCCAGCGTGGCCAGGGCGGGCCCGGCGGGGTTACGCGGTGTCGGGGTCTCGACCGTGTCGAGGGTGCGCCCGAACAGGTCGGTGGCCACGATGCTGGTGGTCCGGGCACCGATGTGGATGCCCAGCGTCACGAACGGCTCGTGGTTGACCTCCACCGGCACCCGCGGGCGGCCGATCGCGCCGGACACGGCCAGGTCGGCGCGTTCCCGCAGCAAGCCGGCTTCCAGAAGCGCGATGACCTGGCGGTTGACCGTGGCGATGCTCAGCGAGGTGACGCCGGCGATCACGTCGCGGCCGACCGGGCCCCGCAGGCGGACGGCGCGGAAGACGGAGGCCGCCGCCGAGTCGGGGATGTTCAGCGCCGGCGGCACGATCTGCCGCCGCACCGCGCGGGGGCCCTTGTGGCCCGGCAGGTGCCCGACGGCGCGGCCGGCCGAATGATGGGTATGGCTGAGGGTATTCGTGCTCACGAGTGTCCTTAGTTGTCCGAACTTTGCTGGCCGTCTCGGCCACACCTGGCTGGGTCAGGAGCGGCAGAGTGCGCAGCAACAACACACACCCGCCGCGCACAGACACGCGGTGTTGGTGGTGTTGGACAGGGCGCTGAGGAGCACAGGAAAAATCTAGCACGTTCATTAAGGTTGTTTCGATGGTTAAAACTGGCAGGAATGAACGCGTCGCAGTAATCACCGGGGCCAGCTCGGGGATCGGTGCAGCAACCGCCCGAATCCTGGCTGCGCAGGGCTTTCACGTCGTCGCGGTGGCGCGGCGAGAAGACCGGATTCAGGCCCTGGCCAGTGAAATCGGCGGTACCGCGATTGTGGCCGACGTCACAGACGAGGCGGCGGTCGAAACATTGGCGAGCAAAGTGGACCGGGTCGATGTCCTGGTCAACAACGCCGGCGGCGCCCGGGGCCTGGCGCCGGTCGCCGACGCCGACCTCGAGCACTGGCGATGGATGTGGGAGACCAACGTCATCGGCACGCTGCGGGTCACCCGTGCGCTGTTGCCCAAGCTGATCGACTCCGGCGACGGCCTGATCGTCACCGTCACTTCCGTTGCGGCCCTTGAGGTTTACGACGGCGGCGCCGGATACACGGCCGCCAAACACGGCCAGGGAGCACTGCACCGCACGCTGCGCGGCGAGCTATTGGGCAAGCCGGTCCGGCTGACCGAGATCGCCCCGGGCGCGGTCGAGACGGAATTCTCGTTGGTCCGCTTCGACGGCGACCAACAGCGCGCGGAGGCCGTCTACACCGGCATCACCCCGCTGGTGGCCGACGACGTGGCCGAGGTGATCGGATTCGTCGCCTCGCGGCCGTCGCACGTCGATCTGGACCTGATCGTGATGAAGCCACGCGACCAGGCCACGACCTCCCGGTTTAACCGCCAGGGGTAGCGGGGCCGGTGTCGGCCGGTGACGTCGACGTGGTCGGAGTGCCCGACAGGGTCGGCGCGTTGGACGGCGTGACCGGCGCGGTGACCGGGATCTGGGTTGACGGCGGGCGCGCGGTCGGTGGCGGCAGCGCCGACATGGCCACCCAGGTGTCCCAGTCCACGGCCCAGTCCCAGATGTCGCCGTCGGAGTAGGACAGCTGAATCGTGCTGCCGGTGACCTCGACCGGGTCGCCGTACATCGCGGACTGGAAGTACTGCTCGGCGTCGCCCGTCGACAGGTTGATGCAACCGTTGGTGACGTTGGTGTTGCCCTGGGCGCCCGCACTCGCCGGGTTGGCGTGGATGAACTCGCCGTTGTTGGAGATCCGGACCGCCCAGCGCTCGTGGACGTGGCTGTAGCCGGCGGCCGGGTTGGACATGTAGAAGTCGGCGTACTTCTCGCTGACCACGTGGATGCCGTTGCGGGTGACGTTGCGCGCCTTGTCGGCTTCGCCGTAGCTGCACGGGAAGTCCATGACCACGCCCTCGTCGCGGATCACCTGGATGCGGTGCGACGAGACCTCGGCCTTGACGACCTGCCGCCGGCCGATCTGGATGTTCAGCGAGATGTCCTCGGCCCCATAGGCGCTGTCGCCGAACGGCAGGCCGTACAGCTTGGCCTCGACATTGACGGTGGCGCCCGCCGGGTAGTACTCGCGGGTGCGCCAGTGTGCGCGCGCCCCGGCCGCCTCGTCGGGCAGCCAGGCCCAGCTGCCCTCGACGGGCGGGTTCGTGGTGACGGTCAGCGCCCGTTCGACGGCGGCCTTGTCGGTGATCGGCGCGTCGAACTGGATGATGATCGGCGCCGCGACCCCCACGGTCTGCCCGTCGGCGAGCTGGAAGGCGCCGCCGATCTTCTTGGTGGGAGACACCGTGGTGAACTTGCCGGCCACCGGGATCGCCTTGCCGTCGTGCCCAACGGCCGAGCCGCTCCACGTGTAGGTCTGGTCGTAGCCCAGCGGCTCGGAGGTCGTGTAGACGGTGCGGTCGGAGTTGAAGGCGCCGGCTACGGCCTTGCCCGCCGAGTTCGACAGACTGACGTGCTGGAACCAGCCGTCGCGCACCTCGACGCTGACCGGGGCGATGGGCACCACGTTCTCGGTCGCATTGGCCGGCTGGTACTTGAGCTGCGGTGCCGGCTGTTCCTTCTTCTCGGCCTGCTTCGCCGTCGTGCCGCCGCAGGCGGCCAACACGTTGGGGGCGAACACCCCCAGCCCCAGGGTCGCCAAAGCCGCACGCCGGTTGAACGGCCGCGGGGCGCTGGACGGGGTCACGAAAATCAAAGATACCGGGGAAAATCGGCCAGCCCGGCCACGACAAAACGGGGTCGGGCACGCGTCGGCGAAATTAGCGGCTACAGCCTGCAGCCGAGCAGGACGGGCTCGGGGACCAATGTGATGCCAAACACAGCCTGCACGCCGTCGCGGATGGTCCGGGCCAGCGCAATCACGTCCTCCGAGCCGGCGCCGCCGCGGTTGGTCAGCGCCAGCGCGTGCTTGGTGGACAGCCGGCACCGGGCGGTTGCCTCGTCCGGGTAGCCCTTGCCGAATCCCGCCCGCTCCACCAGCCAGCCGGCGGCCAGCTTGACGCCATCGGGGGCGGGGTAGTGCGGCACCGGCCCGTCGACGGCGGCGGCCAGCCGCTCGTAGGCGTCCGGCGCGACCACCGGGTTGGTGAAGAACGAGCCCACGCTCCAGGTGTCGTGATCGGCCGGGTCGAGCACCATGCCCTTGCGGGCCCGCAGGGCCAGCACCGCGTCGCGGACGGCCCGCGGGTCGGCGCGCTCGCCGCCGGCCACGTTCAACTCCGCGGCCAGCTCGCCGTAGCGCAACGGCGCGCTGCGCCCGGACGCGTCCAGCGCGAACTCGACTTCCAGTACGACGGAAGGGATGTCGAGTCCGCTGGCGCCGCCGCGTTTGAACACACTGGTGCGGTAGCCGAACCCCAGCTCGCCGCCCCGCACCCAGCGCACCTCGCCGCTGGCGCGATCGAGCACCCGGACGCGGGTGATGGTGTCGGAGACCTCGGCGCCGTAGGCCCCGACGTTCTGCACCGGGGTGGCCCCGGCCGAGCCGGGGATGCCGGACAGGCATTCCAGCCCGCCGAGGCCGTGCTCGATCGCGGTGACCACGACGTCGTCCCACACCGCACCCGCCTGGGCGCGGACCAGGTGGCCCTCGACGGTGATGCCGTCATTGGCCAGCCGCACCGCGGTCAGGTCGGTCAGGGCGTCGGAGATCACCAGGTTGGAGCCACCGGCGAACACCAGCACCGGATCGCGTTGCCCCCCAGCGGTTTCGGCGTCCAACCGGCGCAACGAGGCGATCACCTGCTCGCTGGTGGTGCAGGTGATCAGGCGGCGCGCGGTCGGCCCGACCCGCAGGGTGGTCAGTGGCGCCAGTGGCGCCGCGTAGGCCACCGCCGCGCCGGCGAACTCCGAACCGGCACCGCTGGATTTCATGGCCCGTAACGGTAGCCTGACCTGCTATGCCGCGTTCATTCGACTTGTCGGCCGATTACGACGGCAGTGTTGACGAGGTTCATCGCGCCTTCACCGATGAGGAGTACTGGCGGGCCAGGCTGGCCGGGTCCGGCGTCGACGTCGCCACGCTGGAGTCGATGCGGGTCGGCGGCGAGTCCGGGGACGAGGACACCGTCGAGGTCGTGACGCTGCAGGTGATCCGCAGCGACAAGCTGCCGGGCATGGTCACCCAGCTGCACGCCGGTGACCTGCGCATTCGGCGCCAGGAGACGTGGGGGCCGGTAACCGGCGGGGCGGCGACGGGATCGGTGGTGGGTTCGATCGTGGATGCGCCGGTGAACCTCGCCGGCACCGCGGTCCTCGAGCCCCTCGCAGAGACCGGCGGCGCCCGGCTGACCTTCCGCGCCACCGTCCAGGTGCGTGTCCCGATCATCGGCGGCAAGTTGGAGAACATCATCGGCGCCCGGCTGGCCGAACTGGTCGCCGCCGAACAGCGCTTCACCACGGAGTGGATCGCCAAAACGGCCTGAGGCCTTCGACGGTCGCCGGGCCTAAGCTGGCGCTCATGCGAATCGCCTTGGCGCAGATCCTCAGCGGAACCGACCCGGCGGCAAACCTGCAGCTGGTCGACGAATACAGCCGCCGGGCGGCCGACGCCGGCGCGAAGCTGGTGGTGTTTCCCGAGGCGACCATGTGCCGGTTCGGAGTACCGCTGGGGCCGGTCGCCGAGCCCGTCGACGGGCCCTGGGCCGATGGGGTGCGCCGCATCGCGGCCGCCGCCGGCATCACCGTCGTCGCCGGCATGTTCACCCCGTCCGGCGACGGGCGGGTGAAGAACACGCTGATCGCGGCCGGCACGGACGATCCCGGCCAACCGGACGCCCACTACGACAAGATCCACCTCTACGACGCCTTCGGCTTCACCGAATCGCGCACGGTCGCGCCGGGACACGATCCGGTGGTGATCACGGTCGACGGCGTTCGCGTCGGGCTGACCGTCTGCTACGACATTCGTTTCCCGGCGCTCTACACCGAGCTGGCCCGCCGCGGCGCCCAGGTGATCGCCGTGTGCGCGTCCTGGGGCGCCGGTCCCGGCAAACTCGACCAGTGGACGCTGCTGGCCCGCGCCCGCGCGCTCGATTCGATGAGCTACATCGCGGCGGCCGGCCAGGCGGATCCCGGTGACGCCGACGGATCCGGGTCGGGGGCACCGACCGGAGTGGGCGGCAGCCTGGTGGTCTCCCCCTTCGGTGACGTGGTCGCGTCGGCCGGGTCGCAACCGCAGCTGGTGGTGGCCGACGTCGACGTCGACCGGGTCACCGAGGCCCGCAAGAGCATCGCAGTCCTGCGCAACCGCTCGGACTTTGCTCAGGTTGATAGGGCAGAATCGGTCGGGTGACGAACCCACAAGGACCACCGAACCCGGACCCGTCGAAGTGGGCCCGTCCCTCCCACCAGGGACCCTTCGGCCAGCCGCCCACCGAGCGGCCGACCGAGCGGATCAGCACCGGCGGCCCGGGACACGTTCCGCCGCCGCCGCCCGCTCCCGGTCCCCCGCCGGGTCAGACCGAGCGGTTCGGCACCCCGCAGCCGAACATGCAGCAGCCCGGCTACCCGCCCCCGCCGACGCCGCCCGCCGGTCCGACCGAGCGGCTGGCCGCCCAACCCGGCGACGACGCGACGCCGGGAAAGAAGAAGCGCCGCTTCGGCCGGGACCCCGTCTCCGTCCTGCTGATCTTCGTCATCGTGTTCGCGCTGATCATCGCCGCGCTCATCGGGGCCGAGCTCTACGTGCGCCACGTCGCGGACACCAAGGTCGCCCAGGCGGTGGCCTGCGAGGTCAAGGACCAGGCGACCGCGTCCTTCGGGGTGACGCCCCTGATGCTGTGGCAACAGGCCACCAAGCACTACACCAACATCTCGGTGCAGACGGCCGGCAACAACATTCGCGATGCCAAGGGCATGAAGCTCTCAATCAACATCAACGACGTTCGCCTCAAGGACAACGGCAACTCGAAGGGCACCATCGGCGCCCTGGACGCCACCATCAGCTGGACCACCGACGGCATCAAGCAGTCGGTCCAGAACGCCATCCCGGTTCTGGGCCCGTTCGTCACCAACACCGTGACCACGCACCCCGCCGACGGGACGGTCGAGCTGAAGGGCATGTTGGACAACATCACGGCCAAGCCGGTGGTGTCGGGCACCGGGTTGCAGCTGCAGATCGTCAGTTTCAACGCGCTCGGTTTCACGATGCCCAAGGAGTCCGTGCAGTCGACGCTGGACGACTTCACCTCGAACCTGACCAAGAACTACCCGCTTGGGATCCACGCCGACAGCGTGCAGGTCACCGATACCGGTGTGACAAGCCACTTCTCGACGCGCAACGCCACCATTCCCACCGGCAACGACAACGATCCCTGCTTCGCCAACCTGTGACGGCGAGCGCCTAGCCGGACGGTTCAGCCCAGGCCGTCGAGCACTGCCCGGGTGCCCGACAGCCCCAGCCGGGTGGCGCCGGCGTCCAGCATCGCGAGCGCGTCCGCGGCGGAGCGGATGCCGCCGCTGGCCTTCACCCCGAGGCGTCCACCGACGGTCTCGGCCATCAGGGCGACCGCGCGCACGGATGCGCCGCCCGCCGGATGAAACCCGGTCGAGGTCTTGACGAAGTCGGCGCCGCCGTCTTCGGCCGCGCGGCACACCCGCGCCAGGGTGGGCTCGTCGGCGAGGGCCAGCAGCGCCGCCGACTCGACGATCACCTTGAGCACCGCGCCGCCGATGGCGCCGCGCACGGCCTGGACGTCCGAGCGCACCGCATCGATGTCGCCGGACAGCGCCGCCCCCACGTCGATGACCATGTCGATTTCGGTGGCACCGGACGCGACGGCCACGGCGGCCTCGTGCGCCTTCACCGCCGGCAGATGCTTACCCGAGGGAAAACCCGCGACGCTGGCCACCCGCACGCCGGTGCCGGCTCGCACCGCGGCGGGAACCATCGAGGGCGAGACGCATACCGCATAGACGCCCCATTCGGCCGCTTCGGCGACCAGGGCTGCCACGTCGGCGTCGGTTGCTTCCGGTTTGAGCAGCGTGTGGTCGACGCACGCCGCCAACTGCGCTCGGCTCGGTTGGGTTGCCATCAGAAGGATTCTTCCGGACCGCCGGGATTGCAGCCGGAGGCGACCATCTCGGCGTCGTCGACGACCGGGCGCCACGGCTCCAGGTTCCAGCTGAGCTTGCCGGGCTGGGCGAGTTCGGCGAACTGCCAGTGGCACAGGAACTGCGCGCGCATGCCGGGGCTGTCGGCGTCCGGGGAGGCGGCCAGCACCTCGCCCCAGGCCTCGTCGGCCAGGGCCGTGGTCGCGGGAATTCTCGAGGCGGCCCGCCCGGCCGGCGACGGGAACACCCGCAGGCTGCTGCGGCCCTGCCACTGCGCCCACTGGGTGTGGTCGATATAGGGCGGGGCCGCGGCGGGCGGGTCCACCGCGCCGCTGCCCGGATCGGGCGCGGCAACGGCGGGCGGCATCGGGCAGCGCAAAGCGACGAGCACCGCGACCGGCGCCGTCAGCAGGACCTTCATTCCGCTAGCGCGACTTACCTTGAATCTCAAGCAGTTTGGGCCGCACGTCGACCAGGTACACACCGGCGGCACAGGCCGCGATCGCCATGCCGAGCACGCCGAACACGAAACCCAAGATGGATGTCAGGGCGACGGCCCCTCCCAGGATCAGTAACCACACCGGCTTGGTCAGCTTCTCGGCGGCGGTATAGGCGTCGGGTCGTTGCAGCGCGGCATGCACGAATGCATAGATCGCCGTGACCAAGACGGCGATCTGCAAGACCAACATGACGGTTCCCACGAGGTGGCTCACGCCTTAAGCGTATGCGGGCACCCGCCAAAACGTCGACTCCGAGCCACCCGGAGGTGACTCGGAGCCGAACGTCGTGAAGTGTCGTGCTTACTTCTGGGTGACCTTCTTGGCGGCGGCCTTCTTGGCCGGAGCCTTCTTGGCCGGAGCCTTCTTGGCGGGGGCCTTCTTGGCCGGCGCGTTGACGGCCTTCTGAGCCTTCTTGGTGGCTGCTTCGGTCTTGCCGGGCAGCTCGATGCCGACCAGCTTGGCGGCGCGCTCGCCGACCGCGCGGGTCTGCGAGGCGACGGTGCCGAGCGCTTCCTGCGTCAGCTCGACGGCCTGGTCCACGTAGCCCTCGGCGCGCGCGGACGCGTCCTCGAAGGCGGTCTGGCTACGCAGCCGCTGCAGGGCCGCCTCGCCGCGCTCGACGAGCTCGTTGTACCGGCTGGTCGCGGCCTCCAGGTAGCCCTCGGCCGCCTTGCGCAGCTCCTCGGTGGTGAACTTGTCGCGCAGCTCGGTGAACTGGTCGGGCAGGTCCTCCTGCAGCTTGGTCAGGCGAGCGCGACGCTCCTCGACCCGGGTCCGGGTTTCGGCGCGGGTCTCTTCGGCGCGCTCCCGCAGGCCGGCGATCAGGTCGTTGACGGTGGCCAGGGCCAGGTCGGCCGCGCCCAGCGCAGCGAGCAGCGGGGCCCGCAAGTCTTCGATGTTCGTGTTTTCCGCCATGGTCTTTCCTTTCATTGCTTCTATCGGCGTTATTCGGTGTTATTAGCTGTCTGGTCGAGAAGTTAGGTGCAAACGTCTCCTTCGCAACTGGGGCCGCCAGTGTGGGGTGGGTCGTTCCGCAACTCAGCTGGAACCCGAAGGTCCTTTCCTTGGGGTAACCGCGACGGCCGGTCGTCTATACATCACCAACTCGCTACCGCGATGTGGCACGCCCGCTTTGTGGCGCAAAACCCCAGCGCAGTTGGTTACGGTGCCGGGTCAAGCGGGAGGGTCACTCGCAGTCGGATTCGGTCGGACACTCCTCTGGGATCGATTCGTTTTGCTGGGTGAACGATGAATAGATGTCGAGCAGAATTTGCTTTTGGCGCTCGGTGATCGCAGTGTCGGTGACGATCGCGTCCCGCACCTGACTTTTGTCGCTGGGCTCGAGAATCCCGGCGCGCACATAGAGAACCTCGGCGGAAACCCGGAGGGCCTTCGCGATCTGGTTCAGGACATCGGCGGAGGGCTTACGCAACCCACGCTCCACCTGGCTCAGATAGGGATTGCTGACCCCGGACTTTTCGGCGAGCTGGCGCACCGACACCTGCGCGAGTTCACGCTGGCTACGGATGAAACTGCCGATGTCGGAGGCCATGTCGGAGGCAGCGTTGGACACCTTGGCGGAGAGCTTCTCCTCGGGTGTCATGGCGTGCTCCTGGTCGTGACTGATCTTGACGCGGACCAGATTACTACAAGTGCTTGCTATTGCAAGCACTTGTTAGCACTGCTAGAAAATCCGCTAGATCAGGAGCTGCGCGACGGCATAGATCGCCAAACCCGCCAGCGACCCCACGACGGTCCCGTTGATCCGGATAAATTGCAGGTCACGGCCCACGTGCAATTCGATGCGCCGGCTGGCCTCCTCGGCGTCCCAACGCTCGATCGTGTCGGTGATGATCGCTGTGATCTCCACCCCATACTGCGAGACCAGATGCTGAGCCGCCCGGACCAGCCAGTTGTCGACCTTGTCGCGCAGGTCCGCGTCGTCGCGCAGCGATTCCCCGATGCGCACGACGGTGTCGGCGATCCGCGTGCGCAGGGTGCTCGACGGGTCGTCCACACCCTCGAGCACCAGCCGTTTCAGCGTCTTCCACGCGGTCGCCGCGGCGTTGGCGATCTCGTCGCGCGCCATCAGCTGCTCTTTGATCGCGTCGGCGCGGGCGATGGTGTCCGGGTCATGCTGCAGGTCGTCGGCGAAGTCGAACAAGAAGCGGGTGGCCGAGCGGCGCAATTCGTGGTCGGGGTTGCGGCGCACCTTGTCGGTGAAGTCCATCAGCTCGCGGTGGATGCGGTCGCCGACGAGGTGGTCGACGAAGCGCGGCGACCAGGTAGGTGAGTCGCGCTCGACCACCCGCTGGATGACCTCGCCGGCCTTCAGCGACCACTGAAAGGCCCGGTCGGCCAGCAGCTGGATCAGCGCCTCCTGCCGGTGCTCGGCGAGCAGCGTCGCCAGCACGCGCCCGACCGGCGGGCCCCACTGCGGCTCGGCGATGCGGCGCACGATCATCCGGTCGATCACCTGCTGGACGTCCTCGTCGCGGAGCAGTTCGACGAGCACCCGCAGCACCGTGGCCGTCTCGCTGGCCACCCGCTCGGCGTGGGCGGCCTCCGAGAGCCACTTCCCCAGCCTGCCGGACACCTGGGCGTCGCGCAGCTTGGTTTCCACCACCTCCGGCGACAGGAAGTTCTCCCGCACAAAGGTGCCCAGACCCTCGCCCAGCTGGTCCTTCTTGCGTTTGATGATCGCGGTGTGCGGGATGGGAATGCCCAGCGGGTGCCGGAACAGCGCGGTCACCGCGAACCAGTCCGCCAGGGCGCCCACCATCCCGGCCTCGGCGGCGGCGCCGGCGTATCCCACCCAGGCCCCCGGGCTGGCGTGCGCCTGGGCCCACCGGCAGGCGAGGAACACGCCGGTGGCACCGATCAGAAAACTCAGTGCCACCATCTTCATCCGGCGCAACGCCACCCTGCGCTGCGCGTCGGCCTCGGGATCGGCGCCGGCGAAGGATTCGGCCAACGATGCGCGGCCGGGGTGCGCGGCGGTCAACGGCGTCGCCGAATCGGGCCTCGCCGCCGGCGGGCCGGACGCTTCGCCTCGCACCGAGGCTCGATGTGCCACCACTCCATCATCTATCTTTCCCGCGAATTGGTGTGACGACACTGTTCGCGACGTCTCACCGACGCCCGGCCAGGCAAGAAACCGGACCCCTCACGCCGTAAGATCGGGGGCGTCTAGGGAATGGGAAATCGGCGACAGTGACAGAGCAATTCACGGCTGCGAGCGTCAAAATGGACGGGCGCAAGCGGCGCTGGCATCAACACAAAGTGGAGCGTCGTAACGAACTGGTCGACGGCACGATCGACGCGATTCGCCGACTGGGTGGCGCACTGAGCATGGATGAGATCGCCGCCGAGATCGGGGTCTCCAAGACGGTGCTGTACCGCTATTTCGTCGACAAGAACGACCTGACGACGGCCGTGATGATGCGGTTCACCCAGACCACCCTGATTCCGAACATGGCCGCGGCGCTGACGTCCAACCTCGACGGCTTCGACCTGGCGCGCGAGATCATCCGCGTGTACGTCGAAACCGTCGCGAACGAACCCGAGCCGTACCGATTCGTGATGGCCAACAGCTCGGCCAGCAAGAGCAAGGTCCTCGCCGACTCCGAGCGCATCATCGCCCGCATGCTCGCGGTGATGATGCGCCGCCGGATGCAACAAGCCGGGATGGACACCGGCGGCGCGGAACCATGGGCGTATCTGATCGTCGGCGGGGTGCAACTGGCCACCCACTCCTGGATGTCCAACCCGCGGATGAGCCGCGACGAGTTGATCGACTATCTGACCATGCTGAGCTGGAACGCCCTCAAGGGAATCGTCGAGGTCGGCGGATCGCTGCAAAAGTTCCGCGAGGAGCCCCACCCGTCGCCGATCGTGCCGCCCCGCGGGCTCGAGGGTGGGTCCGGCCCCTAACGAGGCGCGGGCAGCGGCCAGACCGTTTGGGGATTACGGCCGTTCCGTGTGAGGGTAGGACGCGCCTTGGCATGGCGACTTGCACCGTCGCAGGTATTAGCATGCAGGGGAGCGTCGGGGGACAAAACGGGGTTATTTGGTTGTCAGTCCCTGCCGCCCGCATATAGAAAGGCTCGTGTTCGACATGTCCGTGCAGCTGACGCCGCATTTTGGAAACGTGCAAGCCCATTACGACTTGTCCGACGATTTCTTTCGACTGTTTCTCGATCCCACGCAGACCTACAGCTGCGCCTACTTCGAGCGCGACGACATGACGCTCGAAGAGGCGCAGATCGCGAAGATCGATCTGGCGCTGGGAAAGTTGAAGCTCGAGCCCGGGATGACGCTGCTGGACATCGGTTGCGGCTGGGGGGCCACCCTGCGGCGGGCCATCGAGAAATACGACGTCAACGTCATCGGCCTGACCCTGTCGGAGAATCAGGCCGAGCACGTGCAGGAGTCGTTCGACCAGCTGGACACCCCCCGCACCAGGCGGGTGCTGCTCGAGGGCTGGGAGAAGTTCCACGAGCCGGTGGACCGGATCGTGTCGATCGGGGCGTTCGAGCACTTCGGCCGCCAACGGTACGGCCGCTTCTTCAAGATGGCCTACGAGGCGCTGCCCCCCGGCGGAGTGATGTTGCTGCACACCATCGTTCGGCCGTCGTTCAAAGACGCCCGCGCCAAGGGCATGAAGCTGACCCACGAAATCGTCCAGTTCTCGCAGTTCATCCTCGCCGAGATTTTTCCGGGCGGCTGGCTGCCGACGCCGCAGACCGTCGGCGAATACGGCGTGACCGTGGGCTTCGACCTGACCCGCGTCCAGTCGCTGCAGCTGCACTACGCCAGGACCTTGGACCTGTGGGCCGAGGCACTCGAGGCCAATCGCGAGCAGGCGATCGCCATCCAGTCCCAAGAGGTCTACGACCGGTACATGAAGTACCTGACCGGCTGCGCGAAGCTGTTCCGCGAGGGGTACACCGACGTCAACCAGTTCACGTTGGAGAAGTAACCGGCTCAGCAAAGCAATCAGCCCCGAACGGCTCACCGTTCGGGGCTGACGTGTCCCGCGTTACTTGACCAACGTGAATTGCCCCACATTGGTGATGCCTTTGCGGAAGAAGTTCTCGCATCCCGTCAGATAGTGCATGTACCGGTCGTAGACCTCTTGGGACTGAAGGGCGATCGCCTTTTCCTTGTTGGCCTCCAGATTGGCCGCCCAAATGTTGAGGGTTCGCTCGTAATGCTTCTGCAGCAACTGCACCCGCTCGACCGAGAAGCCGGCGGCCTCGCCGAATTTGAAAATGTCTTCCTGGGCCGGCAGCTGCCCACCGGGGAAAATCTCCTGGCCAATAAATCGCGCGAAGCGGATATCGTTCATCGTGATCGAAACGCCGCGCTCATATTGCTGTTTCTGCGTGTAGGTCAAGATGGTGTGCAAAAGCATCCGTCCGTCATCGGGAAGGATGTCGTAGGCGCGCTCGAAAAATGCCGAATAGCGCTCCATCTTGAACGCTTCGAAAGCGCCAATCGTGACAATCCGGTCGACCTTGTCCTCGAACTCTTCCCAACCCTGCAGGCGCACCTCAATGTTGCGACTCGTCGGCAATCCGGCCAGCATGTTCTTGCTGTACTCAAACTGATTGCGGCTCAGCGTGATTCCGATGACATTGACGTCATACTTCTCGACTGCCCGCTTCAGCGCGCCGCCCCAGCCGCAACCGATGTCCAGCAGCGTCATCCCGGGCTCGAGGTTCAGTTTTCCCAGCGCCAGATCGAACTTCGCAATTTGCGCCTCTTCGAGAGTCATGTCATCGCGCTCGAAGTAGGCGCAGGTGTAGCCCATCGTGGGGTCGAGAAATAACGCGAAGAATTCGTCCGAGACGTCGTAGATGGACTGCGACTCCTCGTAATAGGGCTCCAGTTTCGTCATCCTCGATACATCCCTTTCGTCCTATTTGTCGCGAGCATACTAACCGACGGCACGGCGGCCGGTCGGGGCGCGTCGCCGAAGTCGATGGCAGCTCAGTAGGAGTAGAAGCCCTGGCCCGTCTTTTTGCCGAGCCGGCCCGCCTCCACCATGCGCAGCAACAGCGGTGGCGGCGCGTAGTGCGGTTCCTTGAACTCCTCGAACATCTTGTCCGCGATCAGCTTCAAGGTGTCCAGACCGACGAGGTCGGACAGCCGCAGCGGGCCCATCGGGTGCGACAACCCGGCCACCACCGCCTTGTCGACGTCTTCGACCGTGGCAAAACCGGCTTCCACCATGCGGATTGCCGACAACAGGTACGGCACCAGCAGCGCGTTCACCACGAAGCCGGACCGGTCGGAGCAACGCACCACCTGCTTGCCCAGAACCGCGCTCGCGAATTCCTCGGTGCGCGCGGCGGCGGCGTCGTCGGTGACCAACGTGCTGACCAACTCGACCAGCGGCAGCACCGGAACCGGGTTGAAGAAGTGCAGACCCAGCACGCGTTGCGGGTTCTTGGTGGCCGCGGCGATCTTCATGATCGGGATGCTGGAGGTGTTGGAGGCCAGCACCGCGTCGGGATCGGTGATGACCCGGTCGAGCTCGGCGAACACCTGCGCCTTGATGGCGTCGTCTTCGATGATCGCTTCGATGACCAGTTGGCGGTCCGCGAGGTCCGCCAAGTCCGTGGTGAAGGTGAGCTTGCTCAATGCCCGGTCGCGCTCGCGCTCGGTCACCTTGCCGGCGCTGACGCCCCGTTCCAGCGACTTGATGATGCGGTTGCGGCCGGCCGTGATGAGGGCCTCGGTGGTCTCGAACACGGTCACGTCGACACCGGCGCGGACCGAGACCTCGGCGATGCCGGATCCCATCTGGCCGGCCCCGACAACCCCTACGCGCTGAATCGTTGCGTCACTCACTTGATCTCTCTCCGGTTCTCTCCGGTAACCCGTATCGTCTTGCACCGCAATAGGCCCCGCCCAGGATCAGCTGGGCGGGGCCTACGCTACTTCATCTCAATTTCGGGGCGCGGCTTGCGCCGAGGGCTCAGTGACGCAACCCGTCGGTTTCACCTCGTCCACGCGGGCCAAAGCCCGCTCGTCCTCAGTGACGCAACCCTCGGTTTCACCTCGTCCTCGCGGGCCAAAGCCCGGTCGTCCTCAGTGACGCAACCCTCGGTTTCACCTCGTCCTCGCGGGCCAAAGCCCGCTCGTCCTCAGTGACGCAACCCTCGGTTTCACCTCGTCCTCGCGGGCCAAAGCCCGCTCGTCCTCAGTGAAACTGGCCCTCTTCGGTGGAGCCGGTCAGCGCGGTGGTCGACGAGGTCGGGTCCACCGTGGTGGCGATGCGGTCGAAGTAACCGGCACCCACCTCGCGCTGGTGCTTGGTGGCGGTGTAACCGCGCTCCTCGGCGGCGAACTCGCGCTCCTGCAGCTCGACGTACGCGCTCATCTGGTTGCGGGCGTAGCCGTAGGCCAGATCGAACATCGAGTAGTTCAGGGCGTGGAAGCCGGCCAGCGTGATGAACTGGAACTTGAATCCCATTGCGCCAAGCTCCTTTTGGAACTTCGCGATGGTGGAATCATCGAGGTGCTTCTTCCAGTTGAACGACGGCGAGCAGTTGTACGCCAACATCTGGTCGGGGAACTCGGACTTGACGCCCTCGGCGAACTTGGCGGCCAGCTCGAGGTCCGGGGTGCCGGTCTCCATCCAGATCAGGTCGGAGAACGGAGCGTAGGCCTTGGCCCGCGCGATGCAGGGCTCCAGGCCGTTGCGGACCCGGTAGAAGCCCTCCTTGGTCCGCTCACCGGTGATGAACGGCTGGTCGCGCTCGTCGACGTCGGAGGTGATCAGCGTGGCGGCCTCGGCGTCGGTGCGGGCGATGACCACGGTGGGGACGTCGCACACGTCGGCGGCCAGGCGGGCCGAGGTCAGGGTCCGGATGTGCTGCTGGGTCGGGATCAGCACCTTGCCACCGAGGTGACCACACTTCTTCTCCGAGGCCAGCTGGTCCTCCCAGTGCGATCCCGCCACACCGGCGGCGATCATGGCCTTCTGCAGCTCGTAGACGTTGAGGGCACCACCGAAGCCGGCCTCACCGTCGGCGACGATCGGCGCCAGCCAGTTCTCCACCGAGGTGTCGCCCTCGACCTTGGCGATCTCGTCGGCGCGCAACAGCGCGTTGTTGATCCGGCGCACCACCTGCGGCACCGAGTTGGCCGGGTACAGGCTCTGGTCGGGGTAGGTGTGGCCGGACAGGTTCGCGTCACCGGCAACCTGCCAACCCGACAGGTAGATGGCCTTGAGGCCGGCGCGCACCTGCTGCACGGCCATGTTGCCGGTGAGGGCGCCCAGCGCGTTGATGTACTCCAGGTCGTGCAGTTGCTCCCACAGCACCTCGGCGCCGCGCCGGGCCAGGGTGGCCTCCTCGACTACGGTGCCTTGCAGGGCGACGACGTCCTCGGCCGTGTAGGTCCGGGTGACACCCTTCCAACGCGGGTTGGTGTCCCAGTCCTTCTGGATCTGTTCGGCGCTCTTGGGGGTGCCAACGACAGACATTGGGCATGCTCCTTCACGATCTTCACTACTGAGTTGCGGACGCCCCACCGGCGGTAGCTAGCGGCTCAACTTCGCTGGTGTGCTAACTCGAAGATGGCACAGCTCATAGGGGCCGGTCCACCCGTTTCAGTTGCCAATTTAAGCAACGGGACGGGCCGATTTTGCGAAGCTTGCGAAGTCGCGAACAAACTTAACCGTTTCAGAAGCTACCCGTCAGTAACCCCAAAGCCGCAGGTCACGCGCAATTTAACCGGGACGCTTGTCCTGTTAGCGAGCAAAGATCGCGGCGACGGCTTTCGCCTCGTCACCGACGGCATATGTGAGCGTTGTAACAGTGCGATCGGCCAGCCCGGGACCGAATTGTTCGGTGGATCCTGCCGGGTGAACGTGCGAGATGATCTCCAGCTTGTCGCCCAGCGCCACCGGCGCCTCGTGCTCGATGGTGATGCGCAACGGCAACTGCATCAGCTCCAGGTGGGAGGCCAGGTAGTCCTCGATGACGCTCCAGTACACGGAGTTGTTCATGTGGTCGAACAGGTCGATGTCGGTGACCCGGACCGGAAACTCGTGGATCTCGACCGCGTCGTCGCGGCTGCCCGGCTTCAGATACGACTTCCACCGCAGCCGGTCGACGGAGGTGGTCTTGTGCAGGCCGGCCAGGAAGTCGTCGGAGATGCGCGAGGGCATCTGGGTGTCGCGGTTGATGTTGATCCAGAAGGCTTCGGACTCGATGAGCCCGCCCTTGCGGCCGTCGATGCGGACCCGCATCTCGCACCACCGGTTCGAGGTGCCCGAACACCACCTGCGACACCGCAGCATGTCCTGGAATTCGATCGGGCGGATCACATCGACCATGGTGCGGCGGACGATCCACAGCGGGTGGGTCTCCTCGAAGCCCATCTCGCGCAGCTGGTCCTGCCCGATGTCCTGGATGTGCCGGCAGGCCGCGTCCAGCCGCAACCGGCCCGTGCGATCGATATCGGCCACCCGCAGCGGCCATTCGCGGTCGAACACGTCGGGGTGACCGTCGGGCACCGGCATCAGTTGTTTGTCCAGGCTCACGGCCTCGCTCCCCATTTCCTCCTCGTGGTCACCCCAGGCTAAGGCCTGCGGCCCCGGTCGCATCATGCCAACGGGGTGCGCCGAACACCAATCCCGGCGCGACTGCCACCGATGCCAAGTCTGCGAACCGCATCTTCGCATCGCCGGTAACCTCGGTGAAGTGTCCAAAACGTTCGTCGGGTCACGCGTTCGCCAGCTCCGCAACGAACGCGGGTTCTCCCAGGCCGCGCTGGCCCAGATGCTGGAGATCTCGCCCAGCTACCTCAACCAGATCGAGCACGACGTTCGCCCGCTGACGGTGGCCGTGCTGCTGCGCATCACCGAGGTGTTCGGGGTGGATGCGACGTTCTTCTCCTCGCAGGACGACACCCGGCTGGTCGCCGAGCTGCGCGAGGTCACCATGGACCGGGACCTGGACATCGACGTCGACCCCACCGAGGTCGCCGAGATGGTCAGCGCCCATCCCGCGTTGGCCCGCGCGGTGGTCAACCTGCACCGGCGCTACCGGATCACCACGGCGCAGCTCGCGGCGGCCACCGAGGAGCGGTACTCCGACGGCAGCGGCAGCGGGTCGATCACCATGCCGCACGAGGAAGTGCGCGACTACTTCTACCAACGGCAGAACTACCTGCACGAGCTGGACACCGCCGCCGAGGACCTGACCATCAAGATGCGGTTGCACCACGGCGATCTGGCCCGCGAGCTGACCCGCCGGCTCACCGAGGTGCACGGCGTGCACATCAACCGGCGGATCGACCTGGGCGACACCGTGCTGCACCGCTTCGACCCCACGACCAAGACGCTGGAATTCAGCAACCACCTATCGTTGGGGCAGCAGGTGTTCAAGATGGCCGCCGAATTGGCCTACCTCGAGTTCGGCGATCTGATCGACACTTTGGTGGAGGAGGGCAAGTTCACCAGCGACGAGTCACACACCCTGGCCCGGCTGGGGCTGGCCAACTACTTCGCCGCGGCCACCGTGCTCCCCTACCGCCAGTTCCACGACGTCGCGGAGAATTTCCGTTACGACGTCGAGCGGCTGTCGTCGTTCTACTCGATCAGTTACGAGACCATCGCGCATCGGCTTTCGACGTTGCAGCGGCCGTCGATGCGCGGCGTGCCGTTCTCGTTCGTCCGGGTCGACCGCGCCGGGAACATGTCAAAACGTCAGTCCGCCACGGGTTTTCACTTCTCCTCCAGCGGAGGCACCTGCCCGCTGTGGAATGTGTACGAGACCTTCGCCAATCCGGGCAAGATCCTGGTGCAGATCGCGCAGATGCCCGACGGCCGCAACTACATGTGGGTGGCCCGCACCGTGGAACGGCGCGCGGCCCGGTATGGTCAGCCGGGTAAGACCTTCGCGATCGGCCTGGGCTGCGAGCTTCGCCACGCTCACCGGCTGGTCTACTCGGAGGGACTCGACGTCTCGGGGGAACCAGGAACAGTGGCCACACCCATCGGCGCGGGCTGTCGGGTCTGCGAACGCGACAACTGCCCCCAGCGCGCATTCCCCGCGCTCGGCCGCGCACTGGATCTCGACGAGCACCGCAGCACGGTGTCCCCCTATCTGGTGACCCAACCGTGAACCCGCCGACGACGATGCAGAGCGAAGCGATGAGGCGGGGGCACCTCCCGCTTGCGGGGGAGAGCGGCGCATGAACGCCGTGTCGGACGGCCGCATCCCGCCGGGGCGGCTGCGCGAACTCGGGCCCATCAACTGGGTGATCGCCAAGCTCGGTGCGCGCACCGTGCGGGCACCGGAGATGCACCTGTTCACCACCCTGGGTCAGCGCCGCCTGCTGTTCTGGACCTGGTTGGCCTACGGGGGCCGGCTGCTGCGCGGCAAGCTTCCGACCATCGACACCGAACTGGTGATCCTGCGGGTCGCGCACCTGCGCACCTGCGAATACGAGTTGCAGCACCATCGCCGGATGGCGCGGGCGGCCGGCCTGGACGCCGAGCTGCAGGCCGCGATCTTCGCATGGCCGCAGCAGCTGGACCCGGTCGACGCCCGCCTGACCGTGCGTCAGCAGGCGCTGCTGGCTGCGACGGATGAGTTCGTCAAGGACCGGACCGTCACCGCCGAGACCTGGCGGGCGCTGGCCACCCATCTGGATCGGCGGCAGCTGATCGAATTCTGTTTGCTGGCAAGCCAATACGATGGCCTGGCCGCGACCATGTCAGCGCTCGAGATTCCGCTGGACCATCCGCGCTAGCTACAGGTAGACGTCGGCGAGGATGGCCAGCGTCAGTATCACGGGAAGCACCGGCAGCGCGAACGCGAACGCCGCCCACGGCCGCTTGCCACGCCGGCGCTGCCGCAATCCCCAGAGCGCGGCGACGATCCCCAGCACCACCGATGCCAGCAACACCAGGGGGCCCCACTGGCCCGCGGTCGAGTTGTCGCCGTTCGAAATGGCCAGCAGCCACAGGACATAACCGGTCGCCAGGCCACCGGCGGCACCCGCGACGGCATCAGGACGGACGACGGTGCGCATATCTCGTGGCTCAGAAATTGATCATGTGCCCGGTCAGGCCGTGGAAGCATTCCTGCAGCGCCTCGGACATGGTCGGATGGGTGTGCACGTTGCGGGCGAGCTCGGTGGCGGTCAGGTCCCACTTCTGGGCCAACGTCAGCTCCGGAAGCAGTTCGGAGACATCGTGGCCCACCAGGTGTCCGCCAAGCAGCTCACCGTATTTCGCGTCGGCGATCAGCTTGACGAACCCGCTGGGGTCGCCCACGCCGTGGGCCTTGCCGTTGGCGGTGAACGGGAACTTCGCCACCACCACGTCGTGGCCTTCGTCGCGGGCCTGCTCCTCGGTGAGCCCGAAGCTGGCGACGTTGGGCTGGCAGAACGTCGCGCGCGGCATCATCCGGTAGTCACCGAGCGCCAAAGTTTCTGCGCCGGCGATGGTTTCGGCAGCCACCACGCCCTGGGCCTCGGCGACGTGGGCCAGCTGCAGCTTTCCGGTGACGTCGCCGATGGCGTAGATGTGCTCGATGTTGGTGCGCATGTAGTCGGTGATCCCGATGGCCTTGCGGTCGGTCAGCGCGACGCCGGCCGCCTCGAGGCCGAACCCCTCGACGTTGGGTGCAAAACCGATGGCCTGCAACACTTTTGCGGCTTTGAGTTCCTGTGAGTTCCCGTCCTTGCTGACCACCACGGTCACCTCGGACCCGTTGTCTGAGATGGACTCGACTTTGGTGTTGGTCAGGATCTTGACGCCCAGCTTCTTGAACTGCCTCTCGACTTCCTTGGAGACCTCGGCGTCCTCGTTCGGCAGGGCGCGCGCCAGGAACTCGACGACGGTCACGTCGACGCCGTAGTTGCGCAGCACGTAGCCGAACTCCATGCCGATCGCCCCGCAGCCGGCGATGATGATCGACTCCGGCAGCTCCCGGGACAGGATCAGTTCCTCGTAGGTGACCACGTTGACCGACAGTGACGTGCCGGGGACCAGGCGGGTGCTGCTGCCGGTGGCGATGATGGCGTTGTCGAACGTGACGGTCTCCGTGCCGCCCTCGTTGAGCTCGACCGAGATCGTGTTGGCGTCGGTAAAGCGGCCGTAGCCATGGATTTCGGTGATCTTGTTCTTCTTCATCAGGAAGTGCACGCCGGCGACGCGGCCCTCGGCCACTTTGCGGCTGCGGTCAAAAGCGGCGCCGTAGTCGAAGGTCGCCTCGCCGCTGATTCCGAACGTCTTGGCCTCTTTGGTGAAGATGTGGGCGAGTTCGGCGTTGCGCAGCAGCGCCTTGGACGGGATGCACCCGACGTTGAGGCAGACGCCGCCCCAGTACTTCGGTTCGACCACCGCGGTGGACAGGCCGAGCTGGGCGGCACGAATGGCTGCGACATATCCGCCGGGACCGGCCCCGAGGACGACGACGTCATAGTGAGAAGTCACGAGCCCACCCTAGTTGGCCATGGCCCCCGACGGCCGCCCGGGCGAGCCGTCAATACGGAATGACGCCGACGAGACAGTGCCCCATTCGTTCGCAGTGGTAGTAGCCGTACAGGGGCGCCGCGGCGACCAGCGCGGCGAACGGGCCGGACATCATTGCCACCGAGAGCGCCGAGACCAGCGGCCGGCCTTCGGTCATCGCCAGCATCACCCCGCCGACGATGCACGCCACCACGTAGACCAGGACCACGAAGAGCGCCGCGGTCTTGTCGGCCGAGTGATACCACCAAGAGAACAACCCCAGCCCGATCACCGCCGCCGCGGACCACACGCCCAGCAGCACCAGGGCCAGCTTCCACCATTTGAGGTAGAGATATCGGCCGGGCACATTGATCGGTTGCACCGGTCCGGCGGGCTCGGGCGGCTCCTGCTCGCCGGCCTCCGGCGTGGGCGTCGCGCCCGCCGGTGCGGCGGCGGGCTCCGGCACGGGCACCGCGGGGTGCTCGCCGGTGTCGTCGTCGAAATCGGGCACCCAGGATTGGGTGCCGGTGTGCTCGGAGTCGTCGTCGGAGAAGTCCGGTACGAACGCCTCGGTGCCGGGGCTCGAGGCGTCCTTGTCGTCAGCCACCGGCGGTCACCCGCAGGGCGACGAGCACACCGAACCAGCCCGGCGCCACCGACAGCAGGAACGCACCGAGCATCGTGACCCACCGGCGCCCGGAGAACAGGATCGTCGCCAGCCCGGCGACGCTGGGGATGCCGACCACCGACGCGATGGCGAGGCCGGGGCGGACGCCGGCGTGCGTCGCCACGGTGCACGCCACGCCCGCCAAAAGTCCGACCGCACTGCCGATCAGCATGGCGCTGGCCAACACCCAGGGACGCGGAAGGGGGATCACTTTCTCGACTGTACTGCGGCTACCGGCGCGGGGCGCAGGTTCGAAACGCCGCGTCGGTCACCACCGGGCCCCGGGCCGGTGGGCGTTCACCGCGTTCGTAATCCGCGCCGGTGATCACCGCCGCGGCGGCCAGGGCGGCCTGTTCGTCGTCGCTGAAGACGCGGCCGCGGGACAGGAACCGCACCCCATCGGGGGCCTCCAGGCTGAACCCGCCCCCGCGGCCCGGCACCACGTCGATGACCAGTTGGGTGTGCTTGTCGCGATAGTGGGCGGCGTACTGCGGACCCGAAATCCATACCGGCACACCGTCTGTCCCGACGTCGAGGACGCCGAGCAACACGTCACGGTCACCGACCAGGAAATCGCCGAGCGGGTAACACATCGGCGACGACCCGTCGCAGCAGCCGCCGGACTGGTGGAACATCACCGGGCCGTGCGTGGCCTGCAGCCGCGTCAGCACCTCGGCGGCCGCGGCGGTGATGGCCACCCCGGCGGGACAAACCATCAGAAGAAGCCCTGCGCCTTCTCGGAGTAGGACACCAGCAGGTTCTTCGTCTGCTGATAGTGGTCCAGCATCATCTTGTGGTTCTCCCGGCCGATGCCGGACTGCTTGTAGCCGCCGAACGCCGCGTGGGCGGGATAGACGTGGTAGCAGTTCACCCACACCCGGCCGGCCTGGATGTCGCGCCCGGCCCGGTACGCGGTGTTGCCGTCGCGGCTCCACACCCCGGCCCCCAACCCATAGAGGGTGTCGTTGGCGATCGAGATGGCGTCGTCGTAATCGGCGAACGACGTCACGGTGACCACCGGCCCGAAGATCTCCTCCTGGAACACCCGCATCTTGTTGTTGCCGCTGAAGATGGTGGGCTGCATGTAGAAGCCGCCGGACAGGTCACCGCCGAGCTCGGCGCGTTCGCCGCCGGTGATCACCTTGGCGCCCTCGTCCTTGCCGATCTCGATGTAGGACAACACTTTTTCCAACTGGTCGTTGGACGCCTGCGAGCCCAGCATGGTCTCGCTGTCCAGCGGATCGCCCTGGCGGACGGCCTTGGTGCGGATCGCGGCCAGCTCGAGGAACTCGTCGTAGATGTCGGCCTGAACCAGGCTGCGCGACGGGCACGTGCAGACCTCGCCCTGGTTCAGGGCGAACATGGTGAAGCCCTCCAGCGCCTTGTCCTGGTAGTCGTCGGCCTTGGCCATCACGTCGGAGAAGAAGATGTTGGGGCTCTTGCCCCCGAGCTCCAGGGTGACCGGGATGAGGTTCTGCGAGGCGTACTGCATGATCAGCCGCCCGGTGGTGGTCTCGCCGGTGAACGCGATCTTGGCGATCCGGTTGCTCGACGCCAGCGGCTTGCCGGCCTCGGCACCGAACCCGTTGACCACGTTGACCACTCCCGGCGGCAGCAGGTCGCCGATCAGCGACATCAGGTAGAGCACCGAAACCGGTGTCTGCTCAGCGGGTTTGAGCACCACCGCGTTGCCGGCCGCCAGCGCCGGCGCCAGCTTCCAGGCCCCCATCAGGATCGGGAAGTTCCACGGGATGATCTGTCCGACCACCCCGAGCGGCTCGTGAAAGTGGTAGGCCACGGTGTCGTCGTCGATCTGGCTCAGCGAGCCCTCCTGCGCGCGCAGCGCCCCGGCGAAGTAGCGGAAGTGGTCGGCGGCCAACGGAATGTCGGCGGCCAGCGCCTCGCGGATCGGCTTGCCGTTGTCCCAGACCTCGGCTACCGCCAGCGCCGCGGTGTGCTCCTCGATGCGGTCGGCGATCTTGTTCAGGATCGCGGCCCGTTCCGCCGGCGCGGTCTTGCCCCACCCCGGGGCGGCGGCGTGCGCGGCGTCGAGCGCCTTGTCGATGTCGGCCTCATCGGAGCGGGCCACCTCGCAGAACGTCTGGCCGGTGACCGGGGTTGGGTTCTCGAAGTAACGCCCCTTGGCCGGCGCAACCCACTGCCCGCCGATGAAGTTCTCGTAGCGGGATTCATACGACATCAATGCCCCGGCAGAACCCGGACGTGCGAAAACAGTCATCTGCTCTCACCCCTCGTTCGGCTGTGTAATTCACCTCACACTACCGCCGACGCCACAATGGCTTCCATGACGTCGCAAGCACCGGCCGGCCCCGAAACCAATGACGATCCGTACCTGTGGCTCGAGGATGTCACCGGCGCGGAGGCGCTGGGCTGGGTGCGGGCGCGTAACGAGCCGACGCTGGCGCGCTTTCGTGACGAGAATTTCGAGCGGATGCGCATCGAGGCGCTCGAGGTGCTCGACACCGACGCCCGCATCCCCTACGTGGTCCGCCGCGGCGAGTACCTCTACAACTTCTGGCGCGACGCGGCCAACCCCCGCGGGCTGTGGCGGCGCACCACACTGGACAGCTACCGCACCGACTCCCCGGAGTGGGACGTGCTGATCGACGTCGACGAACTCGGTCGGGCCGACGGCGAGAAATGGGTGTGGGCCGGCGCCGGCGTCATCTATCCGGAATACACCCGCGCGTTGGTCAGCCTCTCGCGCGGCGGCTCCGACGCCTCGATCGTGCGCGAATTCGACATGGAGACAAGGGAATTCGTCGACGACGGATTCGATCTGCCGGAAGCCAAGTCGCAGGTGAGCTGGGCCGATCCGGACACCGTGCTGGTCGGCACCGACTTCGGCGACGATTCGCTCACCGACTCCGGCTATCCGCGGGTGGTCAAACGGTGGCGCCGCGGCACCCCCCTCGCCGACGCCGAGACGGTCTTCGAGGGATCCCGTTCCGACGTCAACGTGGTGGCGAGCGCCAGCCGCATCCCCGGTTTCGAGCGCACCCTGATCGGCCGGGCCTTGGACTTCTGGAACGAGGAGGTCTACGAGCTGCGCGGGTCGGAACTGATCCGCATCGATGCGCCCACCGACGCCAGTGTGAGCCTGCACCGCGAGTGGCTGTTGATCGAGCTGCGCAGCGACTGGTCGGTGGGCGAGGCCACCTACACCGCCGGGTCGCTGCTGGCCGCGAAATACGAGGAATTCCTCGCCGGCACGGCGCAATTGCAGGTCGTGTTCGAACCCGACGAGCACACCGCGCTGAACCACTACGCGTGGACCCGCGACCGGCTGCTCATCGTCTCGCTGGTCGACGTGGCCAGCCGCGTGGAGATCGTCACGCCCGGTGACTGGCGGCGCGAGCCGGTGGCCGGCATTCCCGCCGCGACGAACACGGTAGTCGTCTCCGCCGACGACACCGGCGACGAATTCTTCCTGGATTCCAGCGGATTCGACACGCCGTCGCGGCTGATGCGCGGAACCGACGACGGGCGCCTCGAGCAGATCAAGTCCGCGCCGGCGTTCTTCGATGCCGAAAACATCTCGGTGACACAGAACTTCGTCGCATCGCGGGACGGCACGTCGATCCCCTACTTCGTGGTGCGGCCCGGCGGCCCACAGGCCTCCGAGGGACCGGCGCCCACCCTGCTCTATGGCTACGGCGGCTTCGAATCGTCGAACACGCCGGGCTACAGCGGCGTGCTGGGCCGGCTGTGGCTGGCCCGCGGCGGAACGTACGTGCTGGCCAACATTCGCGGCGGCGGCGAATACGGCCCCGGCTGGCATACCCAGGCGATGCGGGAGGGCCGACACAAGGTGGCCGAGGACTTCGCTTCCGTCGCAACGGATTTGGTGGACCGCGGCATCACAAGCGTCGAGCGGCTCGGGGCGCAGGGCGGCAGCAACGGGGGCCTGCTGATGGGCATCATGCTCACGCAGTATCCAGAGCGGTTCGGCGCGCTGGTGTGCAGCGTGCCCCTGCTGGACATGAAGCGCTACCACCTGCTGCTGGCCGGCGCCTCCTGGGTCGCCGAGTACGGCGACCCCGACAACCCCGACGACTGGGCCTTCATCTCCGAATACTCGCCGTATCAGAACATTTCGGCGACACGCCGCTACCCGCCGGTGCTGATGACCACCTCCACCCGCGACGACCGGGTGCACCCCGGGCACGCCCGCAAGATGACGGCCGCACTCGAGGCGGCCGGTCATACCGTCTTCTACTACGAGAACATCGAGGGCGGCCATGCCGGCGCGGCGGACAACGAGCAGGTGGCGTTCAAGTCCGCGCTGACCTACTCGTTCCTATGGCAGATGCTCGCGCGGCCATAGGATCGTCGATGTGTCAGCGATCCAACGCATCGAACTCACCCTGCTGGCGACCGGGCTGATCTTCATCCTGGCCTCAGCGGCGCAGGCGCGGTACCGGTTCGTCAAGCACCGCAGCGCCGGACGCCGGTTCTACTGGGCGACCGCGATCATCGGCATCGTCTGTTTTGCGTTCGGGACGGGCCGGCTCTGGCCGAACGGCGTGCTCTCGGCGGCGGTGTTTGCCGCCATCATCGCCTTCTCGGCGTACCTCACCACGCCGTATCTCAAGATCGGCGGGCGCATCTACGCATCCTCACCGGAAAACCGTCAGCCCGACCCGTAAGGACGCTATGCCGACCCGTGACTTCGAGACGCTGCTGTACAGGACGGCCGGCCCGGTGGCCACCATCACGCTGAACCGCCCGGAACAGCTCAACACCATCGTGCCGCCGATGCCCGACGAGATCGAGGCCGCCATCGGCCTGGCCGAGCGCGACCCGGCGGTCAAGGTCATCGTGCTGCGCGGCGCGGGCCGCGCCTTTTCCGGCGGCTACGACTTCGGCGGCGGCTTCCAGCACTGGGGCGAGTCCATGATGACCGACGGGCAATGGGATCCGGGCAAGGACTTCGCGATGGTCAGCGCCCGCGAGACCGGGCCCACCCAGAAATTCATGGCCATCTGGCGGGCGTCCAAGCCGGTGATCGCCCAGGTGCATGGCTGGTGCGTGGGCGGGGCCAGCGACTACGCGCTGTGCGCCGACCTCGTCATCGCCAGCGAGGACGCGGTGATCGGCACGCCCTACAGCAGGATGTGGGGGGCATACCTGACCGGGATGTGGCTCTACCGGCTCAGCCTGGCCAAGGCCAAGTGGCACTCGCTGACCGGCCGCCCGCTCACCGGCGTGCAGGCCGCCGAGGTCGAGTTGATCAACGAGGCCGTGCCGTTCGAGCGGCTGGAGGCGCGGGTCGCCGAGGTCGCCGCCGAGCTTGCGCAGATTCCGTTGTCGCAGCTGCAGGCCCAGAAGCTGATCGTCAACCAGGCCTACGAGAACATGGGGCTGGCCTCCACCCAGACGCTGGGCGGCATCCTCGACGGCCTGATGCGCAACACCCCCGACGCGCTGGCCTTCATCAAGGCCGCCGAAGCCGACGGTGTGCGGGCGGCGATCGAGCGCCGCGACGGTCCGTTCGGCGACTACAGCCAGGCCCCGCCGGAGCTGCGGCCGGATCCCAGCCACGTCATCGTCCCTGATCGCGACTGATACTGAGATGCGCTAGCCAAATTCTGGCAGTGAGCTGGGAACTGTTCCCGGCCGGACAAAAAGTGCTACCGTAACTGCTATGTCTCGGCTGAGTACTGGCCTGCGTGCAGGCGCCGCGTTCCTTGCTCTGGGTATCACCGCTGCGATCTTTCCGTCGACCGCGGTAGCCGATTCCACGGAGGACTTCCCGGTCCCCCGCCGGATGATCAACACAACGTGTGACGCCGAGCAGATTCTGGCGGCCGCCCGGGACACCAGCCCGGTGTACTACCAGCGCTACATGATCGACTTCGACAACCACCCGAACGTCCAGCAGGCGACCATCGACAAGGCGCACTGGTTCTACTCGCTGTCCCCGCAGGACCGCCGGAACTACTCCGAGAACTTCTATGCGCCCGTGTCCGACCCGCTGTGGGTGGCCTGGCCCAACCACATGAAGATCTTCTGGAACAACAAGGGCGTGGTGGCCAAGGCCACCGATATCTGCAACCAATACCCGCCCGGCGACATGTCGGTGTGGGACTGGGCCGAGCCGACTGGTCCACCTGGGTGGCCAGGGCCGGTAAAGGGCAGGGTCGACCCGCCCCAAGGCTGAGGCCGGGCAATCGCGCTGACGGCGCCCGCAACCGATCGTTGTCCGGTGCGTCGCCCCCTGGTCTGCATTAGCGCACGAGCCGCTGGTCTTCATTGCGGTGGCGGGTTGTGCGTCTCGCGACCGCCGAGCTTCGGCCACTGCGTAAAGCCGGCGTTGCACCGACATAAAGGCGGACGCCGCATCGACACTTCTCGCCGCGAAGTGATTTACCCACGCCCACAAGCCGATCCGCAGTTCTTCACGCCGGCGGGAATCTCGACACTCGCGTGAGGTGAAGATCAGCGCGGCTGTACCACTCCGCCCGCCGGGTGCTCGTCGACGTCGTTGAGGATGAGTTCGCGCACGGCGCGGCGCGGCCCGTACGGTCGCAGCATGGTGCTGGCCGGCCGTGGACGCACGTGCTGCGGCCACCAGAACCAGCGCCCGAGCAAGGTGGCCAGCGACGGCGTCATGAACGACCGCACAATCAACGTGTCGAACAGCAGACCCAGCGCAATCGTGGTGCCCACCTGGGCCATGACACGCAACGGGCTGAACGCGAACGTCGCCATGGTCGCGGCGAACACCAGACCGGCTGAGGTCACCACCGAACCCGAACCGGCCACGGCGCGGATGATACCCGTCTTGAGTCCGGCGTGGATCTCTTCTTTGAACCTCGATATCAGCAGCAGATTATAGTCGGACCCGACCGCCAACAGCAGGATGATCGCCATGGCTAGCACCATCCAGTGCAGGTGGATGCCTAGGATGTACTGCCATAACAGCACGGAGAGCCCGAACGATGCGCCCAGTGACAGCAACACGGTTCCGACTATGACGAACGCCGCGACCAAGCTTCGGGTGATGACCAACATGATGATGAAAATCAACGTGGTCGCGGCGATTCCGGCGATCATCAGGTCCATGTTGGATCCGTCGCGCATGTCCTTATACGTTGCGGCGGTACCGCCCAGGTAAACCTTGGCGCCCTCCCACGGGGTGCCCTTGATCGCCTCGTGCACGGCCTGCTTGATTGGGTCGATGTGTTTGATACCTTCAGGACTCGCCGGGTCGCCCTCGTGGGAGATGATCAGCCGGACGGCGTGCCCGTCGGGCGAGATGAATTGTTTGAGACCCCGGGCGAAATCCGGGCTCTTGAACGCCTCCGGCGGCAGGTAGAACGTGTCGTCGTTTTTCGCTCTGTCGAAGGCGTCGCCTTCTGCGGTGGCGTTGTCGGACTGCGCTCTCGCCTGTTCGTTGAGACCCATGGTGGTCGCGTAGTTCGACATGATGGTGTCGAGGTTGCGCTGCTGGCTTTCGATCTGCGGCGGTATCAGCGCCACCAGCTTCGGCTGGATGCGATCTAGCTTGTCGAGGTTCGCGCTGAGCTTCACAATGTTCTCAGCCACCTGGTCGATCCCGTCGAGCGCATTGAAGACCGACCGGAGCGCCCAGCACACCGGAATGTCGTAACAGTGCTTCTCCCAGTAGAAGTAGCTACGAATCGGCCGCAGGAAGTCGTCGAAGTTGGCGATGTCGTCGCGCAACGCTTCCGTGATGTGCACGGTTTCTTTGGTGAGCTTGGTGGTTTCGTGTGTTGTGTTGCTGAGATCCTGGGTTACCTGCATCTGCTCATGCAGCGTTGCCATCGTCTTACGGAGCTCGTCCGCCTGCTTGAGCAGATTCGCCGCCTGCTCGTCCTGATAGTGCTGGGTCTGGATCCGCCCTGCGGCCTGGGCACTCATCTGAAACCCGAGGGTGCTGTGGTCGAGCGGCGTGCCCAGCGGCCGGGTGATGGTCTGCACTCGGCCGATGCCGGGGATGTGGAACACCGCCTTGGCGACCTTTTCCAGAACCAGGAAGTCAGCTGGGTTACGCAAGTCGTGATCGGTCTCGATCATCAACAGCTCTGGATTCAACCGGGCCTGGTCGAAGTGCCGGTCGGCTGCCGCGTAGCCGACGTTGGCGGGAGTGTCCGGCGGCAGAAAGTGGCGGGTGTCGTAGTCCGTCTTGTACCCGGGCAGCGCGAGCAGACCGACGAGGGCGATCCCAATTGTGACCGCCAGGATCGGGGCCGGCCAACGCACAACTGCGGTCCCGATTCGGCGCCAGCCCCGCGTCTGCAACTTTCGCTTCGGGTCCATCAGCTTGAAGAAAGTGGCAATCGTGAGCACCGCCGGGCCCAAGGTCAGCGCAGCGAAGACCGCGACCAGCATCCCGACGGCGCAGGGCACGCCCATGGTTTGGAAATATGGCAACCGGCAGAAACTCAAGCAGTACATCGCGCCGGCGATGGTCAGGCCCGAACCCAATACCACATGCGCAGTGCCATGAAACATGGTGTAGAACGCTTGTTCACGCGTCTCGCCCAACCCGCGTGCCTCGTGGTAGCGGCCTACGATAAAGATCGCGTAGTCGGTGCTGGCAGCGATCGCCAACAACACCAGCATATTGTTGGCAAAGGTGGACAGCCCCATGATCCCATAATTTCCCAGCGTCGCGACGACGCCCCTTGCCGCAGCCAACTCGATGAAAACCATGGTCAGCATGATCACTACGGTGCTTACCGACCGGTAGACGAACAACAGCATCACGATGATCACCAGGATCGTTACCATGGTGACTATTGCGATGCCTTTCTCACCCGCGTGGGACTGATCGGCGATCAGTGGACCCGCCCCGGTGACGTAGGCTTTGATCCCGGGTGGTGCGGGCACCGAGTCCACAATCTTCCGCACGGCTTCGGTCGACTCGGAGGCCAGGCTGCCGCCCATTCTGCCGGAAAGATAAACCTGGACATACGCCGCCTTTTGGTCGTGGCTCTGGGAGCCCGCGGCGGTCAGCGGATCACTCCAGAAATCCTGGACGTGCTGAACGTGCTTGGAGTCGCGCTCAACCCGCTTGACGATCTCGTCGTAGTAGCGGTGCGCTTCGGCCCCCAGCGGCTGGTTGCCCTCCAGCACGATCATGGCCGAGGCATCGGAGTTGAATTCCTTGAACGTCGATCCGACGTGCATCAACGATTGGAACGAGGGCGCATCCGTCGGACTCTGCGACACCGCCTGATGCTTGGAGACGACCTCCAGCTGCGGGGCCACGGTGTTGGTAACGAACACGATGCCCAACCACACCAGGACGATCGGCAGGGCCAGCCGATGTATCATCCGCGGCAGGAACGGCGGGATAAGCGGCTGGTCGACGCGCGGCGGAACCTCGCCCGGCTCGCTCATGCGGACTTGTCCAGGCAATAGACGAAGGCGTTCACGGTTTGGCTGGGATCTGATCGGTTCGGAGTCTTGATGACGTCACCGCTCCCGTCGTGTTTGTTCACCACGAACTGGCACGCGATCCAACTACCGTCTCCTTGCGCTACGAGGTTTGCCGGGATGCCGGGCTTCGTCGAACTCAATACTTTGCTCCAGGGCAAGGGAACGTTGAGGGCCTGCTGAGGGTGGGAGTTTTCGTCGAGGTAGTTGATGGTTGCCGTGCTGCCCGGTGGGCCCCAGACCTGAAGCGTGATGGTCTTGGCGTTGAACTCGTCGAGGACCTCGCCCGAGGTGCCACCACCGAACGAACCCTTGTGAACGCCGAAGACGCCGTGCAGCCGGTACACGACGAATCCCGACAGCGCGATTACAGCGGCGATCGTGAGTACCAGCCAGAAACGCGCCAAGAGCCCCTTTTTCCCAGCGCGCCGCGGAGCGACCTCGTTGCCCTCCCTACCCGCGGAGCCCTGCGTCATAAGCGGCTCCGTCGTCGGCTCAATCGTCCTCATAAGCGCTCCAAGTCCTCCCCGTATTCACCGTTGCAGTCCGCCAAGCCACAGCCCCCGGCCTCCCCTCTGCGTTCATTGCGACCCCGAGATGAGCCCGACGCACGTGGCGGTCAGCAAGCGAGTGAGGGCGGCTGCAAAATCCAGGTTCCACTCCGGGGGGACCACTCCCGGCTGCTCGGCATAGGCATCGTTGAGGCGCTCCGGCGGGTTGGCGACCTGCCACAGCGTGGCCGCCAGCGAGTACGCGGCCAGCAAGATGTCCAGCGATCCCGGACGCCCAAGCGCCGGCAGTGCGCACTCGATCGAGTCGGCGAGCGACAGCGTGGCGGCGGTTCTGATCCGTTTGACCTCGATCACCCGGTCAGCGTCCACCTCGTGTTCGAGGTGCAGGTGCAGGTTGGCCAGCAGGTCGCAAAACAGCGGGTCCTCAGCCAGGGCATTGGCCAGTGTCTCGGCGATTAGCGACGGCGACTTGGGGCCCGGCTCCGCCAGCTTCTCCGACACCGTGGTCGACCAGCGCACCCACCCCTCCGCGGACAGACGCAGCAGGACTTCCTTGTGCGAGGTGAAGTAGCGGCGGACGGCGGAGTAATGAATGCCGGCCCGGTTGGCGACGGCTGTCAGCGTGACCGAGGCGACACCGGCCTCGAGCGCCAGCGAGCGTGCGGCTTCCACGAGGGCCTCCGCACGTTGACGCTTCTTTTCCTCGGTGCGGGCGCGCTGGAATGTTAGTTGCGCCACCGGCTGAGCGTAACGCACGTTGTGTGATTTGCATAACGCACGTCCCGTGATTTGTGCGCGGGTCACAGCCGGGCGCCAAAACAGGTAAAGGTGTAGCCATGCTCATCACCCGGCGTCTCGAATAGCCCGTGCAGACCATCGCCCTGATCGGGTTTCTCGGCGGCCTGATCACCGGTATCTCGCCGTGCATCCTGCCGGTGCTTCCGGTCGTGCTGTTGTCCGGCATGGACAGCGGACGAGCCGGCGCGCGCGGCGTGAGGTCCGCGGCCCGGCCCTACCTGGTGATCGCGGGCCTGGTCTGCAGCTTCAGCCTGGCCACGTTGATCGGTTCCGCGCTGCTGACGGCGCTGCACCTGCCGCAGGACGCGATCCGGTGGGCCGCATTGGTGGTGCTGATACTGATCGGCGTGGGGCTGATCTTCCCGCCCGTCCAGCACCTGCTCGAGCGGCCGTTCGCGTATTTTCCGCAACGCCAAATCGGTTCCGGGACAGATGGTTTCGGGTTAGGACTGACGCTGGGTGCCCTGTATGTGCCGTGCGCGGGGCCGGTGCTGGCCGCCATCGTGGTGGCCGGCGGCACCTCGTCGATCGGCCCCGGCGCACTGGTCTTGACCGCGACCTTCGCCCTCGGCAACGCGCTGCCGCTGCTGGCCTTCGCGTTGGCCGGGCGGCGCGCCGCCGATCGAGTGGCCGCGTTCCGCCGACGGCAGCGCGCAATTCAGATCGCCGGCGGGATCGCGATGATCGTGCTGGCCGTGGCGCTGGTGTTCAACCTGCCGGCGATGCTGCAGCGCGCCGTGCCCGACTACACGACGGCCATGCAGAACAGGTTGGGCGCCAACGATATCGAGCGCAGCCTGGGCCCGGCCCCCGCGCAGCCCTCGACCCAGGGCGGGCTGCAGCTGAGCCACCCCGGCACCACCATCGACGGCGCGCTGAGCGACTGTTCGAGCGGTTCCGCCGAACTGCAGCAGTGCGGACCGGCCCCGGCCCTCACCGGCGTCACCGGGTGGCTCAACACCCCCGACGGCAAACCGCTGGACCCGGAATCGGTGCGCGGCAAGGTGATTCTGATCGACTTCTGGGCCTACTCGTGCATCAATTGCCAGCGCGCCATACCGCACGTGATCGACTGGTACAACCGGTACCGCGACAACGGGCTCCTCGTCATCGGGGTGCACACCCCCGAGTACGCCTTCGAGCGGGTGCCCGCCAATGTGGCCAGCGGCGCCGCGGACCTGCACATCACCTATCCCATCGCGCTGGACAACGACTACGCGACATGGAACAACTTCCAGAACCTGTACTGGCCCGCCGAGTACCTGATCGACGCGAACGGGCAAGTGCGGCATACCAAGTTCGGCGAGGGCGACTACGACGGCACCGTGAAGCTGATCCGCACGCTGCTCGTCGACGCCCACCCCGGTGCCCGGTTGCCCGCACCGGCGAACTCCGCCGACATGACCCCGCAGACCAGGCTCACACCCGAGACCTACCTGGGTGTCGGCAAATCCGGAAACTACGGCGGCACAGGGGATTACAAGCAGGGACCCGCCACGCTGAGCTACCCACCGAACCTGGCCGAAGACAAGTTCGCCCTGCGCGGTCGCTGGACGCTCGACGACCAGGGGGTCACGGCCGACGGCGACGACTCCGCCGTCCGGCTGAACTACACCGCGAAGGACGTCTACGCCGTCGTCGGGGGAACCGGCACCATCGCCGTGACCCGGGACGGCAAGACCACCACGACGCCGATCGGCGGGGCGCCCACGCTGCACCGGATCGTCGCCGACGACACCGCGCATCGCGATCAGTTCGAGATGCAGGTCAGCAAGGGCCTGCAGGTGTTCTCGTTCACGTTCGGCTAGCCGGCGGGCTCACGACTTCTTCGCGAGGCTGCCCAGCATGGCAACGACCACGCCGAGTGCGACCAAGGCGGCACCGGCGAGCAACGTGACGTTGAGCCATTGGCGCAGAACGGCTTCGGCGTGCCCGGCCATCACCTCGGCCACCGCCCGCACGTTGCCGGTGGTGTGGTTGAGCGCGGCATTCAAGTAACGCGCGGCGACCTCGATGCCCGCCCATCCGGCCGCACCGACGAGCAGCGCCGAGACGCCCAGGCTGCTCAGCGCCTTGCCGCGGCGGCGCGCGGCGGCCAGCGTGAGCAGCGCGCAGACACCGCACAGCGCCGCCGCACCCACGCTCACCCAGGGGCACCAGGTGGCCAACGGGCTCAGCCGTCCCTGCCGCAACGAGTGCGGCACCGAAACGGTCAGCGGGACAGTAATTTTCGCGGGCACCGTCACGTTGTGTCGGTTGAGCAGCGGCTGGATCGAGGGGTCCCTGAGCATCGGCGCCACGTCGACCGCCCACTGGTTGCCGTTGTCGGCGGCCGCCGGATCGCTGAACAGCCAGCCGTGAGCCGCCCGGTTCGCCCGGGCGAACAGCGGCGGAAAGTCCGGGCCGGCGGTGAAGGCGCCGGCCGCTTCGCGCACATCGGCAGTGTCGAGCGGGTAACGGCCCCCGCCATGCTCGGTGACCAGAGTCGTTGCCCGAGCGGTCAATTCGCCCGCCATGGCGGACTGCAGGGCCGGGTCGGTGGCCGCGCGCTGCGCCAGCGCGGCGTAGCCGTCGGCGTCAACCACATGCAGCTGCGTCCACGCCGCGGGGATCGCCAGCGCCAGCGCTAGCGTGGTGATGAGCCACAACAGCACGGTCGCCGCGAATCGCACCCCTGCGAATCTACGCAATCCCCCGCACGTACGCGGCCTGACCGAGGTGCTGGGCGCAGTCGTCGATGATGCTCACCAATCGCGCGCTGGCCGTCACCGGGGGATCCCAGTTGGTGTCCACGACGCGGGCCAGTTCCTCGGCGGTCACCCCGGCGACGTACTCGCAGGTGAGCTTGTGCACCGCGTGGTAGTAGCCGGACAGCAGGTCAGCGGGCGCCTTCACCTTGGCCACGTCGCCGGGCCCGTGCCCGTAACCGGTGTCGTCGCGCGGCAGGTCCAGCCCGAATCGGTCCACCCAGCCGTCGCGGAACCACACCTGCTCGACGGCGGCGACATCGGCGAGCTGGAGGTCCTGTATCCGGGCGCTGTGCCACAGCAGCCAGGCGATGCTGTTGGCGTCCGGGGCCGGCCGGTAGCCGGACACCTCGTCGGTCAGCCCCTCGGTGATCTCGTCGACGTGTTCGATCAGCCGGGTGAACGCGTCGCGCAGGAGCTCTTGCAACACGGCGGCATCGTCGGTGCTGGCCATGTTCGCGACACTACGGGAGGATCCCGTGGAAGACCGCTTCGACGTTGTTGCCGTCGGGATCGCGCACGAAGGCCCCGAAGTATCCGGGGTGGTATTCGGGCCAGAGCCGCGGCGCGTGCAGCGGCTCGGCGCCCAATTCGACGGCCACCTCGTAGAAGGCGCGCACCGCGTTCTCGTCGGCCGCCTCGAAAGCCAGGTGGACTTCCCGATTGGGCCCGCCCAGCGCGCCCGAGACCAGAACGTCGGCTTGCCCGCCCGCCCGTAGCCGATGGCGCGACCGACATCCAGCTGCCGGGAGAAGCCCAGCGTCCCCAGCACCGCGTCGTAGAACCGCTGAGATTTGGCGTAGTCGGCGCAGTTGATGCCCACGTGATCGATCACGGGAAGATCCTGGCACGAGTCAGCGCGACGGTCGTAGATTGTTTGGATGACTTACGACCTCATCATCCGCAACGGCACCATCGTCGACGGGTTGGGCGGTGAGCCGTTCGTCGGTGACGTGGCGGTGCGAGACGGTGTCATCGCGGCCGTCGGGAACGTCAACGGAGCGACCACCGCGCGGGAGATCGACGCCACCGGGCTGCTGGTCACGCCCGGCTTCGTCGACCTGCACACGCATTACGACGGCCAGTCCATCTGGTCGGAACGCCTGACGCCGTCCTCGGCGCACGGCGTGACGACCGTGGTGATGGGCAACTGCGGGGTCGGCTTCGCGCCCTGCCGGCAGTCCGACCACGACGTGCTCGTCGACGTGATGGCCGGTGTCGAGGACATTCCCGGCGTCGTCATGACCGACGGCCTGCCGTGGACGTGGGAGACGTTCCCCGAATACATGGACGCGCTCGAGTCAGGCAAGCGCGACATCGACGTGGCGGCGTATCTGCCGCACTCGCCGCTGCGGGTGTACGTGATGGGCCAGCGCGGCGCCGACCGGGAGCCGGCCACCGAGGACGACCTGGCCAAGATGCGCGAGCTGGCCAAGGAGGCGATCGAGGTCGGCGCGCTGGGCTTCGCGTCGTCGCGGCTGACCATCCACAAGACCGAAAGTGGTTCGCCCATCCCGAGTTACGAGGCCGCCCGCGAGGAGATCGAGGAGATCGCCCGCGGCGTCGTGGACGGCGGCGGCGGGTTGTTGCAGTTCGTCCCGGACATCCCGTCGGGCGGCTATCAGCCGGTGCTGCAGACGGTGTTCGACGTCGCCGAGGACGTCGGGTTGCCGGTCACCTTCACCCTCGTCGTCGCCAACTCCGGCGACCCGTCGTGGCCGGACGCCATCACGATGATCGAGAAGGCCAACAGCTCCGCCGACGGCGGCGATGTCCGCGTCACCGCGCAGCTGCTGCCGCGCCCGATCGGGTTGATCATCGGCCTGCAGCTGACCGCCAACCCGTTCGTCCTCTACCCCAGCTACCGCGAGATCGCGCACCTGCCGCTGGCCGAGCGGGTCGCCGAGATGCGCAAGCCCGAGGTCCGCGCCCGCATCCTGGCCGACAAGCCCGGCCAGGGGCATCCGATCCTGTACGTGGCTCAGATGTGGGACTGGATCTTTCCGCTCGGCGAGGACCCCGACTACGAGCCCGACCCGTCGACCAGCATCGGCGCCCGCGCCCGCGCCCGCGGCGTGGACCCGATGGAGGAGGCGTACGACCGGCTGCTCGACGACGAGGGCCGGGCCATGCTGTTGGTCGCGACCAGCAACCTGCAGAACAACTCGCTGGACACGGTCGGCGAACTGCTGCACCGCGACGACGTGGTGCTCGGTCTCGGCGACGGCGGCGCGCACTACGGGATGATCTGCGACGCCAGCTACTCGACCTACTTCCTGACGCACTGGGCCCGGGACCGCAAGACCGGACGGTTCACGGTGCCCGAGGCGGTTCGCGAGCTCACGTCGGTGCCGGCCCGCGTCGCCGGGCTGGGTGATCGCGGCCGAATCGCGGTGGGCTACAAGGCCGATCTCAACGTCATCGACCACGCCGCGTTGCGGCTGCACAAGCCGGTGATCAGCTACGACCTGCCCGCCGGGGGGCGGCGCCTGGACCAGACCGCCGAGGGGTATGTCGCCACGATCGTGGCCGGGCAAGTGATCGCCGAAAACGGCGTTCCGACCGACGCCCGCCCAGGCAAGTTGGTCCGTGGGCGCCAGCCCATCCCCGCAGCCTCGCGATAACGCCACCAAAAGTGGCATATACCAGCTAAGTTGGGTCCGTGACGAACCCGCATTTTGCGTGGTTGCCGCCAGAAGTCAACTCGGCACTAATTTTCTCCGGTCCTGGTCCCGGGCCGCTGCTTGCTGCCGCGGCGGCGTGGGACGGGCTGGCCGAAGAGTTGGCATCGTCGGCATCGTCATTTTCTTCGGTGACGTCAGATCTCGCCAGCGGGTCGTGGCAAGGCGCGTCGTCGACGGCGATGATGTCGGTCGCCAGCCAGTACGTGAGCTGGCTGTCTGCGGCGGCCGCCCAGGCCGAAGAGGTGTCACACCAGGCGTCGGCCATCGCGACCGCATTCGAGGTGGCGCTGGCGGCCACCGTGCAGCCGGCCGTCGTGGCGGCCAACCGCGCCCTGGTGCGCGCATTGGCGGCCAATAACCACCTCGGCCAGAGCACCGCGGCCATCGCCGACATCGAGGCCGCCTACGAGCAGATGTGGGCCTCGGACGTGGCGGCGATGTTCGGCTACCACGCCGACGCGTCGGCGGCCGTGGCCAAGCTGCCGCCCTGGAATCAGGTGCTGCAAAACCTCGGCTTCTCCAACACCAGCACCGCCGTGACGCGCCCGGCCAGCTCCGGCGCCGTCGCCCGCGGCTACACCTCACGCATCGCCGGGTTCTTGCGGCCCTCGGCGCCGCAGTAGCGCGCGGCAGCCGCGCCTATCCTGGAAGATCATGCGGACCAAGAAGAAGGTCGACCTCAAGGCGCTGGCCGATGCGTTGGCCGACTACCCGTACGCGTACCTGATCACGGTCGACGACGCGTACCGCGTGCACACCGTGACGGTCGAACCGCGGCTCGAGGACGCCACTCTCGACGTCGGACTCATCGGCGGCCGGACCCGCAACAACCTCGCCCGGCGCGCCGACGTGACCCTGCTGTGGCCGCCCGCCGAGCCGGGCGGCTACTCGCTGATCGTCGACGGCAACGCCCAGGTGACCGACGCCCGCGAGGAGACCGCCCGCCTGGCCGTGATCCCCACCCGCGCGTTGCTGCACCGCGACGCCGACTCGCCGGACGCGGCCAAGGGCTGCCTGCACGACTGCGTGGTGTTCTCGCTGCCGGCCTAGCGGCGATCGCAAGCGCGGCCGTCAGGCCAGGCCCGTACAGTCTCATCCGTGAGCCGCGTCGCACCGCTCGCTCCGCCCTGGAGCGAAGAAGATGCCACTGGCATCAACAGCTGGGGTCACCCCGACCGCACCTATGAGCCGCTGCTGTTGGTGCGTTGCCTGCAGCGCCATCCGGCGCTGGCCTCGCGGCTGCGCAAGCTCGGCGAATCCCTTTATGTCGCGGCGCTTTTGCCCGCCCGCACGCGGACCATCGCCATCTTGCGGATCTGCGCGCTGGTCGGCTGCGCATACGAGTGGGGCGGGCAGGCGGCGTTCTGGGGTCCGATCGCGGGGGTCAGCGACGACGAGTGCGACGCGCTGGTCACCGGCGGACCGGACGACCCGCGGTGGAGCGTTGCGGAGCGGACGCTGATCGAGGCGGTGGACGAACTCGAACGCACGGGCTCGTGGTCGGAGGCGACGTGGACCGCGCTGGGCCGTGACCTCGACGACGAGCAGCGCATCGAATTGCTCACGGCCGTCGGCTGGTATCGCACGATCTGCACGCTGTGCAATGCGCTCGCGCTTCCGGTGGAGGGCTGGATGCGGCCCTGGCCTGGGTCAGCGCGCTGAGCGGTCCCTGCGCAGGCTCGGATGCTGATTCTTCAATAGCGGCAAAAGGATTCGCCGCGGCATGAACTGAAACACGCGGGTGCTGACTTGGCTCGGCAGCCCGGGGATCACCGTTCCGCGGTCGTGCTCGAGCGCGTCGACTCCGGCGCGCGCCACCTCGCGCGACGGCTTCCACCTGAACTTCGGGAACGCGTCGGCGAAGTCCCGCTCGTCCATGCCGGCGCTCTGCACAAACTCGGTGCGCACCGGGCCCGGGCACAGCAGCGCGACGGTGACGCCGGTGCCGGCGAGTTCACCGCGCAGCCCCTGGGTGTAGTTGTTGACGAACGCCTTGGTGGCCGCGTAGCCGACCTGCCCCGGAAAGGGTTGGTAGCCCGCGGTCGAGCCGATGTTGAGGATCGCGCCGCGCCCGCGCGGCACCATCTGCTGGACCGCGCGGGTCGACAGGTCGATGACGGCCTCGACGTTGACCCGCACCTGCGCGATCTCGGCGTCGACGGGCGTCTTGGTGACCGAACCCATGGTGCCCATGCCGGCGTTGTTGACCAGGATGTCGGCGGTCAGGCCGCGGCGTCCCATCTCGTCGAGAAGGCCGGCGCGGGCGGCGGAATCGGCGACGTCGCAGGCGATCACCTCGACGCGCACCCGGCCGGCGAGTTCGTCGGCCAGCTCGCGCAGCCGGTCCTCCCGGCGGGCGACCAGTGTCACGCCGTGCCCGCGGTCGGCCAATTCGCGCGCGATGTCGGCGCCGATGCCCGATGATGCGCCGGTGACGACGGCGGTGCTGGCGGGTGAGGGAGTCGGAAGGGCCACGCGTTCACCCTAGAGCGCCGCGGGTTCGGAGCGCTCACCGCCGCCGAACGTGAAACTGGCCGCACGCTCGCCGTCGAACGTGCGGCTAGCTTCGCACTCGGTAAAGGCGGACCGGCAGTCGCAACGAAAAAGCCCGGCCCCTGATGGGGGGCCGGGCTTTTCCCGTACTTGAGTCGTCGGACTTAGAAGTCCATGCCGCCCATGCCACCGGTCGGGTCGCCCGCGGGTGCGGCCGCCTTCTCCGGCTTGTCGGCGACGACGGCCTCGGTGGTGAGGAACAGGCCCGCGATGGACGCCGCGTTCTGCAGCGCCGAACGGGTCACCTTCACCGGGTCGGCGACGCCGGCCTTGAGCAGGTCCTCGTACTCACCGGTCGCGGCGTTCAGGCCGGTACCGGCGGGCGAGTTGCGGACCTTCTCGGCGACCACGCCGGGCTCCAGACCACCGTTGAAGGCGATCTGCTTCAGCGGAGCCTCGAGCGCCACGCGGACGATGTTCGCGCCGGTCGCCTCGTCACCGGTGAGCTTCAGCTCGTCCAGCGACGGGGTCGCGTGCAGCAGGGCCACGCCACCACCGGCGACGATGCCCTCCTCCACGGCGGCCTTGGCGTTGCGGACCGCGTCCTCGATGCGGTGCTTGCGCTCCTTGAGCTCGACCTCGGTCGCGGCTCCGGCCTTGATCACCGCAACACCGCCGGCCAGCTTGGCCAGGCGCTCCTGCAGCTTCTCGCGGTCGTAGTCGGAGTCGCTGTTCTCGATCTCGCTGCGGATCTGGGCCACCCGGCCGGCGATGGCGTCGGAGTCACCGGCGCCCTCGACGATGGTGGTCTCGTCCTTGGTGACGACGACCTTGCGGGCCTTACCCAGCAGGGCGACGTCGGCACTCTCCAGCGACAGGCCGACCTCTTCGCTGATGACCTGGCCACCGGTGAGGATGGCCATGTCCTGCAGCATCGCCTTGCGGCGGTCACCGAAGCCGGGGGCCTTGACGGCCACCGACTTGAAGGTGCCGCGGATCTTGTTGACGACCAGGGTGCTCAACGCCTCGCCCTCGACGTCCTCGGCGATGATCAGCAGCGGCTTGCCGGCCTGGATGACCTTCTCCAGCAGGGGCAGCAGGTCCTTGACGGTCGAGACCTTGGAGCTGACCAGCAGGATGAAGGGGTCCTCGAGGACGGCTTCCTGACGCTCGGCGTCGGTGACGAAGTAGCCCGAGATGTAGCCCTTGTCGAACCGCATGCCCTCGGTGAGCTCGAGCTGCAGGCCGAAGGTGTTGGACTCCTCGACGGTGATGACGCCCTCGTTGCCGACCTTGTCCATCGCCTCGGCGATCAGGTCGCCGATCGACTGGTCGCCCGCGGAGATGGCCGCGGTGGCAGCGATCTGGTCCTTGGTCTCGACCTCTTTGGCCGACTTGAGCAGGGTCTCCGTGACCTTCTCGACGGCCTTCTCGATGCCGCGCTTCAGACCCAGCGGGTTGGCGCCGGCCGCGACGTTGCGCAGGCCCTCGCGGACCAACGCCTGGGCCAGCACCGTGGCCGTCGTCGTGCCGTCACCGGCGACGTCGTCGGTCTTCTTGGCGACTTCCTTGACCAGCTCGGCGCCGATCTTCTCGTAGGGGTCCTCCAGCTCGATCTCCTTGGCGATGGACACACCATCGTTGGTGATCGTGGGGGCGCCCCACTTCTTCTCCAGGACGACGTTGCGGCCCTTGGGACCCAACGTCACCTTTACCGCGTCGGCGAGGGCGTTGAGCCCCCGCTCGAGGCCGCGACGGGCCTCCTCGTCGTACGCAATTGTCTTGGCCATTGCGAAGTGATTCCTCCGGATTGGGGATGACACGTTCTGGCCGGGTGCAGTGCCCGCGACGGACGGCTAGGTGTCTCCCGCTTGGCGCGGCCCTGGCCTCACCGTCCCGACCTAGCACTCACTGGTCGCGAGTGCCAACGTCATTCTTAGCACTCGCCCATGTCGAGTGCAAGAAGCGGTCAGCCCTATCGCCCAGCGCGTAAACCGTCGACGACGACGTCGGTAACCCGCTCGGCCAACGCCGAGTTGTATGCCTCCATCGCCTGGCAGCCGACCATGATCGCCTTCACTTCGCGGACCCCGACATCCCGGCGCGCGGTGCCCGCCCGCTGCGCGGCTCGCAGCAGCTCGTCGAGCATGGCCAGGAAGGCGTCCTCGGCGTCGGGGGCGGCGGTGGCGATGTCGACGCCAAGCCCGGCCAGCGCGTCGGCCAGACCACGATCCGTCGCGCCCCACTGCAGCACCATCGACCGCAGGAAGGCGAAGAGCGCCTCGCCGGAGCCTTCGGAGTGCAGCAGTGCGCGGCCGTCGTCGACCAGCCGCTGCATCCGGTCCTCGATAACCGCCTGGAACAGCGCTTCCTTGGTCGGGAAGTGCCGGTAGACGGTGCCGGCCCCGACGCCGGCCCGGCGCGCGATCTCGTCGATGGGCACCGACAGGCCCTCGGCCGCGAAGGTGTCGTAGGCGACCTCCAGCACGCGCGCGCGGTTGCGCGCCGCATCGGCGCGTAACCGGCGTTCGGGCTGTGCCATCTGTTCATCACCCATCGGTTGACAAAGCGGGGCGTGCGTTCCGTATAGTCGGAGTCAACCGGAGCGCCCGCCCCGTTTACTCTACAAGTTCAAGGAGCCTGTCATGGCGAAGTGGACCACCGCGGACATTCCCGACCAGACCGGCCGGGTCGCCGTCATCACCGGGGCCAACACCGGCCTGGGCTACGAGACCGCCAAGGCGCTGGCCGCGCACGGCGCCCACGTGGTGCTGGCCGTGCGCAACCTGGACAAGGGCAAGGACGCCGTCGCGCGCATCACCGCCGAGAGCCGCGACGCCGACGTCGCTCTGCAGGAACTCGACCTCACCTCGCTGGAGTCCGTCCGCGCGGCCGCCGAACAGCTGCGCTCCGCACACGACCGCATCGACCTGCTGATCAACAACGCCGGGGTGATGTACACGCCGAAGTCGACCACCAAGGATGGCTTCGAGCTGCAGTTCGGCACCAACCACCTGGGCCACTTCGCCCTCACCGGTCTGCTGCTGGACCGGCTGCTGCCGGTCGCCGGCTCGCGGATCGTCACGGTCAGCAGCGTCGGCCACCGCATCCTCGCCGACATTCACTTCGACGACCTGCACTGGGAGCGCCGCTACAACCGCGTCGCCGCCTACGGGCAGGCCAAGCTGGCCAACTTGCTGTTCACCTACGAACTGCAACGACGGCTCGCCCCGCACGGCACGACGATCGCCGCCGCCGCGCACCCCGGCGGTTCGAACACCGAATTGGGTCGCTACACGCCCACGCTGCTGAAGCCCGCCGTCGACCTGTTCTTCTCGCGGATTGCTCAGGACGCGGCCATGGGCGCGCTGCCCACCCTGCGCGCGGCCACCGACCCGGCGGTGCTCGGTGGGCAGTACTACGGTCCCGACGGCCTCGGCCAGACCCGCGGCTACCCGACGATCGTGGGCTCCAGCAAGAAGTCGCACGATGCCGACCGGCAGCGCCGGCTGTGGGCGATTTCCGAGGAGCTCACCGGGGTGGTCTATCCCCTCGATTAACTGAGGTCGAGCAGCTGTTCGTAGAAGCCGCCGAAACCGCGTGCGCGATCGACGAGGTGGATCTCGAGGATCCAGTGACAGATGCGCCCGCGCGGATCGGTGCGGCGCATCGGCTTGGTCGATCCGGGCATGATGTACCACTGGACGCCCGGGCCGGCGATCTTCTTGTGCGGGAATTCGCCGATCAGGTGGCCCGCGATGCGGCTGCCCCAGTCGAAGCCCTCGGCGCGGGCCACGCCGACGACGTAGTCGAACAGCTCGGCGCCGGTGATCTCGGGATTGCTCGCGAAGTGGTCGCGGCCGGCCTGCCACACCCGCGGCAGCGCGTCGCGAACGGCCATCTTGTGCGGGTCGTCGCCGAGCACGAACGTCCGCCCGAAATCGGCCTCCCAGTCCTCGAAGATCGGCCCCAGGTCCAGGAAGACGATGTCGTCGTCGACGATCACCCGGTCCGGCGGGCGTTCGTGGAACGGCTGCAGCGTGTTCTCCCCGGCCCGCACGATCCGCCGGTGCCAGTGCCGCGTCACCCCGAACATCTCCCCGGCGAGGTCGTGGATCTGGTCGGAGAGTTCCTTTTCGGCCAGCCCGGGGCGGATCATGGCCCGCCGCTCGATCTCGTCGAACAGCCGCCCGGCCTTGTCCTCGGCGTCCAGCAGCCGTTGCACGCGAACGTCTTCGGCGCTCGATCCCTTCACACCGGCGATGTTATGCGCACACTGGAACCATGTCCCTCGTCGTGCCGCCCTACCCGCCAGCCCGCTACACCAAGGACGAACCGGAGATCAGCGCCTGGCTCAAGCGGGCCGAAGAGCCCCCCGACTACGAGACCACCGGGGTCAAGTACCACTACCTGGCCAACCAACAGGACACCGCCGGCGACTACGGGCTCTACCGGGTCGATATCGCCCCGGCCGGCGGCGGCCCGCCGGCGCATTTCCACCGCGCCATGTCCGAGGCGTTCTTCGTCCTGTCCGGGACGATGAAACTCTACGAGGGCACCCAGTGGACGGACGGCCACCAAGGCGACTTCCTCTACGTGCCACCCGGGGGCGTCCACGGTTTTCGCAACGAGGCGGACGAACCGGCATCGATTCTGATGCTGTTCGCGCCCGGCGCACCGCGCGAGGCATACTTCGAAGCCTTTGCGGCACTGGCGGATATGACCGACGACGAACGCCGGGAATGGTTCATCCGCCACGATAATTTCTGGGTGCAATAAACCCTGGCGTTAACCCGAAATTCGTTCCGCCGTAACGTTTCTGACGGTGACGCCGAGCGCGGGAACAGTGGGCGTAGGGTGTGTCCGTGCGAACGCGGAAGCCGTCGAAACGGGCTGCGGCCTGGATGCGGCAGAGGATCGATTGGTCGATGAGCGCCCCGGTGATGATCAGCCTGCGGATCAAACGCCCAAAACCCCGCAGCACACCGGACTTTCGGCCCCGCCCACCCACGCCCGTCGCCGTGCGGGAACGCAGCACCCGGGTCGGCGGCTATCAACGGGGCGGGCGAGGAGTGCGCGATCGCGCCCGGGCACGCCTGTCGCTCGCACCGGCCGCGATGACCCGAGGGCCGCGCGTACAACGCGCGCCGGGCCGCCGTTACGTCACGCCCCTCAGGTCGCCGTCGACGTAGCGCTGCACGTGGGGCGCGATCGCGGCGAGCGTGCGACTCCCCCACCCTCGACGAGCCCCACGAGCGCGTCGGATCCGGTGGAAATCGCCGTCCGGGTAACGGTTTTTCGCAAAGGACACGACACGCCGAACCGTCACAGGGCCGTCGCCCAACCCGACCGGGTCGACCGCCGATGAGTATGTTTTGGGCCATGGCTTCCAACGACACAGAGAACCGCAACTGGTCGGAGGGCGACGTCCCGGACCAGAGCGGCCGCGTCGTCGTCGTCACCGGCGCGAACACCGGCATCGGGTATGAGGCGGCCGCCGTGCTGGCCTACCGCGGCGCCCACGTCGTGCTCGCGGTGCGCAACCTCGAGAAGGGCAACGCGGCGCTGTCGCGCATCGTCGCCGCCAGCCCGCGCGCGGACGTCACGCTGCAACAGCTGGATCTGACCTCGCTGGACGCGATCCGGTCGGCCGCCGACGCGCTGCGCACGGCCTACCCGCGCATCGACCTGCTGATCAACAACGCGGGCGTGATGTGGACGCCCAAGCAGGTCACCCGGGACGGTTTCGAATTGCAGTTCGGCACCAACCATCTGGGCCACTTCGCGCTGACCGGGCTGCTGCTCGAAAACCTGCTGGTGGTGCGGGATTCGCGGGTGGTGACGGTCAGCAGCCTGGGCCACCGGCTACGCGCCGCGATCCACTTCGACGACCTGCAGTCAGAACGCCGGTACGACCGGATGGCGGCCTACGGGCAGTCCAAGCTGGCCAACCTGCTGTTCACCTACGAGCTGCAGCGACGGCTGGCGGCCAAGGCCGACGCGAAGACCATCGCCGTCGCCGCGCATCCCGGCGGCTCCAACACCGAGTTGGCCCGCAACCTGCCGAGCGTGTTCCGGCCGGTGAAGGCCGTGCTGGGGCCGGTGCTGTTCCAGAGCCCGGCCATGGGCGCGTTGCCGACGCTGCGGGCCGCCACCGATCCGGCCGTCGTGGGCGGGCAGTACTACGGCCCGTCGGGATTCCTCGAACAGCGGGGCCGCCCGAAGCTGGTCGAGTCCAGCGCCCAGTCCCACGACGAGGAACTGCAGCGCCGGCTCTGGGCCGTGTCCGAAGAGCTCACCGGCGTCAGCTTCCCGGTCTGACCCGGGACATAATGGCTCCGATGCGCTCAGTCGCCGAACATCAGCGGGTGGTCACCGAGTTGATTCGCCCCCGCCCGCCGGTCGCGGTCCCGCTCACCGAGGCCCAGGACCTGGTGCTGGCCGAAGACGTGGTGGCGCAGCTGGCGTTGCCGGTCTTCGACAACTCGGCGATGGACGGCTACGCGGTGCACGCCGAAGACATCTCGACCGCCACACCCGAACACCCGGTGGTGCTGCCCGTCGCCGAAGACATTCCGGCCGGGCGCACCGATCAACTGACGCTGCAGCCCGGCACGGCCCACCGGATCATGACGGGCGCACCGCTGCCCGCCGGGGCGACCGCCGTCGTGCCGGTGGAGGACACCGACGGCGGCGTGGACGTCGTGTCGATCCGCGCGCCGCGCGAGGCGGGCAGGCATATCCGGCACGCGGGCGAGGACGTCTCCCCCGGCACCACCGTGTTGAGGCAGGGGCAGGTCGTGACGCCCGCGGTGCTCGGCCTGGCGGCGGCGCTGGGAATCGCCGAGCTGCGGCTGATTCCGCGTCAGCGGGTGCTGGTGATCTCGACCGGATCGGAGCTGGTGACGCCGGGCACCGCGCTGCAGCCCGGGCAGATCTACGAGTCCAATTCGATCATGCTGGCCGGCGCCGTCCGGGATGCGGGCGCCGAACTGGTCGCCGTCGCGACCGCGGAAGACGAAGTGGCGCAATTCAGTTCGATCGTCGACCGATACGCGGCTGACGCGGACCTGATCATCACCAGCGGCGGCGTCAGCGCCGGCGCCTACGAGGTGGTCAAGGACGCCTTCGGCCGCGAGGGCGACCAGGGTGTGGAATTCGTCAAAGTCGCGATGCAGCCGGGCATGCCCCAAGGCGTGGGACGGGTGGCCGGCGCGACGATCGTCACGCTGCCCGGCAACCCGGTCAGCGCGCTGGTGTCCTTCGAGGTGTTCATCCGTCCCGCGCTGCGCCGGGCCATGGGTCTGCCGGACCCGGACCGTCCGCATCGCACCGCCGTGCTCGCCGAGTCGTTGACCTCACCGCGCGGCAAGCGCCAATTCCGGCGCGCGGTGCTGAGCGACGACGCCGGCACGGTCACCAGCTACGGGCCGCCGGCGTCGCATCACCTGCGGTGGCTGGCGTCGGCGAACGGGCTGCTGGACATCCCCGAGGACGTCGTCGAGGTGCCCGAGGGCACCCCGTTGCAGGTCTGGGATCTGCGCTAGGGCTCACTAGGCCGCGGGCGTGGCCACGTCGCGATGGAACTCGTCGGCCTTGTCGAAAGCCGGGGTGCAGCGGATGGCGATGCCGACGATCGCCATCATCACGGGAATGGTGACCAGCGCAGCCGACAGCCCCACCCGACCGGACAGGTGCCCGATCAGTGGCGGCCCGAGCAGATAACCCAGCCAGCCGGTCGCGGCCACGATGGCGATCGCCGATCCGGCGCCGCTCGCGCCGTAGGCCGCGCTGAAGGCGGTCGGCACCAGCAACGCCACGCCGGCGCCCAACGCCGCGAAACCGAGCACGCCGATCCAGGGGTTGGGGCTCGCCAGCATCACGCTCATGCCCACCACGGCCACCAGCGCCAGCGCGGGCAGCAGCCGGCGACTGGGCGCCCGCGCGTGCAGCCGCGGGGCGCCGAACCGGGTGACCACCATCGCGCCCGTGTAGGCGGCGTAGCTCACCGCGGCGACGCTCGGGCCGGCGCCGAGGACGTTGCGCAGGTAGTTGGCCGACCAGTCGGTGGCGGCGCCTTCACACAGAAACGAGGCGAACGACACGGCCGCCAGGATCGCCACCGTCGGCGTCAGCCACGCGCGGTTGCCTTCCGGCCGGCCCGACGGCGCCGCCCTCTCCGCCGCGTCGGGGATCAGGCGCCGGGTCAGCGTTTCCGCCACGATCAGGACGACCAGTCCGAGCGCCGCCAGCTGGACCGTCAGGCCGACGCCCGCGGTGACGCACCCCGCCCCGATCACCGCTCCCACCAGCGCCCCGACACTCCACATGCCGTGGAAGCGCGCCATGATCGGAGCCTCGGCGAGCCGCTCCACCGTGCCGGCCTGGGTGTTCATCGCGACGTCCAGCGCACCCTGGAACAGTCCCCACAGCGCCAGCGCCGCGAACAACCAAGCCCCGGATCGGGCCAGGCCCACCGTCATTCCGGCCGCCGCATAGCCGGCCACCGTGACCGGGATCAGCCGGTGGCTACCCCAGCGGGGCAGCGCCCAGTGGCACAGCGCGGTGGCCACCACCGATCCCAGCGGCGCACCGAACAGCGCCGTTCCAAGCGCCGCGTCGGAAAGGCCGAGTTCGGCCTTGACGTGGGGAATGTGGGCGGCCCAGGACGAGAACATCGTCCCGTGGGCGACGAAGACCGCCGTGACCGCGACTTTCGCCCGGCGCACTCGTACTGCCGGTCGATCGGCGCTGTGCGATTGCATGTCGAAGGTGGGCGTTCCCCCTGCGGGCCGCTACGAATCAGTCGCGGGCTCCGTAAGATGGCCGCGTGGCACGCCGCCCCCGCACTGTCGGCCCCTCCGCTCAAGACCCGGGCTTCAGCCCGCAGCATGCACTGGAATTGGTGCGCTCCGCCGTCCCACCGGTGCATCCGGCCGGGCGACCGTTCGTCGGCGCCGGGCTGGCGCTGGCCCTGGTCGGCCGCAGGCATCGATGGCTGCGACGGGCGGGCCTGCTGGCCGCCGGTGCCTGCGCGGGATTCTTCCGGCATCCCCCGCGGGTGCCACCCACCCGGCCGGGCGCGATCGTCGCACCCGCCGACGGCGAGATCTGCGTGATCGACTTCGCCGCCCCGCCCGCCGAATTGAACATGGGCGACGCGCCGCTGCCGCGGGTCAGCATCTTCCTGTCGCTGCTGGACGCGCACGTGCAGCGCGCGCCGGTCAGCGGCGAGGTGATCGCCGTGCAGCACCGGCCGGGCCGCTTCGGCTCGGCCGACCTGGCCGCCGCGAGCACCGAGAACGAGCGCACCAGCCTGCGCATCCGCACCCCCGACGGCGCGGACGTCGTCGCGGTGCAGGTCGCCGGGTTGCTGGCCCGGCGCATCATCTGCGACGCGCACGTCGGGGACAAGCTGTCGATCGGGGACACCTACGGCCTGATCCGGTTCGGCTCCAGGCTGGACACCTACCTGCCGCCGGGCGCCGAGCCGCTGGTGAAGGTCGGCCAGCGCGCGATCGCCGGCGAGACCGTGCTGGCCGAGCTGCCATGATCAGCAAGCCGCGCGGACGGCCGGCGGTCAACCTGCAGATCCTGCCGAGCGCGATGACGGTGCTCTCGGTCTGTGCGGGCTTGACCTCGATCCGGTTCGCCCTCGAACACCAGCCCAAGGCGGCCATGGCGCTGATCGCGGCGGCCGCGATCCTGGACGGGCTCGACGGGCGGGTGGCCCGCATCCTGGACGCCCAGTCGCGGATGGGTGAGGAGATCGACTCGCTGGCCGACGCCGTGAACTTCGGCGTGACGCCGGCGATCGTGCTCTACGTGACGCTGCTGACCAAGTCGCCGGCCGGCTGGGTGGTGATCCTGCTCTACGCGGTCTGCGTGGTGTTGCGGCTGGCACGGTTCAACGCCTTGCAGGACGACGGCAGTCAGCCGTCCTACGCGCACGAGTTCTTCGTCGGCATGCCCGCGCCGGCCGGCGCGATCTCGATGATCGGCCTGATCGGACTCAAGCTGCAGTTCGGGGACGGCTGGTGGACGTCACCGCTGTTCCTCTGCAGCTGGATCACCGGGACGTCGATCCTGATGGTCAGCAAGATCCCGATGCGTAAGATGCACGCGGTCGCGGTGCCGCCGAGCTGGGCGGCACCCCTGCTGGCGGTCTTGGCGATCTGCGCGGCGGCCGCCGTGCTGGCGCCCTACGTGTTGATCTGGGTGCTCATCGTCGCCTACCTGTGCCATGTGCCGTTCGCCATCCGCAACTCGCGCTGGCTGGCCGCGCATCCCGAGGCGTGGGATCACGAGCCCAAGCAGCGCCGCGCCGCGCGGCGGGCGATCCGCCGGGCCCAACCCAACCGCCGGTCGATGGCGCGGCTGGGCCTGCGCAAGCCGGGCAGGCGCCTGCCTTGAGTCGCTCCGGCGACGACGCGGGCCCGGCCCGTCAACTCACTCTGACCGCCCGGCTGAACACCTCCGCCGTGGACTCCCGCCGCGGTGTCATCCGAATGCACCCGAATGCCATTGCCGCACTGGGCATTCGGGAATGGGACGCGGTGTCGCTGATCGGCTCTCGGACCACGGCGGCGGTCGCCGGCCTGGCCGGCCCGGACACGCCGGTGAGCACCGTGCTGCTCGACGACGTGACGCTGTCCAACGCGGGCCTGCGCGAGGGAACCCCGGTGGTCGTCGGCGCGGTCACCGTCTACGGCGCGCGATCGGTGACGCTGGCCGGCTCGACGCTGGCCACCCAGTCGATCACGCCGGTCACGTTGCGACAAGCCTTGCTGGGCAAGGTGATTACCGTGGGGGACGCCGTATCGCTGCTGCCCCGCGACCTGGGCCCGGGCACCTCGACGTCAGAGGCCACCCGCGCGCTGGCCACCGCGGTGGGGATCAGCTGGACCTCGGAGCTGTTGACGGTCACCGGCACCGACCCCGAGGGCCCGGTGAGCGTGCAGCCCAACTCGCTGGTCACCTGGGGCAGCGGTGTTCCGTCGAGCGCCGGTGCCGCGTCGCGGATATCGGTCGAGAACGCCAGGCCGGAGATGGTCGTCGAGGAACTCAAGGGCACCCAGCCCCAGGCCGCCAAGCTGGTCGAGTGGCTCAAGCTCGCGCTCGACGAACCGCATCTGCTCAAGACGTTGGGCGCCGGCGCCAACCTCGGCGTGCTGGTCTCGGGCCCGGCCGGCGTGGGCAAGGTGACCCTGGTGCGCGCGGTCTGCGGCGACCGCAGGCTGGTCACGCTCGACGGCCCCGAGGTCGGCGCGCTGGCCGCCGAGGACCGGCTCAAGGCGGTGGCGTCGGCGGTGCAGGCGGTCCGCGACGGAGGCGGGGTGCTGCTGATCACCGACGTCGATGCCCTGCTGCCAGCCACCGCCGAACCAGTGGCATCCCTGATCCTCGGCGAGCTGCGCGCCGCGGTGGCCAGCGAGGGCGTCGCCTTGATCGCCACCTCGGCGCGGCCCGACCAGCTCGACGCCCGGCTGCGGGCCCCCGACCTGTGCGACCGTGAGCTGGGCCTGCCGCTTCCCGATTCCGGCACCCGCAAGGCGCTGCTGGAGTCGCTGCTGCGCAACGTGCCCATCAGCGACCTCGACCTCGACGAGATAGCCTCTCGCACACCGGGTTTCGTGGTCGCCGACCTAGCCGCGCTGGTGCGTGAGGCGGCGCTGCGGGCGGCGTCGCGGGCCAGCTCCGACGGCCTGCCGCCGGAGCTGAAACAGGAGGACCTGGCCGGTGCGCTGACCGTGATCCGGCCGCTGTCCCGCTCGGCCAGCGAGGAGGTCAGCGTCGGCAACATCACCCTCGACGACGTCGGCGACATGGCCGAGGCCCGCCAGGCGCTGACCGAGGCCGTGTTGTGGCCGTTGCAGCATCCCGACACCTTCGCCCGCCTGGGTGTGCAACCGCCGCGCGGGGTGCTGCTGTACGGGCCGCCGGGCTGCGGCAAGACCTTCATCGTGCGCGCGCTGGCCAGCACCGGTCAGCTGTCCGTGCACGCCGTGAAGGGCTCCGAGCTGATGGACAAGTGGGTGGGCAGCTCGGAAAAGGCGGTGCGCGAACTGTTTCGGCGCGCCCGCGATTCGGCGCCCTCGCTGGTCTTCCTCGACGAGGTGGACGCGCTGGCGCCCCGACGCGGGCAGAGCTTCGACTCCGGTGTCACCGATCGCGTGGTGGCGGCGCTGCTGACCGAACTCGACGGCGTCGACCCGCTGCGCGACGTGGTGGTGCTGGGCGCCACCAACCGGCCCGACCTCATCGACCCCGCGCTGCTGCGCCCGGGCCGGCTCGAGCGGCTGGTGTTCGTCGAACCGCCCGACGCCGCGGCCCGCCGCGAAATCCTGCGCACCGCAGGCAAATCCATTCCGTTGAGCGCCGATGTCGATCTCGACGAGGTGGCGGCCGGACTCGACGGCTACAGCGCGGCCGACTGCGTGGCGCTGCTGCGCGAGGCCGCACTGACCGCGATGCGCCGCTCCATCGACGCCACCGACGTGACGGCCGCCGACCTCGCCGCGGCGCGCGAAAACGTCCGTCCCTCTTTGGATCCCACGCAGGTCGAATCGCTACGGGCGTTCACCAAAGCTTTGTAGCACGGCCCGCGCCGACGCCGCCACGTCCTTTTCCAGCCAGGACGGCATCGGGTCGTCGTGCGCGTGACGCCGCACGACGGCGTAGGGCAGATCGGCCACCGCGCGCGCGACCGCGTCGACGGATCGCGGCCGGGAGTTCCCATAGAGTTCGCGCGCCAGCGTGGCGACGCGGTCGGTCAGCGGGGCGTTCATCTCGGCGAGTGTGTGCCGGAACGCCGCGTCCGGCTCGTCGTCGAGCAGGTCGCCGGGCCGGATCGTCAACAGCAGCCGGGCGTCCTCGGGCAGGGCCCGCGCGAAGCCGACGGCGGCCACGGCCATCGCGACGGCGGCCTCCATCGGGGTCTGGCCGTCGGCGGCCAGCGCCCGCTCCTGGAAGCGGCGCAGCGCGCGCAGCCAGGCCGCGGTGAGGATGCCGTCGCGGTTACCGAACCGGTGATACAACGTGCCCGCCGGTGCGCCACTGGCTTTCGCGATCGCGGCCACGCTGGCGGCTCGCGGACCGCCGTCGAGCACCAGCATTCGGGCGGCGTCGAGAATCACATCGGTTTCGTGCTTCCGCGGAGGGGCCATGATCTAGTACATTCCTTCTATATGGAACGATTACCCTATATCGATGAGCATGCCATAACCATCGACGCGAACCGCGACGACACGTGGTCGGCGCTGCTGCGGGTGATGTGCCGCGACCCGCACGACCCGTCGACGGTGCCGGTCGGCTTCACGCTGGACAAGGCCCGGCCGCCGGCGCGGTTCGCGCTCAAGGGCCGCCACCCCTTCGCCGTCTACCGGTGGGCGTTCGAGTTGGACCCCGTCGCCGGCGGCCGCACCCGCGTGCGCTCGGCGACCTGGGCGGCCTTCCCGGGCCTACACGGCAAGGTCTACCGGGTGCTCGTCATCGGCACCGGGGGGCACCGCCTCGCCGTCCGTTGGACGCTCAAACGCATCGCGGCGGCCGCCGAGCGGGCCGATTACACGGACGTCTTCGAAGTCCCTCTCCCGCAAGGCGACTCACGCACCGCCGAACAGACCTTCCGCGATGCGGTCGGGCGGAGCGGGGGCGGTGGCGTCGTCCCGTGGATCCACCGCCACGTGCTGAGATTGCGCCTCGGGCCGCATTCGTCGGCCGAGCACATCATCGGCTGGACGATCGCGCGGTCGGATCGCGACGAGCTCGTGCTGACGGCGCGCGGGCCACTCATGCTCGGCGAGTTGACGCTGCGCCGCCAGGACGGTCCGCGTGCCAGCCTCACCACTCGCGTGCAGTACTGCCGCAAAACCGCCGGCCGAACGGTCTGGGCTTTCGTCGGCCCGCTGCACCGGGCCGTGGCGCCGCGGCTGATGAAGCGCGCCGCGGTGTGGCAGCGTGTGCCGGCATGACCGAACGCCCGACCGCGCTGCAGATCGTCGACGGGGTCGACCTGTCCCCCATGACGTGTGTGATCACCGGCGCCTCATCGGGCCTGGGTCGCGAGGCCGCCCGGGCGCTGGCCGCCGCCGGCGCGCACGTCATCTTGGCCGCCCGCAACGCCGACGCCCTCGCGGAGGTGGCGCGGTGGATCGCGGCCGAGGTCGCCGGCGCGCGGACGTCGACGGTGCCGCTGGACCTCACGGCGCTGTCCAGCGTGCGCGCCGCGGCGGCCGCGATCGCCGAGATAGCCCCGGTCCTCGACGTGCTGATGAACAACGCAGGAGTCATGTTCACGCCGTTCGGGCGCACCCAGGACGGCTTCGAATTGCAAATCGGGACAAACCATTTCGGCCACTTCGAGCTCACCCGGTTGCTCATCCCCCAGCTCGCCGCCGCCGGCGGGGCCCGGATCGTGTCCCTGTCATCGGGCGGCCACGTGATGGGCGACGTCGACTTCGACGACCCCAACTGGGAGCGCCGCGAGTACGACAAGTTCGCCGCCTACGGGGCGTCCAAGACGGCGAACGTCCTGCACGCCGTGGAAGCCGACCGGCGCCTGCGCGGGGACGGAATCCGGTCCTACGCCGTGCATCCGGGCACCGTGGCCACCTCCCTCGCGCGGTACATGTCGCGCGCGGATTTCTCGCAGCTGCGCGCGCTCGCCGCCGAGAACCGGCCCGAGCCCTCCGACGGTTTCCTCGACTTCGTCATGCCCGAACAGGGTGCGGCCACCCAGGTGTGGGCCGCAATCGCCCCGGAGCTGGCCGACCGGGGCGGCCTCTACCTTGAGGACTGCCGGATCAGCGAGGCCGCGCCACACGCCCGCGACCCGCGGCGCGCGGCCGAACTGTGGGAGCTCTCCGAAAGGCTCTGCGCGACACGGTGACCGCGCGCCGGGTTCACGGATCGGGAAGCGGCGTCCACTCGCGGGACAGCCGCGCGGTGAAGTTCGGCGGCCGGTGCTCGAGGAACGCGGCGACACCCTCCCCGGCGTCGTCGCCGCCCATCACCCGCTCGTGCAGGGCGGTTTCCAGCGCGGCGACCTGTCGCGGCGTGTAGCGATGGATCGCGGTGTCCCACAGCAGGCGTTTGCACAGCGCGGCCGACAGCGGCGCGACGTTGTCCGCGATGTCGCGGGCCACGGTCAGCGCGTGGTCGAGCACCCGGTCGGCGGGCAGCGCACGGTTGGCGACGCCGAGCGCGGCGGCCTCGGCGCCGCCGAAGGTCCGCCCGGTCAACATGATGTCGGCGGCCACGCCCAGGCTGGTCAGCTGGGTCAAGGTCCAATGCGCCATGCAGTCGGGCAGCACGCCCCGGCGGACCTGCACCACACCGTATTTCGCGTCCTCGGCGACGATGCGGAGGTCGGCCTGCAGCGCGATGGTTAGGCCGATTCCGATGGCGTGGCCGTTGACGGCGGCGATCACCGGTTTGCGCAATTCGAAGGCGGCCGGCGTGATCGGCGACGCCGAGAACGCGCCTGGATCGGCGGGCGCATCGAAAGGGCTTGTGTCGCCGGAGAAATCGGCCCCGACGCAAAAGGCGCGTCCGGCCCCGGTCACCACGATGGCCCGCACGTCGTCATCGTCGTCGCACTCGCGGTACGCGCGGCTCAGCAGCGCGCCCATCTCGGCGGTGTAGGCGTTGAGGTGTTCGGGCCGGTTGAGGGTGAGGACCGCCACGCCCGAGTCGATGTCGACCGTCAGGTCCTCGCTCATGGCAGCGCGGGCACCCGGTGCAGGGCGCCGATCATGTCGGCGACGTCCGCGCGGCGCGGCGTGTAGCCGGGGAAATAGCAGCACACCTCGTCGGCGTGCGCACCGAACCGCGCGGCGATCTGCTCCGCGCATTGCTCGGGCGTGCCGACGATCCCGATCCGCGCGACCATCTCGTCGGTGATCAGCCGCCGCATGTCGGCGAAGCGGCCCTGCTTGGACAGCGCGTTGAGTTCGGGCTGCGCCTCGGCCCAGCCCTCGACCTCGAGCACGGGGAGGTAGGCCGGTGTCGAGCCGTAGAACGCGATCAGGGAAGCCACCCCGTTGACCGCGGCCTCCAGGTCGGACTCGTCGCGCCCGACGGCCACCATGGCCTGGGCGATGACCTGGAACTCATCGAACCTGCGCCCCGAGCGGCGCAGCCCCTCGGCGATGGCGGCCACGGTGCGGTTGGCGAAGTGGCGGGCGCTGTTGAACGGCATCACCAAGAGGCCGTCGGCGACCTCGGCGGCGGTGCGCGTCATCACCGGACCCAGCGCGCCCAGCAGCACCGGGGGCGGCCCGAACGGATTGGGCCCGGGGTTGAAGTTGGGCGCCATGATGGTGTGGGTGTAGAACTCGCCGCGAAAGTCCAATCGGGCCTGGCCTTCCCACGCGGCGAAGATCGCCTTGATCGCGGCGATGGCTTCGGCCATTCGCGGGGCCGGAGGTTCCCATCTACCGCCATAACGCTTTTCGATGTGCACCTTGATCTGTGAGCCGAGGCCGAGGCGGAACCGGCCGCCGCTGTAGAGCTGCAGATCGTACGCGGAGTGCGCCATGTGCAAGGGGCTGCGCGGCGGGGCGATCGCGACGTTGGTCATCAGGTCCAGGCCGGTCGTGCCTGCGGCGATCAGCAGCGGGAAGAAGACATCGTGTTGGCCCTCGAAGGTGAACAATCCGTCCGCGCCCGTCGCGGCGATCTCGGCGGCGCTTGCGGCCGCCTGCGCCGGCGAACCGCTGACCTGAAGCTGTACCTTCATGCACCGCCCTTCTGCGAAACCCGCCCGTCATTCGGAAAGCTGAAACTCCACCACTTCGGCGACCGCGTCCACGGCCTCGCGCAGCGCGGCGAGGCGGGCGGCGGCCGTCGGCGCGGACAGCACCGAATAGCGATCGGCCGTGCCGATCGGGATGCGAGATGCCAACGCGAGCAGGCGCTTTCCGGCCGGACCGCCCCGCTCGTCGCCCAGGATCACCTCGCGGCCCGGCAGCTTGATGTCGCGCGCCTGCGCGATCCGCTCGAACAGCGCCATGGCCCGGTCTTCGACGTCGAGCAGCTGGGCGTCCGAGACCGCGTCGCCGGGCTCGTCGGGCCACGGCGTGACCCTCGCCCGGGGGTAGGGCTCGTCGGGCAGCCATTCGATCACCCGGATTCGTTCCCCGGTCCGGCAATTCAGTGAATACCGGCCGGCGCCGTGGTCGACGCATTCGGTGATCCGCGACAGCACGCCGACGTCGCAGCGCGCATCGCCGCCGCCGACCTCACGCCCGCGCGAAATCAGGACCACCCCGAACGGCTCACCGGTGTCCGTGCAATGACGCACCAGCGCGACGTAGCGCGGCTCGAAGATCCGCAGCGGCAGGTCCTGGTCGGGCAGCAGCGCCGACTCCAGCGGAAACATGGCCAGCTCAAGGGGTTCCGTCATCAGATTTCCAGTTCGGCCACCAGCGCGTCGACGACCGCGCGCAGGTCGCCGTCATGTTCTTCGGCCACCCGCCGCTGCCGTTGGTAGGAGGCACCCTGGCGGGGTATGTCGGCCACCGCGGCCAGCTCGTCGACGCAATTCAGCTTTCTGGCCACCGGCTCCAGCCGGTTCAGCACGTCGTCGAGATCCTCGGTGACCAGTCGCTCGTTGCTGTCGGCGTCCAGGATGATCACCGCGTCCAGGCCGTAGCGCGCGGCGCGCCACTTGTTCTCCTGGTTGTGCCAGGGCGGCATGCTCGGCAACGACTCGTCGGCTTCGAGCCGGCGGTCCAGGTCGACCACCAGGCAATGGGTCAACGCGACCAGCGCGCCCAGCTCGCGCAGGTTGGACACGCCGTCGCAGATCCGCATTTCCAGCGTGCCCAGGTGCGGTGAAGGCCTGATGTCCCAACGGACTTCGTCGACATGGTCGATGATGCCGGTCTTCTTCTGGTCGTGGACGAAGCGTTCGAACTCCGCCCAGGTCTGGAATTGGAACGGCAGCCCGGCGGTGGGCAGCTGCTGAAACATCATCGCCCGGTTGCTCGCGTAACCGGTGTCCACGCCCGCCCACCACGGCGAGGAGGCGGACAGCGCCAGCAGGTGCGGGTAGTAGTTGAGCAGTGACGTCATGATCGGCATCACCTTGTTCGGCGAGGACAGGCCGACGTGCACGTGCACGCCCCAGATCAACATCTGCCGTCCCCACCACTGGGTGCGCTTGATCAGTTCGGCATAGCGCGGGGCGTCGGTGAGTTTCTGAGAGGTCCACTGCGCGAACGGGTGTGCGCCGGCACAGAACAGCTCCATGCCGCGATCCCGCACGATGCGGCGCGCGGGCCCCAGGGTCTGGCGCAGATCCTCCATCGCCTCGCCCGCGGATTGGCAGATGCCGGTGACCACTTCGACGGTGTTGCGCAGCAATTCCTTGTGCACACGCGGGTTTTCGCCGATCTCGGCGATCACGGCGGTGGCTTCGTTGCTCAGGTCGCGGGTGTGGGCGTCGACGAGGGCGAACTCCCATTCCACCCCGAGGGTCGGCCGCGGTGAACGGGCGAAGTCGATGCGGGAGACGGCCCGTTTAGCCTGCACCGATGACACCGCACGCCACCCGCTTGCCGGGGTCACCGGTGCTCATCGTCATGTCGTCCGGGCCCGGCGTGCCGCTGGTCTGGTTGGTGCGCCCCGATGGGGCATTGGCGGAGCTGGCTGCACCGGCGTGGATGATGATCGCGGTCTTCTGCCCGGTGAGCAGATCGTCCATCGCGAAGGCGTCCGTGGTCGTGACCAACATCCCGGAGCCGTCCTTGCGCACCTGCAACGAGGGCAGGGCCCCGCTGGCGGGCTCGCCCGCGTGCCCGGGCGCCTGGAAGTGGTCGCCGGCGGACAGGAAGTCGCCCGCCGCGCCGCCGGTCGGGGCGACCGAGTTGGGCTCGCACTTGCCGACCTGGTGGACGTGCACGTCGTGGAAGCCGGGCGCGAGCACACCGTTGGCGGTCGTCTCGATGGTGACGGTGGCATAGCCGTTGTTGAATTCGAACGTCGCGGTCGCCACCTGGGTTCCGTCCGGCGCCTTGAGGTGCGTGATGACGCTCGGCGCCGCCGCGGGCCCGGCCTCGGAGGCCTTGGCGCCCGACGGCGAGGGCGATCCCGTCCAGATCGCGGGGGTGGTGCCCGGCACCGACGACGCCTGCTGGGGCGACGAGCAGGCGCCTAACAGCACGACGCAACCGGCCAGTACCAACGCGGGCAGCTTGGGCATAGCCAGCAGCCTAGCGCGGAGTTAGCCCGCGACGAGGACGATGACACCCGGCGGCTCGCCGCTGAGCGCGGGAATTCGGGGTTCGACGGGCACGCCCAGGTTTTTGCCCACCGCGTCGGCGGTGGCGTGCTCGTCGCCGGCGTCGGTGTAGTACACCGTGGTGGCCGAGACGTCGGGCACGGTCATGTTGTCGACCTTGGTGACTTTGAAACCGGCGGAGGTCAGTTGGTCCTTGGTGCGTGCGGCCACACCCTCTTTCGAGGAGATGTTGTAGATCTGCACCTCGGCCTGCGTGCTCGCCGGCTTGGTGGTCGGCGACGCGGACGTGGAACTGCTGGCGCTCGCGCTGGAGGCCGGCGATGCCGAATCGTCGTCGGAGCTCCCGGACGAACCCAGAGCCTGCCAACCGAGCAGCAGGAAAATGACGCCGAGGAACAACAGCACCATCACCATGGCCCGTAGGGGCAGCCCAGTGGAGTCGGGAACTCGTTCTTTCATCGAGCCCTACTGTAACGAGTCAGGTCACCTCGAAGCCGAGGCGCCGCGCCGCGCGCGCCTTCTGCCTGCTGGCGCGCAGCCTGCGCAGCCGTTTCACCAGCATCGGGTCGGCGGCCAGCGCCTCGGGCCGGTCGACGAGCGCGTTGAGCACCTGGTAGTACCGCGTCGCCGACATCGAGAACAACTCTTTGATGGCGTCTTCCTTCACACCCGCGAACTTCCACCACTGGCGCTCGAAGGCCAGGATGTCGTGCTCGCGGCGGGTCAGCCCATCTGCGATCTCAGAGTCGTCCCCCGATCGATTTGCCCGCGCCATGGCGCTGTCCATATCGCTTCCCCTGGACCCTTTCGGCGAATTCCGAACTGCTCGAATGACTTGACTTAGCTAAGGGCGTGTTTCGGCGATAATTGAAACACGCGCCAAACCCTCAAGCCGTCATCCAGACCCGCGAGTCGGCCGATTGACCAAGATTGCCCAGACGCCGATCGCCGGCCGAACAGCTCGCGGGCGTGCGGTAGCTTAGCCGACCATGGCAGTCGTTCCGATCCGCATCGTGGGAGATCCCGTCCTGCACACCCCGACACAGCCGGTGCCGGTCGCTGCCGACGGTTCACTGCCGGCGGATCTGGCCGAGTTGATCACCAACCTGTACGACACCATGGACGCCGCGCACGGGGTGGGGTTGGCCGCCAACCAGATCGGGGTCGGGTTGCGGGTCTTCGTCTACGACTGCGCCGACGACCGGGGCCGCACCGACCGGCGGCGCGGCGTCGTCGTCAACCCCATCCTGGAAACCTCCGAGATACCCGAGACCATGCCCGATCCGGAGAACGACGACGAGGGTTGCCTGTCGGTGCCCGGCGAGTCGTTCCCCACCGGGCGCGCCAAGTGGGCGCGGGTCACCGGACTCGACGCCGACGGGACGCCGATCTCCATCGAAGGCAGCGACCTGTTCGCCCGGATGCTGCAGCACGAGACCGGGCACCTGGATGGTTTCCTCTACCTGGACCGTCTCATCGGCCGGCACGCGCGCAGCGCGAAACGCGCCGTCAAATCCCACAACTGGGGCGTTCCCGGCCTCTCCTGGATGCCCGGGGAGGGACCGGACCCGTTCGGTCACTGATGCTCTCGTGGCCCGAGCCCGGCACCCGGGTGACCGTGCGCTACCGCCGCCCGGCCGGTTCGGTGCCGCCGTTGACCGACGCGGTCGGACACCTGTTGGCGGTCGACCCGCTGGTGCGGGTGCGCACGAAGACCGGCGCGGTCGTCGAGTTCGCGCCGTCCGACGCGGTGGCGCTGCGGGTGCTCACCGACGCCCCCATTCGCACCTCACAGATCCGCGCGCTCGAGCATGCCGCCGGCGCGGCCTGGCCGGGCGCGGAGCGCACCTGGCTGGACGGCTGGCTGCTGCGCGCCGGCCATGGCGTCGATGTGGCCGCGAATTCCGCTGTGCCGCTTGATATTTCTGCCCAGGTGAGCACGGTTCCGGCCATCGTCGACTGGTACGAGCGCCGCGGCCTGACGCCGCGGCTGGCCCTGCCCGACCGGATGCTGACGCCCCCGCCCGGGCTGGCCGACGAGTGCACGGAACAGCTTGTCGTGCGCGACCTTTCCGAGGTGAGCGCCCCCGAGGCCGACCCGTCCATCACGTTGACACCGCTGCCCGATGACGGCTGGCTGCGCATCCACGACGGCCACGTTCCGGTCGACGTGCTCACCGCCGTCGTCGACGGGGAGCTCATGTTCGGCACGCATCGCGGCATCGCCGTCGCGCGCGCCGCGGTGACCGAGGCACCCGATGGCGCGCGGTGGGTCGGCATCTCGGCGGTGGGCTCGGTGGCCGGCGCCGACGAGCACGCGGCGGCGCAGCTGTGCGAGGCGTTGTTGGCGTGGGGCGCGAATCGCGGTGCGACGCGCGGCTACCTGCGGGCGCCCGACGCCGGCGTGGCGACGCTTGCCGGGGCGCTCGGCTTCCGGCTGCACCACCGCCGCCGCTACGTCCCGGTGCGCCCGGGCGTCTGGGATAGCGTCTAGCCATGCCCGAAGGCACGATCGACGCCGGCGACCGGCCGCTGCGGCTTGCCACCTGGAACGTGAATTCGATTCGCTCCCGGCTGCCCCGCGTCATCGACTGGTTGTCCCGCGCCGACGTCGACGTGCTGGCGATGCAGGAGACCAAATGCTCCGACAGCCAGTTCCCCACCCTGCCGTTCTTCGAACTCGGCTACGAGGTCGCCCATGTCGGTTTCAACCAATGGAACGGCGTGGCGATCGCCTCGCGCGTCGGTCTCGACGACGTGCAGATCGGATTCGACGGGCAACCCAGCTGGAGCAGCAAGCCCGAAGTCGCCGCGGCGGCGGAAGCCCGCGCCCTCGCGGCGACGTGCGGCGGCGTGCGGATGTGGAGCCTCTACGTTCCCAACGGCCGCGCCCTGGGCGACCCGCACTACGTCTACAAACTCGAATGGCTTGCTGCACTGCGTGATTCGGCATCGGGCTGGCTCCGCGACGATCCCACCGCCGCGATCGCACTGGCCGGCGACTGGAACATCGCCCCGCAGGACGACGACGTGTGGAGTATGGACTTCTACGCCGGCGCCACGCACGTCTCCGAGCCGGAGCGCCGGGCGTTCGCTGCCATCGTCGAGGCGCAATTCACCGATATGGTGCGCCCTTTCACGCCGGGCCCGGGGGTCTACACGTACTGGGACTACACCCGGTTGCGGTTCCCGAAGGGCCAGGGCATGCGCATCGATTTCATCCTCGGCTCACCGGCTTTGGCCGGCCGCGTGACGGACGCGCAGATCGTCCGCGACGAACGCAAGGGCAAGGCGGCCAGCGATCACGCGCCGGTCCTCGTCGATGTGCGGCGCGACTGACCGGGTCCCTCGCGCCCGGGCCGGGCGCAACATGACATCAAGCTCCGGCAAATTTTGATGCGGCTTCGCGTTGTCTGCGCGATGGCTTGGTGGCAGGCTTTAAAAGTCAGTAGCAAGAGCAGGGAGTCATCATGAGTGTCATCGGCGGAGCAGTCCGAGGCGTGAGTCAGGCGGTGAACCGCGCGGCGAACGCGACGACCGCGGCCGCCGGTGCCGTGGGCGGCGCAGCGGTCAACGGAGTCATCGGCGGCGTCACCGGGGCCGCCGAGGGAGTCAAGCGCGGCATGAACAGCGGCAGCCACTCGGCGCCCGCGGCCGCGTTGGCCATCGGCGCGCTGGGCGTCGCCGGATTGGTCGAATGGCCGCTGCTGCTGGCGGTCGGCGGCAGCGCGCTGCTGTTGCAGAGGTTGAGCCGCAAACAGGAGCCCGAACCGCGGGCGGTCAAAGCGAATCTGAAATCGGTGCCGGTGGATTCGGCGCCGCAGAAACCGACGCCGCAGGGATCCGCGCCCGCGAAAGCCGCGCCCGCCAAGGCCGCCAAGTCGACGGCCAAGAAGACGGCCGGACGCCGGGCGGGCACCACGCGGTTGCGCAGCACCAACTAGGCGAACCCGCGATCAGCCGATCGCCCGGCTGATCACCGCCGGGGCCAACTGCTGCGACGTCCAGCGCAGCACGCGATCCGGCTGATGGGCGCTCGGATCCGGGCAGACCGCTCCCCGCACCGCCCGGGAGGGCGACACCGCGCCGCGACGAGGCGCCCGATCGCTGTGCCGAATCTCGACAACCCCGACGCGCCACAACAACGCATAGAGTTCGACTAGCGGCACCCTCAGCACCGAAGCGAACGATGAAACTAACGGATCGCCCCCGGTGTCGGTCATCGTCGACATAAGTCCGACGGTGGACGCGCGAACCAGCGAGACGGGAAACCCTTCGTTACCGAAAGGCAAATGATGGCGGAAAAGAAGTCGCGGCGCGGCACTACCCAGCGCGAGGCGGTGGACAAGATCCGCGAGGGTGAGACCTTTGCGGTGAACCTGCCGGCGATCGGCCAGGTGGAAATCCCCAGGCCAGAGCAGTTGGCCTACTTCGGCGGGCTGGCGGCCCTGGCGGCCCTCGAACTCATCGACTGGCCGGTGGCGCTGGTCATCGCCGCCGGACACTTCCTGGCCAGCAACCACCACAACAAGCTGTTGGAGGAACTCGGCGAGGCGATGGAGGAGGCCTAGCCGGTCCGAGTCGCCGTGGCGCTTCCCGCGACCGCGCGATCGAACCGCAAGGTGACCCGGGTGCCGGACGCGGTCCGCAGCGTTTCGACGCCGTCGGCCAATCCGCTCATCAGCGTGAGCCCGCGTCCGCGGCGGCGGCTGCGCAGGCTGGCCGACGAATCGCCGCTCCACTGGCCCGTGTCGCTGACGGTGATCGTCACGGTGTCCTGATGCAGGAAGGCCTCGATGGACACCGTTTGGCGGGCATTGTTGCGGCTGCCGTGTTCGATCGCGTTGGTGACCGCTTCGCCGGTGGCCAACAAGATGTCGGTCTCGCGATGCGGCGCGACGACGATGGTGCTCAGCCATTCGCGCAACCGTTCGCGCGCGGCGGGAATCTGAGCCGGCGCGGCCGGCAGCACGGTGGCGAAACTGGCCCGGGCGAGGTGGCTCGGCCGCAGCGCGAGCACGACGACGTCGTCACGGTAGCCCGTCGGCGGGGCCATTCGGGACAGCAGTTCCGCGCAGATCGATTCCGCGGGCAGTCCGGCGCACTGCGCCGCCGCCGCCTGCAAACGCGCGAACCCGTCGTCGAGCGTCTCGCCGGGCCGCTCGATCAGCCCGTCGGTATAGAGCAGGATCAGCCCGCCGGGCGGCAGCTCCGCCGTCGCCGTGTGGCCCGGGGGCTGGTCCGGCGCATGGTGGGCGCCGGTCGCCGTCACCGTGACCGGGGCGCGGCGGCCGGACTCGAGGAAGATCGCGCGGCCGTCGGGCAGCACCAGCAGCGGATAGGGATGCCCGGCGCAGCTGTAGCTGACGGTGGCGCCTCCGCCGTGGCCGTCCGTGTCGATCAGGGCGTAGGCCACCGTCGCACAGCGCGCGCCGTCGACGCTGGCGCCGTATCGGTCCAGCGAACCCAGCACCGCGTCGGGTTCGCCCGCGGTGAGCGCCAACGCGGCGACCGCGGCGCGCAACCTGCTCATCACGATCGCCGCGGACAGGCCGTGGCCGACCACGTCACCGACCGATATCGCGATCCTGCCGGGGTGCTCCAGCGGGGTGACCGAATACCAGTCGCCGCCGACCCGCATGGCCTCCCCCGCCGGCTGGTAGACGGCCGCGACGACCGCGGCGGTGGAGCCGCGATCCAGGTCGAGCAGGTGCTCCTGGAAGTCGATGGCGATCTCGTGTTCGCGGGCCATCAGCCGCACTCGGTCCAGGGCCGCCGACGTCAGCTCGGTCACCCGCGCGAAGGCGTCGAGGTCGGCGGCCTCGAAATGGCGCGGCTGCGGCCACAGCAACGCCAGCACGCCTAGCATGCGACCGGACCCGTCCCGCAGCGGATGGCTGACGCAGGCGCGGATGCGCGCCGCGCTGTCCTGCACGGCGTGCTCGTAGCGCGGGGGCAGGTCGAACGTGTCGGCGACGATCATCGACTCGCCGGTGCGCGCGACGTCGGCGCCGATCAAGGGCGCGTCGAGCGCGACGACGTGGTAGCGGTCCCGAAACTCCGCGGGTAGGTCACCGGCGTATTCGAACCGCAGGTAGTCCTCGCCGTCGAGGACGCCGATCGCAACGGCACCGGCGTCACCGGAACCGAAGGAGGAGCCGAGCAGTGCGTCCATGATCCCGGCCACCGAGCTGGTGCCCTGCAGCGCCGAGTCGAGGTGCACTAGCTCCGAGGCCAGCCGCGACTGCGCCTCGCGACGCTGCCGGTCACGCTCGCGGCCCACCGCAGACAGCCTCGACGCCAGCCGGTCGATCAGCTCCTGCGATCGGAACGGCTTGGGCAGGTAGTCGTCCGCGCCACCGGCGTAGCCCTCGTTGACGGCCTCCGCGCCGGCCCTCGCGGACAGCATCAGGATCGGCGTCGCCGCCAGGTCCGGGTCCGCGCGAACGGCGGCGACGTATTCGAAGCCGTCGAGCCCGGGCATCATCACATCGGTGACGATCGCGTCCGGACGCAGGCTGCGGGTCGCGGCCAGCGCCGACTCGCCGTCGGCGACCGACACCGTCTCCCAGTGCGGCGACAACACCCGCTCGAGGTGGGCACGCATGTCGGCGTTGTCGTCGGCGATCAGCACCACCTGGCGGGTCATCGTCGGTGTGGCGGCGACGGGTTCGGCGACCGGCATTACCCACTGGCTAGCCTCGGCGACATACGGATTGGTCTCGTCCGGCCCCGCCGGCGACGGGTCGACGACCGCGCCGGAGGCCGATCGCGGCACGCGGATCGTCACGGTGGTGCCCTGGTCCACTTCGCTATCGATCTCGACCATGCCGCGGTGCAGGTCTACCAGCCCGCGGACCAGAGACAACCCGATCCCGGTGCCCTCGACGCTGCGGCCGCGAACGTTGTCGGCTCGGTAGAAGCGCTCGAACAGCAGCTTCAGATCCTCGGCGCCGATGCCGACGCCGGTGTCGCGCACCGCGATCACGCACTGCGCGGCCTCGGTGCGCACCCGCACCGAAATCGTGCCCTGCAGCGTGTATTTCACCGCGTTGGACAGCAGGTTGAGGACGATCGTCTCCCACATCGCCGGATCGACATCGGCCAAAGCCGGCGCGCAGTCCAGCTTCAACTCCAGCCCGGCGCGGTGACACAGCTCGGTGAACGACGACGCGATCTGCGCGGTGAGCGCGCCGACGTCGGTGCACACCAGCTTCGCGTTGGCCCGGCCGGCCTCGATGCGCGAAAAGTCGAGCAGCGAGTCGACCAGGCGCTGCAGCCGCCGCGCGTTGCGTCCCGCGGTGGTAAGCCGCTCCGCGAGAACGCTTTCCGGCTTCGCGTCCGACAGCGCGTCGTCCAGCGGTCCGAGCAGCAGGGTCAACGGGGTGCGGAACTCGTGGCTGACGTTGGTCAAGAATGCGGTCTTGGCCCGATCCAGTTCGGCCAGCACGTCGGCTCGGTGCCGCTCTTGCTCGTAGGAAACGATCGAGGCGAAGGTCGACGTCAACTGGTCGGCCAGCAGCTGGCAGAAACCCTGGAATTGGGCGTCCATGGGACGCCGGGGGTTGGCGGCGACCACCAGCGCCCCCGCCGTAGAGGCCTCCCCGAGGGGCACCACAAGAGCTTCCTGCGGGCAGTCGCCACCCAGCGCCTCTTCGATGGCGGGGATCGCGGCAGCCACGTCGTCGATCAGCTGCACCTCGGCCCGGGTCCGCGACGCCGCATCCCACGCGGTCAGCTGGGCCAGTTCGCCCGGCAGCAACGGCAGAATGGCGGGCGTCGCCCCGCGCACCGTGACCCTTCCCGTCGCGCCGTCGTCGGCGTACACGGCGATGAACGCCAGGTCGGCGGGCTGGCCGGCACAGATCCTGACAGCGACGCCGACCGCGTCGTCGATGCTGCGGCTCTCGACTATCGCGGAGGCGACCGTGTTGAGCAGGTGCAGGCGGCGCTCGCTCAGCACCCGCTCGGTGGTTTCGTAGGAGGGGCAGAAAATGCCGAAGGGCTTGCCGTCGCCGTCGATCAGGGGGCTGTAGGTGAAGGTGAAGTAGCGCTCGACGCGCCGCCCGGTGGTCACCATCGGCAGCATCAGGTCTCGCGACCAGGTCGCCTCACCGGTCGCGACCACGCCGGCGAGCATCGGGGCGATCGAATCCCAGATGTCCCACCACACTTCGCGGCCGGGCTGCCCCAGCGAGTGGGGGTGCTTGTCGCCCAGGATCTCGATGTAGGCCTCGTTGTACACCACGAACAGGTCCTCGGTGCCCAGCCACAGCACCAGCGGGAACCGCGACGCCAGCGTCGTGGCGACCGCCGCCCGCATCTCGCTGGACCAGCCGCTCGGCGGCCCCAACGGATGAGTGTCCCAGTCGTATTCGGCGAACCGCCGGCCCATCTCACCGCCCAACGAAACGGCAGCGGCCAGATCGGCCGGCAGTCGCGAGTTCATTGCGGTCGTCTTCGGTGCAATGCCGCGGACCGGGACGGGTAGATGTCGAAGACCCGGTCCAACTCGGTGACCTGGATAGGCCTAAGCACTTGGTCATGGTCGGCGACAAGCCGGACCGCGGTCCCGGCGGCTTTGGCGCCCTCATGACAATCGAGCACCACGTTCAGCGCCGCGCTACCGAAGAACTCGACAGCCAGCAGGTCGATCACCACCGCGCGCACCGGCTGCGTCGAGGCCAGCCCGAGCGCGGTGGTCAGGTGAGCGGCAAGCTCACCGACGTTACTGGAGTCGACATCGCCTTTGACGCTGACGATCACTGCGTCGTCGTTAGCCTCGTGTTCGACCGCCAACAAACTTCATGCCTTTCGCCGCAGCCAACGTTGGGATCTGCTGCCGCTAAGCCCGACGACGCGGCGTAGATGCGCGGTCGCGCATCGCAGATGACCCGAGAGTAACCCGTACCCGAACTGCCCGTTTGCCGATTCAGGTTACCCGGCGGGCTCGGCCGGAATCCTCTCGTGCGCGGTCAGCAGCAAATGATCGAACTGACTCTGCAGAGCGGCCGCCGGCACCGGCAGGGCGGCCACGTCGGTCAGCAGCTGCTTGGCCAGCGCCCGCAGCTTCACATTGGTCTCCTGCGAGCGCCACTGCAACACCCGGAACGCCTGCGCGGCGCTGACCCGGTAGACGTACATCAACACGCCCTTGGCCTGTTCGATGGCCGCGCGGCTCTCGAACAGGTCGGGCAGTGCCGTGTCGAGCACCTCCTGGCGGGCCTCGTCGAAGGTGTTGGTGAGGTCGATGTAGTAACCCGCGGTGCCCTGCACGGCGCCCGACTCGTCCAGCATGCGGTCGGCGACGACGATCGCGTCGTGCACCGCGCCGGCGGTGTCGATGAACCGGTGTCGGCTCGAGAACGACTCTTCGGATTGCAGGGCGTAGTCGAGCAACTCCTGCACATGCGCGCGATCGTCGGGATGCTTGTGCGACAGCAGCAGTTCGGTCGTCGGCTCGACCTCGCCCGGTTCGTAGCCGTGCATCCTGGCCACCTCGTCGGACCATTCCCAGCGCTGGCCGACGAACCAGAAGCGGAACGCGCCGATGTTCAGGTATCCGGGGGCCTGTTTGATCGGGTCGGAAACTCGGGCGCCGTCCCCGTTGGATGACGATTCCCCTGCTCGCCTGCGCTGTTGCACGTTTGCATTTTTCCACTAGGGGAGCGCCCTCGGCTACCGCCCCGGGTGAAAAGGCCGTCGCACCCTGCCGTGCGGTCGGCCGTGGGGGTAACGTCGCGTGCGGACCCATCCATACGACGCGGGAGCGCACGCCCAGTGCGCTGAGAGGACGGCTCGGGGCCGTCGACCGTACGAACCTGACCGGGTAATGCCGGCGTAGGGAGATGAAAAATGACTGACGTCCTTTCCGGAACCGCGTCGGGCGCCGCCTCGCCCAGCGTCGAACCGGCCGTCACGACCGGACCCATCTGGGGCAGCAGCAAGGCCTACCGCGAGGTCGAGGGACCGGGCGGGCTCACGTTGCGGGTGCCGCTGCGTCGGGTGCACCTGTCCACCGGCGACGACTTCGATCTGTACGACACCTCGGGGCCCTACACCGATCCGGAGGCGACGATCGATCTGACGGCCGGACTGCCGGCGCGGCCCGGCGTGGTCCGCGACCGCGGCACCCAGCTGCAGCGCGCCCGCGCCGGGGAGATCACCGCGGAGATGGCGTTCATCGCGGCCCGCGAGGGGATGCCCGCCGAGCTGGTGCGCGACGAGGTCGCCCGGGGCCGTGCGGTTATCCCGGCCAACCACAACCACCCCGAGATCGAGCCGATGATCATCGGCAAGGCGTTCGCGACCAAGGTGAACGCGAACATCGGCAACTCGGCAGTCACGTCGTCGATCGCCGAGGAGGTCGACAAGATGGTGTGGGCCACCCGGTGGGGCGCCGACACCATCATGGACCTGTCCACCGGCAAGAACATCCACGAGACCCGCGAGTGGATCCTGCGCAACTCGCCGGTGCCGGTCGGCACCGTGCCGATCTATCAGGCGCTGGAAAAGACCAAGGGCGACCCGACCGAACTGACTTGGGAGCTCTACCGCGACACCGTGATCGAGCAGTGCGAGCAGGGCGTGGACTACATGACGGTGCACGCCGGCGTGCTGCTGCGCTATGTGCCGCTGACCGCCAAGCGGGTCACCGGCATCGTGTCGCGCGGCGGTTCCATCATGGCGGCGTGGTGCCTGGCGCATCACCGGGAGTCGTTCCTGTACACCAACTTTGACGAGCTCTGCGAGATCTTCGCCCGCTACGACGTCACGTTCTCCCTGGGCGACGGGTTGCGGCCGGGGTCGATCGCCGACGCCAACGACGCCGCTCAGTTCGCCGAGCTGCGCACCCTGGGCGAACTGACGAAGATCGCGAAATCGCATGGCGTGCAGGTGATGATCGAGGGCCCGGGCCATGTCCCGATGCACAAGATCGTCGAGAACGTGCGGCTCGAGGAGGAGTGGTGCGAGGAGGCCCCGTTCTACACGCTGGGGCCGCTGGCGACCGACATCGCACCGGCCTACGACCACATCACCTCGGCGATCGGCGCGGCCATCATCGCCCAGGCCGGCACCGCGATGCTGTGCTACGTCACCCCCAAGGAACACCTGGGGCTGCCGGACCGCAAGGACGTCAAGGACGGGGTGATCGCCTACAAGATCGCCGCGCACGCAGGCGATCTGGCCAAGGGGCACCCGCACGCGCAGGAGCGTGACAACGCGTTGTCGACGGCACGGTTCGAGTTCCGGTGGAACGACCAGTTCGCGCTGTCGCTGGATCCGGACACCGCGCGCGAGTACCACGACGAGACGCTGCCGGCCGAACCGGCGAAGACCGCTCACTTCTGCTCCATGTGCGGACCGAAGTTCTGCTCGATGCGCATCACCCAGGACGTTCGCGACTACGCCGCCAAACACGGGCTCGACAGCGAGGAGGCGATCGAGGCGGCCATGTCCGAGGGCATGGCGGAGAAGTCTCGCGAGTTCGCCGAGCACGGCAACCGGGTGTATCTACCGCTGGCCCAGCAATGATCGCAAGCGCGGCGCAGCCGGGCGCAGCGGGTCGCTGCCATCTCGCCCTGTGAGTTTCCTGCCGCTGCCCGCGCCCGGGACGACGCCGCGGCGGGTGCTGACCATCGCCGGGTCGGACTCCGGGGGCGGCGCGGGCATCGAAGCCGACATGCGCACCATGGCGCTGCTGGGCGTGCACGCGTGCGTCGCGGTCACCGCCGTCACCGTGCAGAACACGTTGGGCGTGCAGAGTTTTCACGAGGTGCCCGGTGATGTCGTCGCCGGGCAGATCGAGGCCGTCGTCGGCGACATCGGCATCCAGTCCGCCAAGACCGGGATGCTGGCATCGCCGCGCATCATCGACACCGTGGCCACCACCTGGCGCGCGCTGGGTTTGTCGGTTCCGCTCGTCGTCGACCCCGTGGCCGCGTCCATGCACGGCGACGCGCTGATGGCGCCGGCGGCCCTGGATTCGCTTCGCAACCAACTGTTTCCGTTGGCGACGCTGGTGACGCCGAACTTGGACGAGGTGCGGCTGCTGGTCGACATCGACGTGACCGACGCCGAGTCGCAGCGGGCGGCGGCCAAGGCGCTGCGTGCGCTGGGCCCGCAGTGGGTGCTGGTGAAGGGCGGTCATCTGCGGTCATCGGATCGCAGCTGCGACCTGCTCTATGACGGCGCCGATTTTTACGAGTTCGACGCCGAGCGGGTCGCCACCGGCAACGACCACGGCGGCGGGGACACACTGGCCAGCGCCGTCGCGTGCGCGCTGGCGCACGATTGGCCCGTGCCGGAGGCCGTCGGGTTCGGCAAGCGCTGGGTCACCGAATGTCTGCGCGCCGCATACCCGCTGGGTCACGGCCACGGACCCGTCTCCCCGCTGTTCCGGCTCACGTGATCGCATGAACTTCGATCGGATCGCCGGCCTAGCGCACCAACCGGACGGTACGCCGGAGGGCGTGGTGGTGCTGACCCACGGCGCCGGCGGCAACCGGGATGCCGTTCTGCTGCAACAGGTTTGCGACGAGTGGGCGCAACGCGGCTGGCTGGCGGTGCGTTACAACCTGCCCTACCGGCGCCGCCGGCCCAGCGGGCCGCCGTCGGGTTCCGCCGCCACCGACCGGGCCGGAATCGTCGAGGCCATCGCGGTGTGCCGCGGCCTGGCCGACGGGCCGCTGATCGCCGGTGGACATTCCTACGGCGGCCGGCAGACGTCCATGGTCGTCGCGGCCGGGGAAGCAGCGGTGGACGTGCTGACGCTGTTCTCCTATCCGGTCCATCCCCCGGGCAAACCCGAACGGGCCCGCACCGAGCACCTGCCCGACATCACGGTACCGACGGTGTTCACGCATGGGACGTCGGATCCGTTCGGCACGCCCGACGAATTGCGCGCCGCGGCGGCGCTGGTCAGCGGGACGACGGCCGTCGTCGAGATCGCCAGTGCCCGCCACGATCTGCGGTCCAAGACATTGAACGTGCCGGCGCTGGCCGTCGATGCGGCGCTACAGCTGCTCGGCCGGAAATAGATGGCTTGACCTGAGCGGGGATCGCCGCGGGCCGAACTTGTCGGTGGTGGCTGCGATGATGGCGTCATGTCCCCGACCGCGAACGCAGCCAGCGTCGACGTGTCCCCGAAGGAACGTCTCGCGGTGCTCTTCGACGAACTGGCGGAGTTGAGCGGTCAGCGCAACGCGATTGATGGGCGCATCGTGGAGATCGTCGCCGAGATCGAGCGCGACGAGCTCTGCGGCCTCACCGGGGCGCGGTCGGTGCCGGCGTTGGTGGCATGGAAGCTCGGTTCGTCCTCGGGAACCGCGCACACGATCGCCACCATCGCGCGCCGGCTGCAGGAGTTTCCCCGCTGCGCCCAAGGCATGCGAGAGGGCCGACTATCGGCCGATCAGGTCGGCGTCATCGCCGCGCGCGCCGCTGACGGATCCGATGCCCACTACGCGCAGCTGGCCGCGGTGGCCACGGTCAACCAGCTGCGCACCGCGGTCAGGCTCGAACCACGACCCCAACCCGACCCCGAATCCCGACCCGAGGCCGAGCGTTCGATCACCCGGACCACCGACGACCAAGGGGCGTGCTACCGAATCAGGCTTCCGCACCTCGATGCGGCGAAGTTCGACGCTGCCTTGGCCTCTCATCGCGACGCGCTGATCGCCGAATGGAAGGCCGATCACGCTGACCACACCAGCGATCAGGCGCCACCAATGCCGAGGCTTGACGAGGCGTTTATGCGTCTGGTCGAGGCCGGCTGGGATACCGAGGCGGCCCGGCGCCCGCACGGGCAACACACCACCGTGGTCGTACATGTCGATGTCGAGCAACCCGCCGCGGCACTGCATTTGGGTCCGCTGCTCACCGATGCCGAACGCCGCTACCTGACCTGTGATGCCACGGCCGAGGTGTGGTTCGAACGGTCCGGAGAGCCCATCGGGGCGGGCCGGGCGACCCGGCTGATCAGCCGGCGGCTGCGCCGCGCGCTCGAGCATCGCGACCGCGCCTGCGTGGTCCCCGGCTGTGGGGCCACCCGTGGTCTGCACGCCCACCACCTGCGGCACTGGGAAGACGGCGGCCCCACCGAGTTGGCCAACCTGGTGCTGCTGTGCCCCTATCATCACCGGCTGCACCACCGTGGGGGCCTGGAGATCACCGGACCCGCAGACGCCCTCGTGGTCACCGACGACGCCGGCCGGTCACTGAGCCCGGGATCGCTGGCGCGCCCACCCACCACACCCCCACCCGCGGTGTCGCCGTGCCCCGGACCCATCGGCGAGCGCGCCGACTGGTGGTGGTACACACCCTTCCAACCCCAACCACCACCGACAACCAATTAGCCCGGCTATCGGAGCGTCGTAAACATTGGGGCGAAACGACATTCGTTCACCCCATCCGGCCGACCGCCACGTCACGCGCAATCGCAATCGCAATCGCAATCGCAATCGCAATCGCAATCGCAATCGCAATCGACGATTACCCGTGCGCCGTGATCCACGTCGGCCGCAACCGCTCCGGTCTCTATCCTAGGGTGGTGGCGTGGATGGTGTCAGCGACTCCGCGGTGGAGTGCAGCAGGCGGTGTCCGGGTGGTTCAGCCGGCTACGCCGTCGGCTGAAACCGAATGGCGTTCGGCGCCGGGGAGTTTCGCCGGCGTCTGCGGAAAGCGTGCCGAGCATGACCGGCGCGCCCGCGAGGAGTGGCTGGCCCGCGCCATCCAGGAGCGCTACACCGAGCGCGAGCGGCGCGTCATCGTCGACGCGTTGTCGCTACTCGAGCGCTTGACCGAGCAATGAGGACGCGAAAGGACGGCATCGGCAATGGAATTGGGATTGCATTTCATAGACTTCCTACCCGGAGACCCGGCCAAGCTGGGCCCGGCGCTGGCCGAGTCGGCCAGGGCGGCCGAACAGGGCGGCGCCACGCTGTTCACCCTGGCCGACCACTTCTTCCAGATGGAAGCCATGGGACGGGCGGAGGATCCGTTCCTCGAGGGGTACACGTCACTGGGATTTCTGGCGGGGCAGACGTCGCGAATCGACCTGAGCCTGTTGGTCACCGGCGTCACCTACCGATATCCGGGGCTGCTGGCCAAGGCGGTCACGACGCTTGACGTCTTGTCGCAGGGCCGGGCGATGTTGGGACTCGGCGCGGCCTGGTACGACCGGGAGCACGCCGCGCTGGGCTTCCCCTATCCGCCGGTCAGCCGGCGCTTCGAGATGCTCGAGGAGACGTTGCAGATCTGCCGGCAGATGTGGAGCGACAACGACGGCCCGTACGAAGGCAAGCACTATCAGCTGGCCGAGACAATCTGTGCGCCACAACCGATTCGGCGTCCCCCGGTGCTGATCGGCGGGGACGGTGAGAAGAAGACGCTGCGTCTGGTCGCGCAATACGCCGACATCTGGAACTCCACGGTGACCGAAGTCGACGCGATCAGGCACAAGATCGAGGTCCTGCACCGTCATTGCGACGCGGTCGGCCGCGATCCCGGCGAGATCCGCAAGACGGTCGGCTATTTCGTCGATCCTTTCGAGGACCTCGACGGCTATTTCAGGACCGTCGAGGGCTACGCCGCACTCGGCGTCAAGCTGGTCAACGCCGGCCCGTTCCCCGGCAATCCGGATCCGGTCGGCTTCGTTCGGCGCCTGGGCGACGAGGTGATTCCCCGGCTCGCCGAAATAGGCTGACCCGGTTGGTGCTCGGTTATCCCGGATAGCGCGAGTAACAGGCGTCCGCGTTGCCGGTCACTCCGCCGCGGAATGCAGCGATCCGCGTGAACCCGGCCGGGACGCTGGTGCCGTCCGCGTCGCTGGCGACCAGATGGTTGGTGAGCAGGCCGGCGACCGCCTCGTCGAGATCGCCTGCGGTCAGCAGTAATTGGTTGTGCGAGGCCAGGTCGATCGGTTCGGCCATCTTGCGATGCACCACACCGGTCAGGCATGCGGTGCGCAGCGCGGTCCAGGGGCTCTGCATCGGCAGGCCGCGTTCATGCTGCACGGCGAGCGCGTATCTCGACATCACGACCGACAGCGCGGTGTCGTCACCCTGCGGCAGGGTCTGTTGTTTCTCGTCGGCGACCGTGCCCATGGCGGCGAGCCCGGGCAGGTCGATCACAATGGTGTTGGTGCCCGGGCAGTAGGACGCGGGCGGGGTGGCCTTGGCGTCCGGGCACGCTGCCGGTTGGTAGGACAGCGCCGGCGGGCTGGTCGGCGCGAAGATCTTTCCCAGCAGCTCCATGAGGTTCGACATGGTGTCCTGATTGATGGGCACCTCGCCGGTTTCGGGTGCGCCGGTGGTGGAGTCGACCCGCAGGGCGTTCGGCAGGTCGCCGCGGCGCTTTTCGATTTCCTTGCGGTTGATCGCCGCGCAGGCCGAGGCGCCGTTGAGAAATCCCATTTGGAAGGCGCTGATCCGATCCAGGGCCGACCCGTGGGCGTCGTCGTTTTCGGTCTCGCTGTCCATGACGGGATCCCGCGTGGTGATGATCCCGGCCAGCACGTGGTCGAGCCCGTCGGCGGTGCTCAGCGTGAACCGCGGCGACTTGCCGTCGGCGACCCAGTACAGATAGACACCCGCGAAGCAGTCGGCCTGCTGCTCGCGGACGATGGTCGCGTCCCGTCTGGTCACCAGCTTCGCCATCTGTTGCAGCGCATGACCGAATTCGTGTGCGAGCACGCCGGTGACGGACATGTCACCGAAGTACTTCTGCGCCATGGGCATGAACACGCCGCGGTCCCAGGCGATCAGGTTGCACTTGCCGGTGTAGAAGGCGTTCACGAGCTTGTAGGTGTCGTTGTGGCACACGATCGGGCTGCTCGGATCGGTGGAGTTGTAGGACACCATCTTGCTGACCGGAACGAACTTGCCCTGCAGCGATTGGTCGTACACCGACTGCCAGTAGTCCTCGATGTCGTTGACCGACAGCAGCGCCAGGGTGTCGATGGGGCCGTTGTCGGTGTTGAGCACCTTGCCGGTGGGACTGGGTGCGTTCGAACGGATTCCGCTGGGTCCGTTGGTCGCGGGCAGGCCGCCGACCAGAAACGGGTCGTTGAGCATCGACAGCGCGCGTCCGTCGACGAACGTCGTGCAGCCGGCCACCACCAGCGCCGTCACCGCCCACACGAGTGCCGACCTGAACGCATGGCTATTCATGACCAACCTCATCCCGACCGGCTACGGCGCAGCATCAAGGAAACTCATCCTAGAGGCATCGACCACACCCGGCAGCAAGAATCGAGCGACCCAGCAAACGCGGGCCACGCAGGTACCCGAGCGGCGGTGCGGCACACCGCGCAGGGGAAAGGGTTCACACGAACCCCTCAGCCAACTAGGGATTGCGAGCCACAGTGCCAGTGCGATTGGCGCGCCGATGCCGACCTCGCATGGTGCGGACGTATGTCCATCACCTACGCCGCCCCCGGCGGCGGGAAGGGAATCCACGGAATATTCCACCAGGCGATCGGGGGCGGCGGCTCGGTGGTCGGCTCGCCCAGGTGTTGTGGGCAATAGGCACTGACGGCGCTGGTCGTGAAGCGGGTCGCGTCCGCCACGGTGTATCCGGCATTTTCCGACGACACGCTTTGGATGACGTCGGCCTGGGAGTGACCCTGGTCCATCAGTTCACACGCCCTCTTGCCGACCTGAATGGCGACCGTGCCGTTGCGGTAAGGGACGCCGGCCTGATCGAGCGCCGCCAAGAAGTTCGCATCCGGGTTGTCACCCGGCTCGGCTTGGGCCGGCGTGGCCGCACCGATCACCGCGGCGAAGCTCGCCAGCACGAGACGCATTCGCACCGCTTCATCCTTCTACAGAAAGCCGGTGTTGTCCTGTTGCGAATTCGGCTTGACGTTGCGCGGCGTCTCCCGCACGTCCATCCGGTTGTAGCAGCCGGGTTCGACACGCCGCGCCGTTACGGCACCCGGGTGCGATGCCGCTTGTTGTGCGGCGGCACCCCGTTGACGCCCCCGATGGATTCCGCGTAACTGCCGACCACGAAAGCGACGCCAGAACCCATGACCGCCAACGCTTCCCGATTGATGTTGTCGACGGCGTCGCGAGGTGTCTGGAAATCGGGATCGAACGCCACGCCGGTCTGCCCGCCCCACAACCTGGCCTGCACGGGGCTCTTCGGCTGCGAGGCACCGGTCGTCATGCCCCCGACCGGCACGCCGGCCACCATGAACGGGTGATAGTCGGCCCGGGTGTCCAACGGCATGTCGGCGGGACGCTTGCCGGCGAGGTTCAGATATCCGGCCAGGGTGCGTTCGATGCCGGCCGATCCCTCGGGCACGTCGGCGGCGGAGATACCGGGCGCGGGCGGCCCGGACTGATCACCGTCGTCGGTGAAGAATCCGGCATTCGGTGAACCCAGCATGGTGAAGTTCAGGTACAGCGCGATGTCGTTGAGCTGGTCGCGGTCCATGCCGAACACGTAATCCATGACGCCGTTGCGGCCGTCCTCCTCGGCACCCCAGAACACGAACCGCACCGCGTTGTTGACCGGCGCGAGCGGGCCCAGCTGCAACGCCGTCTCCAGCACGGCGGCCACCGCGGAGCCGTCGTCGTTGATGCCGGGCCCGGCGCGGGAGCCGTCCAGGTGCGCGCCGACCACGACGACATCGTGGGCCGACCCGGTCTTGGTCTGCGCCACGACGTTTCGCGAAGTGATCTTGACGTTCTGCGCATCGAGCACCAGGCGTACCGGTGCGGTCGAGCCGCTCAGCGCGGCGGCGCCGTAGGAACCCAGCACGGCGACGGGCACGGTCAGCTGCTTGAAATAGCCGGGGGTGAACAGCGTGGGCGGCGCGCCCCGCCCGGTGGGCGCGCTGAGCACGATCAGTGCGCTCGCGCCCTTGGCCACCGCGCTGTTCTGTTTGTCGACCACCGAACAGTGCGCGTCGTCGACGACGGCGATCGACCCCTTGGGCAGGGTCGCCGGGTAATCGTTGGCCGCGCAGCCCGAGGGCTGGGCCGGCCGGATCGGCTGGCCGGTCAGTCCGCCGGGCGGCGTCTGGACCAATAGCGAGGCCTGGTCGACGGGAAAGGCGCGGCCCGCGACCGTCAACGCCGGCTTGCCCAACGACACGGTGTAGAGCCGGTCGAACTGCGGCGTCTGGACGTCAAAACCCTTGTCGCGCAGTGCTTTAGCCACGTAGTCCACACTGGCGTTGAAGCCGGGTGTGCCGTCTGCACGGTTGCCGCCGTTGGCGTTGGCGATGTTCTGCAGGGCTCGCAGGTGGGTCAGCAGGCCCTCGACGTTCACCCGCGTGGCCAGGCCGTGCGCCAGGTCCGGAGTGGCCGTCGGCGGCCCCGGCCGGGTCTGCGAACACCCGGCCACCAGCCCGGCGATCAGCAGCAGTGTCGCGGCCAGCCGGGACATCATGATTTGACGAGCACGTGCCGGACGCGATCCGCCATGGCGGGGACACCGTTGTGCCCGCCGAGGTCCTGCGCGTACAGCCCGATCGCGTAGGCCACACCGCCACCGTTGATTCCCAGTGCGGTGCGGTCGATGTGGTCCAGGGTGTCGGTCTTTTGGTGGTAGTTCGGGTCGAACGGTTGATCGGCGGTGCCGCCCCACAGCTTGGCCTGGTCGGCGGACATCTTCCCTTCGGCCCCCGAGAACAGGCCGCCGGACGGGATGCCCGCCAGCGTGAACCCGTCGTAGTCCGACCTACCGTCGAACGCGGTGTCCTGCGCGGTCTTTCCGGCCGACTTCAAGTAGGCGACCAGCGTGCGTTCGATACCGGCCGAACCTTCGGGCACCACCGGCTGGCCGCGCGCGTCCGCGGGCAGCGATTGGTCACCGTCGTAGGTGAAATAGCCGGGGTTAGGCGACGCGAGCATGTCGAAATTGAGATACAGCGCAAGGTTTTTCAGCGCTGTCAGGTCCAGCGATTCGACGTAATTGCGCGAACCGATCAGTCCGAGCTCCTCGGCACCCCAGAAGCCGAAACGCAGCGCATTGTGCACGGGCGGCGAATTACCCAGCCGCACAGCGGTTTCCAGGACCGCGGCCACACCCGATCCGTTGTCGTTGATGCCCGGGCCATCGGGCACGCTGTCCAAGTGCGCCCCGGCCATCACCACGCCGGTCGCCGAGCCGGTCTTGGTCTGCGCAATCACGTTGCGGGCCCGGAAGCTTTGGGCGCTCGCAGTGAGCTTGATCGTGGTGGGGCCGGGCTGGCCGCGCAGCTGAACCCCCACCGACTTGGTCACGCTCAGCACCGGAATCTTCACCTCGGTGGCCGGACCGAGCGTGCCGCCCATCTGTTGTTCGTCGACATTGTCGGCGATGATCATCGCCACGGCACCGCCCTGCGCCGCGGCGTCCTCTTTCTGGGCGAACGGGCAGGTGCCGCGATCCACCAGCACCACGGCGCCCCGCAGCGGCAGGCTGGCGTAATCGGAGGCCGCGCAACCCAGGTTGTTCGGCGGTGCGCTGACAAGCGGCCCGCTCACCCCGTCCGGCCCGGTGCCTAGGCTGAAGTCCAGCGCGTGCGCCTCGACCGACTTGCCGCCGACGGTGAGCACCGGCTTCTCGGCGTGGAACACGCGTGCCGAGAATTCGGGGGTTTGCACGTCAAATCCGCTGCCGCGCAGCACGTTCACCACGTAGTCGACGCTGGCCTCGTACCCGGGTGTACCCACCGCCCGGGTGCCGTTGTTGGCGTTGGCGATGTCTTGCAACTTGGACAGGTGGGCCATCATCGCGTCGGCGGTGACCTTGTCACGCAGACCCGCGGCGAATTCGGCGGCGGCGGGATGCGTTTGCTGCGAGCCGGACGACCGATGCGCGCAGCCGGTCGAGAACGCGGTCAGGGCGATCACGGCCACCATCGCCGGAATCGTCGTGGATTTGTTCACCATCGCGCCCCAGGTTAGACCGCGGCGCAACCGGCCCGGATCAGGACACGGCGGTATCAGACATACAGTGCGCTGAAGGGCGCAAAGGGGATATTGCGCACCACGAACCACGCCAGCACCAGTGACAGCGTCAGTGCGGCGGCCCATCGTCGGTGCTGCCAGCTGCGGATGCGCCGACCCACCAGGCGCCCGTAGGTCCAGGAAAAGTAGGCCCACGTCAACAGCACGACAGCCGCCAGGCCCAAGGCGTTGAACCTGGCGGCCGCCAACAGATTGCCGTGCAGGAGCGAATACACCATGCGCAAGCTGCCGCAGCCGGGACAGTCGATCCCCAACAACGCCTTGGTGGGGCATACCGGCAGCGGGCCGTGCGGGGTGGTCGGGTCACCCGCCCAGATGGCGGCGCACATCAGCGTCGTGGATGCGGCCACCACCAGTGGTGCGCCCATGCTCGCGTGCGCCGCCCCCCAGCGGGTCACCATGATTGAACTCTAGAGGCTTTAGAACATCGCGGCGAGTGCCGCGTTGGTGTCCGTGTTGAGCGCGCCCACCGCCATCAGGATGCCGTAGATGATGCCCACGACGATGCCGATGGCCACCGACCAGATCACCCATTTCTTGGCGCTGTCGGCGGACGCCTGCGCCTCCGCGTACCGGCCCTGCGCCCACAACCCATTGACCTGGCTCGACTTGACGATCGCCACGATTCCGAAGGGCAGACAGCAGAACAGGGTCGCCAGAATCGACCACACCAGATAGTTATTCGGCTGCGCGGCTGCCGGCTGCTGCGGCGGATAACCGGGGGGAGGCGGCGGCGGAGGAGGGGGTTGTGTCATGGATTCTCCAGTCAAGAGAAGTTAGCTGGCGTAAAGCGGTGCTAACCATACCCGAGCGGGCTCTGATCGGCACTAGCAATGCAAAAATCTGGTTTAGGCCGGGCCAGTCGCGACCCGTCGGCAACACGACAGCATTCGGCGGCGGGCTCGATAAACCCCGCACCTCAACATAATTCGATACCCCACGCGACGGCCCGCACGGCACTATCATTTGCCTGGTCCGGCGCGGGTTCGGCCGGGGAAGGATGCCCACACAGACAATTGCCTGCGGAATGTATTGCTTTACCACGACATAGCCCTACTATCCGTGTTTAGAAGACGCCGTTAAGGAGCCATTCATGTCCGATTTCAGCAACGTGCTGAGGACAGCGGTGGCGGCGGCATTCACCGCCGGTTTGGCCTTAGCGGGCAAACGTTCGCCCCTCTTTATTTCCATCAACCGCAGGGAGTCAGGAAAATGTCACATCTCAACACCGCGCTGCGCGTCGTGTCGGCCGCAGCCTTCACGGGCAGTTTGGCTTTCGCGGGTTGTGCCACCGCTAACGCCGAGCCCAACACCGGTAACGCGGCGGACATGAACACGCTGGCCGCCTCGCTGTCGAAGGGCTACGGCCTGAACAACTGCAAGTCCCAAGAGCTCACCGAGGCCGGCGAACTGGCCGAACTGGTGTGCGGGCAAAGCCCCGACTCCAGCGGACCCGGATCGGGTGTCTACGCGCTCTTCTCCAACAGCACGAACCTGGGCTCGGCGTTCAGTTCCACCATCAAAGACGTCTCCCTGGCCGCGTGTGGGGACGCCGGTCAGTCACCGGGAACCTGGAAGCAGAACGGCCAGACCGGCGGCCAGATCGCCTGCGGAACGTACAAGAACTACGCGACGCTGACCTGGACCACCGACGCCAAAAACGTGCTGGGACACCTGACTTCGTCCAATTCCGATGTCAACGCGCTCTACCAGTGGTGGCGCACCAACGGCTGACGTTACAGCGCGGCCGCCAGCAGATCCGCCACCGCGCGCATCCCCTGGGCGTTCGGGTGTAGCGGGGCGGGGCGACCCGGCAGTGACACACCGAGGCGCGACGGCAGCGTCGTCCAGGGCTGTGCCGACCACGCGTGGTGTTCGCGGCTGGCCGCGGCGGCGCGAATGAGTTCGCAACCGGTCGCCGCGGCGGCATCGGCCGTCATCGTTTCCAGCGTCGCGGCCACGTGTCGACCCAGGTCGGCATCGGTGGGCGACAGGGGCGCGGCCGGCACGCCCGGCGGCGGCAGCATCGTCAGGTAGTCGACGAAGAAGATCCGTGCCCTCGCGGACCGTCGGCGCACTTCCCGGCCGACCGCGCACAGCGATTCAAACACCGCGTCCAGCGCCCGATCTCGGGCCTGGCGGTCCATCAGTTCGGCGATGCGCTCCCCCAGCACCGGCAGGTGCCGCAGCGCCCGCGGCAGCGACGCGGCCATCAACAGCGGGATGTAGCCGACATCATTGCCGCCGATGGTGACGGTGACCAGATTCTCGGTGCCGTCCAGCGCCGCGATCTGGGGTGGCGCCCCGCGCTGGCTCTCGGCGAGCACGTTGGCGGTGGTCGCCCCGGAGAAGGTGACGTCGACCAGGTCGTAGCGGTAACGCTGCGCGATCAGGTGCGCGTAGTTGCGCGCCGATCGGCCCGACCATCGCGGAGCCCCCGCCGCGCGCGGACGGATGCCCGGGCCTGCGGCCATCGAACTACCCAGCGCGACATAACGATTCATCGTTGCGGGCTCGAAGCCTGCGCCCAGAATCGCTTGGGGATCCGCCCGGCGCGCCGGGCCAGATATCCCGCGGTGACGGCGGCGGCCATCGCGGCGGCCATCGCCGCCGGGTCGGCGGCCCGGGTCACCGCCGTGGCCAATAGCACCGCGTCGCAACCCAATTCCATCGCCAGCGCGGCATCGCTGGCGGTTCCGATGCCGGCGTCGAGCACCACCGGAACGCCGGCCCCGGCGACGATCATCTCGATGTTGTGCGGGTTGGTGATGCCCAGGCCGGTGCCGATCGGCGAACCCAGCGGCATGACGGCGGCGCAGCCGGCGTCCTCGAGCCGGCGCGCCAGCACCGGATCGTCGTTGGTGTAGGGCAGCACCACGAACCCGTCGTCGACCAATTGCTCTGCGGCTCGCACCAATTCGACCGCGTCGGGCAGCAGGGTGCGTTCGTCGGCGATCACCTCGAGCTTGATCCAGTTGGTGTTCAGCGCCTCGCGCGCCAACTGCGCGGTGAGCACCGCCTCGGCCGCGCCGCGGCAGCCCGCCGTGTTGGGCAGCGGGGTGATGCCCAGCCGGTTGAGCAGATCGAGTAATCCGGTGCCGCCCTCGGCGTCGACGCGGCGTATCGCGACGGTGGTCAGTTCCGTGCCCGAGGCCACCAGCGCCTCTTCGAGCACCGCGAGGTTGCTCGCTCCCCCGGTCCCCATGATGAGCCGCGACGCGAAGCTGCGGTCAGCGATGGTCAGTTTGGGCAATTCGGATTTAGCCACCTTGCACCGCCGTCACGACCTCGAGCCGGGCACCGTCGAAAAGCTCGGTGGTCCAACGTGATCGCGGGAGAACCGCGTCGTCCATGGCCACGGCCACGCCGCGGTCCGGGAAGCCCAGGGAGTCCAGTAACGCCGCGACCGTGATGCGCGCCTCGACGTCGACCTTCTGCTCGTTGACCACGACGATCATTGGTGCGCTCCCACCGGGGCCAGTTCGGAAACGATCTGTTCTGCCGTCCAGGGCGCCAACAGGAATCCCGACCGGCCGTGGCCGGCGGCGACCAGCGTGCGCGCATCCAGCCGGTGCACCAACGGCAGATTGTCGGGGGTCATCGGGCGCAGCCCCGCGGCGCACTCGGCCAACTCGTATTCGCCGAGGGCCGGCAGCACCGCGCAGGCGTCGTCGAGCAGGTCGCGCACCCCCGAGACCACCGGCGCGGTGTCACGCCCGTGCTCGTACTGGGTGGCGCCGACGACCACCCCGTCCGCGCGGGGCACCAGGTACACCTGCCGGCCGTGCACGCGGGCGCGAATGACCCTCCGCGGCAACGGCATACAACCCCTTCGCCACCGCAGCCGCAGCACCTCACCCTTCACCGGGCGCACCGGCAGGCCGGGCCACAACGCGGGGGCGTCGATGCCGTTGGCGATCACCACCGCGTCGGCCTCGACGCGCGACAGGTCGTGCACCGGCGGCGCCCACCGCACCCCGAGGCGCTCACACTCCGCGGCCAGCGCGTCCAGCACCGCCCGGTTGTCGACGGCCAGTTCGGTGGGCGCCCGGAAGCCGTGCCGGATGCCCTGCGCCAGGAGGGGTTCGACGTCGCGGGCCGCCGACTCCCAGACCACCGGGTGGCCTTGGCCGGACAACCACTCCGCGACGGTACGCAGGTCGGCGACGTCGGCGCGGTCGACGGCCACCACCAGCGACTCGCGGGCGGTGACCACCCCGCCCGGCAGCCCCTCGAGGAACCCGCCCTCGCGCCACAGCCGCAGCGATTCCAGGCCCAGCCGCAACAACCGCTCTTCGCCCGGCCAGCCTTCGCTGTGCGGCGCCAGCATGCCGCCGGCCACCCAGGATGCGCCCTGGTGGTCGCTGCGATGCACGCGCACCGACCAGCCGGCCTGTGCGGCGCGGCGCGCCACCGCGAGCCCGATGACGCCGCCGCCGATGACGGCCAGGGACCCCGATGGGGGTCCCGCGGGCATCCCGGTCATTTTCGAGCCTCCCTTCGCCGGCATGATCCGGATCAGGTGTGACGGTAAGGGCAGGTCCGGAACGCTCCGGCTGTGCCCACTCTCAGCCCCGCAGTCGCCTCGACCACCCGGGACTCCCGTGTCTGGTAGTTCTCTTCGGCTCCACGCTAGCGCGCTAGCGTCTCGGTGTGCATCAACCTCTTACCCGGCTGGCCGCGGCGCGACTCTATTTGTGCACCGACGCGCGCCGTGAGCGCGGCGATTTGGCCGAGTTCGCCGACGCCGCCCTGGCCGGTGGCGTGGACGTCATCCAGCTCCGCGACAAGGGGTCGGCCGGTGAGCAGCGGTTCGGTCCGCTGGAGGCGCGCCAGGAGTTGGCGGCGTGCCAGATCCTGGCCGACGCGGCGCGCCGGCACGGCGCCCTGTTCGCGGTCAACGACCGCGCCGACATCGCCCGCGCGGCCGGCGCCGACGTGCTGCACCTCGGCCAGGGCGACCTGCCGCTGGCGATCGCGCGCGACATCGTCGGGCCGGGCGTGCTGCTCGGGGCGTCCACCCACAGCGCCGACCAGGCCGCCGCGGGGGCGAGCGGCGAAGCGGATTACTTCTGCGTCGGCCCGTGCTGGCCCACGCCCACCAAACCGGACCGCGAGGCGCCCGGCCTGCCGCTGGTGCGGGCGGCCGCCGCGCTGGGAACCGACAAGCCGTGGTTCGCCATCGGCGGCATCGACGAGCGCCGGCTGCCCGAGGTGCTCGAGGCCGGCGCCCGGCGCATCGTGGTGGTGCGGGCGATCACCGCGGCCCCCGACCCGCGGGCCGCGGCCGCGCGGCTCAGTTCGGCGCTGGCAGCAGCGAGCTGATCCGGCGGGTCAGCTGCGAAGGCTCGTGGCCGGCGTCACCGGGCATGCACCACACGAAGACGCCGGCCTCGATCTCGATCGTGCGCGGCAGGTATCGCCGTCGTTCGTCGCCCTCACCCAGCGGCAACACCGCCGGCGCGGTACGCAGCCGCTGCCAGCTGGCCGCGAAGCCCGGATGCAGCGGCAGGTCGGCCACCTCGTTTTCGGCGACCCAACGGATCTCGGCGCTCTCCCCATTGGGCACGGTGTGCAGCAATTCATCGGCGTCGGCGATCACGGTGGTGTAGCTCCACTGCGTGCCGGCGATGCCGGCGACCTCGGCCGTGACCACGGTCGCGCGCACCGTCAGCCGCTCGCCGAGCAGCCCGGCCTCCTCGTTGGCCTCGCGGACCGCGGTCTCCTCCGGTGTTTCGTGGCTGTCCCGGGCGCCACCCGGCAGCCCCCAGGTTCCGCCCTGATGACTCCACACGGCGCGATGCTGCAGCAACACGGCCGGGGTACCGTCGGACTGCGGGGCCCGCAGCAGCAAACCCGCCGCGCCGTAGCGGCCCCAGTAATGGGCGCCGCTGTCGGAGATCACCCAACCGTCACCGTCGCCCTGCACCGATTCAGGATATGCAGACTTGGTTGGGGCGTCGCCAATTGCGTCTGCCTCCACCCATCCACCCGAACATGCTCTTAGACTTCGCTTATAGAGGTCCGTGCAGCGAAATCGAGTGGCCGAGAGATGAGGGCTGATCAAACGTGACGGTTGAGCTGGCACACCCGTCGACCGAGCCGCAGGGATCGCGGTCGCCGGCCGAACCGGCTCATCCACGCTGGTGGTTCATCTCGACGACGCCGGGGCGCATCTTGACCATCGGCATCGTGCTGGCCGCGCTCGGCGGCATCAGCGCCTTCGCCACGTCGACCACCATCAACCACCGCCAGCAGGTGCTGACCACGGTGCTCAATCACACCGAGCCGCTGTCGTTCGCCGCCGGGCGGCTCTACACCACCCTGTCGGTGGCCGACGCCGCCGCGGCGACCGCGTTCATCGCCGAGGCGGAGCCGCAGCCGGTGCGCCAGCGCTACGAGCAGGCCATCACCGACGCGTCCGTCGCCGTGACCCGGGCCTCGAGCGGGCTCACCGACGAACCGCTGGTGCAGCTGCTGGGCCGGATCAACGCCGAGCTGGCCGTCTACACCGGCCTGATCGAGATCGCCCGCACCAACAACCGGGAGGGCAATCCCGTCGGCTCGTCGTACCTGTCGGAGGCGTCGGGCCTGATGCAATCGACGATCCTGCCCGACGCGGCGCGGCTGTATCAGGCGACGTCGGAGCGGGTGGACGCCGAAACCACGGCGTCGACGCAGATCCCCGCCCCGGTCATCATGGTGGTCGGGGCCACCGTGGTCTTCGGGGCGTTCTCCCACCGCTGGCTGGCGCGGCGCACCCGGCGCCGAATCAACCCGGGCCTGGTGGTGGGCGCACTCGCTATTCTCGTCATGGTGGTTTGGGTTGGAACTGCACTGACCATTTCTACGACGGCCAGTCGTAGCGCGAAGGACACTGCCGCGGAATCCCTCAAGACCGTCACCAACGTCGCGATCACCGCCCAGCAGGCGCGCGCCGACGAAACCCTGTCACTGATCCGCCGCGGCGACGAAGAAAAACGCAAGCAGTCGTTCTACCAGCGCATCGATTCCATGCACCGCCAGCTCGACCAGTACATGTCGCGCAGCGACGCCGTGGACAAGCCGGACCTCGAGGGCGCCGACCAGCTGCTGCTGCGCTGGCGGCAGGCCAACGACCGGATCACCTCCTACATCTCGGTGGGTAACTACCGGGCCGCCACGCAGGTGGCGCTGGGCAGCAGCGAAGAAGACTCCACCCCGGCGTTCGACAAGCTGGAAGACGAGCTGGCCAAAGCCATGGATCAGGGCCGCATCACGTTGCGCAACGACGTCATCAACGCGCGCAGCGGACTGTCCGGCGCCCAGGTCGGTGGCGTCGTGCTCAGCCTCGGCGCCGCCATCGCGGTGGCGCTGGGCCTGTGGCCGAGGCTGAAAGAGTACCGATAGTGATCCGCCTGCCCCTGCTTCGCCGGGCGTGCACCGTGGCCGCCGCCGCGGTGGTGCTCGCGGGTTGCGGACACACCGAATCGTTGCGGGTGGCCAGCGTGCCGACGCTGCCGCCGCCGACACCGGTCGGCATGGAGCAGTTGCCGCCGCAACCCCCGCTGCCGCCCGACGGCCCGAACCAGAACTGCGATCTGACGGCCAGCCTGCGTCCGTTCCCCACCAAGGCGGAGGCCGACGCCGCGGTCGCCGACATCCGCGCCCGCGGCCGGCTGATCGTCGGCCTGGACATCGGCAGCAACCTGTTCAGCTTCCGCGACCCGATCACCGGCGAGATCACCGGTTTCGACGTCGACATCGCCGGCGAGATCGCGCGCGACATCTTCGGGGCGCCGTCGCACGTCGAGTACCGGATCCTGTCGTCGGACGAGCGGGTCACCGCGCTGCAGAACTCCGAGGTCGACGTCGTGGTCAAGACCATGACCATCACCTGCGACCGGCGCAAGCTGGTGAACTTCTCGACCGTCTACCTCGACGCCAACCAGCGCATCCTGGCCCCGCGCGACTCGTCGATCGTCAAGGTCTCCGACCTGTCCGGCAAGCGGGTCTGCGTCGCCAAGGGCACGACGTCGCTGCACCGCATCCAGCAGATCGACCCGCCGCCGGTCGTGGTGTCCGTGGTCAACTGGGCCGACTGCCTGGTGGCGATGCAGCAGCGCGAGATCGACGCGGTCAGCACGGATGACTCCATCCTGGCCGGGCTGGTCGAGGAGGACCCCTATCTGCACATCGTGGGGCCCAACATGGCCACCCAGCCCTATGGCATCGGGGTCAACCTGAACAACACCGGACTGGTGCGGTTCGTCAACGGCACCCTGGAACGGATCCGCCGGGACGGCACGTGGAACACGTTGTACCGCAAGTGGTTGACGGTGCTCGGTCCCGCGCCGGCCCCGCCCACGCCGAGGTATCTGGACTGATGGCCGAGCCGGACAAGCAAACCGAGCAGCCGGAACCCGGCCCGGAAGACGTCGCGGACGTCGCCCCGGGCACCCAACCGGCCGACGCCCAGACCGGCGCGGCGACCGGGCGGCTGCAGGCCACCCAGGCGCTGTTCCGTCCCGATTTCGACGACGACGATGACGACGACTTTCCGCACATCTCGCTGGGCGCCCTGGACACCGACCCGCAGGACCGCTTGACGGTGGCGACGCGATCGCTGCCGGCGGTCCGCCAGCTCGGCGGGGGCCTCGTCGAGATCCCGCGCGGGCGCGACATCGATCCGCGCGAAGCCCTGATGACCAATCCGGTGGTGCCGGAGTCCAAGCGATTCTGCTGGAACTGCGGAAAGCCAGTCGGCCGGTCCAGCAAGAAATCCAAGGGCACCTCCGAGGGCTGGTGCCCGTCCTGCGGAAGCCCGTATTCCTTTCTGCCGCAACTCAATCCGGGCGACATCGTCGCCGGCCAGTACGAGGTCAAGGGCTGCATCGCCCACGGCGGGCTGGGTTGGGTCTACCTGGCGGTCGACCACAACGTCAACGACCGGCCGGTGGTGCTCAAGGGTTTGGTGCACTCCGGTGACGCCGAGGCCCAGGCGATCGCCATGGCCGAACGACAGTTCCTGGCCGAGGTGGTCCACCCGCAGATCGTGCAGATCTTCAACTTCGTCGAGCACAAGGATCAGCACAACAATCCGGTCGGCCTCATCGTCATGGAGTACGTCGGTGGGCAGCCGCTCAAGCACGGGAAGGGCGAGAAGCTCCCCGTCGCCGAGGCCGTCGCCTACCTGCTGGAGATCCTGCCCGCGCTGAGCTATCTGCACTCCATCGGCCTGGTCTACAACGACCTCAAGCCGGAGAACATCATGCGCACCGAAGAGCAGCTCAAGCTGATCGACCTGGGAGCGGTGTCGCGGATCAATTCGTTCGGATACCTTTACGGCACACCGGGTTTCCAGGCGCCCGAGATCGTGCGGACCGGGCCGACGGTGGCCACCGACATCTACACGGTGGGCCGCACGCTGGCCGCGCTCACGCTGAACCTGCAGACCCGCAACGGCCGCTACGTCGACGGCCTGCCCGAGGACGACCCGGTGTTGACCACCTACGACTCCTTCCGCCGGTTGTTGCGTCGCGCCACCGACACCGACCCGCGGCGCCGGTTCTGCAGCACCGAGGAGATGTCCGCGCAGTTGATGGGCGTGCTGCGCGAGGTCGTCGCCCACGACAGCGGCATCCCCCGGCCCGGCCTGTCGACGATCTTTTCCCCCAGCCGCTCGACCTTCGGGGTGGACCTGCTGGTCGCGCACACCGACGTCTACCTGGACGGCCAGGTTCACTCGGAGAAGCTGACCGCCCGCGAGATCGTGACCGCCCTGCCCGTGCCGCTGGTCGATCCCGCCGACGTCGCGGCTCCGGTGCTGCAGGCGACGGTGTTGTCGCAGCCGGTGCAGACGCTGGATTCGCTGCGCGCCGCCCGGCACGGGACGCTGGACGCCGACGGGGTCGAGGTGTCCGAGTCGGTGGAGCTGCCCCTGATGGAGGTGCGCGCGCTGCTGGACCTCGGCGACGTGGCCAAGGCCACCCGCAAGCTCGACGACCTGGCCGAGCGGGTCGGCTGGCAATGGCGGCTGGTGTGGTACAAGGCCGTCGCCGAGCTGCTCACCGGCGACTACGATTCGGCCACAACACATTTCATCGAGGTGCTGGACACCTTCCCCGGCGAGCTGGCGCCCAAGCTGGCGCTGGCCGCCACCGCCGAGCTGGCCGGCGACGTGGACAACCACAAGTTCTACGAGACGGTGTGGAAGACGAACGACGGCGTGATCTCGGCTGCGTTCGGGTTGGCCAGATCGCTGTCCGCGGAAGGGGATCGGTCCGCCGCGGTGCGCACGCTGGACGAGGTGCCCGCCACCTCCCGGCACTTCACCACCGCGCGACTGACCAGCGCGGTGACGCTGCTGTCCGGCCGGACCAAGAGCGAGATCACCGAGGAGGACATCCGCGACGCGGCGCGGCGGGTGGAGGCGCTGCCGCCCACCGAGCCCCGCGTGCTGCAGATCCGCGCCCTGGTGCTCGGCTGCGCCATGGACTGGCTGGAGGACAACAAGGCCAGCACCAACCACATCCTCGGCTTCCCGTTCACCGAGCACGGGCTGCGGCTCGGCGTCGAGGCCGCGCTGCGCAACCTGGCCCGCGTTGCCCCCACCCAGCGGCACCGCTACGCGCTGGTGGACATGGCGAACAGGGTGCGCCCCACCAGCACGTTCTAGCGTGTGGCGCCTTAGCCGGGCCTGGCCCGGCCGGGGCCTTCGAGTGTGAACGCTGGGCGGCGACACGCCGAGAAACGCCGCCGTGGATTCACACTCAAAGCCAAGGATTCACAGTCGATTTCGCCAGCGCCGCCCGCACCCGGCGGATGATCGCGGCCGGCGGGTCCTCCGCGACCACCCGGACCACGATCCACCCCAGCTGCTCGAGCATCTCCAGCCGCCGAATGTCCTTGACGTATTGCCTTCGGTCGGTGCGATGTTGATCGCCGTCGTACTCCACCGCGACCATCGATTCCGGCCAGCCCATGTCCAAGTAGGCGACCGGAAGGCCGTCGACCCCCGGCACCGGAATCTGGGTCTTCGGCCGGGGCAGGCCCGCGTCGATCAGGAGCAGCCGCAAGTAGCTTTCCCGCGGCGACTGTGCGCCTGGATCGACCAGGTCGAGCGCGGCCTCCAGCCGCCGCAGCCCGGGCGTACGGGGGTGTGTCATGGCGACCCCCAACACGTCCTCGGCCTTGAAACCCGTTGCGCGGGCGAGCGCGTCGAGCCGGACGACGGCCGAGCGGACCGCGCCCCGCCGCCCGATGTCGAAGGCGGTTCGCGCCGGTGTGGTGACGGCGAGCCCGTCGCGCAGCTGCGTCTCGCCGGCACGCAGCGTGTCCCGGCGCGTCAGCACCCCGCCCGGAGGGCGGGTGTTGGTGTGGATCAGCTCAACCGGAACACCGTCGGGAATCCAGTCGGCACCGTGCAGCGCCGCCGCGGCCGCTCCCCCGATGACCGCCCTGCGGCCCGACCAAAGCCAGGCGGCCCGGGTGCGCACCGGCAGCGACGCCTCCACGTGTGCGGGCAGATAGACGTTCGGAAACACCGCGCGATAGGCCGCCCGCAGCTGGTGGCGACTCAGCCTTCCCGACGTCAACTCCTCGCTGCCGATGAAGGGTTCCTCCATGCCGGGCACACTCGCACCCGGAAGTCGGTCGGGGTGTGCGGCTATCCACAGGGCCGCTAGGGCTAGGTGGCGCCTAGCACACTCACGCAGTCGCGGGCGATGGCCAGTTCTTCGTTGGTCGGCACCACCAGCACGGCGATCGGTGAATCGTCGGCGGAAATCTGGCGCGCCCCTTTGCCGCCACCGAGGTTACGGCGCTCGTCGAGCACGATGCCCAGTTCTTCCATGCCGGCCACCGCGTCGCGGCGCACCGCGGGGTCGTTCTCGCCGATGCCGGCGGTGAAGCTGATGACGTCGGTGTGCCCCAGCACCGCCAGGTAGGCGCCGACGTACTTGCGCAGCCGGTGGGTGAACACGCTGTATGCCAATTGCGCTGCCTGGTCGCCGGATTCGATCATGGTGCGCAGCCGGCGAAAGTCGCGCTGGCCGGACAGCCCCAGCACTCCCGACCGCTGGTTGAGCATCGACTCGATGTCGTCGACTCCCATGTCGGCCGCGTGGGACAGGTAACCGACGACGCTGGGATCGATATCACCGCTGCGGGTGCCCATCACCAGCCCCTCCAGCGGGGTCAGCCCCATCGAGGTGTCCAACGGCCGGGTGCCGGCGATCGCCGAGGCGGAGCAACCGTTACCCAGGTGCAGCACAATCTGTTTCAGGTTGCCGACGGGCCGGTCCAGGAAGCTCGCGGCCTGCTCGCTGACGTAGCGGTGCGACGTGCCGTGGAAACCGTACCGGCGGATCTGATATCGCTGAGCCAGGTCCCGGTCGATCGCATAGGTGGCCGCCGCGGGCGGCAGGTCGTGGAAGAACCCAGTGTCGAACACCGCGATGTGGGCGATGTCGGGCAGCAGCTTTCGCGCGACCTCGATCCCTGTGAGCGCGGGCGGATTGTGCAGCGGGGCCAGCTCGGACAATTCGTGCAGCCGGCCGATCACCGCATCGTCGAGCAGCGTGGGCTGATAGAAAGTGTTGCCGCCGTGCACCACCCGATGCCCCACCGCGACGATACCGCTGTTCTTCAGGTCGATGCCGTCGTCTGCCAGCGCGTCGAACGCGCGGCGCAGCGCGGCATCATGGTCGGGAACCGACGACGATTCCTCCCCGATCCGCTCCACCAGGCCGGTCGCCCGCGCGGCGCCCGAATCCGGATCTACCACTTGGTATTTCAGCGACGACGAGCCGGAGTTGATCACCAGCACCAGGCGCGAGCCGCTCGCTTCCATCACGGCTGTCCCTGCGCCTGGATCGCGGTGATGGCCACGGTGTTGACGATGTCTTCGACCAGCGCGCCCCGCGACAGGTCGTTGACCGGCTTGCGTAGGCCCTGCAGCACCGGGCCGATGGCGAGCGCACCCGCGCTGCGCTGCACCGCTTTGTAGGTGTTGTTGCCGGTGTTGAGGTCGGGAAAGATCAGCACGGTGGCGCGACCGGCCACCGGCGAGTCGCGCAATTTGGTGGCCGCGACCGACGGTTCGATCGCGGCGTCGTACTGGATGGGCCCCTCCACCGGCAGATCGGGATCGCGTTTGCGCACCAATTCCGTTGCCGCTCTGACCTTGTCGACGTCCGCACCGGTACCGGAGTCGCCGGTAGAATACGACAGCATCGCCACCCGCGGTTCGATGCCGAACCGCGCGGCGGTGCGCGCCGAAGAGATGGCGATGTCGGCCAGCTGCTCCGGTGTCGGGTTCGGGATGATCGCGCAGTCACCGTACGCCAGCACCCGGTCGGGCAGGCACATCAGGAAGATGCTGGACACCGTCGAGACATCCGGGACCGTCTTGATGATCTCGAATGCCGGCCGCACGGTGTGCGCCGTGGTGTGCGCGGCCCCGGACACCATGCCATCGACATGGGAGTTGTACACCAGCATGGTGCCGAAATACGTCGCGTCGCGCATGGCCTCGCGGGCCTGCTCGACGGTGACGCCCTTGGCTTTGCGCAATTCGGCGTACTGGTCGGCGAATTCGTGGCGCAGCGGGCTGCTGCGCGGATCGATGACGGTCGCGTCGCCCAGATCCACACCGAGCTCTCCTGCCCGCTGGCGGATGTGGCCTTCGTCGCCCAGGATGGTCAGGTCGGCGACGCGGCGCTGCAGCACCCGGCCGGCCGACCGCAGGATACGGTCGTCGTCCCCTTCGGGTAGCACGATGTGCTTGCGATCCGCCCGTGCCTGCAGCGTCAGCTGGTGAATGAACATCTGCGGCGTGACCACGGTGGGAATCGGAATAGCAAGCTGCGCAAGCAGATCGGCGATATCGACGTGGCTGTCCATCAGCTCCAGCGCGGTGTCGATCTTGCGTTGCGAGGTCGCCGTGACCCGGCCGCGGGCCGAGGCCGCCGCGCTGGCCGTGTCGTAGGTGCCCAGCGCCGTCGCGACGATCGGCAGGCGCAGCCGAAGCCCGGCGACCAGGGCGGCGATGGACGGATGCAGCGCAAAACCCCCGTTGAGCACGATGCACGACAGCGACGGGAAGCCTTCCGCCGCATGGGCGCTGGCGACGGCGAGCACCACGTCGGAGCGGTCACCCGGCGTGATGACCGCCATGCCGTCGCGCAGGCGTTCCAGGACGTGGTCGGCGGTCATTCCGGCGACCAGCACGCCGGTGACCTCGCGCTCGCGCAGGGACTCCTCGCCGCTGACCGGCGTTCCACCGACCGCCTTTTCCAGCTCGGCCACCGTCGGCGCGGACAGCAGCGGCGCGTCGGGCAGCACGTAGCTGCGCTGCGGGAAGCTACGCAGGGCCTGGGCGACGTCGGCGAGCTCGGCGGGCTCACAGCGGTTGGCCACCACGGCGGCGGTGTGGGCGTGCTGGGCGTCCAGTTCGGCCAGGCAGACCTCGACGACGCTGGCGACCTCGGCGGGCGTGCGCCCCTTGCCGCTGACCGTCAGCAACAGCGGCGCACCGAGATTGACCGCGATGCGCGCGTTGGTCGAAAGCTCGGCGGGCCGGGTCACGTCGGTGTAATCGCTTCCGACGATCACCACCACGTCGCACGCGTCGGCCACCGCGTGGTAGGCGTCGACGATGGCGGCGATGGCCGCGTCGCCGTCGGCGTGCAACTGCTGATAGGTGACGCCGACGCATTGTTCGTACGTCAGCCCCGCGGTGGTCCGCGACAACAACAATTCGAGGATGTAGTCGCGGTCCTCGCCGTCGTCGGAGCGCGTAATGGGCCGGAACACACCGACTTTGGCGACGGTCGCGGTCAGCCGGTGCAGCAACCCCAGCGCGACCGTCGACTTGCCGGTCTCCGGCTCGGGGGCCGCGATGTAGATCGCTGTCACTGGATGGGCACGGCGGCGCAGACCTATGCCAGCCGCCGCAGCCGCGGCGCCAGGTCCTTTTCGAAGAGCTCCAGGAACCGGCGCTGGTCGTGGCCGGGCGCGTGGAACACCAGGTGGTTGAGGCCCCATTTCACGTACTGGCCGACCTTTTCGACCGCCTCGTCGGGATCCGACGCCACGATCCAGCGCTTGGCGACCTGCTCGATGGGCAGCTCGTCGGCGGCCTTCTCCATTTCCAGCGGGTCGTGAATGCTGGTCTTCTGTTCGGCCGTCAGCGACAGCGGCGCCCAGAACCGGGTGTTCTCCAGCGCCTTGTCCGGGTCGGTGTCGTAGGAGATCTTGATCTCGATCATGCGGTCGATGTCGTCGGGATTCTTGCCGGCCGCCTCCGCGCCCTCCTTCATGGCGGGCATCAGCTTGTCCTTGTACAGCTCCTCGCCCTTGCCGGAGGTGCAGATGAAGCCGTCACCGGCGCGGCCGGCGTACTTGGCCACCTGCGGACCGCCCGCGGCGATGTAGATCGGGATGCCGCCCTCGGGCACGTCATAGATGGAGGCGCCCTTGGTGTGGTAGTACTCGCCCTCGAAGTCGACGCGGTCGCCCAGCCACAGTTCGCGCATCAGCCGCACCGATTCACGCAGCCGGGCATAGCGTTCCTTGAACTCCGGCCACTCGCCCTCGTATCCGGTGGCGATCTCGTTGAGCGACTCGCCGGTGCCGACACCGAGGAAGATGCGATCCGGATACAGGCACCCCATCGTGGCGAACGCCTGCGCGATGACGGCGGGGTTGTACCGGAAGGTCGGGGTGAGCACCGAGGTGCCCAGCACCAGCCTCTTGGTGCGCTCGCCGACGGCGGTCATCCAGGCCAGCGAGAACGGGGCGTGTCCACCCTCGTGCCGCCACGGCTGGAAGTGGTCACTGACGGTGGCGCTGTCCATGCCGTGCCCCTCGGCGGCGACAGCGAGTTCGACGAGCTCGCGCGGTGCAAATTGTTCAGCGGACGCTTTGTATCCGAGTTTCAGTTCAGCCACTCGTTCTTTCTACTCCTGTCTTGACCGTCGCGATCCGCCGCGGCCCGGCTGCGAAGCGCTTGCGATCGCTCCTCGCGCCGCTCCTACACTCGCGGGCATGGGATCGGCCCCGACGCTTGTTCAAGTGACCGACACGGTGTACCTCGCCCAGGGCGAGGCCGTTAACTGGACGCTGGTCGTCGACGGCACTGGCGTGCTGCTGATCGACGCCGGGTACCCCGGCGACCGCGAGAACGTGCTGTCGTCGCTGCGGGAGCTGAGCTACGGCCCCGGCGACGTGCGCGCCGTGCTGCTCACCCACGCACACATCGACCACCTGGGTTCGGCGATCTGGCTCGCCCACGAATACGGCACCGCCGTGTACTGCCACGCCGAGGAAGTGGGCCACGCCAAGCGCGAATATCTGGAGCAGGCATCCGTTTTCGATGTGGCGCTGCGTATTTGGCGGCCACGCTGGGCGGCGTGGGGCCTGCACGTGCTGCGCAGCGGCGGCCTGATCCGCGACGGCATCCCCTCCACCCAGCCGTTGACCGCCGACGTGGCGGACGGGCTGCCGGGCCGGCCGAGGCCGGTGTTCACCCCGGGGCACACCAGCGGGCATTGCTCGTACGTGGTGGACGGGGTGCTGGTCAGCGGCGACGCGCTGATCACCGGGCACCCACTGCTGCGCCGGGGTGGTCCGCAGCTGCTGCCCGCGGTGTTCAGCCACAGCCAGCAGAATTCGCTGCGCAGCCTGGACGCGCTGGCGCTGCTGGACACCGAGGTCTTGTTGCCCGGGCACGGCGACGTGTGGCGCGGCCCGATCCGGGAGGCGACCGCTCGGGCGATCTCGCTGGCTCGGTGACCGCCGATTCGGGGCCCGATCTCGCTCCGGTGACCGATCGACGGCAATAGGCCAAAGACGGTCGTCCGGCGGGCACGAGCAGCCCTGGCGAAACTGGCTGTGAATTCACGGCTTTGAGTGTGAATCGTCGGCGTTGAGTGTGAACCTAGGGCGGGTGCTGTCGGCGTGTCGCCGCCAAGAATTCACACTGAAAGCCGACGATTCACACTCAACCGGCGACGGCGAAGGCGACCCGGCGACGGCCAAGGCCACGCACACGCTCAGGTCAGCCACTTCTCGAACGCGATCGGAACGAACGGGCCCCACGACGGCAGCGGGTCCGGTGGTATCCGGGTGTATCCCGTCGCGTCGTAGAGCGCCTCGGCCTCGGGCTGCCGGTTGCCGGTGATCAGGTAGAGCCGCCGATAGCCGCGCGCCAGGGTTTCGGCCTCCAGCGCCGCCAGCAGCGCCTTCGCGTAGCCGCGGCGCCGGTGCGCGGCGTCGGTCCAGATCCGCTTCAGTTCCGCGGTGTCGGCGTCGTAGCGGCGAAACGCGCCGCCGGTCACCGGCACGCCGTCCACCACGCCGATCAGCAGGCCGCCGTCCGGCGGCGCCAACTCGGCCTCCGGCACGGGCAGCCAGGTCAGGTGGGTGCTCGGCGTGCCGCCGTACCGTTGCGCATACTCGACGGCCAGTTCGGCCAGCAGCGGTTGCGCCAGCGGGTCGTCGTGGGCGGCCGAGAAGAACCGCAGCTGGCCGTGGGGCGTTGATTCCGGCATCACCAAGCATCAAACGCGTGTCGCGGTGACGTATTCCGGGATGAACTCCGAGTCGCCGGGCCCGGTCCGTCGCCGGCCGCCCAGGCCCATCGCACCCAACAGTTCGGCGATGCGGCGGCCGGTCGTTTCCCAACCGTGGGACGCCAAATAGTCTGGCACATAATGGTATTCACCGGGATAGGTCAGGCTGGCCAGGTCGACGTCCAGACCGCGCTGCCGCCAGCCCTCGACGAAGGCGCGCTCGGCCCCGAGCTGCAACGGATTCCACGTGGGCATGTGGTCGGCGGTGAACCGGCTACCGGGAGCGCTCGACGCGGTGACGGCGTCGAGCAGTTGATTCTGTTCGCCCGGTGGCAGGTACCCGACGAGCAACTGCTCGGCGACCCAGACCGTGGGCTCGGCGGCGTCGAACCCGACCCGGCGCAGCGCCGCCGGCCAATCCTGGCGCAGCTCAACGCCGACCGCGCACCGGCGGGTGGCCAACGCGGCGTCCAGTCCGCGCAGCACCTCGGCCTTGAAGTCGAGCACCTGCGGCCGATCGATCTCGTAGACCGTGGTGCCCTTGGGCCACCACAGCCGGTACGCCCGGGTGTCCAGGCCCGCCGCCAGGATGACCACCTGCCGGATCCCCGCCAGGCCGGCGCCCGCGAGGAATTCGTCCACGAACCGCGTGTGCGCCGCCAGCACGTCCATCAGCGCCGTCATGGCCGGGTCGTCGCCCTCGTCGGCCGCGAAGACGTGATCCTTGATCGCGCGGGTGAGGTAGTCGATGCCGACGGCGGTCACCAGCGGCTCGGCGAACGGATCGTTCAGCAGGCCCTGGTGGGTGGCCACCGCCCGCGCCGCCGCCCCGAAGGTCGCGGTCACCGCCAGGTCGGCCGTCTGCGCCATGGTCGTCTCAGACCCCGGAGCGGCGCCGCAGGGTCAGGCCGGCGACCACCCGCCAGCCCAGCAACAACAGCGCGGTGACGGTCGTCGCCACCACCACGAAACTTGCCGCCACGCCCGCGGAGCTCGCCTTGCGCAACAGCATGCCGACGACCACGGTGGACAACCACACGACGACCCCGGTCGGCGCCACCGCGGTCGGCCGCCGCCACGCGCGGGACACGAGCCACCCGACGACGGTGCCGGTGAGAAACGGCCACGCCGTCACGGCGACGCCGGTGATGTCGAGACCTTCGTCGTGGCTGCGGCGCCCCACGGCGCAGAACACCAGCACGCCGATGACGTCCACCGCGAGCCAGGCCGGCCGTTGGAGCCTAAGCATGCAGCGAGACTACCGGGACGACGCACAATCCTTGACCGTGCAGCGGTGGTGAACCTAAATTCGTCCGCAATGAATGTCCATTCACTGCGGCGGTCCGGCGTGGTAACCGGCGGCCCGGCGGTGGCAGGCTGAGGGCATGAGCACTCAGACACCGCCCGCCTTCGACCGCGACGACCCGCTCGGCCTCGACGCCTCGCTTTCCAGCGACGAGCTCGCGGTGCGCGACACCGTCAGGGAATTCTGCGCCGAGCACGTCCTGCCGCACGTGGCGGAGTGGTTCGAGATCGGCGACCTCCCGGTGCGGGAACTGGCCAAGGGCTTCGGCCAGCTCGGCCTGCTGGGCATGCACCTGGAGGGCTACGGCTGCGGCGGCGCCTCGGCCGTGCACTACGGGCTGGCGTGCGTGGAGCTGGAGGCCGCCGATTCCGGCCTTCGATCGATGGTCTCGGTGCAGGGTTCGCTGGCCATGTTCGCCATTTGGAATTTCGGATCCGAGGAGCAGAAGCAGGAATGGCTGCCCGGCATGGCCACCGGCGAGGTGCTCGGCTGCTTCGGGCTGACCGAACCCGACGTCGGCTCCGATCCCGCGGCCATGAAAACCCGGGCGCGCCAAGACGGTTCGGACTGGGTGCTCAACGGCCGCAAGCTGTGGATCACCAACGGCTCGGTGGCCGACGTCGCGGTCGTCTGGGCCGCCACCGACGACGGGATCCGCGGCTTCATCGTGCCCACCAAGACACCGGGCTTCTCCGCCAACACGATTCATCACAAGCTGTCGCTGCGGGCCTCGATCACCAGCGAGCTGGTGCTCGACGACGTGCGGGTGCCCGCCGAGGCGATGCTGCCCGAGGCCAAGGGGCTGCGCGGCCCGCTGTCCTGCCTGTCCGAGGCGCGCTACGGGATCGTCTGGGGCTCCATGGGGGCGGCGCGCTCGGCGTGGCAGGCGGCACTGGATTACGCCACGCAACGCACCCAGTTCGGCCGTCCCATCGCCGGATTCCAGCTGACCCAGGCCAAGCTCGTCGACATGGCGGTCGAGCTGCACAAGGGCCAGCTGCTCTCGCTACACCTCGGCCGCCTCAAGGACAGCGTCGGGCTGCGACCCGAGCAGGTCAGCTTCGGCAAGCTCAACAACACCCGCGAGGCGATCAAGATCTGCCGCACGGCGCGAACCATATTGGGCGGCAACGGGATATCGCTGGAATACCCCGTCATCCGGCACATGGTCAACCTGGAATCGGTGCTGACCTACGAGGGCACACCCGAGATGCACCAGCTCGTCCTCGGCCAGGCGTTCACCGGCAGCGACGCCTTCCGCTGACAGGAGACCGATGGCCACCCGCCTGGAATACACGTCCGAGCATCACCAGTTCCGGGAATTGGTGCGCGATTTCGTGCGGCGGACGGTCGTGCCCAATCACGAGAAGTGGGAACGGGACGGCCAGTGGGATCGCTCGCTGTTCATCGAAGCCGGAAAGCTTGGGCTGCTGGGGTTTTCGGTGCCCGAGCAACTGGGTGGCCCGGGCGTGGCGGACTTCCGCTACAACGCGATCGTCATCGACGAGTTGCAGCGGGCGGGGGCGGCCGCCGAAGCCATCGCCTTCACGCTACAAAACGATGTGGTGCTGCCCTATCTCACCGATCTGACCACCCCCGAGCAGCAACGGCGCTGGCTGCCCGGCGTGGTCAGCGGCGAGACGGTGCTCGCCATCGCGATGACCGAGCCCGGTACCGGCAGCGATCTGGCCGGGATCCGCACGACGGCGGTGCCCGACGGTGACGACTACGTCGTCAACGGCGCCAAGACGTTCATCTCCAACGGACAGATCGGCGACCTCTTCGTCGTCGCGGTGCGCACCTCGCCGGACCGCCACCACGGGCTGTCGCTGCTGGTGGTCGACCCCGCCACACCCGGCTTCTCCCGCGGCCGCAACCTGGAGAAAATCGGCCTGCACGCCCAGGACACCAGCGAGCTCACCTTCACCGATATGCGGGTGCCGAGGGCCAATCTGCTCGAGGGAGAGGGCAAGGGCTTCTACCAGCTGATGAACAACCTGCCCCAGGAGCGGCTGGCGCTCGGGGTGGGGGCGGTGGCCGCCGCCGAAGCCATCCTCGCCGAGACGCTCGACTACGTGCGTGACCGCACGGCGTTCGGCTCGCCGATCGCCAGCTTCCAGAACAGCCAATTCGTCCTGGCCGAACTGGCCACCGAAATCGACATCGCCCGCACCTATCTCGACGACTGCCTCGCCGAGCACCTGGCGGGCGAGCTGACCGCCGCGCGCGCCGCGCGGCTGAAGTGGTGGACCACCGACCTGCAGGTGCGCACCGCCGACCGCTGCCTGCAGTTACACGGCGGGTATGGCTACATGCGCGAATACGGCGTGGCGCGCGCCTTCGTCGACGCCCGCATCCAAACCATCTACGGCGGCACCAACGAGATCATGAAGACGATCATCGCCAAGGACCTGGGCATCTGATGGCCGTCGACTACAGCGAGCTTCCGGTCGAGGTGGCGGTGCGTGCGGCCCGGGCCGAGTCGCGGCGCCGCCAGGTGCTCGACGCCGCGGTCAAGGTCATGGGCCGCAACGGGTTTCACCAGATGTCCATGCAGGAGCTGGCGGCCGAGGCCAAGGTCTCCGTCGGCCTGATCTACACCTACTTCGGCGGCAAGGAGGACCTGCTGCTCGCGACGATCGTGCGGATCCTGGACGCGTTCCGCGATCAACTGGCACCGGTCATCGCCGCGGCCGGCGACGACGTCGTCGACCAGCTGAGGGCGGGCGTGCGCCGCTACATCGAGATCGTCGACGCCAACCTCGACGGCGTGGTGCTGACCTACCGCGAGAGCCGCACCCTCGGGTCGCCCGGCCGCAGCCAGATCAAGGACCTCGAAATCGCCACCGCCGCACCGCTGCGCGCGGTGATCGAGGCGGGCATCGCGCGGGGCGTCTTCCGCGGCGTCGACGTCGATCTCACCGTGTTCGACATCCTGCTGCTCGCCCACGGCTGGGCGCTCAAACACTGGCACTTCGGGACGAACTACAGCCTCGATCAGTACATCGCCCTGCAGACGCGCCACGTGCTGACCGGATTGATCGCCGACGACCGCCGCGCCGACTACGCAGACGTGCTGAAATAAAGGTCATGAGACTCACCGCGCGCCGGATTCGCAGCACGATCGCGCTGCTGGCCCTGGGCGCCGCCGCCGGCGTGCCCGCGGCGGGCGCCGACCCCACGGCGGCCCTGCCCGCGATGACGTCCAGCGGCAGCGGGCCGATCATCGGCGGCGGCTCGACGGCCGGACAGGGAATCTCCCAGCAGCTCTTCAGCTTTGGCAACCCTAACGTCGTGCAGGAGGTGGACGGTTCGGACGCGGCGCAGTTCATCAACGCCGCGGCCGGGAACGCCAACCAGCAGCTGTCGGGCCCCTTCGCCCTGCTGCGCAGGGCGCTGACCTGCCAGACCAACAACGCCGGCTTCGGCGCCCGCGCCTACCGGCGCAACGACGGCCAGTGGGGCGGCGCGATGGTGGTGGCGGCCAAGAGCGCCACGCCGAACGTCGACGGCCTGGTCGCCTGCGCCAAGACCAACTGGCGCAAGTCGTCGGCCGGTGGCGAAGCCGCGATGTGCAACAACGGCTGGACCACCCCCACCTCGTACGAAAGCCGCCGCGGCGAGACGTATTACATCCTGCTCGCCGGCACCGCCGCCGACTTCTGCAGCGACCTCAACGGCAAGTACAAGACCGACGCCAACGCGTGGCCGTTCTAGGCCCCGAGCGCGGGTACCACGGCCCCTGCGGTGAAACCAATTGCCGGATCGACACTTTCGCCGCGACCCGGACACCGCCGGCCCGCGCGCTCTTTTGAATTCATATCCGCTGTGCGCACGCCGCCCCCGAGTAGCGGTTGAATAGCGACCCAATATAGCCCCGCCGGGATAGCGGCGCAGGATATTTCCATTTCTCGCCGGTGCCCGATTTTGCTGAAATTGAATTCACGCCACCGCCGCCGCGTACCGCCGGCGATCGCGAATCGTCGGTTTGACGAATCGAGCGGCAATATTCACGAAATCCCTTAGCCGCGAGCGGTTGACCGCGTAAACTCGCCCGCGTCGGGCATCAGACAATCGTCTCCCAGACGAAGGGGGTTCTTATGTCACGTCGTACCGGCAAAATCGTCCTCGCCTTGGTCATTGCTCTCGCAGCACCGATGACCTCGGCTTGTACGGTTCCGCTAGTTATCGACTGCGGACCCGGTTTGACCTGCACCGGATAGCGGTGCAGTAACCGAAAAGCCACAAAGCAATTTGTGGCTTTTCGTTCGCATAAAACTTCGCGTAGCGAAGATCAACGGGTGACCGGCCGGGGCCGCGACACGCGCCGCTGGCACGGCGCGGCTCCGGTCGGGATCCCGTAGTACACAGGGCCTTTCGGGTGGTCGCGGGGCGCCTTGGCGCGCAGCCGCTCACCTGTGATCTCCAGACACGTTCTCCTGCAACGGGTTTCACCACGTGGCAGAGGGCCGCCGGCCATCTGTGGTCGTCGCGCGCGGCGTACGCCTTCGGTCCGATGCTCGCCTTTCTGCGGGGTGGCGTCGTACGGTGGACATGCGCTGGGGAAGATCGGCACCCAGGCCCACGCAGAAGGGACAGGCATGTCGCGCCATCGCGTCGTCATCATCGGAAGCGGCTTCGGCGGGCTGTCCGCGGCCAAGGCGCTCAAGCGCGCCGACGTCGACATCACCGTCATCTCGAGGACCACCACGCACCTTTTCCAGCCCCTGCTGTATCAGGTGGCCACCGGCATCCTCTCCGAGGGCGACATCGCGCCGACCACCAGACTGATCCTGCGCCGTCAAAAGAACGTCCGGGTGTTGTGGGGCGACGTCTCGGCCATCGACCTCACCGCGAAGACCGTCAGATCCCACCTGATGGGCATGGAGACGGTGACGCCCTACGACAGCCTGATCGTGGCCGCCGGCGCGCAGCAGTCCTATTTCGGCCACGACGAGTACGCCGCGTTCGCGCCCGGGATGAAGAGCATCGACGACGCCCTGGAGCTGCGCGGCCGTATCCTGGGCGCGTTCGAGGCGGCCGAGGTCGCGACGGACCCGGCCGAGCGCAAGCGCCGGCTGACCTTCGTGGTGGTCGGGGCCGGGCCGACGGGTGTGGAGTTGGCTGGTGAAATCGTGCAGCTGGCCGAGCGCACCCTGGCCGGCGCATTCCGGACGATCACTCCCAGCGAATGCCGCGTCATCCTGCTGGACGCGGCGCCCGCGGTGCTGCCCCCGATGGGACCGAAACTCGGCCTCAAGGCGCAACGGCGGCTGGAGAAGATGGATGTCGAGGTGCAGCTGAACGCGATGGTGACCGCGGTCGACTACATGGGCATCACCGTCAAGGAAAAGGATGGCAGCGAGCGCCGCATCGAATGCGCGTGCAAGGTGTGGGCGGCGGGGGTGCAAGCCAGCTCACTGGGCGCGATGCTCGCCGAACAGTCCGACGGAACCGAAACCGACCGCGCCGGCAGGGTAATCGTCGAGCCCGACCTCACCGTCAAGGGACACCCGTACGTCTTCGTCGTCGGCGATCTGATGTCGGTGCCCGACGTCCCCGGCATGGCGCAGGGCGCGATCCAGGGCGCCAAGTACGCGGCCACCCTCATCAAGCGCGCCGTCAAGGGCGACGACAACCCGGCCGAACGCAAGCCGTTCAAATACGTCAACAAGGGCAGCATGGCGCTGATCTCGCGCTACAGCGCCGTCGCGCAGGTCGGCAAGGTGGAGTTCGCCGGATTCATCGCCTGGCTCGCGTGGCTGCTGCTGCACCTGTACTACCTGATCGGCCACCGCAACCGGCTGGCCGCCATGTTCGCCTGGGGCATCTCGTTCCTGGGCCGCACCCGCGGCCAGATGGCCATCACCAGCCAGATGATTTACGCCCGGCCGGTGGTGGACTGGCTGGAGCGGCAAGCGCAGGACGGGACGCTGGCGGCCGCCGAGCACGTCGACTCCGCCGAAAAACAGGCCGGCTAGCCCAACGCCCGGTCGATGTCGGCGATCAGATCGTCGGTGCCCTCCAGCCCGACGGAGATGCGCACCACGCCGTCGCCCAGCCCGATCGCCGCGCGACCCTCCGGGCCCATCGCCCGATGCGTGGTGGTCGCCGGGTGTGTCACAAGGGATTTGGCGTCACCGAGGTTGTTCGAGATATCGATCAGCGCCAGCTTGTCCAGCACCTCGAAGGCCCGCTGTTTGGCCACGCCGTCGGGGCAGTCGAGCGCGAAGGTGATCACCGTTCCCCCGCCCGACATCTGGCGCTTGGCCAGGTCGTATTGCGGGTGCGAGGACAGGTACGGGTAGCGCACCCAGCTCACGGCCGGATGGCTTTCCAGGAACTCGGCGATCCGCAACGCCGACGAATTGCTGTGGTCCACCCGGACCGCCATCGTCTCAAGCCCTTTGACCAATACCCAGGCGTTGAACGCGCTCAACGCCGGGCCGGTGTGCCGCATCAGCTTCTGCACCGGGCCGTCGATGTACTCCTTGTCGCCCAGAATGGCCCCGCCGAGCACCCGGCCCTGACCGTCGATGTGCTTGGTGCCCGAATACACCACCACGTCGACGCCCAGGGGAATGCCCTGTTGCAAGAGCGGTGTGGCAAAAACGTTGTCCAACACCACCTTTGCACCCGCGGCGTGGGCAAGCTCGCACACCGCGGCGATATCGACCAGCGACTGCATCGGATTCGACGGCGTCTCGAAGAACACGGCCGTGGTGGGCACCGACAATGCCTGCTCCCACTGGTCCAGGTCGTCGCCGTCGACGAAGACGGTCTCGACCCCCCACCGCGGCAGGATCTCGTTGCACACCACGAAACAGGAACCGAACAGGCTGCGCGAGGCCACCAACCGGTCCCCCGCCCCCAGCAACGCGCCCAGCGAGGTGAACACCGCCGCCATGCCGCTCGCGGTGGCGAACGCCGCCGGCGCCCCCTCCAACAGGCGCAGCCGCTCCTCGAACATCGTCACGGTCGGGTTGCCGTAGCGCGAGTAGACGAAGTGGTCCACCTCGCCGGTGAACGACTGCTCGGCCACCGCCGCCGACTCGTAGACATAGCCCGACGTCAGATACATCGCCTCGGCGGTCTCGTCGAATCCCGAACGCAACAGCCCGCCGCGCACACCGATGGTCGCCTGGCTGACTCCCTCGGGCAACGCCGCGGGCGTGCGAATGGAATCGTCGTCGGCCGGGGTCATCGCCGTGTCAGCCCTGCTTCCAAGGCAATCCGATGGCCCGCCAACCGGTTTCGCCCCGGTGACCGTTCGCGTCGAGTTGGCCCTCGAAGCCGTCCAGGATGTTGTAGGCCGGTGTGATGCCCAGCTCCGTGGCCACCTCGGCGGCGCCGATGGAGCGGTTACCCGAGCGGCACAGGAACAGCACCGGACGTTCCGCCTCGCCCTGCGCCGGCGCCACCTGCTCGCGCAGTTGCTCGCCGAATTTCTCGTTGCGCCGCCCGTCGGACGAATTCCACTCCAGGAACAACACCTCGCGCCCGAGGCTGGACAGATCCGGCACACCGACGAACCGCCATTCGGCGTCGGTCCGCACGTCGACCAGCACGGCGTTGGGGTTGTCGCTGAGCATCTTCCATGCCTCCAGGGGCGAGATGTCCCCCGCGTAGGAGTGTGCGCGCTCTGTGCTCATGCTCGTTTCCCTCGTTCTTCGTACGCGTTGTCAGCCACACTATCCGCGCCCGGGCGGTCCAGCCCCGGCCGGATTCCCCCCGGACCCACAGCGATTACCTGACCTGAGATGGTATCGAGGCCCCCGCCGTACCCCGCTGGCGGCGGTGCATTCCCGCCCAACGCCGGCCGGGCTCAGGCGGGTGAGCGCGGCGCCGCCAGCCGGCCGGCGACCTGGCCCGCGCGCTCTCGCGCCGCCGTCACCTCCGGGGCGGTGGCCAGGGCCCGGTAACCGCGCCCGAGGACGCGCAGGTCGCTTTCGGGCACGCTCAACGCCCCGCTCAACGCGGCGCGGTCATGGGAGTCGACCGGCTCGATCGCGCGGGTGGCGGCCGGCGACACCATCATGGTATCCACCGGCAGGCCCAACACGGTGCGGGCCTGCAGCTCGAAGGCCGACAGGCGCTGGCTGCGCAGCGTCACCCAGGCGCTCTCGGTCGGGTGTGCGGTGACATCGACGAAATACACCTCGTCGCCGTTGATCATCAATTCGACCGCGAAGACGCCGCGGCCGCCCAGCGCCTTGACGATCCGCGCGGCGATCGACCTCGCGGCGTCCGTCGCCGCCGCGCTCAACTTCTGGGGCTGCCAGGATTCCAGCACCTGACCGCCGGAGTCGCGATGACCGATGGGCGAACAGAATTCGATCGCCGGGCCCGCCGGGCCGTCGCTGCGCACCGCCAACAGCGTCACGTAGCACTCGACCTCGACCACGGTTTCGGCCAGCACCCGGGGCTGGCCCGGCCCCGCATGACCGCCCACCGCCCGCTGCCAGGCCGGCCCGAGGTCTTCGCGGCGCGCCGCCACCGACTGTGCGGATCCAGTCTGACCGGCCACCGGCTTGACCAATAACGGATATCCGGCGTGCGCGCCCACCGCCTCGAGTTCGCCCAGCGACCCGACGAACCAGAACGGCGCGGTGGGCAGCCCCAGCTCGTCGGCGGCCAAGCGGCGCAGGCCCTCGCGGTCGGCGCTGAGCCGCACGGCGCGAGCGCTGGGCACCAGCACGGGGTGGTCGCCACCGGATCCGGCGGCGAGCTTCTCGAGGGCCTCGACCGCGACGGAGTCGGTCGCGGTCACCACGAAGTCGGGGTGCAGCCGCTGCAGCGCCGCGGACAGCTCGGTGGCGTCGCCCAGCGCGAGCACCAGCGCCTCATCGGCCACGCCGTGCGCGGGCGCGTGCGGGCGGGCGTCGACGGCGACCACCCGGGCGCCGAGGCGCCCCAGGTCGATCGCCAGCTCCCGGCCGATCTCGCCGGCACCCAGGAGCACCACCGTGGGCCTGCCGTCGGCGGGGGCCTCGGCGCGTGCCGGGGCTTGCTGGGGCACGACGAGCGCCGTCGTTTCGTCGTCCCGTCCGTCGCTCACGCCGTCAGTCACGGGTCAAGGATAGGTCGGTTGCCGCCGCGGGCCGCCGATCTCAGGGCTGGCCTGGGAGTAACTGCACCATCAGGCCGTTGGCCTCGGCCAGCAGCGCGTCGTCGGCGTCGGTCAATTCCGCGGACACGAACGCCTTGCGCCCCTCGGTGCTGGTGACCCGTCCGCGCACCACCAGCGGCGCATCGATCGGGGTGATCTTGCGGTAGTCGACGTGCAGGAACGCGGTCCGGCTGATCGGGCGGTTCGAGGCGTGGGAGACCATCCCGAACATGTGGTCGAACAACAGCGGCAGCACGCCGCCGTGCACCGCGTAGTTGCCTCCGACGTGAAACCGGGTGAAGCGGCCCCGCATCTCGCAGCCGTCGGGCTCGTAGCGCGTCAACGTCCAGGGCGGCAACAGCAGGCTGCCCATGCCGGGCAGGTCGGGTGTGCGCCCCGCGGGCGCCTGGCCTTCCACGGCGGCCTGGAACGGGCCCAGCAGGTCGGTCAGCGCCGTGACACGGTCGGCCGCGTCGTCCCACACGTCGTCGTCGGGGTCGGCCGACACCGCGAGGTCCTGCAGGCGCCGCATGGCCGCCACGAACCGCCCGAAGCCCGGGCCCGGGCTGGCCACCCCGTATTCGGGGAAGCCGCCGTGGTGTTCGTAGTCGGGGTCGAGGTCTTTGGGGTCCTGGGCGGCATCCGTCACGGGCGGGCTGCCAGCACGTCGCGGCGCACGATGGTCTGTTCCCGCCCGGGGCCCACGCCGATGCACGAAATGTGGGCTCCCGCAAGCTCTTCCAGCCGCAGCACGTAGTCGCGCGCCTTGGCGGGCAGGTCGTCGAATTCCCGCGCGTGCGAGATGTCCTCCCACCAGCCGGGCAGCTCTTCGTAGATGGGTTCGGCGCGCGCCAGGTCGCTTTGCGTCATCGGCATCTCGTGGATGCGCGCCCCGTCGATCTGGTAGCCGACGCACACCGGGACCGTCTCCAGGCTGGACAGCACGTCGAGCTTGGTCAGGAAGAAGTCGGTGATGCCGTTGACCCGGGTGGCGTAGCGGGCGATGACGGCGTCGAACCAGCCGCAGCGCCGGCGCCGTCCGGTGGTGACGCCGAATTCCCCGCCCGTCTTCGACAGGTATTCGCCGTTCTCGTCGAACAGCTCGGTCGGGAACGGGCCCGACCCGACGCGGGTGGTGTAGGCCTTGAGGATCCCCAGCACGGTGGTGATCCGGGTGGGGCCGATGCCCGACCCCACGGCGGCGCCGCCGGCGGTCGGATTCGACGACGTCACATACGGATAGGTGCCGTGGTCGACGTCGAGCAGGGTGCCCTGCGAGCCCTCCAGCAGGACGGTCTCGCCGGCCTCCAGCGCGGTGTTGAGCAGCAGGCGGGTGTCGGCGATGCGGTGCCGAAAACCCTCGGCCTGCTCCAGCAGCGCCTCGACCACCTGGTGCGGGTCGAGCGCCTTGCGGTTGTAGATCTTGACCAGGATCTGGTTTTTGAGCTCCAGCGCGGCTTCGACCTTATGCGTCAGGACCTCCCGGTCGAGCACGTCGGCGACCCGGATGCCCATGCGGGCGATCTTGTCCTGGTAGCAGGGACCGATGCCGCGGCCGGTGGTGCCGATCTTCTTGTTGCCCATGTAGCGCTCGGTCACCTTGTCGATGGCGACGTGGTAGGGCAACAGCAGGTGCGCGTCGGCGGAGATGAGCAGCTTGGAGGTGTCCACCCCGCGGTCCTCGAGGCCCTTGAGCTCGTCGAGCAGGACGCCCGGGTCGACCACCACACCGTTGCCGATGACGTTGGTGACGCCGGGCGTGAGCACCCCCGACGGGATCAGGTGCAGCGCGAAGTTCTCGCCGGTGGGCAAGACGACCGTGTGCCCGGCGTTGTTGCCGCCCTGGTAGCGCACCACCCACTGCACTCGCCCACCGAGCAAATCGGTGGCCTTCCCTTTGCCCTCGTCACCCCATTGGGCGCCGATGAGGACGATTGCCGGCATGACACGCTCCCACCTGATCTCGCCTGCGTATTGTGGTCCAGCCGGTAAGACGGACATACAAGCAGGTCAACATGGTAACTAGCCCAGCAAAACAGGCTCGGTGCTATCCCGATGTTATCTGCTTCGCCCGTTCGCCCCGGTTCTCCGTTAGTTGTCAAGCCCATCTCGAAACAGGAGAACCCTAGCAATGAACACCACCGAATTATCTCAACAACCCGAACCCGGCTACACGGCGGCCACGGCAGCGAGCGACGGCCTATGCACAGCCCTGAACGACCTTGCCGACATCGGGAGCCTCATCGACCTAGCCGCCTCGCGCGCATCCAGCGCAGCGACGCTGCTGGAAGACTCTCGCTGCTCGCGGGCCATCGAGCTACTAGAACTACTGGACGTCGCGCGGCGCCACGCCGAACGGCTTAAGGCGGTCGTCCTCGGGGACATCCGCGCCCTCGGAGCCGATGGGGCAGTTGACGCCGCCGTGCAGCGCCAGCACCCAGCGGGCGGTGCGCGATGATTCTGGCGGCCATCGTGTTCGGGCTCTGGCTCGTCGCCTCGCTGGCGTCAGGGTCACTTCGCACCGCAGAATCGCGCCGCAAGATGGCGCGGGACGGGGCCATCGTGCTCGCGGTGATCGCGGCCATCGTGGTCGTCTCATCGTTGGTGGGGGTAGCTCACGCGGACCCCGGCCCGCCGACACCTGGACCTGGCTTCGCGCAATGTGGGGACCAGCTCGTGCCACTCGATCCACGGGTGTCGACACGTGACCCATGGGGGACGCTGATGTACGAGCAATTCCTGCGAGCTTTTTGCGGACCAACCACCTGAGTCATCCCGACTCACGACAGAGGCACCCGGCCAGATTGACCGGGTGCTCTCTTTTAAGCGGAGACTAGGGCGTCCGTGCGTACGAATCGGTCAATGGACTCATCAGCGTCATCCGTCACGACGCTGATGGTCATGTAATCACCGCGCACACGGAGCACCGTGCCCTCGATGACACGAGGTCCGAACTGGACACGTACGCGGTCCCCGGGGCGTGGCTGTCGTCTTTGGCTCACAGTCCTCTCCCTTCCCTTACCACGGCTTAGTGCCCGTTAAGTCCAACAAGTATGCACCTACAACCCTATCCATGCCGACAGAAGCGCCGTTCAGAGAGCTGCGCCACCGACGGAAGGTTGCCAGAGTGAGCCCATGGTCGCGGTCGGAACTAGCCAACTTTTGCGCGTCGCTATGCGCGATGCCGTTTCTCGCGTCATTCAGAGCTTCCAGCGTCCGCACCCACTTCGGACTTTTCCTCGGGTAACGCGCCTTCAGTTCGTCACTTATCAGGATACCTAGGGTCGCAAAGTCTGTAACCAAAGCGCTAAAGTCCGCATTCCCCTTGTCCAGTCGGCGGTCCTTACTTGGTCCCCTGGTTGACGAGATGGTGCGCTCCCTAACCAGCGCGTCCAGGACTACGGGGACGGCCTTTGCGTTACCTGGGACGGTTTGCAGACTGTTCGCGATGTGGATCGCGGCGTCCTCATGCAGATCACGGCAGAACCCTTGAAATTCAGCTGCGAGCGCAACAAAGAGGGCACGATTCAGGTGCTTCGTGTTGTACTTCCGGCCACGCTTACGGCCTGTGATCTTGCCATGGATTGAGTCCAGGCTATCCAGCGCTTCAGCGCGCTCCACCTGCCACCTATCCAGAGCGTCGGACATGAGAAGACAGTAGAACTTACGCGACGATCACATGGCCGATTATGAGCGCAATTTGCTTTTTTCTAGCGTAACCGCGCCCCTACCCTTGCGGCTCCCCGGAAAGCGCAGCGGCGACGTCGGCAAGTTGGTTGGCCAGCCAGATAGCCTCGGTACGGGTCATCACGAGTTTGACTGTTCCGACGAGCATTTGAGCTCGGTGGGCGTCACACTTGCTGATGACGGGATTGACTTTCGCCGATGTCCATCTCATGGCATTTCCTCACGGCCTTCCGGCATGGCGCATCATCTGTAGCCGCTGACGTGAACTTGCTTCGTTCATAAGCTCATTCACATCCTTAACGGTGACGTTCTCGATAACCGTCCGATAGTCATACGAGGCGCCCTGTGTGGGATCGGGCCTCATGTTCGCGCCCTTGGCGACCGCGCCGAGTGCACCCCACTGCTCTGGAGTGAACACCGCCAGCGGCTCGGGAGCATTGGACTTATTGATGCCGATCTGGCCAGGCATCAGCCATCCACCATCGTCATAGACATTGGGCATATCCAGGGGCAGAAAGTCCAACGGGCCAGGCGGATTTGAAGGCTTCGGCGCGGGAGCCGGTGCAGCAGGTTGCACACCGGCCGAGGCAGGCCCCTTTGGCATAGGACCGGCATTGATATCAGGGACCTGGGGCGCCGTCTGATTAGTTCCCGACAAGGCCGGTGTGCCCACCGCCGCAGGCGTGAAGTCCCCCGTGCCCGGTGAAGCGATCTGCGCGGGCGAGCCAACTGGCTGCTGACCGGGTAACTGTCCTGGCTGCACCGGCCCTGCTGGGTTCATGCCCGGCTGGTTAGCGGCGGCCGGATTGTCCTGCGACTGTTCGGCCTTTTCGCCCGTCGTCACTGCTGCGGCCTGGCCCGGAAGTTGAGGCATGAACTGCGTAGGGTCGGTCTGGAAGAACCGGGGAACACCGAACGGCATCAGGATTTCAGTGGCAGCGTCCCCGGCAATGCCCGCCATCTGGAAGCCGTATTGCACACCACGCTTGGCCGCCTGGGTACCGATACCGATAGCCGAACTGGCCGCCGCACCCGCCGCGCCACCAGAGCCCGGAGCGAACGCATTGGCACCCATGGACGCCGCCTGGGATGCAGCGGACGCGGCCTGATCGATCAGACCGTTGATGGCCTGGGCGCCCATCTGCAGCGAGCCCGAAATGAAGCTGGTGCCGGCCGCACCGCCACCGCCCGCTCCGGCCGGGATGTAACCCTGAGTGCGCAGGTCTTTTCCGCCCGGCGCACCGAACAGGCCTTGCATCGCGTCGTTACCCTGACCCTGCCCTTGGCCGAGCAGCGCCCCCATATCGATACCCTGCGGCGGCGCCTGCGACCCGGCCAACTGATCCTGAGTAAGCACTAGCTCAGGCTTTCCGGTTTCATTGTGCGCCAACGTTAATCCGGGCGGAAGCAAACCGCCATCATCGTATCCCTTGGGAACCAAGTTCGGATTGGCTTGCTGCACATTGGAGATACTTCCGTAATTGGCTTGGATGTAACGGATTCCAGCCGCGATATTCGCTACAGGATCATTGATGTCACCCGCAGTTCCAGGCACATGGTAGGTCTGAAAATTGCCTGGGATGAGCTGCATCAAGCCCTGCGAAGGGTGGCCCGCCTTCGCGTTACTGTCCCACAGATTGATAGCGGACGGGTTACCACTCGACTCACGACCGATCAAGGTTTTCAGCCCTGGCGTCCACGATGCATCAACGCCAGTGATGGCCTGCGCTTGCGCAATCCACTGGTCCAAACCGCCGCCGCTATTTCCGCTCGGCGCGGCTTTCGGGGCACCTGGGCTACCCAGGGCGGCAAATGGGTCCATCGAGCCCGTGGCGGCCGTATAGCCCGGTTCCACGGCCGGGGCAGACCCCGGCAACGGAATCGCTGACACCCCCGGCTTGGCAGTAATAGGGCTCCGGAAGCCCTTGGTGGGGTCGGGGCCATTCGTTACCGGGCCTAATGCCTGGTCGATGATTCCAGTTCCGGGGGTCAGGGTGTGGAACCAGTCTTGCGCGTTGAAGCCCTTCTTGCCCTGAATCTGATCGAGCACACCACTCGCACCCTCTGACCATCCGGGGATGGCCTGCAGCATGGCGAACGTTGCCGCGAGCGGACCAGCAGCCGCCGAAATCGCTTCCAGACCACCCGCGATCTTGCCCGAGTTGCCCGCCAACGACATTAGGCCTTCAGCCGTACCCTCGATGCTGCCCTTCAGGCCCAGGAACTCGTCTTGCAGGGGCTGCGCCTTCTCAGCCAAGTCCTGGACCGTTTTCGCGGCATCGCTTTGGCCGATCTTCGTCAAACCGTCCGCGACACTGGACAGTCCCCCGGCAACGTCGTGGCTTTGCAACGCCTTGAAGCCATCGGCAAGGGAGAGCACCCCGTCGACGGCAGGGGTTATGTAATCATCCTTGAAGCCCTGGACAGACTTGCCCATGTCCTGCAGCCAGTGGCCGACACTGGATTCCCCAACCATAGTGCCGAGCGCCCGGCCACCTTCAGCAGCCGCATGGACCAGTGCATCAGATAACGACTTACCGCCATCCTGAGCGGCGTTCGAGATGCCATCGCGAATGCTGTCCGCTATGCCCTGGGAGGATTCCTTTGCGGCGCCGGTCATTTCGTCCGTGATGGACTCGATGACATTGATGGTCGCCTGCTTGACGCCCTCGTAGAGGACATCGCCAATCTCACCAGCGGTCTTTTTGGAATTGCTTAGCTTTTTGTCCAGCTCGGTGACAGATTTGTTACTCTCATCGAGTTTCTTGCTAGCCTTAGTTAGCTCGTCGCCAAGCTCTTTGGTCGACTTCTTCGCTGCCTCAATGGATTTGGCGGTGTCGTCAGTGCCCTTGGCCAGGTTTTTACCAGTCTCGTCACCGGCCTTTTTGGACGCCTTTTCCAGGTCGGTGAGATCCTTGGTAATTTTCTTCAGCGCATCGGTGTACTCGATATCAAGCTCGATGTACCCGGAAGCTAGCTTCGTACCCTTGGCCACGATCAATCCCCTTGTATTCCAACGCTTTTCGCAGCCAATTGAGCGGTGAAAGTTGTTGTCTTTCTTTGTTTTTCGTTTTGTTTTGCCGTTTTCTTTTGGTATATAGATGCAGCGCGACCCGGCCTCGCGCTCATTGCACCGTCAAAAAATCGAATCCCGTTGTGCTGCAAGCATTCCCGATTTCCAATTGTGTTGTCGCACAACAACTTACGATTGGTTCGCCGCCCGATGGCAAGGCGCTCCGAGCTGGGCAGGTGGTTCCTCAAGCCACCAGCTAAGCTGTGTGCGCCCGACCGCGCGATGCACCGCACTAGGCTGCGGTCTGCAGTCGCCCCGGACGGTCGTCCCTCGGGCGGCGAAGTCATTTGTCTTCCGCCTTGATCAGCGGCGGCAGCTCAAGTTGTTCAGCAACGATTACCAGTTGCTTCGCGAAGTCCAGAGTTTCGATTTTGTTCATGCTGAAGCGGAAGCCGGCCAGGGTGACCACGGCGTAACGCTGGTTCTGCGCTACCTTCACGCTAGGGCTGTAGTTGCCCATGATGCGCGCCACGTCAGAAGCCCAGCCGTTTGCGCGCCCAGCGGTGAACGGGATCTAGTCGTTGCTCGGCCCATGTAAATATCGGGGCGTTGATGATGCTGTCCATGTTTGGGGTGCCGACGCTGCGGCTGCGCACTGCCAGCACTTCGGCACCGCTGTATGCCGGGTTCTCTACCAGTGCAACGTGATCGAGGAATGCCTCAACCACACGCCGTGTCCGGTTGTAGCGGTCGCTGATGACGCCGCTGGGACGGTTGTACGCACCAATCGACGCGGATAGACACCCCTCAGCAGCCAATCCGAGACTGTCGTCACCAAGAGCAGTGTTCGCAATCCTGATGTCTGCCACCAAGCCGCGTGGATCATTGGGGTAGAGAGCGACAACTTTTCCGATGGTCTTCGTCTTGTCGTGGCCCCTGTTGACTCTGATGCTAGTTGGGTCAACGTTTTTCAGTGTGTTGTCGAAGGCGCCGCGAGCAAACGTCTCCGTCCACAGTTCGCCGCGATGTTCGACGGGCGTGGGCTGCTCGTAGGGGACGACGCAAACGGTGATGATCCGCTCGTCAAAGCTCACCCCGAGGACTTCGGCGCCCTCTGTGGCACTGCGGAGTTGCAGAGTGCTCATTGGCGCCAACCTGCGCCAGTCCGAGCCAACGTCTCTGCGTGTGGATCGCCCGTGCGGGCGGCCGCGAGTTCGCGTTCACGTCGTCGCTGCTCACGGAGTCGGGCGTGGTGCTCGGCTTCCGCGCGACGCCGCTCGGCTTCAGTGGCCTTCGCCGCGTCCCTGTCGGTAATGAGCTGCTTAACGAGGGGCGCCGGGACGTAGCGCATGCCCGCATCATCTCGGATGAGTGAGCCGTTGACTTTACGCTCAACTTCCTTTGTGCCACAGCCCAATTCGGCAGCGACGTAGACCAATGGGTAGGCGTCGTCATTCACTTGATTTCCTTCCAGGGGGTTGCCGCTGGTCATGGAAATCCAGCAGTGCTTATTCGCTGATCCGTCTGAATGGACGAATCGATCAATGTCTAGGGAATACATCGAGGGTTTACCACACGCTGGGCAATATGGCGGTTCTTCGTTTCGAAGGTCTTCGCGACGGCGGCACGTGAGGCACTTAAATTGGCCGTTGCTGTTTCGATCACTGCGCCTGCGATGGCGCGCTACCGATAATGCGTTCATGTTGATTTCCTTTTATTGAGTTTTGCGATGAAATCGCATTTCGTGCGCAGCCACATCCAGAATATCCGAAGTTGTCAAATAGCACGCCGACGTGTAGCGATCTGCTTACGCCACTGCAGCGCCAAGGAATCGGCTACCTCTGCCAGCGTGGGCGTCAGTGGGGCAGCCTGCTCAACGGTGCGGCAGGATTTCTTCCGCACTGCAGTGACCTTGCCAGCGACCACCGTTCCGGGCGTGAAGCTCTGCCCGGCCGCCCACTGCTCGCAGCGTGCCAGGGACGGGCACCGTTGGCAGATTCCTAGCGCCTGTGTTCGTTCTGGGCCATCTTTCTCGGCAGCCCGGTCGAACAGCTCCCACCGGCCGGTACAGGCGGCGCCTGGAAGCTCTGGGGAAGAAATAGCGGCGAGGAAAGCTGAGGCGGCCGCCATGACGCCGAGTATGGCGCGCCATTCACCCGCGCGCGTAGACGTTCTGTCGAACTGTCGAACTGTCGAACTTGGCTGAAGATCGACAGATAGACAGTTAATTGTTTACACGCGTAGCTGCTATACATACTGGTAGAGGCTGAGTTCGACAGGTTCGACAGTTCGACACATCTACGCGCGCGTGAGAAATGAGTTCGACAACTGTGGCACGCGTCACTTAACCGGCTTGGTCGTCTTCGGGCAATAGAAGCCATACGTCGGGTTATCTATTTCGCCACGCTTGTAGAGCCGCTCAAGCATTTTGCTCGCAGAGTTACTGCTGGTGGCTATCCCGCTTTCGACAACGGCTGCAGCGCCGGTCTCACTTCGCGAGTTCACCAAATCGAGCAACTGGCGCATCTTGGCCGACAACCGCCGCTTGCCATCACCGGCCGCCAGAATGTCGCCCACCGTCGTATCTGACTCCCCGGTGATCGTGAAACGGGGCATGGACGCGCTGCGCCCGCTGTCAGCAGTAAACCATTCCTCTGCAATTTCATAGGTGAGCGATAAATTTCCAGGTCCACATGAATTCTTCACTTGCGACATGACGCGTTCGGGCTCGGCCTCGGGGTCTTTTGCAAAGCCGAATACGCAGCGCGCCACTTCCCCGAATGCGCTAGACCCATTCACCGAGGCGACAACATCGCGCCCGTTCCCCTTATTCAGGTGGACGACGCCAACGACGGTGCCGTTGATCCGGTTTGCGATGCGTACCCACGGCGCGACCGCTTGCCGCAATTCGTTGTTCCGGTAAATATCGACTTTGGCGCCGATGGTGGCCATGATCGGGTCCACGATGACGACGGTGACACCGGCCGCCAGCAACTGCTCTGACAGCTTCTGCTCGTCGGCGCCAGAGAGTAGGGCGACGGCTTCGCCGTTAATCTCGACCTCGGGAAAGAGGATGTTGTCTAAGTTGGCGCCGATGACCTGCAGGCCGGGCTTTACAACGAAGTCAAGCGCTTCCTCTGGTGCGATATAGGCGATCCTCTGCGGCTGACCTTTCCAGCATCCGTCAAGCTCACCCTTGCTCCACTGCGCCGCGAACCACCGGGCGGCTGTTGATTTCCCGGCTTCCGGGCGCCCGGCGAATAGGGTGAGCACTGCGCGTTGAATGCGTCCAGCGCCCTCGTACTCCCACACCCAATCGGGGATATCGCTTTCAATGTCCTTGGCCGGGACGAGTCGCAACACTCGCTCGAAAGCGTTCGGCTCACCTGAGTCATTTGACTCAGCCCGCTGAGGCGTCGTGTTATCTGTTGCGTGCCAATCGACTTCGGACCAATCGACATGATGCGTCGCTTTATCTAGTCCGCGGTGTACGTCCCTGACGATCTGGCTGAGGGTTTTGTTCCCTCCGGCGTGGCCGTTGGTATTTGATGCGCCGATGATGGCTTGCTCCACTTCATCGCGGTTCAGCAAGCCGTCATTGACGAATCCCCCCAGGCGCCAGATGGCTGTGTTGGTCGCGTCGTCGCGGGTGCCCATGGTGGTTCGCGACAGATCGTCAGCGATCCGATTGAGCGCCCCAACGGCGTACTTGCGTTTCAGGTTGTCGTTCGGCTCTGCAACGATATTGACGCGCTTGGCTTTTCGTTCTTTATGCCAGGCTTTGAGCGCCCCCACGTTGTACGTGGCCACTTCGGGTGGCTCAGGCCCCAGGTATAGCTCAATGCCGTCCTTGACGGCGGATTCAACTAGGTGCCATTGCTTGGCCCTGGTCCCAGGGAGTATGTCCCACACCATCAACTGCCTGCTGTCGGGAACTGGCCGCCAATCGCTCTTATCATTCATGTCGTCAACTCCGGTTCAACCCCCGGTTGGGAAGTGGTGAGCCCAGTCGGGGGTTGAACTATTTCCAGGTGCAGCCGGAACCAATTATGGTGCAGGAACGCCTAATTCAGGAAAAGCTCGCATGTCTGCACCGCGAGTGCCACGACATCAAGCCCGGGCTCAGCGTCGAGCGCCTGCGTTATTCGATCCAAGACCGTGGCGGGAATGTCGGCGTTGGGTAGCGGCCGGATCTGATCGCGCGGATAGCGTCGCCGATGCTCGTTCAGCATTTCAACTTGCTTGTCCGTCAATACGTTTCGAAATGCGGTGATGACGGTTTCGCCCGTGTCGCCGTGGCGTACCAGATAGGCGTTGATGATGTCGCTACTCAAATAGCCGAATCACCGGATAACCGGCTGCATCAGCGCCTCTAGGTCGTCGCGCTTGATTCGGATGACCCGAGACCCGTTGATACGGAACGCTTTCAACTCTCCGCTTGCAATGCACTTCCGGATGAGCTTTTGGGAGACGCTGAATTCTGTTGCAGCGTAGGCAATGCCGATAAACCTCGGCTCAGGGTGTCTAGTGTGGCTCGACATGACCTCAGGTTGACTCCAATGCCCCCGAGGCGCAAACGTCCCTCACCGAGCCGGTTTATCTATATCGGAATGAGTTACAGATACTTTGACCCCGTTGCAGCTGATCAAAAATCAGCGGTTCCGATGAATCAAAGGCTGGTCAATACTTTTGGTGAGACACGACTGCAGCTAACCTCTAGTCACACCAAATCCGTTGCAGTTGAGTCACAATGACTCACCTGCCGTGGAGTCAGAGTGGTGCATATCACATTTAGTCAGAGTCGGATGGTTGCTTTTCGGCCAGCCTGGACAGCGCTTCAGCCACGGCAGCGTCCCTCCCAGAGACGGCCTGCTGATAGATCAGCGATGCTTGGACGGTACTGTGACCAAGCCTTTCCATGGTCTCCACCAGGTTGCCGACACGCGCAGTCTGCGTGCCGCAGAAATGGCGCATGTCATGTACCGTGACGCCCTCGCGGCCAATGGATTTCAAGGCCCTCATAAAGTGCGTCCGAAATGTCTTGTCGTTTAGGTGGTCACATACCCCGCCGCGCGGAGCGGTGAAAAGCAATGCCTCGCCGTCCCTCGCCACATGGGTCTTCAGGTGAAGTGCGATGTCGTCGCGAATATGGGGCGGAACGATCACCGGCCGACCTAAACCGCTCTTGGGCGTATCGATGAAGCAGCCGCCACGATGGGTGACTCCGCGCGCCACGGTGATCACGGCGCAGTCCTTATCGATGTCTTTACGTCGCAGCTCGGTCACCTCGCCATACCTCAGGCCGCACCAGGTGCTGATCAGAATGAGCGCGCGGAACCGCTGCGGCTCGATCACCTCGGCCAGCTTGGCAACCTCGGGCACAGTCAGGATCACGGGCTTGCGTTTACGCCGGACCTTCGTCGCGCCCCTGATCGTGCAGGGGTTGGCCGGGATCAGTTCGTCGGCCACCGCAGTCGCCAGCATCGCGTGCAGCAATCCGTATGCGTGAGAGCGCATCGTCGGACTGTCCTCCCCCAGCGCTGCGTGCCAGGAACGCACTGCGGCGGGCGTCAGACTGCTGATCGGCACGGCGCCGAGCGGCTTAAGGTGCCCCTCTAGCAGAGCCTCGTATTGCGCCCTGGTCCGCGCCTTGAGGGGCTGGCCGTTGACTGTGCGCTGTTCTATCCATGTCTTGCCGTATGTGGCCAATGTGATCGGTTTGGCCTTGCGTGCGGCGGTGCGCTCGGCGGGTGGCGTCCATGCATCCAAGTCGATCAGTCGGCGCTCAGCGGAGAGCCAGTGTTCGGCGTCGAGCTTGGTTCCGAAGGTGTGCGGCGCGTTGTGGCGTGCGCCGTCGTGAAGGTAGCTTGCATGCCAACGTTTCTTGCTGCGACCACTGGGGCGTATCCATCCCCAACCGCGACGGCCTTTCTTGCCAGCCATATCAGCGCTCCCGGTGATGTTATCTGTGTGTCATGTCGCCAGGGTCAGCCACGGTATCCCAGGGCACTAGCGGACATTGCCACTGCTGCCGTACAGTCTGCTTTGTGGCTGGTTAAAGCGTCAAACACGCTGCTACGGCCATAGCGGAGAATTTACCGGGCCGGCTAATTGTGGTCCAGCCGGTGACCCACCCTAGCCTGGCGACCACGCGGGCCGCCGGTGGCCGGCTGCGGAGCCGGGCAAATCAGCTTAAGCCAGGAGACGCCCCGACCGGTGCACTTGCCGACGCGGGCGGTTTGGTCGCGCACACACCGGTCCGAGAAGACGCGTCCAGCATCAGGCACAGGCCGTTGGCGCCGCGGGCGCTCCTTGCGCCCGACCAGCCCGCGTGCACCGGTTTCCCGTTCCAGCTGATCAGCGTCCAGCCATCGTGGGGGCTGCCCTCGATCACGACGATGCCCGTATTGGGCAGCGGATCGAAAAGCAGGAGCAACGGATCGGGGTTCTTCACGCTCATCATCGTGCCGACGCCGATGGCGAACTCGCTGGAGAACGCCACCTCGGTGATCCTGCCGTTGGCGGCGCGGACCGGGTTGGCCACCGCGCTCGTGTACATCGTCTGCAGCGCGTCACCGAAGCCGCCGGCGTTGGTCGCGGCGTTCCCGTACACGGTTTGCAGCGCCCCGTTGAAACGCCTGCGGAACTCGAAGCCGTTGGAGTCGGTGGAGCCGGGGGCCAGCATCGGCACGATCCGCAGCCCGAGCAGCCACGCGACCGGGGCCAGCAGATAGGCCAGCCCGCCGAGGCTGATTTGCGGCTGGCCGTTGAAAGCGCCGGCGTCGATCTCGTTGAGCCCCGGCAACGCCTGCACATTCATCCCCAACGCGGAAGCCAGCGGCGCCGCGGTCTGCTGCGTCCTGATCAACTGCGACGCGAAGATCGCGGCGACCGGACCATTGGCCGCGAGGACGCCGGCGACGGCCTGAGCCTGTTGCTGACCAAGCGCGGTGAGCGATGCCCCCGGCGGCGCCGTGTCGATCAGGCTCGCCGCGTTGGCCGTCGACTGCCCGTGCCGCACCAAGTCGATCACGATCGATTCGTCCGCCGAGGCCGTCGCAGATCCACTGCACGCCAGGACAATCGAAAGCCACACGGCCCCGACGCGGCGCAGTTGCCTCTTCAGCACCGCAAGTGCGTGGGGCCGGCACCCGACGCGACCAATGCGGTTCGCGCGGTTGACAAGACGACGGTAAATCGGCGAATGGTAGTTCTCCGTTCCCTTAACCACTCGTGGCGGGATTCCGCGCAACGCCGGCCCTGTGGCAGGAGTAAAGTATCCGGTTGTTTACCGGCAGCGTTGCAACAACTTTCGCAGTCGACACCATGTTGTGACTGTGTCGTTATCGCGAGCCCTTCCGGCGCCGCGGCCATCTTTGGCCAGAGATGCTGGTAGACAACGGCATTGAGCACCGCGTGATTGGATGGACTGTGACGCAAGGAGATCGAGCCGTCGCGGCCCTGCTGTTCGGCCAACGGCCCCGCTACCGGGCCTTGCGGGGCATGCACACCCACCGGGTGGTCAGCGAAACCGACATCGATGCCGCCATCGGCCCGCATCGGCGGCTGGTCGTGGTGGGCGACGACGCCGGGCTGGCCGCGGTGCTGACCCGGCTGCTGCGCGCCGAGCGGCTCGACATCGAG